>NZ_JBTNDM010000006.1:0-159960 GCF_054510995.1 Arthrobacter sorbitolis
AGGCCGGGTGGGACGTCCCACCCGGCCTCCGCCGTGTCGTGCCCGTCCGGCTAGCGGCAGGCGATGTTGCTCAGCCCGCGGACGGCGCCGCTGGGCTTGCAGGTGACCGTGGTGCCGAGCTTCGCGGACTGGACCCAGACCTCGTAGCCCGGGACGCCGCCCAGCACGGCGTTGCCGGTGATGACGTTGTTGACGCCCCAGCCGGCGAGGACCGAGTGCACCTGGATGGTGTCGAGCTTCGTGCCGGAGCCGGAGTTGCCCTCGATCCGGTAGCCGTTGCCCTTCACGTCGATCCAGGAGTCGGCGTCGTTGGCGCCCGAGACACCCGAGTTGGTGAACACGTTGCCGGCGACGACGCCGCCCGTGGTCCCCTCCTTGATGTCCACGCCCTCCGCGGCCGTGTTGGAGATGCGGTTCCCGCGCACCGAGATGCGGTCCGACCGGTCGGGGACGCCGCCGGTCCAGTTGCTCCTGGCACTGCCCACGTAGACGCCTTCGCCGTACGCGGGCTGCTTCAGGCCGGTGTCGTGGATGAAGGAGCCGAGGAGCGCGCCGTCCGTGCTGCCGGCGCGGAAGTGCACGGCCTCGGCGCCGATGGTGCCGACGTCCACCCCGCTGATGACGGTGTTCCGCGAGCCGTCGAGCACGATGCCCTTGGCGGCGGAGGCGACCGAGAGTCCCTCGATCCGCCAGTGCGAGCCCGTGACGTGGAGGCCGTAGCCGGAGGAGACCGACCCCGAGGTGAGGACGGCGTTCCGCGAGCCGCGGAGCGTGATCGGTGCGGTGGCGGTCCCGGAGGCCGAGGCCTTGAAGGCTCCGACGTAGCGGCCGTCACGCAGCTGGATCACGGCTCCGGGACGCGCGGTGGCGAGGGCCGACTTGAGGCCCGCTGCCGTCGAGACCTGGAGCACGGCGGGAAGGACGGCGGCGGGTGCCGGTACGGCTGCGGGTGCCGCCGCGACGACCGGCCTGGGTGCCGCCGCGACAGTCGGCGCGGGAGCCGCGGCAGGTGTTGGGACGGGCACGACGGCGGGAGCGGGAGCGGGCGCAGGTGCAGGTGTCGGTGCCCGTGTCGGGACGGGTGCAGGAGCCGGTGCGGCGGGCTGGGCGACGGAGAAGACCACGGTGCTCTCCTCCCGTCCGCTGGGCGTCTCCCACCGAACGTTGAGCTTATGCGACCCCGCTCCCGTCGTCACGGGCCACGAGTAGGGGGCGGTGGAGTCCTGGCCCAGGTAGGTGCCGTCCAGCTTGAACTTCACCTTCATCCCTGCCGGGGCGTCGACGCCCACGGTGAGCACGCCGTCGGGCTGCACCGTGTCCGCGAGGGGGGAACCGTCCGCGTGGACGGTCGGAGTGGCGGCCGACGCCGGGAGGGCGAAGGAGGAGGCTACGGCGGTGACAGCGGCGACCATCGCGAGTCGGCGGCCGGCACGCGCGGAGAAGTACTGTTTCATCTGCTTCTTTCCTGGTGAGACCTTCCCGCATGCGCGGTCTAGTGGGTCCGAGGCTACGAAGGCCGATGACGGGACACCATGGGTTCCCACCCAGTTGTCGAGAAAAAGTGCAACCTCTGCGGGAACACTTGTGCTTCCTTGCGCGAAGTGGGATAGGACCCGGCAAGTAGCCGGTCGTCCGAAGGAGCAAGTAGTCCGTCGTCCAAGACAGGTATCGGGCCCGGGGAACCACTCTCGTTTTCGCGACGGAGCCGCTGTTAGCTGGGGTCCACATGGTCAAAGACGAGCGTCACGTGGGGAAGCTATGAGCTACGGTCTCAGCATCGATGTCGGAACCAGCTTCACGGCAGCAGCCGTGCTGCGGACAGGCAGCCAGGGGCCGGAGGAGCCCCGGATCCTCCCGCTGGGCAGCCGGGGGACGAGCATCCCGACCGTCGTCTTCCTCAGCGCCGACGGCCACCGCCTCGTCGGCGAGATCGCGGAACGCAGGGGACTCGCGGAGCCCGCGAACGTCGCCCGGGAGTTCAAGCGCCGCATGGGCGATGCCGTACCCCTCGTCCTGGGCGGAACCCCGATCCTCCCCGAGGAACTCTTCGCGGTCGTCGTCGAGTGGGTCGTCGGCGTCGCCACCGAGCGGGAGGGCGAGCCGCCCGCCTCGATCACCCTCACGCACCCCGCGGGGTGGGGCGAGCACCGCACCTCGCTGCTGCGGGGCGCGCTCGCCGCGGCGGGGTTCCCCGACGTCGTCCTGATGACCGAGCCCGAGGCTGCCGCGCTGTCCTACGCCGCACGGGAGCGCGTGGCCCAGGGCAGCACCCTCGCCGTCTACGACCTGGGCGGCGGCACCTTCGATGCGACGGTGGTCCGGAAGGCCGACGCCGACACCTTCACCATCCTCGGCACCCCGCAGGGCATCGAGCGCCTCGGCGGGGCCGACTTCGACCAGGAGGTCTTCAACCGGGTCCTCGAGGACTCCGACGTGTCCTTCGGCGACCTGGAACACTCGTCCCCCGAGGTGCTCGCCGCACTGACCCGGCTCCGGCGCGAGTGCTCGGAGGCCAAGGAGGCGCTGTCCTCCGATTCGGAGGCGACCGTCTCCATCATGGTCCCCGGCTCCCACTCCCAGGTGCGCCTCGTGCGGTCTGAATTCGAGCTGATGGTCGAGCCCGCCCTCCGGGAGACCCTCGACGCCATGCGTACCGCGCTCGAGAGCGCGGGCGTCCGCGCCGTGGACCTGTCCGCGATCCTGCTGATCGGCGGGTCCTCCCGCATCCCGCTCGTCGCGCAGCTGCTGTCGGGCGAGTTCAACCGGCCGCTGGCCATCGACGTCGACCCGAAGGCGTCCGTCGCCCTCGGCGCGGCCTTCGCGACGGCCGCGCTCGACGACGACCTGACGCAGGCGGTCCCTGTAGTGCCCGCCGACACCGACGCGTCAGCGGGCGCTTCCGGACGGCGACGCGCCGGGGTCAATGCGGCGGGCTTCGCGGTACCGACCCGGGCCGGGGCGGCTGCCGCGCCCCACCACGGTCCGGCGGCCATGGCGACGAGGAAGCGGCTGGGCCTCCGCGTTGGTGCCGTCGCCGCGGCGGTGGCACTGCTGGGAGTCGCGACGGCGACGGCGACGAACGCCCCGGACCTGTCCGCCGCCATCTCGAACTGGGCGGGCGACCCGCATGCCGAGGCGGCCGAGGAGCCGAACCCCGCACAGCAGACACCGACGCCGCAGGGTTCGGAGCCGGCCGCCGCGGCCGCCGGGGCGGGTGTCGGACCGCTCGCCGGCATCGCCAGCGCTCCCTTGCAGGACAAGCTCTTCGGCGTAGGGTCGGGAGCGGCCGCGAACGGAGCACCCGGCGCGGCAGGAACGCCGTCGAGCTCGCCCGACGGCGCGAGGCGGAACGCAAGCACGGCGACCGACGACGTCCCCAAGGGCCGGCCGACCCCGGGAGTGTCCGCCGAGCCCCGGTCGGGGGCAGGCTCAGTACCCGCCCCGGGCCCGTCGACACCTGCCCCGTCGGCGCCCTCCAGGCCCGGCACGACCCCGGGGACCCCCTCGCCGCCCGCCCCCTTCCCGACCACCGATCCCGCCGTCCCACCGACGGTCCCGCCGACGACCGACCCGACCGTGCCGCCGACGGTGCCGCCCACCGTCCCACCGACCGTCCCGCCGACGGTCCCGCCCACGGTCCCGCCGACGACGGACCCGACCGTCCCACCGACGGTCCCGCCCACGGTCCCACCGACCGTCCCGCCCACGGTCCCGCCGACGACGGACCCGATCGTCCCGCCGACGCTCCCACCGGCCCCGCCGACGGAGCCGCCCGCGCCACCGGTCGCACCGACAGCCACGGCGATTCCCGTGCCTCCTGCTCCCGTCGATCCGCCGCCTCCCGGCGCGGGTGCCGCCGCCCAGTCCACGATCCAGGAGTCCTGACCATGGCCGGGAACTTCCTGGACACCGGCGTGCGCCCGGCCCACGTGAGCCACCCGCTGGAGCTGGACGCGGCGACCTACGAGGTGGTCCTCGCCCTGTGCATCGGGTTCTCGATCCCGGGCCTCGTCCCGCCCCTGCTGCACAGCGAGGGAGTGCCTTCGGAGCAGCTGATGGCCCGTGCCCGGGCCGCCGGTTTCGTGCAGTCCGACGGGCGTCCCTCGGCGGAGCTCCGCGCCACCATGCTGAAGGACGCCGAGGTGTACCAGGTGCGGCGGCTGCAGCGAGCCCTCGTGGACCTGTACTGCCTCGAGGCACTGCCGCTCGGCCGGCTCGCGCGGCAGCTCGCCGCCGACGGTTTTGCCGACGAACGCCTCGCTGTCGTCCTCGAGGACGAGGGCACGGCGCTTCTCGGTACGGACCCGGGTGCTGCCCTCGAACTGCTCGGCCTCGCCGTGGCCGCCGGTGCGGAGGTGCCGCGCACGGCCCCTCGACGGGCGGAGGCCGCCCTGGCCACGGGCGACCTCGACGCCGCCTCCCGCATCCTGGAGTCCTACTTCGCGCACCATTCCGCCGAAGCCCGGAAGTCGCTCCCCGATCTTCCCCGCGCACTCCGGGTGTCCTGCGCGCTGTGGGCGCACCGCGGCATGATGTCGCGTGCCGCCGATGTGCAGCGCTGGGCCGCGACGCTCCGCCCGCCCGAGATCGAGCCCCTCGGGGCGCTGGCACTGCTGGCCGCCGGTGACGCGGCCGGCGCGCGTCGCCTGCTCGACGTCGGCGTGCCCGCCCCGACCCCGTCCCTGCAGGAGGCCGCCGACACGCTGCTCATGGAGGGGGCCCTGCTGTCCCTCGGCGAGGACCCCGCCGCCGCCCTCCCCGTCCTCATCCGCGCCTCCGACACCCTCGACGCGGCAGGCAGGGTCTCGCCGGCACCCGAGCTGCCGGCGACCTTCGCCGCGATCGTCGGGCTCCTGGCCGGCAGCCCGCAGACGGCGCTGTCCCTCGTCCAGGCGGCGCTCGCGAGCGGACAGGGGGGCCAGGGGATGCGCCCGCGCCTGTGCCTCCTCGGCGGATGGGCCGCCATGCTCCTCGACCAGCCCGCCGCCGCGCGCAGCTTCATCGCCGAGGCCGGACGGGCCGGCTTCCGGCCCGGTCCGCGGGACGAGCTGCTGCTGCAGTCCCTCGAAGTGGGGCTCGCCCGCCGGGCCGGGGAGGCCTCGGCCCTCGTCCGGACCTGGCAGAAGGCCCGCGAGGCCCTGCTGCACGTGTCGGTGGACCTGCTGACCGTCCTGCCGCTGAACGAGCTGGTCATCGCGGCGGCACGCCTCCGCGACGCCGACGCCCTCAAGCCGCACCTCGACGAGGCCTGGCACCTCCTCGCGAAGCTGGGAGACCCGCCCCTGTGGTCCGTGCCGCTGCACTGGTCGGCCGCGCAGGCCGCGCTGCTGCTCGAACGCCCGGACGACCTCGCCCCGCACGCGGCGGCGCTGGTGAGCCAGTCGACGACGTACCCGCTCGCGGCCACCTTCGCGACGGCGGGCAAGGCCTGGGTCTCGGTCCTCGCCGAACACTTCGACACCGACACCGTCGAGGAGGCGGCCCGCAGCCTGGCCACGGCAGGATTCTCCTGGGAGGGCGCCCGGCTCGCCGGCCACGCGTCGGCCCGGGCAGCGGACCGCCGTGACATGACGCGGCTGCTCTCCTGCGCACGCGATCTCAGGCCCGCCCGCGACCGGGCGGGGCGGCCGGAGGTGCGGCCCCACCGGGAAGCACCCGTCCCGCCGGTCCCCACCACCTCCCGGCCAGTCCCCAGCACCGCGCGCGCCGTCCCGGGGAGCACCCCGCACCGGGCGGGCGGGCCGGCACTCAGCGGACGCGAGCGCGAGATCGCGCAGCTCGTGCTCCTGGGCCGGACGTACCGGGAGATCAGCGAGGAGATCTTCATCTCGCCCCGCACCGTCGAGCACCACGTGGCCCGCATCCGGCGGCGCTTCGGCGCCTCCTCCCGCTCGGAACTGCTCGCCCGCCTCCGCCTCTCCCTCGAGCCCGCCCCCGGCAGCACCGCAGGGGGTAGTTCTCCCACCGAAACCCCTAACGGGCGAGGGCGGAACCCCTAATGGTTGCCGGAGGCTAGGGGTGCAACTACCGATGCCCGGGTCCCCCCTCCACTCCTACGTTTGAACCAAGCCAGCAGAGCCGCCGGCGAATCCGTAACCGACGAAGGAACGACTCATGACTACTCTCGCTTCAGATCTCCTCGACTTCCTGATGAACCTCTTCAACGACCAGGAGGCGGCCAGCGCCTTCATCAGCGACCCGGAGGCCGTCCTGGCCGAGGCCGGCCTCGGCGACGTCTGCTCGGACGACGTCGACGCCGTCATGCCCGTGGTCCTCGACTACGCCCCGGTCAGCTTCGGCGGCCGGAACGAGAGCTCGTTCGACCGCAACTACGACACCGGCGGAAACTCCTCGGGCGACGTCGCCCCGGGCGGCGGCGGTGGCGGGTCCACCACCCCGACCGGACCGTCCACGCCCGCGGACGGCGGTCATGACCACGACTACGACCACGATCACGACCACGATCACGACGGTGGCGGCAGCACCGGCGGCGGCAGCACCGGTGGCGACGACAGCGACCACGGCAACGCGGTCCAGCAGCTCCTCCACGTGGTGAACAACTACTCCTACACCTCGTCCGTGGACGACCGCGACACCATCACGGACCAGTCCGTGAATCAGAACATCTGGGCCAACGGCGACGTCAGCCAGATGTTCGACAACGACGCCTTCGTCGCCTCGGGCGACCGTGCAGTGGCGGCGGACGGCGATGTCGAGGTCGACAACTCCGTGGACAACTCCGACGACCACTCCCAGGACAGCTCCACCAACGTCGAGGCCGGCGGTTCGGTGAGCGTCGACATCGGCACCGTCGAGGACTCCTACAACGACAACTCGGACAACTCCGACAACTCGGACAACTCCATCGAGGACTCCTACAACGACAACTCCGACAACTCCGTCGACACCGATACCGACATCGACACGGACATCGACGTCGAGATTGAGGACTCACTGAACACCGACAACTCGGACAACTCGGACAACTCCGACAACTCGATCAACACCGATGTGGAGATCGTGGACTCGTTCACGTCCGACAGCTCGACGACGGACAACTCCGACAACTCCATCAACACGGACGTGGAGATCGTGGACTCGTTCACCTCGGACAGCTCCACCACCACCACGACGACGGAGACGACCGACAACACGATCAACGCCGACGTGGAGATCGTGGACTCGTTCACCTCGGACAGCTCGATCAACACCGACGTCGTGGTCGAGGACGCGTTCAACGACACCGCGGTCATCACCGACAACTCGGAGAACGAGTACACCTCCATCGACGACTCGGCGTTCTTCGTCGACAATGAGGTCGAGGTCGAGACCGAGGTCACGGTCGAGGACTCGTCGCTCTAACTCCACCGCACGCAGGACGAGCCCAACGGGACACTGGTCCCGTTGGGCTCGCCCGTGGTCTCATATAACAACTCATCGGGGAGCTCTACATGGACGATCTCATTCCACTCGTGAAAGCCGGCCTGGGCCTCGTCGCCGAGGGGGATCGCTCCGATCTCCGCCAGCGGCTCGAGCAGACGCTGGTCCGGCTGGACAACCCGGACGTCCGGGTCATCGTGGTGGGTGAGTTCAAGCAGGGCAAGAGCAAGCTGATCAACGCGCTCGTCAACGCGCCCGTCTGCCCGGTCGACGACGACATCGCCACCTCCGTGCCCACGGTGGTCCGCTTCGGCGATCCGGCATCCGCGGCGGTGTTGGTCCCGCGGACCGGCGGGGGCCCCGACCAGGACGGCTCGGCGTTCGAGCGGCGGCCCGTCGCGCTGGAGGAGATCGCCTCCTTCGTCTCGGAGAAGGGCAACCCCTCCAACCGGCAGGGCCTCGCGTCCGCCGAGGTGCTGCTTCCCCGGCGGGTGCTGGCCGACGGCCTGTCGGTCATCGACTCGCCCGGTGTGGGCGGGCTCGACTCCGCCCATGCGCTGACCACTCTGACGGCCCTGCCCACGGCGGACGCCATGATCCTCGTGTCCGACGCCTCCCAGGAGTACACCGAGCCGGAGCTGCGGTTCCTGAGGCAGGCGCAGCGGATCGTGCCGAACGTGGGGTGCGTGCTGTCCAAGACGGACCTGTACCCGCAGTGGAGGACCGTCGCCGACCTCGACCGCGCGCACCTCGGCGCGGCGGGCATGGGGACCATCCCGCTGATCCCCGTGTCCTCCGACCTCCGCCTCGTCGCCGCGCAGGGCAACGACGCGGAGCTCAACCAGGAATCGGGGTTCCCGGACCTCGTCGCGTACCTCCGCAAGGACGTCGTCGGGAAGGCGCAGGCCCTGCGCCGGCGCTCGGTCGCCCAGGACCTGCTGTCCGTCACCGATCACCTGCGCCTGTCCGTGACGACCGAACTCTCGGCGCTCCAGGACCCCGAGGGGGTCCCGGTGCTGCTGGCCGAGCTCGAGGAGGCCAAGGAGAAGGCCGACCAGCAGCGCAAGCGGTCCTCGCGCTGGCAGACCACCCTCAACGACGGCGCGTCCGACCTCATCGCCGACATGGAGCACGATCTCCGCGACCGCCTCCGGTCCATCCAGCGCGAGGCGGAGGTCGCCATCGACGCCGGCGATCCAGGGCCCGTGTGGGACCAGTTCGCGGAGTGGATCGAGCAGCGCGTCGCCTCGGCGGTGTCCGACACCTTCGTGTGGACCAACGAGCGCTCGCAGTGGCTCGCCGAGCAGGTGGCCGAGCTCTTCGCCCTCGACGAGGTGCCGCTGCCCCTGCTGGAGGTGGCCGGCACGGACGGCGTCCTCGCGCCCGTGGAGGAGATACCGTTCCTGGACCCCGGGCGGGTCAGCGCGGCGGGGAAGGTGCTGATCGGCATGCGCGGCTCCTACGGCGGCGTGCTGATGTTCGGCCTGCTGACCGGCATCATCGGCATGTCCCTCATCAACCCCCTCTCCGTCGGTGCCGGACTGCTGCTGGGGCGCAAGGCCTACCGCGAGGACAAGGAGGCGCGGCTGAAGCGCCGTCAGACGGATGCGAAGAACCTCGTCCGCCGGCAGATGGACGACGTCGTCTTCCAGGTGGGGAAGCAGCTGAAGGACCGGCTGCGCCTCGTCCAGCGCGAGATCCGCGACCACTTCGGGGACATCGCCGAGGAGCACCACCGGTCGCTCGCCGACTCGGTGACCGCCGCCCAGCGGAGCGCGGCGACCTACCGGCAGGAACGGGACGGCCGGGTGACCGCGCTGAAGGCCCAGCTCTCCCGGATCGACCAGCTCTCCGCGAAGGCGAAACGCCTCGTCCCGGTCGCCGACGGCGCTGCGCAGCAGCCCGCCGAAGCCCTGGCACGCTCATGACGGACAGCGGCGCCGTCGAGAGTCTCCTGCAGGAGGCCCTCGAGGTGTATGCCCACGAGCCGACCGTGCGCACGGAACTCGAGACGTACGCGCGGAGGCTCCAGGAGCCGCTGCGCGTGGCGGTCGCCGGCATGGTCAAGGCGGGCAAGTCCACGCTCCTCAACGCCATCATCGGCGAGGAGATCGCCCCCACCGGCACGGGGGAGTGCACCCGCATCATCACCTGGTACCGCCATGCGTCGACACCCCGGATCACCGCCTACCCCGTGGAGGGCGAACCGCGGCTGCTCCCGCTCACCCGGGTCGACGGGCAGCTCGTGTTCGATCTCGGAGGTCAGCCGGCGGCCGAGGTGGAGCGGATCGTGGTCGAGTGGCCGGCGGAGAACCTGCGCGCCATGACGCTCATCGACACCCCGGGCATCGCCTCGCTCTCCGAGGACGTGTCGAAGCGCAGCACGGGCTTCCTCACGCCGCAGGACACGCCGTCCGAGGCGGACGCCGTGATCTACCTGATGCGCCACCTCCACGCCTCGGACGTCACGTTCCTCGAGGCCTTCCGCGACACGAGCGCGGCGAGCGCGGGCACGGTCAACGCGCTCGCGGTCCTGTCCCGCGCGGACGAGGTGGGGGCCGGGCGCATCGACTCCCTCATCTCCGCCGCGCGCGTCGCCGACCGCTACCGCACCGATCCGTCCCTGCGCGCCCTGGTGCTCGACGTGCTCCCCATGGCGGGCCTGCTCGCCCAGAGCTCCCGGACGCTGCGGCAGGCCGAGTACGAGGCCTTCGTGACCCTGGCCGGGCTGGAGCGCACCCAGCGCGAACGCATGCTGCTCTCCGCCGACCGCTTCGTCGCGGGATGCGCCGCCCTGGGCATCGCCGACGACGACGGGCGCCGGCTGCTCGACCGCTTCGGACTCTTCGGTGTCCGGCTCGGCTCCGCCCTCGTGCGCGGCGGCGCCAACAACGCCACGGCACTGGCCCACGAACTCTCCCGGCGCAGCGGACTCGATCAGCTGTTGGCACTCGTGACGAAGCAGTTCGACGCACGGTCCTCGACCCTCCGGGCACGGACGGCGCTTGCGGGGCTCGAGGCTCTCGTGCGCACCCACCCGCGGGCGGGGAGCTCGGTGCTCGTGACGGGCATCGAGAGGATCAAGGCCAACGCCCACGAGATCCGCGAACTGCAGCTGCTGTCGGCGCTGCGCTCCAGCGAGGTACCCCTGCCGTCGTCGGTGACCGCCGACGCGGAGCGCCTGATCGGGGGATCGGGTGTCGCCCCGGCGGAGCGCCTCGCCCTCGCGCCCGACGCCGAGGCCGAGGACATCCGGGCTGCGTCGCTCGCGGAGCTCGGCCGGTGGCGTGTGCTGACGGAGAATCCGCTCGTGGACCGCGGCGCCCTGGAGGCCTGCCACGTGGTGATGCGCTCGTGCGAGGAGCTGGTCGCGCGGGCCGGTGCCTCCGCGCCGCTGGCGAGACTGGGCGGCTGACGCCGGCCGTCACCTCCGCGGAGCGGGTCCCCTGAGCCAGCGGGAGACCTGGGGCAGCAGCGCCACCACGAGCGCGACGGCGGCGAGGACCAGGTGGGCCATGGCCAGGTGCGGCACGGGCTGGAAGCCGGCGGCGTCGGTCCCGAGGAACGCCTGGACGAGCAGCACGGCGCCGGCGTCGAGCACGAGGACCGCGAGCAGGGCCCACCGCGTCCAGCCGCGGCCGCGCAGCAGCGTGCGCACGAGGAGCCCCGTGACCAGCAGGACCACCGCGAGCGCGCCGAGGCTTCCCCAGAAGGCGATCGTGGCCACCATCTCCGCGTCCTCGGTGGCCACGCCGGACTCGAGACTCAGGGCGGTGTCCTGCAGGTTCGCGAGGAAGGTCTCGCGGTCGAGAAAGGCGATGACGAGCGCGGCCACCCCGGCGGCCAGGGACGCGAGCCAGATGCCGGCCGCCATGCGCAGCAGCGGGGGCGGTTGCCGCTCCGTGGTGACGGGGGGCGGGACGGCGTTGGACATCTCTGGCCGGGGAGGACGCATGGTCGTAATCTAGCCGCGCTGCGTGCGGGCCACAACGGTATCGGGACGGGGCGCCGGGTCATCGCCCCGGACGACGAAGGGGAGCGCCGGCTGTTCGCGAAACAGCCGCCCTGTGGTCGTGATGGTGACAGGTGGTGCGAACACGTCGTCTTCGCGTCCGTCTGTCATCGACCAATCCTCGCTCTCGTGTGCTGCACCCAAGGCTAGTGCGGTGGGCGCGCGGCGAGGGCCTGGTACTGGGGATGGTCCGCGAGGAACGAGAAGGCCATCGGACACTGCGGGACGAGGCTCAGTCGTCGCTTGTGGGCGTTCAGCACGACGTGGCGCATCAGGGTCACATCGATGCCCTGATCACGGAAGCCGGGATGCTCCACCCCGTCGGTCAGGACGACCCGGCCCGCCGTCATCGTGTACCTGAGATAGGCGGCGAGAGTGCCGTCGACGAACAGTTCGAAGCGGCAGTAGAGGGGGTTGTCGCGGAACGTCTCCTTGAGCTGGGGTTCCGGGCGCCTCCGTGCCTGCTGCGCGCGGCCCTCGAGTTCGTCGACGATCATCCGATAACCGTCGACGGCGTCGGCGGGCGGGTAGTCGGTGTCCATCAGCTTGTAGGCCTGGTTCGCCAGGATCCGCAGGTGCCTGGTCGGTACACCCTGAAGGTCCTCGGCGGACAGGACGTCCCCGGTCGGTTCGTCAGCGGGCAGCAGGGCGAAGCGGTCCTGTGCCGAGGCACGCTCCGGAGCGCCGGGGCCGGAGGTGACGAC
Source organism: Arthrobacter sorbitolis (assembly GCF_054510995.1). Taxonomy (NCBI): domain Bacteria; kingdom Bacillati; phylum Actinomycetota; class Actinomycetes; order Micrococcales; family Micrococcaceae; genus Arthrobacter; species Arthrobacter sorbitolis. The sequence continues at coordinate 12,097 of NZ_JBTNDM010000006.1, forward strand.
CAGTGACACGGCGGTGCCAGGCTTCTCCGTGGTCCCGGGTGCAGCGGTGGGGGCGGAATCGGGCTGGGCGGGGTCCAAGAGTTCGGTCATGGCCGTTCCTGTGTTCGTTCAGAACCTGGCCTGCGTCTAGACCCCGGTGTCCCCATGACAGTAGCGCGAGTCGGTCCGAAAAGAAGCACACCCGCAGCGGCAAGCCCATCCCACGCCGCCGGGGCCGCACGTGCTACTGGCATGGCACCCCTGCGGCCAGCGGTCGGTCCCGCGCGGACGTTTGGTGTGCCTTGGTATTCTCTTGCGAGGTCCGGGTTAAGACGCTAGCCCGGATCCGAGTACGTCGAACGGCTTCTCCATGTCCTCCACCCTTGAACCCTCCGTCGAACCCTCCGTTGAACCCACAGAGTCCCGGTCCGTGCCCCTGTCGGGTGCCGTGTCCAGTGTCGAGTACTTCATCGACTGCCCCACCGGCACCGTCGAGCACTACTTCGCCGACGACACCTACACCTGGTCCGACGAGCTGTACCGGATCCACGGCTACGAACGCGGCGACATCGTCCCCACCCTCGAACTCGGCATGGCCCACGTCGTCCCCGCCGACCGGGACGCCGTCCGCGCGTTCTGGACCCAGGCCACCACGGTGGGCGGACCGGCCTCGGTCTACGCCTCCCTGCTGGACCTCCAGGGGCTCACCCGTCGACTCCTCATCTCCGCGGACCTGATCCTCGACGACGAGCAGGAACCGATCGGGGTGTGGGCCCTGGTCGTGGATCTCACCCGGTCGATCCACGCCGACACGCACCGGCTCGCCAACGAAGCCGTCGCCGCGTCCGCGGTCAGCCGGGCCGTGATCGAGCAGGCCAAGGGCATCCTCATGGGACGTGCCGGCCTCACCGCCACCGAGGCCTTCGAGCGGCTCTCCTCCTACAGCCAGCGCACCAACCGGAAAGTCGTCGTCATCTCCCAGGAGATCATCGACCGGGCCGTGACCCTCACCCGCGAGCACCGGCACCAGTCCCGCACCGACGCCCTGGTCGACCTCTTCGACGCCCTCTGACACCAAGGCTTCGCGGCACCCCGCGGAGCAGAAGGTAAACTGGCTGATACTAAGTGTCTTCCTGGGGCTATTCCGGTTCCTCAGTGGTGTTTCACGAGCACGGGCATGAATCGTTTCCCGGTCACACGCCCGAGTAGGCACCCCGATGACCCAGCACACCCAACAACACAGCTCCTGGCTCGCCGCCAGCGCGGCAGACCTCACGGCCAACGATGTCTGGCTGTACTACTTCAGCATCGGAGGCACGCTCGAAGCCTTCGAGCTCGACGCCTACCTGCACGGCGCGTATCCGCTACCCCAGGGCGAGCGGAACATGATCGCCCTCGCGGTCAACGAACTCATCGACGACCTTCCCCGGCGCTTCGTAGCCGATGGCGGCTCGCTCCAGCGCCCGAAGGCCGAATTCACGGACATCCCGCTCCAGGACTAGCAGGGCCCAGTCGGGGGCTCGAACTTCACTCGTCTCGGCGCCTGACATCCCGTCGTGCAAGCCCCCGGGCACCGGGTTCTTCGCTTCACGTGGTGGCATCGGGGTCGTCGTGCCGACCGGGCGGGCTGGTCAGGAGGTCGGCAGCCAGGACGGCGACCGGCGTCCGGGTCTCCGTCGACAGGGCGATGGGCTTGCGAAGTTCACAGGCGATGTTCATCGTCCGTGCTGAAGGCGCGCGGGGTAGTGCGTCGACCTCGAGCACTTCCGGACCGGTTGCTCCGACACCGGTGCGCTGCCGCTGATCGATCAGGCTCATTCCCGCACCGTGTGCGCGGCCCGTCAGGTCCGGGCTACTGCCCCAGTGCTTCTACCGCCGAGTGCGCAGTCTGCTCCGTCAGGAGGAGACCGTGGGGCCGCCCGAAAAGGAGGGGAAGCTCATGACCGGGTCGAATGCTGTCCACTTCACGATCCTTCGCTGCCTGCCCGGCTGGAATGCTTCCCGGTCGTGGACTACGAGTCGGCCTCGCGTTCGGCGGGGTCCCGCAGCTTCTCGGGACTGACGAGGTCCGTGCTGTAGGGGGCCCGCGGCAACGGTGGTATCTCCTGGATGAGTTCGTTGACGGCGTGGGAGAGGATGTCGGCTTCCTCGGTGGTCAGTGCGAACGCCCCGTACAGGTGGGCCTCGAGCTCGGTCGGCTCGGCCTCACCCGTGATCGCGAAGTACCGCTCCCACACGCTTTGCAGGCTCAGACCTGCCGCCTTGATCGCCTGAACGGTCAGGCGACGTTGTTCGTCCGGAGAGATCTCCCGCGTCATCGCGCAGCACCATCGGCCACAGGATCTGCATGGAGATCGGTGGGACCGTCCGAACGGCACGGAGGACACCTGTCGGGTCCGTGGTCGAGGGGACGCGAAGGTCCGGGAGGGGATGAGTTGCGCACGAGGCGGCCTTAGTCATCCCATAGGAAGCACTTCCGCTGAAGTCACGGCCGGCGTCCGACCGCGGTAGACGCCGAGGGAGGTAGTGGCACCTGCCTCCACGGTACGCCACGCGGCGGGTGGAGGCGGGGTGTCGCCACCGTGGCAGTACCCTGCCCCCCGGTACGGGGCCGTCCCTGCCGCTTCGTCAGCCCTGCCCCGCCTGCCGTGTGGGGAGGTCGCCGGTATGGGTCAGGCGCGCGGCGATATCGGTGAGCCTCGTGTTCGTGCTCGAACTGGCCGTGGACAGCAGGATGAACGCCTGGTGCGACGAGATCTTGTACCGCTCCATCAGGATGCCCTTGGCCTGGCCGATGGAGTCCCTGCTGATCAGGGCGTCGTTGAGGCCGCTGACCTCCTTCGCATCGGAGAGCGCGACGGCGGCGTGCGTGGCGACCAGTGCACCCGCCTGCTCGGCTTCCCGACCGAAGGCGTCGGGTTCGCCGGCGTAGAGGTTCAGGGCGCCCAGCGTGTCCCCTTCGACGAACAACTGGAAGCACAGCATGCTTCGGGCTCCTGCGTCGGATGCCCGACGGGCGAACTCCGGCCATCGCGGATCCCGCTCCATGTCCGGCACCCGCACGAGCCGGTGACGGAAGGCAGCATCCAGGCAAGGGCCCTGCCGGGTGTCACTCTGGATCGTGTCGATGACGCGCGGCAGATCGCCCGAGACGGCACGGGACTCCACACGCCGACGCCCCCTGACCAGGCTGATCGAGGCGTCGGAGGCCCGGGGCAGCAGTTGGAGCGCAGTCTGCACGATGTCCACCAGCCGGGTCTCCAGGTCGGGCTCGCCGTGCAGGCTCCTGGCGAGTTCGCCCAGCCGGATCGCCAGGCCATCCGGGTCGTCGCCGGTCCGGAGGGCGCCGAGGGCGGCACCGCGTCCCCCTCTGCACCGGGCAAGAAGTCCGCGTCCCGGGTATCCACATCAGCCTCCTGAGCATCGGGCCAGGGCACCGCAGCACCTCGCTGCCGTGCCGAGCACTTGAACGTTCACCTAGTAAACGGTGAGACGCTCCCTCACCGCCACTCCCGTCCCGTCCGGCCGCCTCGCGCCGCAGAGATGATGCGAGCCACTGCCCAGCCGACGGCGCTCACGAGCGGGGCGCTCGCGATGATCACGGCAACCGGGTTCACCTGGAACGTCGGCCCGTCCTGCCCGACCACATACGCGCCGAGCGGCAGGGCGTAGCCACCGCCACCGCCCCCGGTGCCTTCGCCCTCACCCGCAGGGACCGCCCCGCGCTGCGGCCACGTGCCCGACCCCCCGCCGCCGCCGAAACCGAAGACCACCAGGGCCGCCGGGACCACCTCCCGGCCACCCACCGTGAAGCTCTCGCCGAACGCCAGCTTCGCCCCCCAGGACGGCACCGACGTCGTCAGGTTCCCGATCGGATCTTCCATCGGCCCATCACCTCCGCTCGTCCGTGCCTCATGGCCGCGTCAGCGTCCGTGTCGGGCGGACGCTCGCCGACCGGATCGTCTTTCGAGGTCGACTGGCACCCACCCTAGGACCCGGCGTGCAAGGGCACCAGAGCCGGGACGAGCCGTCGTCGAATGGCACGGTCACGTCGCGGCCTCGGAACGACGACGGCGGCAGCAGGCGACCCGGGCCAGGTCGCCCGCCCTCCCGGGACATGGCAAACTGGTACACCGTGCGCACTCGCTCCGGCACCGGTCGGGCGTGGTCGCGGTCCGCCCTGGTGTAATGGCAGCACCCCAGCCTTTGGAGCTGTGGAGTATAGGTTCGAATCCTATGGGCGGAACGGGGAGAGCCCCCGGCCGATCAGGCCGGGGCGCCCGCCGGTCAGCTACAGCTTAGGAGCGCTTCTTCATGAGCAACCATGACGGATCCATCGCCGCTGCACAGGTGGCAGAGGCCCCGGCCGCAGTGATCGTCCTCGCCGCCGGCGCCGGCACGCGGATGAAGTCCCGGACCCCGAAGATCCTGCACCCGGTCGGCGGCACCTCCATGATCGGCCACGCCCTGCGTGCCGCCCGCGGCGTCGAGCCCCGCGAGCTCGCCGTCGTCGTGCGCCACGAGCGCGACCGCGTCGCCGAGCACGTGACGGGCCTCGACGCCACGGCGGTCCTCATCGACCAGGACGACGTCCCCGGCACCGGCCGCGCCGTGCAGGTGGCTCTCGACGGGCTCGACGCCCTCACCGGCAACCCGCTCACCGGCACCGTCGTCGTGACCTACGGCGACGTCCCCCTGCTCACGCCCGAGACCCTCCGCGAACTCGTGGCGGTCCATCAGGGCGAGCGCAACGCCGTCTCCGTCCTCACCGCGCTCCTCGACGACCCCACGGGCTACGGCCGCATCCAGCGCCACGAGGACGGCACCGTGGTGGCCATCGTCGAGCACAAGGACGCCTCACCCGAGCAGCGCACCATCCGCGAGGTCAACTCCGGCATCTACGCGTTCGACGCCGACGTCCTGCGGAGCGCGCTGACCCAGGTCGACACCGCCAACGCGCAGGGCGAGATGTACCTCACGGACGTCCTCGCGATCGCACGAGCCGCCGGGGGACGCGTCGCCGCCGTCGTCCTGGCCGACCGCTGGCAGGTGGAGGGCGCGAACGACCGCGTGCAGCTCGCCGCACTCGGAGCCGAACTCAACCGGCGCCTCATCGAGCAGTGGATGCTCGCCGGCGTCACCGTCGTGGATCCGGCCACCACCTGGATCGACTCCACCGTGGTCCTCGACGAGGACGTCACGCTGCTGCCCGGCACCCACCTGCACGGGGCGACCTCCGTGGCACGGGACGCCGTCGTCGGGCCGGACACGACCCTCACCGATGTCGTCATCGGGGAGGGCGCGCACGTGGTCCGCACGCACGGCAGCGGCGCCCGGATCGGCGCAGGGGCGAGCGTGGGCCCGTTCACCTACCTGCGTCCGGGCACTGTCCTGGGCGAGGAGGGCAAGATCGGCGCGTTCTACGAGACGAAGAACGTGACGATCGGCCGCGGCTCGAAGCTCTCCCACCTCGGCTACGCCGGCGACGCCGAGATCGGCGAGTACACCAACATCGGCTGCGGCAACATCACCGCCAACTACGACGGCGTGAACAAGCACCGCACCGTCATCGGCTCCCACGTCCGCACCAGCTCGAACACGGTGTTCGTCGCCCCGGTCTCGGTGGGTGACGGCGCCTACACGGGCGCGGGCGCCATCGTGCGCAAGGACGTCCCGGCCGGCAATCTCGCCCTGAGCGTCGCACCCCAGCGGAACATCGACGGCTGGGTGGCGCAGAAGCGACCGGACACGGCCTCTGCCGCGGCCGCTGCAGCCGCCCCCTCAGACACCCCGAGCAACCCCACGAGCTCGGGCAACCCCACAGAAGAGAGCACCCACGCATGAGTGAGATCACGGCACGCGGCGAGAAGAAGCTCGTCCTGGCTTCGGGACGCGCCCACCCCGAACTGGCCGAGGAGATCGCGTCGTGGCTCGGCACGGAGCTCCTGCCGGTCTCCGCCTACGACTTCGCCAACGGTGAGATCTACGTGCGCTCGGGGGAGAGCGTACGAGGGACCGACGTCTTCGTCATCCAGGCGCACCCGGCACCGCTGAACAACTGGCTCATGGAGCAGCTGATCATGATCGACTCGCTGAAGCGCGCCTCAGCCAAGCGCATCACGGTCGTCTCGCCGTTCTACCCGTACGCACGCCAGGACAAGAAGGGCCGCGGCCGCGAGCCCATCTCCGCCCGCCTCATCGCCGACCTCTACAAGACCGCCGGCGCCAACCGGCTCATGTCCGTGGACCTCCACACCTCGCAGATCCAGGGCTTCTTCGACGGCCCCGTGGACCACCTCATGGCCATCCCGCTGCTGGCCGACTACATCAGGTCACGGGTCGATGCCGACAACGTCACCGTCGTCTCGCCGGACACCGGCCGCGTGCGTGTGGCCGAGCAGTGGGCCGAGCGCCTCGGCGGTGCTCCGCTGGCCTTCGTCCACAAGAGCCGGGACCTCACCGTCCCGAACCAGGCGGTCTCCAAGCAGGTCGTGGGTCAGGTGCAGGGCCGCACCTGCGTGCTCATCGACGACATGATCGATACTGGTGGTACCATTTCCGGAGCCGTCCAGGTGCTGAAGAACGCCGGCGCCAAGGACGTCATCATCGCCGCCACCCACGCGGTCTTCTCCGAGCCGGCATCGCGCCGCCTCGCGGAGTCGGGTGCGCGCGAGGTCGTGGTCACCAATACGCTGCCCATCCCGGCCGAGAAGCGGTTCCCGCAGCTCACCGTGCTGTCCATCGCGCCCCTGATCGCCCGCGCCATCCGCGAGGTGTTCGACGACGGATCGGTGACGAGCCTGTTCGACGGCAACGCCTGACAGGCGTTCCACGCATACTGGCACGCAATCAAGCACTCGTATCCCACGTATTAATTGCGGGATCAGCAAGTAGTCTTACGGTAACTACCCGGGTGCAAAGCGAGTAGGTGGCGTGGAACTCCAGTAAGTGCTACTCGTGTAGAGAGTCGGAAGCCTTCCTAGGCTCAAGGGGAACCACACATTCTTCGAATCCAGGAAGTGTTCCCATGGATGCTCGAACCGCTGGCGAAATAGTTCCACAGTCACTATCATCCCTGTGCCGCAAGGCGGTAGCGCGATGAGCAGGCTGGCCGAGGCACCCTTCTTCGTGGGACGGGCGGACATGGTCGCGGCGGTCGAGGAGGCCCTGCTCTCGGCCGGCTCGGTCGGAGCCGTGCTGGTGGGGGATGCAGGCGTCGGCAAGACCGCCGTCATGCAGCAGGCCCTGGCCTCGCGTGCCGCGGACCTGCTGGTCGTCCGCATCAGGGGCTCGAAGGGGTCCTACCACCAGGCGTTCCGGCCGGTGAACTTCCTGCTCTCCGAACTCGAGACGGACATCCTCGACCACCCGGTGACCGTGATGCGGGCGGTCTCCGAACTCCTCAACTTCCAGGCGCGGGGCCGCCGCGTGGTCCTCGCGGTGGACAACATCGAGTACCTCGACCCGTCCTCCGCCTCCCTCATCACACAGCTCGTCTTGAACGGGACGGCGAGCGTGCTGCTGACCTCGCAGGACTTCACCGCCGCCGATCCGATGTTCGCCTCGCTGTGGCGGGACGGCTCCCTCAAGAGGTTCGACCTCTCGCCCTTCACGCCGGCCGAGGCCCGGGCCTTCCTTGAAGCCGAGCTGGAGGGGCGGGTCAGTGTCGAGTGCGTGCACCTCCTCCTCCGCATGAGCGGCGGGAACGCGCGATTCCTGCAGGCATCCGTCCGCGCACTGCGCGGGCGCCGCGTCGTCGAACAGGACGGGACCTGGGTGCTCCTGCCCGGAGGCACCCCCGTCCCGACGGAGGTCACCGAGGCGGCGACCGCCGTGCTGGACGGCCTGCCCGCGGGGCAGCGCGACGTCGCCCACCTGCTGGCCCTCGCCGGCCGGCTGCCCATCCCGGACCTGCACCGGCTCGCCGGCAGCGCCGACGTCGACGCCCTGCAGTCCGCGGGCCTCGTCGTCGTCCGCCACGGCAAGCAGGAGTACGTGGAACTCACGAACCCGGTGCTGGGCGCCGGCACCGTCGAGTCCCTCTCAGCGCCGCGGTCGCAGGAACTGTACGCACGGCTCGCGGACCACCCCGAACTGATCGACGCCCTCGACCCGGAACGGCACGCGCGCTGGCTGCTGCGCTGCCACCGGTCCGTCCCGGCCGACCTCGGCCTCGCCGCCGCACAGTCCGCGAGGACCGACGGCCGGTACTGCGACGCCGTCGAGTTCACCGAGATCCAGGACGCCCACCGGGCGTCGGCCGCCGTGGCGACCGAGCGGATCCGGGCACTCACCGACGCCGGCCGTTTCGAGGACGCCGCGAACGCCCTCTCCCTCGCCGCGCCGCTCGTGGAGCAGGCGGCACCGGCCGACGCCGTCCGGATGCTCCTCGCCGATGCCGCCCTGCGCAACTTCCTGGGCCTGCAGGGCGTGGACGATCCCGTCACGGACGCGGAGCACCGCGTCGAGGCCGCGGACTCCCTCCCTCCCGAGGAGGCCGACGCGCTCCGGGCCGAGATCCTCCTCGCCCGCGGCGAACTCGCCTCCCTGGACGGCGACTACGCCCGGTCGCGGGAGCTCATGCTGTCCCTGCGCACCGCGGCGTACCCGCTCGACGTCGACCAGAAGATCAGCAGCGACGTGCTCCTGTGCGAGGCGTGGGCCATGATGGAGAGCCAGCTCGAGGCGCTCCAGCTCGCGGACGACCTCGCCGACCGCCTGCAGCACGGCGCAGTGAGCCACCGCACCCGCGAGATCGCCTACCTCCGCCTCGTCACCGTCTACAGCACCTCGGGGAGCTGGGCGTCCGGCGCGCAGCGGCTCGGCCTGGACATCGAGGACGGCGAGGCGGCGCACCGCGGTTCCTCGGTGCAGCTCGGCCTGGGGCTCGTCCTCGCGCGCTACGGCCAGCCGGAGGACGCCCTCGCCCTCCTGAAGCCGGCCTTCGACCAGCTGCGGGTGGGCGACCCGAACCGCCTCCTGCCGATCGCGGCCGGGGCGATCGCCTTCTGCCACACCATGACCCGCAACATCCAGGACGCCATCCCGTTCCTCGTCCATGCGGAGCCCGCGCCCGGCGTGCCGTGGATGGTCCGGCGGCTCACCTCCCAGCTGCAGCTCTCGAGCCTCGGCCTGCGGGAAGCGAAGTCCGAAGCCGCCCAGCAGCTGCAGGTGCTCGGGCAGCGGGACAGGGAACGGGGAGCGTCGCTCTTCGAACTCTCCGCCTTCACCAGCTCCGTGCGCCTCGGCAACACCGGAGCGCTCGCCGAGCTGTCCGACGTCGCCGCCCGGGTGCAGGGACCGTTCGCACGCCTCAGCGAGATGTTCGCGAAGGGCATCGCACACCGGGACGCCGAGGTCCTCCTGCAGGCCATGGAACTGGCGGCGGCAGCGGGGGACCAGAACTTCGGACGCGACGCGGCCCGGTCGGCGCTGAGTGCGGCGCAGGCGATGGGCAACAAGTCGACGGTGCGCGAGGTGCAGCAGCGGGCGCGGCAGGTCCTCGTGAACGAGACCTCCGGCGGCCCCATGTCGCAGCTCGAGTCCCTCACGGCTCGGGAGAGCGAGATCGCCCAGCTCGCGGCCGGCGGCTACGCCAACCGGGAGATCGCCGACATCATGTGCGTGTCCGTGAGGACCATCGAGGGCCACCTCTACCAGATCTACTCGAAGCTGCACGTCTCCTCCCGCCTCCAGCTCGCAGAGCTGCTTCCCACCCCACTGCAGTGATGCTCCGTGAGGACGGCCAGGTTCCCCTCGTGGGAACCGAGCGCATCCTGGGCGCCATCGTCCACACGCTGTCCCACCCCGACCTGCACGGCGCACTCGTCATCGGCGAGACCGGCATGGGCAAGAGCGCGCTCGCGCGGCGCATGGTGCCGATCATCGACGGGCAGAACAAGCGGTGCTTCGTCATCCGCGCGACGGCGAGCCTCGCCGACGTGCCCTACGGATCGCTCGGCGCCTACCTCTCGGATGCCTCGCCCCAGGCGCTGCGCTCCTCCCTGTCCGCCCTCCGCGCGCTCGTCTCCTACCTGCGGGAAGCGTCGCAGGGCCGCGACGCCGTCATGATCATCGACGACGCCCAGTACCTCGACGACGACAGCAGCCACATCCTCACCCAGCTCGTGGTGTCCCGCACCATCAAGGTGGTCCTCTTCTCCAACGGCATCCCGCCTCGCTCGGGCGAGCTGTTCTCCCTGTACACGGACGGCTTCATCAGCCGGGTGGACCTCGCGGGCCTCACCGACGCGGATGCCGGCCGGCTCTGCGAGGCCGTGCTGGGCGGGCCCGTGACCCGGGGCGCGGAGGCCTACTTCGCCCGCCAGAGTGCCGGGAACCCGCTGATGCTGCGCGCCCTCCTCAACCATTCCTCGGCCACCGGTGAGCTGGTCTTCCGGGACGGCGTGTGGTGCCTCACCGGGCGCTTCCACCCTCCTGGGCCGCCGCTGATGGACCTGGCGAAGACCCTGCTCCAGGGGCTCAGTGAGGCGGAGCGGACCGCCTACGAGGCCGTCTCGCTCAGCGGCGGCCTGACCTCGGCCCGGCTGGCGCGCCTCGAGGAGGACGCCGTGGCACAGCAGCTCCTGCGGCGCGGGCTCCTGCGCAGTCCCGGCTCGCCCACCGGGCTGCTCAGGGTGGCGCACCCCATGATGACGCGGGTCCTGCGGGCGCTGGTTCCCGCCGGGCGGAGTGCCGAGCTGCGCCGACAGGTGTTCGACGACGACGTCACGCTGCCCGCCCTGCAGGACGGGCGGATCGAGTACCTGAACTGGGCCCTCGACGCGAATGTGCCGGTTCCCGCGACGATCCTCCTCGAGGCCGCACGCACCGCGGCGCACGTGTCCCGGCCGGAATCCGCCCTGCGGTTCGCGGGTGCAGCGAAGGTCGAGGCGGGAGACGCGGCCTCGGCCGTCGAGGAGGCCCGCGTCCGGGTGACGCTGGGGGAGTACGCCGTCGCCGTCGCCATGCTCGACCAGGTCCTGGCCGGCCCCGCACGCCCCGGCACGCTCACCGACGCCGCCTCGCTCAAGGCCCTGGCCTGCGTGCGGCGCGGGGACGATCCGGGCACCATCCACGTCATCGCCGAGGCCTGCTCCGCACGGCTCGAGGCCACCGCATCCGGACGCGATAGCGCGCAACCAGGTGCGGGCACGGAAGACGCCGGCACGGAAGACACGGGGGACACATCCTCGGCGCCTGAGGACCTGGCCCTGCTCCACCTGCTCGGCTGGGTCCTGGAGGGGCAGTTCTCCAGGGCCCGCACGGAACTCCAGGCCCTGGACCGATCCGTGTCGTCGAAGACCGCAGCACCGGCCGCTCATGTGCCGGTCCTGGTCCTGGCGCTGCGCGGCATGATCGACGGCGCCCTCGGACTCTGCACCGCAGCGCTCGCGGAGCTGCGGGCGGCGCTCGAGGACGTCGACCGCTCGCAGGGGCGGCTGGAGCATCTCCGTGCCCCCATCGTGGCCCAGTACGTCGGCGCGCTCATGGGCTCGGGCGACATCGCGACGGCCACCGAGGCCCTCGACGAGTACCGGCGGCAGCCGCTGGTGGACCTGAGCTACCTCAGCGGTGCGCTGCCCGTGCTGCAAGCCGTCCTCGAGGTGCGCCGTGGCAAGTACCGGACCGCGCTGCGGATCCTCGTACCCGCGCTCGTCTCGCTGCGGCAGGCCGACAGCGAGATGCTGCTGCCGTACGCGCTCGGGGTCGCGGCATGGTGTGCGCATTCCCTGGGGGAGAACGAGACCGCCGACGCGTTCGAACAGGAATTCACCGGTGTCGGGAGTACCGGTAGCCGGCCCCTGCTGCTCGTCGCCCGTGCCTACCTCGCCGCCGCCAACTCGGGCAGCTCCGAAGGCGGCCATGATCTGGCCGAACTCCGGGAACTCGCTGACGAGGCCGGATCCGCGCCCTACCCGGCCGGGGAGAAGGACACGCTGGAACTGCTGGTGGGGCTCGGGGACACGGCGAGGGCCTGGCGCCTCGCCGAACTCGCGGACCGGTTCGAGGGGGCGGAGGCCCAGGTCGTGTCGGAGTACGCGCATGCGCTCACCGCAGCAGATCCCGATGCGCTGCTCATGGCCGCCGACAGGGCCGAGAGTATCCAGAAGGTCCCGCTCGCGGCCGACGCCTCTGCCCGGGCCATGCGCCTGTACGCGGACAAGGGGGACGTCCGGGCGAGGCGGCTCGCCCTGCGGGCCATGCGCCGGCGCCAGTCCATGCTCGAGGGGGTGCTGCCCCATGAGGAGGGTGACGCACGCGGTTCCCACGAGCTGACGTCACGCGAACGCGAGATCGCGAAGCTGGCCGCCGAGGGAGCCACGAACCGGGCCATCGCCCGGATCCTCGTCCTGTCGACGCGAACCGTCGAGGGTCACCTCTACCGCATCTACGGGAAGCTCGGCATCACTACCCGCGAGGAGCTCGCCGCGGAATTCGCGACGGACCAGGAGCAGCGATGACTGCGATGGGCGACCGCGTAGTCGCCCGTCCGAGCTAGGTAGTTTTTCGAGTAAGTCCACGTACGCATATGCCAAAGACAAGCCCTTGGTACTCGTGAGAGGTATGCAAGGGATACGTAATGTTGCACCTGTTGGAGCAAGGGTGGTCCAGCAGCAGGGCTCATGCCCTCACCCGAGTGAAGGCGGGTCCCGGACTGGGGCCAGCGGCATAGGAGTCTTCTTGAGACCGAGACTTCGTCCCCAGCTGTCGCTGGCCCCTTCCTCCGGATTCAGTGCAACCTGACCGAACGTGAGCAGGGAAACGAAAAGCCAGGCCGGAGCAATTGCTCCGGCCCGGCTTCTCGTTGTTCGTCCTGCGAGGAGTTACGCCTCGACGGAGCGGCGGCGTGCGACCACGATGCTGCCGGCGCCCAGACCGAGCGCACCGATGCCTGCTGCGCCCCAGAGGACCATCGCGGAATCGATACCGGTGTTGGCGAGGCCGCCCTTGACCGAGGAGGTGGTTCCGCCGGTGGTGCCCCCGGTCGTACCGCCGGTGGTGCCACCGACAGCGTTCGCGGAGTCGACGACGACCGTCTGCGTGACGGTCTTGCCCGCGGCGTTGGCTGCGGTCAGCGTGTAGACGCCCTCTTCGGGAAGCGTGACCGTGTAGGCGAAATTGCCGTTGGCATCGGCCTTCACCGTGTCGGTGAGGACGATCTGGTTGAGGACGATGAGACCGCCACGAGCCGAGGCAGCTCCACCGGCGCCAAAGCCTGCAGCGGACGGCGTGGCGTCCGTGCGGTCTACGGTGATGGTGATGAGCTCGCCGGGAGTGAAGGGGCTTCCCGTGCTGCTGAAGACCACTGCTTCGCCCGGAGCGATGGTGCCGTCGCTGACGGTGGCCGTCTCGTCGGTGACGTACTGAGTGGGGGTGGAAACGGGAGCGGCCGTTGCCGCACCTGCTCCGATGAGGGTGATGGTACCGGCGATTGCCAGGACGGAGGCGGTCTTGCGCATGATGGCTCCCCAAGAAGAAAAAGAAATGAGACGAGACGAAACAGTTGAAGTGATCGGGCCTTCGTTCCCCAAACGCCCTCGATCGACTCCTCGTACCGTATAGCACCGAGCCGAGATACTCTAACTGGCTCGGAGACTACTTGGGTGAGAAGAATCTCTACTCACAAACTAGCAGCGCAACACAGGTATGAGAAGTGATCTGCCCTTCAGGGAGCTCATGTAACCCAGAGTTAACCTGACCTTGCGTCGATCTTGCGCTTCAGCTGCAGGACTGCAGGCCCTCGGTCGGTAACAGGACGTCGGACGGGTCCTGGACGGTCGGGGTGACGTCGAGCACCGGCTCGGTCTCCTGCACTACCTTGGAGAAGTCCATCTCCAGGGTCGCGGTCTCGCCCGGACCCAGTTCAGTGGTGAGAATCCCGACAGGCCGGTTCCCGTGCGCGAAGGAGCCTATGGGGGCGTCAACGCCGTCGATCCGTGCCTGCTGCAGACGAGACTGCGCTGGTCCGTAGCTGACGGTGTTGGTCTTCACCCGTCCAGGCTCGACACCGAAGGCCCCGGCCCCGGTCACGTACCCGGGCAGGCTGGTGGCTGCGTCCGTCGGTGCAGTGTTGGTCAGGGTCACCCTGACCGTGTACAGGGAGTACCCGTCACCGGGGCAGCTCTTCACCAGCTGCACTGTCCGCCGTACGTAGTAGTCCATCTTCGCGCCGGTGCCGTCATTGAAGTAGACGCCGAAAGCGGCCCCCCCGACCGTGGGTCCAAGGGCGGCCCCGGCGAGATCGGTCTGCGCGAGGAGGTCCTGCTCGTCGGTCGAAGCGGACCACAGGTACAGGCGTCCCTGTTCCGCGCTGGTGACCAGCGCATCGACGAGCTGCGTGCCGTCCCCCTGTACATCGGTCAGCGCGCCGAACACCTTTGCCGCCACCGCTGCGAAGTACGCGTCCTGCAGGGCGGGTTCTTCGATCACTGCGTAAACGTCGGAGAGGAGCGTCGGCACCACGTTCGTGGAGTCGAGCGCGGTCGGCAACTGCGTCTCGGCGAGCAGGGCGTCGACTGCGGGATCACCGACGGTTCCGAGCTCGACTGGTCCGGTGGCCCTGAGGATGTTCGCGAGCACAACCGGATCCAGGGCGATGACCCCGTCGATGCTGGAACCCGGGTTGCGTTGCTCCCACATCTGCTGGGCGGTGGAAGCGGCCGTAGGGAAGTCGGGTGTGAGGTTGACGCTCTGCATGAACGCGGCCATGCGGAACGAGTAAATTTGCTCCTGCACAGGATCCACGGCGAGGGGCGGAGTAAATTTTCCCAATTCCGTTGCGCTGCCCTGAGCCGTCAAGGCGATCCGCCCGTCCTCGACGGTCAGCACAGCCAAGGCGCCCGAGATGCCGCCTGTTGCCCGAATCTCGGCGCTGTTCTGCACCAGTACAAGGTAGTTGCGCGGCCCGTCCGCGCCCATCATGGAGGGGAGCAACTGCCCAGCGCGCGAGGCATTGTTGATAGGTCCGCGCACGCCGTCGAGTGCATTGATGGCTTTTTCAAGCGGTCCGGCGATCTGCGGGAGCAGCTTCGAACGATCAAGCCCCTCGAGGCGACTATAGGAGAGCTCGACAGTGTGGGCAGCGGCGGAGAGCGTCGGTGCAATTTCCGCAAGGGGAGCGGTATCAATGCGGCCGTCGACGGGCGTCAGCGAATTCCAGTCCAAGGCAGCGAATTTGTCGACCATTGGAGCCACGGCCCGGTTGACTACATCGTCGGCGGACACTGTCACTTCGGAGACGGCACTGAAGTTTCCACCGACGATTGGGACGGAACCAGCTGCTTTCCACAGCGGATCAGCACCGGCTGCTCGTGCTTCAGTGGTGTGCTCACGCAACTGTGCAGTTAGCATGCTGGCGCGTTCGGTGTCACGTTCGACGACGGCTGCCTGCAACTCCGGCAGTAGCGACATGCTGGTCTCGAGATTGGATTGGACTTGCTGCGCCCGATAGGCCAGCCACACGCCGCACAGAGCCACGACCAAGATGGCAACGCCCGCTCCGAGTAGCACCCGCAAAAGTACCGTGCGACGGGAGGTCGGCGAGTGCCGAATGCGTGGACTCGATTCGTGCTCTTCTGCGGGTCCCATTACGGTCCTATGACTCGGTGTCACTCAGGTCCTATCGTGCGGCATACCAGTGTAAGCAGGCGGAAAGGGGCGAGGGTCTAGACGGCGCCGTGACTGGCGAATACGGCTTTGAAGGTCTTGAGAAGAATGACGACGTCCTGCATGAGGGACCAGTTTTCTACGTAGTAGAGGTCCAGCTGAATCGACTCCTCCCAGGTCAGATTGGAACGTCCACTGACCTGCCAAAGCCCGCTCATCCCCGGGCTGACGTAGAGACGGCGGTGGGCGGCGTCGTCGTAAAGCGCAACTTCGCCGGCGCGCTGAGGCCGCGGGCCAACGAGGCTCATGCTGCCTCGCAGGACATTAAAAAGCTGAGGGAGCTCATCGAGAGAGTACTTACGTAACACTCGGCCGATAGGAGTAATGCGAGGATCGTCTTTTATTTTGAACAGAGGCTTGTCCGCACTGCCCTGGGCGGCGAGAAGCGCAACGAGCTGTGCGTCAGCGTCCTGCTTCATAGAGCGGAATTTGAACATGTGGAACGTCGATCCACCGACGCCGATGCGTTCCTGAGTGTAGAACACCGGGCCGGGACTGCTGAGCTTCACGAGAACCGCCAGAACAAGCAAGATGGGTAAGAGAAGAAGGAGCAGTGCGCCGCTGCCCGCTATGTCGAACAAGCGCTTGAGGACACGGGATCCTCCGGTCAGCCTCGGTGTGGAGACGTGTACCAGCGGCAGCCCGGCCACCGGTTGCGTATGAATGCGCGGACCGGCGATGTCTGTCAGTGCTGGGGCTAGGATCAGACGTGTTTCGCGTGCAGCAAGCGCCCAGCCGAGTCGGCGCAGGACCTCGGGATCGAGGTTCGACCCCGCGGAGACGGCGACGGAATCGGCGCCGGATAAGTCAATGGCGTGGAGGATCGAGTCGACGTCCGAACCGGCTCCCACAACGGGCAGTTCCGGGTGCGCGCGCAGGGACGTGCTTTGGCCGCTTGTCACATACGCACCCACGGGCTTGTAGCCCGCAAGGGGATTCTTGCAAAGTGACGTGGCGAGGTGGTCTACCGCAGGAGCCCCTCCCACGATCAGAATCCGGGACGTACTCTTGCCCTGTCGGCGTTCCGTGCTGAGGACCTGACGAACCATCCACCGTGCAATAAGAAGACCGATCACCCCCGCGGGAAGGGCGAGCCCCACGTATCCGCGGGCTGTGTCGTATCGGAAGGCGTACGAAAGGATCGCAATGAGGCCGAACAGCCAAAGGGAAGCGGAGAAGACCCGCTTGTACTCCTCGGCACCGGATCCGAGGACACGCGGGCTCCGGGAGTCCCACGCTCCCAGCATGATCCACCAGAGAACACTCAGCACCAGGGTGAACAGGGCATATGTCTGCAACGATTCGGTGCCCGTGTCGTCGGCCAGGCCGAACCGAATCAGGAAAGCACCGGCGGTGGCCCAGAGCACCACGATAGCGTCGACGATCGAGAGGCGCCTAGGGTAGCGCCTCATCCAGGTGAGAGGTTGTCCCACGCTCTGCTCCTTCCCCATGACGGGAGCGTTGCGCAGCATCTAGTCGTGTGCCGGACGGCGGGTCGATGGCGGTTGCAGGCCGAGCACTTCGTCGAACGATTTCTTCAGCCGGTTCGCAACCGGGGCTGGAGCCGGACGATCATTCTCCGGAAGATGTGTCTCGGGATGGGAATCGTAGGAGTAGTAACTGTACGAGTAGGCATCCGGGCCCTTGGTTGGCAGGAGGTTTATGACTACACCGAGCAAATCTGCGTTCACCATGTTCAGATTCCCTAGGGACTTCTGCAGATCGGGGAGCTTCACCTTGGAGGAGCCGATGACGAGCACGACTCCGCCGACTTGCTGGGCAAGCACTGCTGCATCTGTAACGGGTAGCAACGGAGGAGCGTCGATGATGACGGCATCGAACTTCTGTTCGAGCCGCGTGATCAATTGCTTCATCGCATCGGAGCCAAGCAGCTCACTGGGATTCGGCGGGATCTGCCCGGCGGTCAGGATGTACAGTTCATCGGTGCCCCACGGCTGCAGAAGGTCCTCGACATCGGCCCGGCCGATCAATGCAGTGGTGAGGCCTGCGTTGCGCTCGAGGCCGAGGTACTCATCCACGCGAGGTCGTCGGAGATCGGCGTCCACGAGCACAACTGACTGACCCGACTGAGCAATCGCAATCGCCAGATTGGTGGCCGTGGTGCTCTTGCCCTCCCCGGGCACTGACGAGGTCACCAGCACAGATTTGGACTTATTGCTCACGTGCGCGAACTGCAGATTGGTGCGGATCTGACGGAAGGACTCAGCGCGTGGGCTCTGCGTTGGCGCCTGAGTGAGCAGGGGCTTCTTCTGCGCATCGGTGTCGAAGGAGATGCCACCGAGAAGGGGCGCGTCGCTGATGCGACGAATGTCGGACTCCCCGCGTACTCGCGTATCCAGCGTTGCGCGTAGCACCGCAGCGCCTACTCCGAGGGCGAGCCCCACGAGGAGACCCAGTGCGAGATTCAAACGCATATTCGGGGCAGAGGGTTGAGACGGTGCCGTTGCCGGAGTGATTACAGTCAGGTTGACCGGCGAGTTTCCTCCCTCGGTGGGACTTTCCAACCCGCCGACCGATCGCACCAGGCTGTCCGCAGTGGCCTGCGCGATCGCGGCAGCCTGCACGGGCGAGGTGTCTTCCACGGCGATGGTAATGATGACTGTGTTCAGATCAGCGGTGGCGGTGACTTTGCTCGCCAGCTGCGCGGCCGTCACATCGAGTCCGAGCGACTCGACTACGGGCTGCAGCACCAACGGTTCGGCCACGGTCTCCACGTAGGACTGCACGCGGGCTTGAGTGAAGGTGTTTCCCTGCTGCAGTTCCTGAACGCTGCCGGAACTCTGAATCGCGACAAAGAGCTTCGTCTGGGCCGTGTAGGTGGGCCGGACGGCGAAGGACGCAACGGCTCCTATCAGCAAGCCGACAACGGTGCAGACGGTGATGAGCAGCCAGTTGCGCCGCAGGATCCGTAAGTAGTCACTCAGCTCCAAAGGAGACCTCTCTAAATGCTTGTTCTTACCGTGGAGACAGGCCACACTCAGCGACCCAGCGACCTGGGTTGCCCGAAAGGGCGGGACGTCGAGCCGAGTCTAGCCGCGCAAAGTGGCGCGGTTGGTGCGATACCACTCCACCGTGTTGCGCACGCCCTCCTCCAAGCCGATGCCCGCTTTCCATCCAGCCTCCGCCAGCTTGGAGACGTCGAGCAGCTTTTGCGGGGTGCCATCAGGTTTCGTGGTGTCCCATTTGATAAGTCCCTCATAGCCCACCGCCTCCGCGACGATGCCGGCCAATTCCTTGATACTGACGTCCGATCCAGTTCCGACGTTCACCTGCTCGGGGCCGTCGTAGTGCTCAAGGAGGTGGAGGCAGGCCGCAGCCATGTCATCCACGTGCAGGAACTCGCGACGGGGTGATCCGGAGCCCCAGTTGGTGACCGTCTCGAGTCCGTTACTAGCGGCCTCGTCGTACCGGCGAATGAGCGCGGGGAGCACGTGGGAACCCTCGGACGAGAAGTTGTCTCCCGGCCCGTAGAGGTTGGTGGGCATTGCTGAGATCCAGGGCAGTCCGTACTGCCGACGAACAGCCTGAACCTGCATGATGCCGGCGATCTTCGCAATTGCATATGCGTCATTGGTCGGTTCGAGATGGCCCGTGAGAAGCGAATCCTCGCGGATGGGCTGGGGTGCAAGCTTGGGGTAGATGCAGGAGGAACCGAGGAACAGAACACGCTCCACCTCGTGTTCCAGCGCGGCGTCGAGGACGTTCACCTGGATTTGCAGGTTGTCCGTCAGGAAATCGACCGGATAGGTGCTATTGGCGAGAATGCCGCCCACCTTGGCCGCGGCCAGAACCATATACCTAGGCCGAACAGCGGCGAAATACTCGAAAACAGCTGCGCGGTTCTTGAGATCCAACTCGGCAGACGTTTGCCCGTGCAAGTTAGAGAAGCCTTCGGACTCGAGGGTGCGCCAGATGGCAGAGCCGACCAGTCCACGATGTCCCGCGACATAGAATGCGGCGTCTCGCTCGAGAGGACCAGGCGCGAAAGGTGTAGTCACCTCAGGCCGTCCAGGACTCGAGGTCGACCGTGTCGATCCAATTTCGCCCAGAGTGCTTAAGAGCCTCGATGTCTGCGTTCACCATGAGCCGGGCAAGATCGGGCGTATGGATGGTCGCCTTCCAGCCAAGCTTATCCTGTGCCTTTGAGGCGTCGCCGACCAATGCATCTACCTCAGTGGGGCGGAGGTAGCGCTCGTCGAACTTTACGTGCTCCTCCCAGTTCAGCCCGGCGTGATCGAAGGCGATCCGTAGGAAATCCTTGACCGTGTAGTTACCGCCCGTTGCCAACACGAAGTCATCGGGCTCGTCGGCCTGCAGCATGCGCCACATACCCTCCACGTACTCGGCTGCGTACCCCCAATCGCGGACTGCGTCGAGGTTGCCCATGTAGACATGCTCCTGCTGGCCAGCCTTAATGGCCGCGACGGCCCGTGTGATCTTGCGCGTCACGAAGGTCTCGCCCCGGCGCGGCGACTCGTGATTGAACAGGATTCCGTTGACCGCGTACATGCCGTAGGCCTCACGGTAGTTCTTGGTGATCCAGTAGCTGTAGACCTTCGCAGCGCCATAGGGGGATCGAGGATAGAAGGGCGTTTCCTCGTTTTGAGGCGGGGGAGTGGCCCCGAACATCTCCGACGACGACGCCTGATAGAACTTTGTCTCGATTCCAGCCAACCGTACGGCCTCCAGGAGCCTAACGGTGCCCATGCCCGTGGTATCTGCTGTGTGCTCTGGCTCGTCGAAGGACACCCGCACATGGGACTGAGCGGCAAGGTTGTAGACCTCGTCGGGCCGGATGTCGGCCAGCAGTGTTACGAGCCGGGAGCCATCGCTGAGGTCGCCGTAATGAAGGAACAGTTTCGCAGATGGATCGTGCGGATCTACGTACAGATGGTCTACGCGGTGGGTGTTGAAGGTGGACGCCCGACGGATCAGGCCATGTACCTCGTAGCCCTTCTGTAGCAGGAGCTCCGCAAGGTAGGAGCCATCTTGGCCTGTAATGCCGGTGATGAGAGCGCGCTTAGGCATTTTGTTCCCCAGTGTCCTTGTGCCGTGAGTCCGGGTGAGAGCCGGCAGCGAGATGCGTGAGATACCGATCATACGCAGCTATGGCGTGCATCTTGGAAAGTGTCGTTTCCATGAAGCGTCGGCCGTTGTCCCCGAACCGGCGGCATTGCTCCTCATTCGCTGCAAGCGCTTTTGCTCCCATCACGAGCGCGAGCGGATCACCTGCATCGACCCGCAACCCGGCCGACGCCGTGGCAATCTCTTCAGCGGTGACACTGCCCTCGTCGGTTGCAGCCAGAACCGGTACGCCCGAACTGAAATATGAAGTCAACTTGCTCGGCACAGACATCTCCTTGACGCCGGGGAGCTCGTTGACAAGAAGGACGTCTGCCGCAGCGAGTGCTTCCTGAAAGCGGTTCCCGGGAAGCGAGTCAACAAATTCGATGCGCGTGACGCCTTGGGCAACTTCCTCTAGACGCGCGCGTTGGTTCCCATCCCCAACGAGCAAAAAACGCACGGCGTGACCTTCGCGGTCCGCGAGACGGGCGGCCTCAACGACGTTCTCCAAACCCTGCTTGGCCCCCATATTGCCAGCATGCAGAACGATGACCTCATCGGGCGCCCAGCCAAAGGAAGCACGAGCGGCTGCTTTATCCTCGAGCACGAACGGCTCGAGGTGCGTCCAGTTTCTGATGACCTCTACTCGCTCCGGATCCACACCGAGCGAGGTGGTGACGTACGTTCGGAAGCGGTCGTGAATAACCACGACGCCATCCGCTGAGCGGAGGATCCGAGACTCGATCCATGTCATGAGCCTTGCGCCTCTAGATCCCGAGGTGCCGGTCTCCGTCATCCCGAGGCTGTAGAGGTCTTGAACCCAAACCACGATCGGAGCCTTTTGACGGATCAGACGCGCCCTGAGAAGGGCCAAACCCGTCGAAAAGAGGGCCGGGCTGACGAGCACGATGGCATGCGGCGCACCCCAGCGTGCTGAGGCCAGTCGGAGCCCGAACGACACTTCCATCCAAAGGCGTGAAAGACCCCTAGGGCGCGCCGGAACGAAATGATTCAGGCGACGGACGGTAACCCCGTTGATCCGCTCGTTACGACTCCAGGCGGAGTAGCCTTCGTGGCGCTTCCACTCAGGATAGTGAGGAACCCCCGTGAGCACGGTTGCCGGGGTTCCTAGGCGATCCAAGCCAGCCGCTAGCCCAGCGGTGTAGGGCGCATTTCCCGTCTTTTCAGGAGAATAATGGAGGCCGGCGATCATCACGTGCACAAGATTTGAAGTCACAGGTGTAACACTAGGCGAGACGTGAACGCAGATGCCGAAGCGCCTGCACCCTCAGGAGGTCTCAATGGAAAAACTCAGTGCCGACCCGGTTCATCACCCGGTCCCTCGCGTCATAAATCTTGCGGATGCGCCCGGAGAGCGACAAGCCTGGGGGAGGCCTGCTGTCGTGGTGTACGCGTGGTCAGCGATCGAACTCCTCCTAGTGCACAACCCCTGGCAGATAAGCTCCGCCGTTAGGGTCGCGGCACTCAGAGCATTTGGCGCTGTCGTCGGCGAGGATGTACTGATTCGACCGCGAACCCGATTCAAATTTCCGTGGAAGTTGTCCATTGGGGACCGGTCATGGGTGGGCGAGGGCGCATGGATACATAATCAGGATCAGGTGACGATCGGAGCCGACGTCGTCATCTCTCAAGAGGCCTTCATAACCACCGGAAGCCACGCTGTAGCGGCAGACATGGCCCTGATTACACGACCAGTCGAAATCAAGGACGGTGCCTGGATCGCGACGCGCGCGATGATCCTCGGTGGAACAACCATTGGACGATCGGTGGTCGTGGCGCCGAACATCGTGATTCCACCCAACTCTGACATCCAGGCTGAAAGCGTGATCGGGCTACCGACTCCGAAGGTCACAAGAAAGCGGTTCCACAGGTGATTTCTTCACGTACCAATAGCAAACCACTGAAGACGACCGACTCATGGTCGTCCCAGGGCACCTCCGGTGGATCAGTGGCGCTCGTGCTCGCAGTGCTGCCGAAGTATAGGACTGAGTGCGTGCGTATAGTCCGGGACCATTTTGGCAACCGCTTACAAATGCTCGTGAGTGGTGCTCATCTAGACAAGTCTGTCAAAACAGGGCTTCCTGCAGACTGGTACACGCAGATTCCCATCGTGCGGCTCGGTGACAAAGCCTTCTTCCAAGTCGGTGCTGTCCACCGGGCCGTGCAGGCAGGGATAGCCGTTGTGGACCTGAATCCGCGCAGCCTGAGCGCCTGGCTCACTCTGGTCCTGCGTAGGATCTCGTCGAAGCCGTCGATCGTGTGGGGTCATATACACCCCCAAGCAGGCGCGCAATCAAAGACGGCTATTCTTCGGAGATTTATGCGCACATTGGCCACGTCGACTGTTTCATACACGTATCAGGATAGGGAGAAGGCGTATAAGGACCTTCCCGGGCGGCCAGTGTATGTAGCGCCGAACTCGCTGTACACACGGGCGCTGATTACACCAGGGCACTGCCATGCGAAAGAACGCGTCTTCGCGATTTATGTCGGTAGGTTGGAGGTCGAAAAGAAGGCGCACTTAATAATAGAGGCTTTAGCTAAAGTGCAGGCGGACTGCCCGGAACTGCGAGTCAGAATAGTTGGAACAGGTACGCAAGAACGATCCTTGAAGGAATTGACTGAGCGGCTGAATCTGACCGCTTTGGTCGATTTTGTAGGGTGGAACGACGATGTAAATCTGCTGGGCGACATGTACTCCGAAGCATTCTGTTCCCTGTCTCCCGGGTTCGCCGGCCTTGGCCTGACCCAAAGTCTAGGATTCGGCGTTCCGATGCTCGTGGCCAAGGACGAACGACACTCGCCGGAGATCGAGCTGGCAGAGACCGGTGGCGTACGCTGGTTCGACTCGGACGACCCTGTCTCGTTGGCGACCGCACTGCGAGTGGCATGGGAACAACGCGCATCAGTTCCCGTCCAAGAGGTGAGTAATTTCGTCCGAGAGCACTACTCTGCAGAGGCGATGAGCGCCGGCCTTATCGAGGCTATCGAAGATACTCTTTCAACGACGCCTGCTCAGCGAAGTAAGAAGGACGCGCGATCAGCGATCCCAGGGCCACTTACCAAGATCGCTCGAACGGTGCTCACGAGGATCGCTGTGCGTGGTCGGGTGTCGCATGGGCTAGAGTTTCGCGTCGGTTTGGGAGCCAGAATTCGTCCCACGCACGAACTGGTGATCGGGGATCACGTAGCCGTTGGTCCTGGGACCGCAATCCAGGTCAATGGCTCGATCGGCAACTTCGTTATGATCGGGATGCAGGTGCAGATCGTTGGAAGAGACGATCATGCCTATGGCGAGGCGGGCACTCCAATGCTGCTCTCGACTTGGATTGGTGACCGGGGGCTGACCGACCGGGACATTATTTGTATCGAGGACGATGTCTGGATCGGCGCATCGAGCATCATTCTCAGCGGGATAACAATCGGTGAGGGCGCAATCATTGCGGCCGGTTCGGTCGTTACACGGAGTGTTCGGCCGTACTCGATAGTAGCCGGGAATCCTGCCAAAGAAGTGAAAGATCGTTTCGATAGAGATTCAGACTTGCAACTTCATAAAGACTCTCTCGAGGAACGCCGAGCTACTTGAGTATTTTTCATTCCTGTGGAGCTCGCATAAACGCTGGGGTGGTGAATATCTACCAGAATCTTCGGCGTCCGCTAACGGCGAGTAGATATTCGAGTCAGCATTCAAAAGTATTACTGAACAGGGTTGCCCCGAGTTTGATAGCTCCTCCTAATTGAGGTGGAGGCAGGGGTCGCGCGTTGGTCCTCGGATAGGCGTTGAAGTCTGCCGAAAATGGCGGCTATTGCGGCAGTCACGTGGAGAACCTCGACGTGACTGCCGCTAACTCCGCTTGCCCCGGCTTGACCACTTCCTGCCAAGTTGATGACCTTAACTACACCGTTACCGGGCGGCGCGTTGAACCCAACTATGCAGTGCTGGGCTGCCGCGTTGTGAAACGGGATCAGCTGGCGCCGCCGCTGCTGCGGCTGTGAATGAGTGCCGTGAAATATGGGTAGCGGCAGTTGGCGTACAAGCCGCTGGGTGGCGATCGACCACCCTGCTAGTCACAGTTCGTCGCTACCGGTGCGGCAGTTGTGGGCACGTGTGGCTTCACGACTCCATGAAAGCTGCCGAACTGCGGGCCAGGCTCTCGCATCGCGCGCTGTGGGGCATTGGAGGCAACCGCTGTCCAGCATCTGACGGTGGCACAGGTCGCCGAGAGGCTCGGATTTGAGCGGGCCACCGCCGATGACGCGGTCCTGCCCAAGGGCAGACGGGTCCTGTCTAGCGACGCCCGATTCGACGGAGTGAAGCTAGCCGGCATGCACGAGCTTGTGTGGCGGCGCCAGCCGAGGCGACAAGTACGCCGGTGATCATCGGTTTCTCCGCGATCCGCGCTAAGTCGGGCCCGGCACGGCCGCTAAACACGGTCGAGGGACACTCCAAGGCCGTGTCCAAAAATTGGCTCGCAGGCCTGGCGCGAGGGCATCGAGGTGGTGGCGATGGATGGGGTCACCGGTTCCAAGACTGGCGCATCCAATGAACTGCCCGATACTGTGCCGGTCATGGACCCGTTGCACGTTGTCCGCCTCGTTGGAGAAGATTTGAAGAAACGGTGCCAACAACGCGTCCAGCAAGGAGTCCTCGAGAATCGAGGCCGTCCCGGCGACCCGCTCCACCGGCCCTAACGGACGCTGTATACCGGCGCTGACCTGCTCACCGACAAATAGAACACTTTCCTAAAATGCTATTTTCGCGTCCGAGGAACACACCTAGGTCGAAAGGACGTCGATTACAAATCAACGAATCATCGTCACCTACTGGAAACCAGATAAGACCGTAGGTAAACAGATGACGCAGGCCGTACTGAACCCAGTCACCAGCCGCGTTCTGGCTGCACTCAGCGACATCCGAATCAGTCGGATTCGAATCGCGACTGCGCCGTAAAAGCCAACGAGCCCCTAGAACGTTAGAATATTCCGGAGACCGTCCAAGCGACCTTCGTGAGCTAGGAATTGCCTCCACCTTCCGAAGATTGCGTCAGTCTTTGAGTGTATGATTCGACCCTCGGAGACCTTTTCTCGGCTCCCATTACCTTTAAAATCGCAAAGCCGATTCCTAAGGTGTATATGCACCACCAAAGAGTGTGAATGGTGTTCGTACGAGCCGCGACGAGCGCGAACGAACTTGCGCTCACGACCACAAGCATCTGCATAGGCGAAAGACCATTATTGAATACCCAGCAATTGGCCAGTTTACGGAGAGTAGCACCGGCGATCACGGAGCCCACAAAGACGAGAGCGAAGCCCCCGTCAAAATATAGAACGCCAGGTAGTGAAGCTACCGGGCAGAACGGTTCTCCGCAACCGCCAGCGAATAGTCGCCCTAACATCTCATCGGAGAATGGCGTTCCGAGCACTTCCTCCAAACCCATGAATGAGGGGATTGGACGCAAAAAAAATTCTATAACAGTGCCTCTACCCAGTCCAAACTGATCTCCTGATAGACCGCGTGAGGCAATGGCGATGTAGTCGAACATCTCGGTGTCGTAGGAGGCAAAAACCGGACGTAGAACGCCGCTGATGCCCTCTTCCTGGAAATACCGGAGGGATGCGGTTCCGAGGTTCTCGCCGATGCGCCGCGCACCCGCCGCGCGGACCATCGGAATGATTGCCAGGAATAAGAGTGCGATGCTCCCCAACGCAATGTGCATTATCTTCACCCGCACTGGCCTCCGGATCAGTGCGGCGATCAGGGGGAGGAGAAGAGCGGGGATAATAAACCGACGAGTGCCGAGTTGAGACACCATGAGAGCGCTTGCTGCTGCGCTTCCGACAACCAGTAGCACATCTAACAGGAGCAACTGCCGATCTCGTGCAGCGAGTAAGAAGAGGGCCGCTGAAATCGATCCGGCCAATGGAATTATCAGCACTATTTCGGGCAGCCCGGCCAAGGTAACATCGCTGGAGCGCCCGCCGCTAAGCTGCCGGATAATTCCTGGACCTGCGAAAGCGACAAGCAGCACGAGATATATGCTCAAACCTAGTGTTGTAGCGAGGACCAGTTTTGCTCGTCCAAAGGACCAGCTTGAATGTGACCTGAAACTTGGCGAGAGATTGTTTAGCACACGCAACCTCGAAGGCCGCATCCTAGACAAGAATACGCCGGTAAGTATACCTACAAATGCAACGATACCAACGGTAAGCGCAATTGACTCCTCAGCCCTGGAGGGCACGTAAAGGCCGTACCAAGGCAGGAGGGCGAAGCGATCATCGAATAGGGGCCTGATCGTAAAGATTGCGATCAACATGATCGTGAACATCGAATCCGGAGACAAAATTCTACCAAGCCCATGATTGGGATTGGTCGCTAGAATGTACGCGAGCGTGATGGCAGCTGCGGTGAATGAAACCAATAACATGTGAGACCTTCCTCAGCCAATTTCGGCAGCTAGCTTAGCGACAGCCGGCGCGAAACCTGGCGATGGGAGCGCTGTTGCTGAACGACGTTCTAACCACAGCGATGGGTAGTCGGAGAGGATCCCAACTGACTAAGTGTCCATGATCGTGAGTTACCTGGGCAAGCCCGCATGTCATCAACCTGCCGCTAGGGACTCGCCCTTCTCGATTGCACGGGCATTAGTTGTTCGTTCGGAGGAGCCGGGGCTTCTAAATTGGTAGGTTGCCATGCGTAACCAGGCGA
Organism: Arthrobacter sorbitolis; assembly: GCF_054510995.1. Lineage (NCBI taxonomy): Bacteria > Bacillati > Actinomycetota > Actinomycetes > Micrococcales > Micrococcaceae > Arthrobacter > Arthrobacter sorbitolis. Next base: position 39,557 of record NZ_JBTNDM010000006.1, read on the forward strand.
TTCTTCTTTGGTTACATTCTGCACCTTCAATCGAGGATCGCACTCATGTGAGTTTTCAGCAGTGAACAAAGACATTGGGTGAATAATCCGAGTCAGGAGTAAAGTCGAGTATCAAGAGCGTGAGGAATACGTCGTCAAGCATCAGCAAGAGGTTGTTGTGAAGACCGAAATCTGATGATTTGTACGATGACCAGAAAAGCTTGAAGAACAAAAGCGGAGCTAAGTCCTATAGCTGCCCCTGTTGCGCCGTAATGGACCGATAGTAAGTATGCGAGGCCTAGTGCGAGCAAGTTGCACACTACGGATATGGTGGCGACTGTCTTGCCTTCGCCCCACCCGAGGAGGATCGGCGAGCAAACAGAGGACAAAGCTCCGAAGATCATTCCTAGACATGTAATCTGTACTGGAAGCACCGCTCCTTGATAGTTGGCTCCCGCAATGTATGGTACAAACATTGGAGCGATAGCCGCAACAAGTACGAGACCAAAACTGATAGCAACGAGTACGGCAGTGCCCAGCCTAATAAATGGGCTAATCTTGTAGGGCTGTCGCGCGGCCGTTGGAAGGAAGATGTTCCCTACGGCATCGGGAACGAGGCGCAAAGGGTTTACTAGACGACTTGCGAATCCGTAGAAGCCGCTGGCGGTAGTGCCTCCTCCTAGAAGAACAAGAGGTGCGTCTAGATTGCGAAGTTGCGAGGCTACCGAATTAGTCCAGTAGGTTTTTGTGGCATTCAGCAGTTGAAGGAGAATTGCCCTATCGATGAATGTGAAAAGTCGAACCTGTGTAGTCGCGCGCACTGTTCTGAAAAGCGAGATTGTGCTTGCTAGTGCCAGGGACGCAGCAAAAGATGACGTTGGATCAAGATCGAGTGCTGTCGATAGTACCAAGAATAAGATGAACGTAAAAGCGCGGCGTTCGAGCAGGAGCAAAATATTTCGATGTGAATCCCCGTCGGCGAGAAGTATGTTCAGGCGCATGTCACTATGACGGTCTGCGGCGACGGAGATTGCTATCGGTAAAAAGACCCAGCCGTCGAACTCACTGAAGTTCGCGGCTGCGATGATGAGAAGTGCACCGAAGCCTGCCAATGCGACGCAAGAAGCAGCGTGAATAGTAGCTGCTTGCTGTATTGCAATCATCGATCCGACAGCCTTCTCGCGGAGGACATATGTCGAAACGCCGAGATCGAAAAACATTTGTAAGAATGCGCCTACTCCGATAATGGATAGGATTAGCCCAAGTTGTGACGGTTGCACAAACCTCGCAAGGAGGATGATTGTGGACGCTTGGATTGCCGCTGCGATCAGACGTCCGGACGAGAGCCAGCTTAACTGCTTTAGCATCAAAATGTTTCTTTCCTGGCTAACCTAGACAAACCTGAACATTGCGCTTCCGGCAAGCAAGTGGTCGATAGAAGACCCGTTCGAGAAAACGGGCGGTAATACGTATCGGCACCCATTCATCCCAAGTTGATCAGGTGAACTACTGCTGGCCTGAGTTCGTCTCGCATCTTAAAATAGGAGTCGTCTCCCCGGCCATAGGGGTCTACTACATCGTCGTTACTTGGTTCTGCACCCCACGGGCCTGAACGAGCTCGTAGCGCCTTTGGCATCGCGTCGCGCCAATGTTGCGCGCCTGGCTGCAGGGTGCCTAAATCGAGATGTGCGAGGAGGCGGGCGAACTCCCTGAGCGTGAAGGTTCGCTTCAGCATGACTGGTGACATCTCGACAATCCGACTGCGATGCGCTCTGGTCAGTGCTAGGACGAGGTCTTGACCCTGCAGGATTTCCGGCGTGAGTTGACGTGCGGAAAAATCATCCACTATCCCCCCGGATTCACGGATAAAGCCCGCGATTGTTGGGTGAATCGGGTCACCCACCAGTGCCCCAGTTCCAGCGCTTTCCACCGAGAACTGGCCGGGAAACCTCGCGTTGAGGCCTGCTTGTAGGAGTCGTTCGGCCATCGGTGACCGGCAGATGTTGCCGGTGCAAACGGTAAGGATGCGGAATGGTATCGAGGTTGCACCGTAGCTAGTGCTCGCGCTGTTCATTCCTCAGGGTCTGCCAATTCCCTTGTAGTTCCAGCCCGCTGCGCGCCATATAGAAGAATCGAGAACATTGCGTCCATCGAGAATGTTCTTGGCGCCAACCAGGAGGCCTGCCCTTTCAGGAGTCAATTTCTTGTATTCGTCCCATTCCGTTAGTAACAGGAGTGCATGAGTTTTCCTCATGGCACGTGTCAAATCCTCCTCATAGGTAAGTTCGGGGAACCGTTGACGCGCGCCTTCAATGGCTTCCGGGTCTGTCACGGTGACATCCGCGCCCTGCAATTGCAGCTGAGCGGCGATGCTGAGCGCGGGAGAGTCCCGCACGTCGTCGCTGTTCGGTTTGAAGGCCGCTCCAAGGACTGTAATCCGCTTACCCAGAAGCGAACCGCCAACCAAGGTGCGAGTCAGATCGACAACTCGAGCGCGGCGTCGCACGTTGATGTCATCGACCTCACGTAGGAACGTGAGCGCCTGGTCAGCGCCAAGTTCACCTGCGCGCGCCATGAAGGCCCGGATGTCCTTTGGTAAGCAGCCCCCGCCGAACCCGATTCCGGCATTGAGAAACTTGCGACCGATGCGCTCGTCCATGCCGATGGCGTCTGCAAGAACAGTCACGTCAGCACCGGTGACTTCACAGACCTCGGCCATTGCGTTGATGAAGGAGATCTTCGTGGCCAAGAAAGAGTTGGCGGCAGCTTTGACGAGCTCGGCGGTGGCGTAGTCGGCTACCAGACGCCGTGTTCCGAGCGACAGGGGAGTGCTGTACACCTCGTCGAGGGCTGTAGTGGCTCGTTCGCCGGCATCTCCTTCGGGCACCCCGTACACGAAACGGTCCGGGGAGAGTGTGTCCTTGACGGCGAAGCCTTCGCGGAGGAACTCGGGGTTCCAGGCGAGGACAGCATCGGGATGACTTTCGGCGAGTTCGTCGGCGAGCCGTGCAGCAGTGCCGACCGGCACCGTGGACTTGCCGACTACGATGTTGCCCGGTTCGAGGGAGTCGAGTAAAGAGGTGAAGGCGCCATCGACGTAGCGCATGTCGGCTGCGTACTCGCCCTTCCGCTGGGGCGTGCCCACGCAGAGGAAGTGCACTTCAGCACCCTTCGCGTCCGCCATCTCGGCGCTGAACTTCAGCCGCCCGGTAGCGAGCACCTCGTCGAGGAGCTCGGGCAAGCCGGGTTCGAAGAATGGAGCACGGCCGGCCTGCAGGTCGTCGATTTTCCGCGGGTCGACATCGATACCGATCACGTCATGGCCCAACTTCGCCATGCACGCTGCGTGTACTGCCCCCAGATAGCCGCAACCGATCACGGAAATACGCATATGTGTTTGTCCTCAAGAGAAGGTCCCAGTCGAGCCGATTCTAACGGGGTTCACACCAGTAACAGCGGATGTCGGAGTGTGACCTGTGTGAACCTTGGGCATTCCCTAACGACTCGGCATCACCGTTCCTGTCGTGGTGACGCCGAACTGAGTTGAAAGGCGGCGGCGATGAGCGCCCCAAGGGTTGCGCCCAGCGTGTTGGCAAGCACGTCATAGGGAGTGGCGAAGCGCTGGGGGAGCAGGATGTGCTGGGTTGCTTCGATCACAGCGGAGAGCGCCAGGCCAACTATTGGTGCCCACCTACGCCAGCGCCGCGGGGTTAGTAGGAACCAGAACAAGCCCAGCGGGACGAACATCAGAACGTTTGCAGTGAACTCGACCAAGCTGTGCGTAATGAAGGTCGGCAACCCGTGCGTATAGAGGTAGTCGAGCCCGCCCCGGAGGATGCTACCCCCAGCGCGGTCCACCGGTGTCGGCCATAGCACGATGAGCGCGACAGCCAGGAGCCATACCGTGCACAGCGCCAGGCTCACGGTCCTGTACCGAGGGGAGGGGGGAGGGACTGTGTTCAGGGCTAGTCCTCCAAGGAAAGGCCGAACGGCTGATAGGGAAGTCGCTACATTATGGTCTCCTGAACTGAGGGACGGCCGACCGCTTGAGCTCCTGTAACATAGGACGCGATGCCTAGGCGAGGGAGCGGGCCGGATGAACTATCCGGCCGTACTCCGTGATCGACGGTGGCTAGCGACTCTACTGGTTTCTAGACGACTGCCTCACGCGTGTTCCTTCCGCCCCGGTGACGTCCCAGTGCTCCCGCTCACCGCGAGGAGCCGCAACCGTTCAGGAGAAACCATGTCCGAGCAGAAGCTCGCCGCACACGTCCGCACCGAGTTCGGCAAGGGTTCGGCCCGCCAGGCCCGCCGCGCCAACATGATCCCCGCCGTCGTCTACGGCCACGGCGCGGACCCCATCCACATCCTGCTGCCGGCGAAAGCGACCACCCTGGCCGTCCGCACGCCCAACGCCCTGCTGACGCTGGACATCAACGGCGAGGACCACCTGGCCCTCGTCAAGGACATCCAGCGCAACCAGCTCAAGCGCATCGTCGAGCACCTCGACCTGCTGACCGTCCGCCGCGGCGAGAAGGTCCAGGTCGACGTCGCCATCCACGTCGAGGGCGAGCCCGCCGTGGACGTCGCCTTCAACCTCGAGGCCAACACGGTCCTCGTCGAGGCCGAGGCCACCCACCTGCCCGAGACCCTCACGGTCAACATCGAAGGCCGCGAGGTCGGGGAGCACATCCACGCCTCCGACATCGTGCTGCCGCAGGGCGTCACCCTCCTCACCGATGCCGAGACGCTCATCGTGAACCTCATGGCACCGACGGTCCAGGACCTCGGCGAGACCCCCGAGACCGACGCCGGCGTCGAAGGCACCTCCGAAGGCGCGACCGCCGGCGACGCCGACTCCGACGCCGTCGTCACCGACGCCGACGAGAAGTAGGCACGCAACCGGTGTCCACTGACACCTGGCTCGTAGTCGGGCTCGGCAATCCCGGGCCCGGCTACGCCGGCAACCGCCACAACGTCGGCCAGATGGTCCTCGACCTCCTCGCCACGCGGATGAGTGGCCGCTTCACCTCCTCGAAGGCGCAGGCCGTCACGCTCGAGGGACGGATGGGGATCGGCGGTCCGCGCCTGGTCCTGGCGAAGCCGCTCACCTACATGAACATCACCGGCGGGCCGGTCTCTGCGCTTTCCCGCTTCCACGACGTGGCCCCCGATCACGTGATCGCCGTGCACGACGAGATCGACATCCCCTTCAACACCCTCAAGCTCAAGTCCGGCGGGGGAGAGGGCGGACACAACGGCCTGCGTGACATCAGCAAGGCGCTCGGCACCAAGGACTACTACCGCGTGCGCGTCGGCGTCGGACGCCCGCCGGGACGCCAGGACCCCGCGGACTTCGTGCTCAAGGACTTCGGCACCGTGGAGAAGAAGGACCTGCCGTTCCTCCTCGACGACGCCGCAGACGCCGTCGAGATTCTCATCCGCGACGGGCTGACGGCCGCGCAGCAGAAGTTCCACGCCACGGCCTAGACGCTTCGGAGGCGGGAGAACTGCGCATCTCCCGCTTCACCGTCCACGTTGCGGAGCAATGAGGCGGTAGGTCGAACCTATTTCCCCAGTTTGCGCGCGCCGTCACCGTCAATGCGCTGGTTGTCGTGTGTCGTCCACGTATGCTCAGTGCCATTGCTCGGAGGACTCAAGGGGGAGGTTGGCGATCGGAGAGCGCAGACGCGTCATGCAGGACCAGCGCGAGTTTGAACGCGCCAAACCCTTCATGCTGTACGGCGTGGTGTTCTCCTTGCCCGGCGTGTACCGGGCCTGCAGATTCGTCATCGCCGAGCGCCGTGCGCTGCGCCGGACCCGTGATGCCCTACAGATCATCCGCGAGGACACCGCCCGTCGGCTGGCAACGGACAGCAAAGTGGTCACGAATAAGGCGTAGGGCACGCAGAGTCATCACCGGCGCCTTTGCTCATAGGTTGGAGCAGGGCCTATTCGTCAGGGCTCGCGCCCCGCGGGTCCTCGGTTCCGTAAGTGTCATGGTCCGCGTCTCACCGGCCCACCGCGGCTACTCGCTCCACAGAGAGGACTACTCGCATGGTAGGCCGCTTTTACTGCGATTCTGGCTCATTGTCGAGTAGGATTCGGCGAAACGACCTGGTCGACGACGCGATGGTCGGGGCGGACGCCTGATCGGGTCAGGCGGGCTGGAGGGGAACTGGCTATGACTCTGCTGATCCACATGGGGGACCCGGCGTAATGACCGACGACTACACGGGTGCCTGGCCCTTGCTCGAACGCTCCGACGAGGTCGCTGCGATCCTGGCGGGCCTCGCCGCGCCAGGCTCTGCCGGCGTACTGATGGTAGGCGCCGCCGGCGTCGGGAAGACGGCGCTCGCCCGCGCCGCCGCTGCACAGCTGGAGAGCACCGCGCAGGTCGTCCTCATCCGCGGCTCCGCCGCCATGACATCCACCCCCTACGGTGCGCTCAGTGTGCTGCTGATGGACGTGGACCCCACCGGGAGCGTCGAATCGCTCCCCATGCTGCAGTCCCTCCAGGCAGCGCTGCGCATCCGCGCGCGCAACCGCCCGGCGGTCCTGGTCGTGGACAACGTGCAGCACCTCGACGATCCCTCGATCCGCGTGCTCTCCTACCTCGCGGAGGTCGGCGCCGCCCGCCTCGTCGTGGCCTGCGACGGACCCGGCACCCCCGCCGCACGCTTCTACCACCTCTGGCGTACGGGCAGGCTCCTCCGCGTGGACGTGGCACCCCTGACCTTCGAGGGGACGCGCAACCTCCTCGAGCAGCTGCTCGAGGGTCCCCTCACCAGCACGGCCGCCGTCGAACTGTGGCGGGCATCGCGCGGCAACCTCCGCTCCCTCCAGGCAGCCCTGCGCGGCAGCACCGCCGCGGGCACGCTCACCCGCGCCGCCGAGGCATGGGTCTGGCACGATCCCGGGGAGAGCATCCCCGTGCAGGGGAACGACGGCGGCGCGGCCGCGCTCACCGCGCTGACCGCCGACGCCGGGAACGCGCTGGACGTCGTCGCCGTCGCCGGTCCGGTGCCCCTCGACGCGCTGCTGCCGCTGTGCGGAGCCGACGTGGTGGACGAGCTCGAGCAGGCTGGGGTGTGCGTCGTCGACCCCGAGCCACCGCACGCGGTCGCCGTGGTGAACGGGGTCATCGGCGACCGCGTCCGCAGCGCGCTCGCCGCCAACCCGTTCCCCGCGTTCCTCGAGCGGCTCGAGACCCTCGACGCCGGCGGCCACCTCCCGGTCCCGGCCCGCCTCAACCTGCTGCGCTGGTTCCTCGAGGCGGGGACCCCGCTGCAGGACACCTACCTCCGGAGCGTGGCGCAGGCCGCCGACGATGCCGGCGAACCCCACCTGGCACTGCTGGCGGTGGAACACCTCACGGAGGTCGACGCCGGCGCCCTCGCGCGGGTGCATGCCTGCCTGGACGGTCTCCGCTTCAGCGAGGCGGCCGCCGTCCTCGAGCAGCTCCTGGCAGGCGACGCGCCGTCGGACCCGGACCGGGCCGCGGAGCGTACCCTCACGGTCGCCGTCGAGGCGGCCGCGCACGAGGGGCGATTCTCCGACGTCCTCGACCTCACCGCAGCCCAGGACGGCCCGGACCGCACGGGTCCGCTCGCTGCCGAACGCGCCGCGCGGGTCGTGCTGGCCCGCAGCCTCACGGGTGCCGGCCCGGGAGCGAGGAGGTCCCTCGCCCGGCTCGGCGGGCCCGGCCTGCCGACGCCCACGGGTACCGCGGCGCGCCTGCTGCAGGAGTACGGCTTCGCGGCTCTGGTCCACGAGGGACACCTCGACGACGCCCTGCTCCTCACGGGCAGTTCCGCCCTCGCCGCCGGACAGTGGGAGGACGCCTCCGTCGCGGACACCCTCAGCGGGGTCGCGCTCGCGACGATGGGCCACGGGGAGGCCGCGCTCTCGGTGATTCTCCCCGCCGTCGAGCAGTTGCGCGTGGACGACCGGAGCGGCCTGCTGCCCCTCGCCGAAGCCGCGGCGGCCTACGCCACCGCCCTGCTGGACCGGCACGACGGCGTCCACCCCGATGGGGCCCACCGGGACGGCCGGAACGGCGCGGACCACCACGCCACCGAGCATCTTCCCTGGGTCCACCGGTCCACGATCGGCATGCTCCGGACCCTCGCCGACGCCCTCGTCTCGGACAGCGACGCGGCCGCCCGCCGGTTCGTCGTCCTGGCCGGCGAACAGCAGGAAGCCGGCAACTCCGGCGCGGAACTGATGCTGCGGATGCACGCCGTCCGGCTCGGCCAGCAGTCCCAGGCCCCGCTGCTGCTGGACCTCGCCCGGAGGATGGACACGCCCCTCGCCGGGGCGGGTGAGCTGTTGGCCCGCGGCGTCGCGGCGCGCGATCCCTTCATCCTGCTGCAGGCAGCGGAGGCGGCGTTCGCCTTCGGGCACCGGGACCTCGCCGGGTCCGCGGCCCTCATCTCCATGCGCCTCCACGACGCCGAGGACGAGCCGCTGCACTTCATCCGGGCCGAGCAGATCTTCCGCCGCACGCACGTGCCCCGGAGGAACACGAGCGCGCGCCGCATCCTCACCGACCGGGAGCGCGCGTTCGCCCGCATGGCCGCCCGGGGGGCGACGAACAAGGAAGTCGCCGCCACCCACCATCTCTCCGTCCGCACCGTGGAAGGGCACATCCTGAAAGCCATGGCCAAGCTCGGCGTCTCCAGCCGCAAACAGCTCTCCACGGTGTTCACGCAGTGAGCGGGCATCGGGACGCCCACCTCATCGGGCGCGAGGACCAGCAGGCCCGCCTGATCGGGGAACTCGGCGACTCCTCGACGTCCGGCATCCTCCTGCTCGGCGAGCCCGGGATCGGCAAGACGGCCCTCGCCGCCGCCGTCGTCGCGCATCTGGCCGAGAGCACCCGCGTCCTCCGCGTCCGCGGCAGCGCCGTGCTCGGGACCGTGCCCTACGGTGTCTTCTCCGCGTGGCTCGCCGGACTGCCGGCCGAGGAGATGGCGCAGCCCGTCGCCGTCCTGCGGCGCGTGGTCCAGGCCCTCGGCGCCGTCTCCCCGGGCGGCGACCTGCCGCTCCTCGTGGTCGACGACGCCCACGACCTGGACGCGGGGTCCATGACCCTGATCGCGCAGCTCATGGGCATGCGCACAGCCCGCGCGCTGTTCCTCGCCCGCCCGGCACCCGGGCTGCCGCAGGGCCTCGACGAACTCGTGGCGGACGGCATCGTGCTGAGCATCCCCGTCGAGCCGCTGACGCTCGCCGACGTCGAGGCGATGTGCGCCTCGCTCCTCGAAGGGCCGGTGACCGCCGGGCTCGTCCACACCGTCGAGTACGTGACGCGCGGCAACCCGCTGCTCGTCCGCCTCTTCGTGCACGACGGCGCCGCGCGCCGGTCCATCACCGAGACCGGCGGCGTCTGGCAGCTGTCCCGCGAGCTGCCGCCCCTCGGCGCGCACCTCGTGGACTTCGCGCTCGCCGCCCTCGGCCCGCTCGACGCCGCCCAGCGGGACGCGATGGAACTCCTCGCGGTGGGCGGTCCCCTCCCGGGCGACGTCGCCCGGCAACTCCTCGGCCAGCGGGTGCTGCAGCGCCTGCTCGGCGGATCCTGGATCAGGACGCGGGAGGACGGCGCGCTGGTCGTCGAGCACCCCCTGCACGACGAGGCGCTTCGCTCCGCGGTCCCCACGGCACGGCGCGTCCTGCTGCAGCGGCGGGTCCTCGCTGCCCTCACCGACGCGCCGCGCGACGCCGAACAGCTCCACCAGCGTGCGGCCCTGGCCCTCGAATCCGGGACCGCGCTCGACGACGGCATCCTCCTCGCCGCCGCGACCAGCGCCAACCGCTCCGCGGAGACCGGCTTCGCCCTGCGGGCGCTCGAGGCCATCCGGTCGCCGGACCTCCAGCGCCGCCGTCTCGTGGAACTGGCCTGGGCACGCGCCAACGGTGGCCTGCTCGAGGAGGCGCTCGACCTCGTCGGGGACGCCCTCGACGCCCCCGCCCCGGCCGACGTCCTGCGCGGGGGCACCCTGCTCGAGCTCGAGGTGAGGCTGCGCAGTGCGGAGCCCGCCGACGGCCTGCTGGACGACATCGACCGCTGGGAGCAGTCCCTCACCCACGCCGGGCCGACGTCGTCGGACCTCCAGGCGCTGGCGGTAGGGCGCAGCATCACCGCGCTCGCCACCGACGACGCCCCTGTCGACGCGGACGCACTCCGGGCGGTGGCCGACGGCGACGCCCCGCCGGCGGTCCGCATGGCAGCCCTGCTCACGCTCTCGCTCGACTCGATCGGCCTCGGCCGGCCCGCCGAGGCCACCCGCCTCGCCCGGCGGGCGCTGGACCTCGTCGGGACGGACGCGGACACCCTGGCCTTCTCCAGCCACGCGGTGTGCCTGGAACTCCTGGCCCTCGCCGCGGCGGGGGAGTGGGACCAGGCGCAGTCCACCGCCGTCGCCCGGCACCGGCTCGACGCCCGCCGCACGCACTTCGTGGCCGGGTGGCTCGACCTGCTCGACGGCGTCCGCGCCCTGCGGGAGGGCCGCTTCCCCACCGCGCAGTCCCGCCTGCACCTCGCGGTGGAGGCGCTGCGCACGGCGGACCACCTGCACGTCCTCCCGTGGATCTCCGGGCTGGCCGCGTACGCCGCGCTCCTCGCCGGCGACAAGCGGCAGGCGGCCGTCCTGGTCGAACAGGCGACCGCGGAGGCACCGGGCGGCACCAGCCTGACGCGCATGCTGGGCCGGGTCTACACGGTGGCCGTGACGGCGGTCCTAGAGACCGACGCCGAGGGCATCCCCGCGCTCGTGAGGCTCGCCGACGAGGCCGAGTCCGCCGGGCTGCCGCTCGTCACGGCGACGGCACTGGACCAGGCGATCCTCCTCGGCGACCGGACGGGCTTCGGGCGCCTCGCCGCGCTCACCGCGTCCTTCGACGGCAGGGAACAGGCGCTCCTGCACGCGTATGCCGGAGCGGGCGCGGCGTCCGACACCGACCGGCTGCTCGAGGCCGGGGAGACCGCGCTCGCCGCCCACTACCGGCCGCTGGCCGCCGGGTGCTTCGAGCGGGCGCGCGAGGTGTTCGAGAAGCGGCGCGATCCCGCCGCCGCGCGCCGCGCCCAGAAGAAGCTGTCCGCCGCGACTGCGGCCTTCGAGGGACCGGCCACCACCGAGACCATCCGCCTTCCCGCGGCCGTGCGGCTGACGCCGCGGGAGGTCGCCGTCGTGACCCTCGTGCTGCAGGGACTGACCAATAAGGACATCGCCGACCGCCACGGGACGTCCATCCGCACCGTGGAAGGGCATCTGTACCGCATCTTCATGAAGTTCGGCATCAGCCGGCGCGAGGACCTCCACCTGTTCGCGGAGGGAACTTAGGTCCCACTGGGATGCCGGAAAGCGGATCCAGTGGCACGATTAGGGCAGAGAATCCTTGCGTAATTGCTGCGAGGAGTCCTGATCCTGAGGAGTCCGAAGTGCCCGTGGTTGAAACGCCCGTCACGCTCACGCCGTCCGACGCCGTGCTGACCGACGCCGAGGTGCACCGCATCCGCAACGACTTCCCGATCCTCGGCACCGAGGTCAACGGCAAGCCGCTCGTCTACCTCGATTCCGGGGCCACCTCGCAAAACCCGGTGAGCGTGATGGAGGCGGAGCAGGAGTTCTACGAGCAGCGCAACGCCGCAGTGCACCGCGGCGCGCACACGCTAGCCGTCGAGGCCACCGACGCCTACGAGGACGCCCGCACCGCCGTCGCCCGCTTCATCGGTGCCCGCACGAACGAGCTCGTCTGGACCTCCAACGCCACCGAGGGCATCAACCTCGTGGCCTACGCGATGTCCAACGCTGCCGCCGGCCGCGGGGGAGACGCGGCACGCCGGTTCGCCGTCGGGCCGGGCGACACCCTCGTCGTCACCGAGATGGAACACCACGCCAACCTCATCCCCTGGCAGGAGCTCGCCGCCCGGACGGGCGCGGAGCTGCGCTTCCTCCCGGTGGACGACGACGGCGCCCTGCGGCTCGAGGAAGCGGCCGCCGTCATCACGCCCGCCACGAAGCTCGTGGCGTTCTCGCATGCCTCGAACGTGCTCGGCACCATCAACCAGGTGGCCGAGATCGTGCGGCTCGCGCAGTCCGTCGGCGCCCTCACGCTGCTCGACGCCTGCCAGTCCGTGCCGCACCTCCCCGTGGACGTGAAGGAGCTCGACGTCGACTTCCTCGTGTTCTCCGGCCACAAGATGCTCGGCCCCACGGGCATCGGGGCGCTGTACGGGAGGGCGGAGCTGCTGAACGCCATGCCGCCGTTCCTCACGGGCGGGTCCATGATCACCACGGTGACCATGGAACGGGCGGAGTACCTGCCGTCGCCGAACCGCTTCGAGGCCGGGACGCAGCGGATCTCGCAGGCGGTGGCCCTCGGCGCCGCCGCCAACTACCTCGCCGAGACCGGGATGTCCCGCGTCGAGGCCTGGGAGTCCGCCCTCGGTGCGCGGCTCGTGGAGGGCCTCGGCGCGATCCCGGGCATCCGTGTCCTCGGCCCCCGGGCAGGCGTGCCGCGCATCGGGCTCGCGGCGTTCGACGTCGACGGCGTGCACGCCCACGACGTCGGGCAGTTCCTCGACGACCGCGGCATCGCGGCACGGGTGGGCCACCACTGCGCCCAGCCGCTCCACCGGCGCTTCGGCCTCACCGCCACCACGCGCGCCAGCACCTACCTGTACACCACCACGGACGAGGTGGACGCCTTCCTCGAAGCCGTCGCTCACGTCCGTCCGTTCTTCGGAGCCAACTAGATGAGCACGGGCCTCGAGCAGCTCTACCAGCAGATCATCCTCGACCACGCGAAGGCGCGGCACGGTTCCCCGTTGCGGGAGTACGACGGCGCGGGCCGGTCGGGCGATTCCCACCAGCTGAACCCGGTGTGCGGCGACGAGATCACCCTCCGCGCCGGGGTCGCCGACGGCACGCTCACCTCGGTGACGTGGGACGGCGCGGGGTGCGCCATCTCCATGGCCTCCGCCTCCGTGCTCACCGACCTGGTACAGGGACTGCCGCGCGACGAGGTCATCGCCCTCGTGGACGCGTTCCGCGAGGTGCTCCGGTCCCGCGGCAGGATCGAGGCGGACGAGGAGGTCCTCGGCGACGCCGCCGCGTTCTCCGGCGTCTCGCGGTTCCCGGCGAGGGTCAAGTGCGCCATGCTGGCGTGGGTCGCCCTCGAGGAGTCGCTGCTCGCCGCGAACGCCTGACACGCTTCGACTCATCGCCGTAGCAAGTTCATAGGTGCACACTCGTGCACCTATGATGGGGGAACTCATCCCTGCACGAGACGGGCTCCCCATGCTCTCTGTCCTCCGGCGGTCCGCGTACCGCAACCTGTTCACCGCCCAGGTCGTGGCGCTGCTCGGGACCGGCCTGCTCACCGTCGCCCTCGGCCTCCTGGCGTTCGAGCTCGCCGGCGGCCGGGCGGGCGCCGTGCTCGGGACCGCCCTGACGATCAAGATGGTCGCCTACGTCTTCGTCGCACCCGTCATGGCGGCACTGGTCGAACGCCTGCCGCGCAAGGGCGTCCTCGTGGGCGCGGACCTCGTGCGGGCCGCGATCGCGCTGAGCCTGCCCTTCGTGGACCAGGTCTGGCAGATCTACGTGCTGGTCTTTATCCTGCAGTCGGCGTCGGCGACCTTCACGCCCGCGTTCCAGTCCCTTCTCCCCGTGGTCCTGCCCGAGGAGAAGGACTACACGAAGGCGCTGTCGCTCTCCCGGCTCGCCTACGATCTGGAGTCGCTCGTCAGCCCGCTGCTGGCCGCCGCGCTGCTGGCGGTGGTGTCCTACTCCGACCTGTTCATCGGCACGACGGCGGGATTCCTCGTGTCCGCGGCGATGGTCCTCGCGACGAGACTCCCGGTGATCCCGCCCTCGCAGCACCAGGGCTCGCTCCTGCACCGCACCACGCTCGGCACCCGGATCTTCCTGCGCGAGCCGACCCTGCGGGGCCTGATGGCCCTGAACCTCGTCGTCGCCACCGCCACCGCGCTCGTCCTGGTCAACACCGTCGTCTACGCCCGGGACCTCTTCGGCGGATCGAACACCGACGTCGCGATCGCCCTGGCCGCCTTCGGTGCCGGGTCGATGCTCGTCGCCTTCGTCGCGCCCGCACTTCTCGAGCGCGTCGCGGACCGGACGTTCATGCTCGTCGGCGGGACCATACTGCCCCTGGGCCTGCTCGGCGCGGCCCTCATCGCGGGGACCGGCGGATCATGGGCGCTGTTCCTCTGCCTCTGGGTGGTCCTCGGCATCGGGACCTCGATGATCAGCACCCCGTCCTCGCGCCTCCTCCGCCGTACGGCGACCGACAACACCCGGAGCTACCTCTTCACGGCCCAGTTCTCGCTGTCCCACGCGTGCTTCATGCTCACCTATCCGATCGCGGGGTGGGTCGGCGCCGCCGCGGGCCAGCCGGCGGCGGCCCTCGTCCTGGGAGTCCTGGCCCTGGCCGGCACGGTCACGACGCTCGCCGTGTGGCGCCCGGCGCGGGACGGCACCGGATCGTCCGAGGCCAGGTCGGGCGCCGTCCCGGGCGGTGGCGGGCGGTAGCGTAGGAGCGGCACGGCACACGACGCCGGGACGAGGAGAGTGGTCGAGATCAGCACCCCCAGCGCCTCGGGCGGAGTACCCGGCACGGCCGGCGGAGCACCCGGCGGGCCGAGCCTGGTGCATCCTGTCGCCCCCGACGCGGCGCGGCTTGACGCGGGCGCGGCGACCTTCCGGATGCTCGCGGACCCGACCCGCCTGCACCTCCTGTGGCTCCTCACGCAGGGGGAGGCCGACGTCGGGACCCTGGTTGCTGCGACGGGCGCCAACCGGACCGCGGTGAGCCAGCACCTCGCCAAACTCCGCCTGTCCGGCCTGGTGTCCACGCGCAGGGAGGCCCGCAACGTCGTGTACAGCATCATCGACGGGCACCTCGCCCGGCTCATCCTCGAGGGTGTGAACCATGCCGATCACCGCGTCACGGGAGAGCCCGTCCACGAGTAGGTGCTTCCGCCGGCGAGGCGGCTTCCACCCGATGGTGCCGTGCGATCACGGAGCCACGAGGGGCTGGAAGGTTGCGCCGTCGTCGGAGGAGACCTGGATCCCGGTGGCCGTGGCGACCCAGATGCGGTGCGTGCCGTCGTTGGTGTGTGCGGCCGCGATCGCTGCCGGTTCCGCGACGATGCTGCCTCGCTGCTCCCAGGTGATGCCCGCGTCGCCGCTGACGTGGATGGCGCCGTCCGGGGTGACGCCGACCGCCGTCTCACCGGCGAAGGTGGTGAACACCAGCAGGGGCGCTCCGGGTTCCACGTCCCAGGTGGCGCCGTTGTCCCCGGACCGGTACAGGCCTTCCTCCGTGGTGGCCAGCACTGTCCCTCCGGCGGCGCCGGCGAGGTTGTAGGCGGGCACGTCGTCCGCGGTAACCGTCCAGTGATGCCCGTCGGCGCTGGTGACGATCCGCCCCTCATGACCGATCAGCCCGGTACCGGTCGCGGCGAGGGCGTGGAAGTCCGTCTCGCCCTGGTGGGAGACCGGTTCCCAGGTGCGGCCGTCGTCGGTGCTGGTGATCAGCCCGACCGGGTCGGGCAGGTCGGTGCCGGGTCCGGGGTGCCCGGACGCGTAGAGCGTCCCGTCGCTGGTGCTGGTGAATCCCATGAGGTCGATTGTCGGACCGATCTGCTGTGCGGGGGACCGGGTGACATCGAACAGGCCGTCGTGGGTGGCGAGCAGGATGCGGTTGGTGGCCGGGTCCACGCTCATCCCGTGGATGTGCGCCGACGGGTACCCCGCTGAAGCTGCCGTTTCCGTCGGTGCGTTCTGGATCGTCGGGGTCGGGGTGGTGGTGCAGGCGCTGAGCAGCACGGCGAGGGCCGCAGTCATGCTCAGGCATGCGGTGCGGGGAAGGGGCGAAGGCAAAGGGCGTCCTCACGGAGTCGGGAGTCGGGAGTCGGGTGGTGCCGATGTGGATGGGACGGGGCACCCACATCGGCACCTGTCGTCGGGCAAGTCCGCCCCCTGCGTGGCGTCGGTTCGCGTCGGACCGCAGTGGATCAGGCGCGCGACGGCCGGTGCCGGGACGGATTGCCGGGGTGCTCGCGCGGGTCAGAGGCCGGCGAGGAGCTCTTTCATCTCGGCGATCTCGGCGTTCTGGGTCTCGACGATCGTCCCGGCCAGATCGATCGCCTCCGGGTTCTGGCCGTCGTCGATCTCGTCCTGTGCCATGCCGACCGCGCCCTCGTGGTGGGCGATCATCGACTCCAGGAAGAGGCGGGACGCCTCGGTGCCCTCGGCGGTGTCGAGCTCGGACAGCTGGTCCTCGTTCATCATGCCGTCCATGGACGCGGAGCCGCCCATGTCGGATTCCATCGAGTCGGATCCCGTCGATTCCATGGAGTGGCTCTCCATGCCGCCCTCGGGCTCCATGGGCTCACCCCAGGCCTCCAGCCAGCCGGTCATGGTCTGGATCTCGGGGCCTTGGGCGTCCTTGATCCTCGTCGCGAGGTCCGTGATCTCCGGGCTGATGCCGTCTTTGGCGAGCATCATGTCGCTCATCTCCACGGCCTGCTGGTGGTGGGGGATCATCATCTGCGCGAACATCACGTCCGCGTCGTTGTGCTCCGTCATGGCGTCACTGGACGCGTCCGACGTCGCCTCGGTGGTACCCGTGGTGGTGTCGGCCGTGGCGCTGGGGGCCGCCGCTGCGGAGCTTTCGCCCATGCCGTCCATCCCCTCCATGTCCTCGCCGGAGGACGAGCCGCAGGCGGACAGGGTGAGAAGGGCTGCGAGGGACAGGGACGCAAGGGACAGGGAACGCTTCATCGTGGTCAGATCCTTCAATACTCAGAGGGGGGGTAGGTCAGTCGGCCGTAGCGCGCACAGAACAGCGGGTACGGCAGGAACCGGGGGTCCGCTGACGAGCGCGGTCCCGGCAGGAGGGCGGCCCTGCTGCCCCGGCGAAGGGCGGGCCGCGGATCCTAGGTCCGGCTGATGCAGAGCTGAGTCAGTGAAGGAGCAGGCGCGGGCCGCGAAACACAGGACAGTGCAGGGGGACCCCGCCGGACCAGGGTCGACAGCAGGGCGCGACCGGCAGGGGTCAGCAGGCCGGCGATGCCGGCGACGATCATCGCCAGCACGCACATGCCCAGCATCATCTCGTCGGCGCAGTCCCCGCCGCACCCGACCAGCCCGCCATCCGCGGCAGGACTCGACGCGGCATCCATGGCCATCGGTCCGACTGCTGCTCCGACGGCAACCACCGCTGGCGTGGGGTGGTCGTGGGCGTGACCCGGTCCGCCGGTGGTGTGGGCTTCGGTGTCCGCGTGGGCGCTGATGGTCGTGCCCATGGTCGTGTTCGCGGGGACGGCGATGTGGTGGGAGGACCCATGGCCGCCCATCCAGACGTGCATCGCGAGTATCCCGACGATGACGGCCGTCAGACCGACGAAGGCGAGAACCGACGGCAGGGCGGCGCGCAGGAGGGAGAGGACGGCATGTGATGCCCGGTTCCTGGTCACCGTGTCCGTCCTCTCCCTGCCCGTGCTTCCGCTGACGCTCGTGCGCAGCGGTCGTCCTTCTCGTCCTACCAGCCTAACCAGCCACCGGCGTGGTCCTGTCCACGACCTCCGTGCTGATGCGCTCAGGGGCGAGGTCGATCCGCCGCAACAGTTGCGCATTGAGGGCCACCACGATCGTGGACACACTCATCAGGACCGCGCCGGCTGCGGGGGAGAGCAGGATCCCGGCGAACGCCAGCACGCCTGCGGCCAGGGGGACGGCCAGCACGTTGTATCCGGTGGCCCAGATCAGGTTCTGGATCATCTTCCGGTAGCTGGCCCTGGACAGGTCGATCATCGCCAGCACCGATCGCGGGTCGTTCCCGGCGAGGACGACGCCGGCGGATTCCATGGCCACGTCCGTTCCGGCGCCGATGGCGATGCCCACCTCGGCGCGGGCCAGGGCCGGGGCGTCGTTCACGCCGTCGCCGACCATCGCGACCCTCAGGCCCCGGGCCTGCAGCTCGGTGACCTTCGAGTCCTTGTCCTGCGGGAGGACGTCCGCGAACACCTCGTCGATGCCCAGTTCCGCGCCGACGACGTCGGCGACCTGCCGTGCGTCACCGGTGATCATCGCGACCTTCACCCCGCGGGCCTGGAGGGCCTTCACAGCGGCCCGGGATTCCTCGCGGACCCTGTCCTCGAGGCGAACCGCGCCGATCACCTCGCCGTCGCGGAGAACGTGCAGGACCGACGCGCCGCGGCCCACCCACTCCTGGACGGTGCCCGCGATGTCGGAAGGGGAGCCGAGTCCGAGTTCCTTCAGCATGGTCGGCCCGCCGACCGCCACGTCATGACCGCTGACGGTGGCCCGGACACCGCGGCCGGTCATCGACCTGAAGGCGGTGCCGGGAGAGGCGAGGTCCGCCGCGGCGGGGTCGGCCTGGGCCGCGGCGACGATGGCCCGGGCGACGGGGTGCTCGCTGTCGGCCTCCGCGGCCCCGGCCAGTGCCAGCAGTTCGGCCTCGGTCACGCCGGCGGTGGTGGTGATCGCGGTGACGGCGTGCCTGCCCTCGGTGAGGGTGCCGGTCTTGTCGAACAGGACGACGTCGATGGTCCGCATGCGTTCCAGGGCGATGCGGTTCTTGATCAGCACCCCGGCCTTCGCGGCGCGCTCGGTGGAGATCGCGATGACCAGCGGGATCGCCAGTCCCAGCGCGTGGGGGCAGGCGATCACGAGGACCGTGACGGTGCGGATCACCGCGTCGTCCGGGCTGCCCAGGAGCATCCAGGCGAGAAAGGTCAGGATGCCGGCGCCGAGCGCGAAGTAGAACAGCAGGGCTGCGGCCCTGTCGGCGAGGGCCTGCGCCCGCGAGGAGGAGGCCTGCGCCTCGGCGACCAGACGCTGGATCCCGGCGAGGGTCGTCTCGGATCCGACGGCGGTCACCGCCAGGCGGACGGCGTTGTCGGTCGCGACGGTACCGGCGACGACGGCGTCCCCGACAGTCCGCGGCACGGTGCGGGACTCGCCGGTGATCATGGATTCGTCGAACTCGGCCGTCCCGTCGATGATCCGCCCGTCGGCGGGCACCCGGGCGCCGGAGCGTACGAGGACGACATCCCCGGTCACCAGCGAGCTCACGGGCACGGTTTCGACGCCGTCGGCCGTGACCCTGTCGGCCTCGTCGGGCAGGAGCGCCGCGAGGGCATCGAGGGCCCCCGCCGCGGAGCCCAGGGCCCGCATCTCCATCCAGTGGCCCAGTAGCATGATGACGATCAGCAGGGCGAGCTCCCACCAGAAGTCCAGGTCGAACCCGCCGATGCGCAACGTGGTGACCCAGGAGGCGATGAACGCGACGCTGATGGCCATCGCGATCAGCAGCATCATGCCCGGCTGCCGGGATTTCAGCTCCGAGACACCGCCCTTCAGGAAGGGCGTGCCGCCGTAGACGAAGATGACGGTGCCGAGGATCGGGGCGATCAGTGTGGAGCCCGGGAACTCCGGTGGCATGTACCCGAGGAGCATGGTGAACATCGGGCTGAAGGCGACGACGGGGACGGTCAGGGCCAGACTGATCCAGAACCGGTTCTTGAACATCGCCGTCGAATGGCCTGCGTGCTCCCCGTGGGAGTGCACCTGATCGTCGTGACCGGTATGCCCCGCATGGTTCGCATGCTGGCCATCGGCCGGACCGGTGTGAGGCTGCTCCTTGGTGGACAACGCCGAGTGGGGGTGATCGTCGGGCATGGCCTGACCGTGCGTCGGTTCAGGGCCGGATCCGTGATCCACGTGGTGGCGGTGCTGGTTCGTGCTCATGATGACTTCCTTTTCGGCACCCGGACGGGTGCCCGTGCCCAGGTGTTCTCCTGAGGCGTTCGGATCGGTCGGAATGAGAGCGGTCTCGAAGACCTCTTTCACGGGGTTGCGCGCGACGTTCGTAGGCTCGGCGCTCGCGGCTTCCCGGGACACGGGCGTTACAGGGCGGCGGTGCCGGACCCTCAGGGTCCGCAGCGCGCTCGCCTGCAACGGTCGTGCGACTGGACCATCACTGTGTGTGTCCCCGATGGGGAGACAGTCTTTTCAGGTACCGACGAATTTATACCCCTAGGGGGTATACGTCAAGGGGGCGAATGTCGCTCGTTGCCTGCTCCGGTAAGGGACGCCTTCAGCGCACCTGGCTGGTGGTGACGATGGACTTCCAGGGCCCTGCCGGGACGTCCCTGTCATCCACGAACTGCCAGTTGACCCGGTCGTCCTGGCCGTTGACCTGCCGGAAGCCGAGGCAGCCGTTGAGGGCCGGCGAGACGTCCATGCCGGCTCCGTTGAAGTTCGTGTTCGCCGGCCGTGCGTCATTGGCGCCGAAGACGTAGGCCTTGTCCTGGTACTGGCCGGGTCCGGCGTCCTGGATCTGCCCGTAGCATTCACGGTCGCCGCTGCGGATCCGGACCCAGCGGTTCTTCATGTAGCTGAAGGATCGGTCCGTGCCCCGGCCGGCGTAGGCCGGCTCGTTGGCCCAGGGGATGACGCTCGCCCGCTCCTGGAAGGCCGCGGCATTGTTGAGGTCGTCGTAGGGCAGGTCGAGGTAGAACGGGTTCTCCCGTGGCGTCATGCGGGTCGGGGCGAAGCCGTTGGCGGCCCCGCGGGGTTCGGTCTGGCAGGCTCCATCGACGAGCACGCCGTCGCACCCGCCGTAGCTCTGCATCCACGCGGAGTCGTAGGTCGAGAACGCCTGGCTGCCGTCCGACGCCTGTGGGTTGAAGATCTCGCCGACCCAGAAGGTCGTGGCCACGATGTTCGTGTGCCAGGGATACTTCCCGTTGTTGACCAGCGCGGCCGCCGGGGAGGGCTGAGGGACAGGTGGCTGCGCAGCGGCCGCGGAGGGCTGAGGGTCGGCGGACTGCTCAGCCCGTGGAGACGGTTGAGGGGCGGAGGGCGCAGCTGCCGGGGACGGCTGGGAATCCGCCGGCGAACACGCGGCGGTTCCCAGCGCCAGGATCACCAGGAGCGTGCATCCCACCACCGGACGCCTGATGCCGTTGCCGTGGCGGGTGTTCTTTCTGGCGGACGAGGTATTCATGACGTCTGGCTCATCTCCGACCTGGTTTTTCCGGACGTGCCCTGAGAGAAGCGTTCCGGAACCGCGCGCAACTCCACACCCATTGCGCCGGCTCGGGGGCTGGCCTTCTCGCTCGTCGTCGGCCCAGCACGACGCCGTGCAGCCCATGGTGGACCAATCTACGGTTCTTTTCCTGGGTCCGGAACGGTTGAGGGATACCCGAATCTTCACCGCCGGCACTCGTTCAGGGCAGGACGCCGTCCATCGCAGGCTGCGGGATGAGGATCGTGAAGCAGGTGCCCTTGCCGCGCTCGCTCGTCACGGTGATGGACCCGCGGTGCTCGCTCACGATCGTCTTGGTGATCAGCAGCCCCAGCCCCACGCCCGGCACCGTCGACGTGCGGACGGACGGCGAGCGGAAGAAGCGGTCGAAGATCTGGTGGAGGTCGTCCTCCTCGATGCCGATCCCGGTGTCCTCGACCTCGACGATCAGGCCGTCGTCGCTCCGGCAGGCGTTCAGCGTGATGCTCCCGCCCTTCCGGTTGTACTTGACGGCGTTGGTGAGCAGGTTGTCGACAGCCTGCGCGAGGCGTGTGGGGTCCACGACGGCGGGGAGGGTCGACGGAGCACGGTTCACGAGGCGCAGCCCCGCGCGCGTGGCGCGGACCTGGCCCGACGACGCCGCCTCCGCGAGGACCCTGCCCACGTCCGTGGGCACCGGGTCGACGCGGAAGGAGCCGGCGTTGATGGCGAGCAGGTCCTCGACCAGCCGCTCGAGCCGCACCGCGTTGCGCCGCGCGACCTCGAGGTGGCCGGCGACGCCGTCGGGCAGGGTCCCGGCGCGTTCGAGCGTCAGCTCGAGGTACCCGAGGATCGACGTGAGCGGCGTGCGGAACTCGTGCGAGACGTTCGAGAGGAAGTCGTCCTTGGCCTGCAGCGCGAGGACCAGTTCGGTCACGTCGTGGAAGGAGACGACCGTCCCCGCGAAGGCGCCGTCGTCGTCGTGCATGGCGTGCGAGAAGATGTTGAGCGCGCGCTGCGAGCGCCCCGTACCCACCCACACCTGCTCGGCGTCGAGGTCCTCACCGCGGATCGCGCGCCGGACCGGCCGCGCCTCCGGCGGGAGGGGCGTGACCCTGTCCGGGCCGAAGAGCAGCAGCTCGGACTCGTTCGGATCGGCGTTGCCGGGAGGCGCCGCGGCGGAGTGGACCGCCCGCTGCCTGGCGTTCATGAGGACGTCGTGGCCCTCGGCGTCGACCGCCAGGAGACCCACGCTGACGGTGTCGAGGACGGTGTTGAGCAGGCGCTCGCGGGTGCGGCCCGCTTCCACGCTCTCGCGCAGCGCCGCCTGGGACGCCCTCAGCGCTTCCTGCCGCTGTCGGTTGTCCTTCGTGATCGAACTGACGAACCACGCGAGCCCGCAGAGCATCACGGGCAGCAGGATCGGATCGAACAGCGCGTCGAACGTGGGCGACCGCCCGCCGAGCAGCAGCGGGGACCAGACCATCGTCAGGGATGCGACGGCGGCGACGGCGACGGCCGTGCCCGTGCGGACCCGGGAAGCCGCGATCCAGACCACGGGGAACGCGGCCAGCAGGCCGATGCCGGGCATGCTCTCGCCTGCTGCTGCGCGCGACAGGCCGATCGCGACGAAGTCCACCAGGGGGACGATGATCACCCAGCGGCCCGGGATGCGCGACCACGGCAGCGTGCAGCACAGCACCAGGACGAGGAGGTTCAGCACCCAGGCGGCCAGGAAGACGGGGGGCGAGGTGAGTTCCTCGCGCTCGGCGATCCCGTGCAGCGTGGAGAGGGTGAAGGTGACGCTGAGGGCGAGTTCGCTGAGGATGATGCGGCGCCGCTGACGGGAGCGCCGCGCACCACGGCTCGTCTCTGCAAGGCTTCCCTCGATCGGTGTGCGTCCGGGTTCGCCCATGGGCCGATCCTAGTGGGGTCTGTAGAGTGACCGGAGGTGAGCCGGGAAGTCTGGTCGGCAGTTTCTTCGTCGACCCGCAAAGGACACCTCCATGACCAGCACTCCTCCACCCCGTCCGCGCTCGTCCGTCCTCGGCCGGGGGAGCTACGGCGAGGCGCTGCGGATCGGCGAGATCCTGCGGAAGGAGACCGTCGGCGGCATCCTGCTGGTCGCCGCGGCGGTCGTCGCGCTGATCTGGGCGAACTCCCCGGCCTCGGAGAGCTATTTCGCGCTGCGGGACCTGCCCGTCGGGTACGAGCCCTGGCATCTCGAACTGACCCTGGGGGCCTGGGCCGCCGACGGACTGCTCGCCATCTTCTTCTTCCTCGTGGGCCTGGAACTCAAGCGAGAGTTCGTGGCCGGCGATCTCCGGCAGTTCAGCCGGTCGGTGGTGCCCATCGCTGCCGCCGTCGGGGGCGTGGCGGTCCCCGCGGTCATCTACGCCCTGGTGAACCTCGGCAGCCCGGACACCCTGCGCGGGTGGGCGATCCCGACGGCGACCGACATCGCGTTCGCCGTGGCCGTCCTCGCGATCATCGGCTCGCACCTCCCCAGCGCGCTGAGGATTTTCCTGCTGACACTGGCCGTGGTCGACGACCTCCTGGCCATCACGATCATCGCGGTGTTCTACTCCTCGGACCTGCAGGTCGGGCCCCTGCTGCTGGCCCTCCTCCCGCTGGCCGCCTACACGGTCCTGGCGCAGCGGCACCGCCGGTTCTTCGGCTCCACGCCCGCCGCCGCGTGGGTGATCCTGCTGCCCCTGGGCATGGCCACCTGGGCGCTCGTCCACGCCTCGGGCATTCACGCCACCGTGGCCGGCGTGCTGCTGGGTTTTGCGATCCCCGTGATCCGGTCGCAGGCCAGCGGCGGCCCTGCAGCGGGCCCCGGCCTCTCCGAGATCTTCGAACACAGGTTCCGCCCGATCTCGGCCGGTATCGCGGTGCCGGTCTTCGCCTTCTTCTCCGCGGGCGTCGCGGTCGGAGGCTGGGACGGTCTGCTCTCGGCGGTCACCGACCCCGTAGCGATCGGCATCATCGTGGCGCTGGTGCTGGGCAAGCCGATCGGGATCCTGGGGACCACGTACCTCGTCACGAAGCTCACGCGGGCCTCGCTGGACCGGTCCCTGAAGTGGATCGACGTGTTCGGGGTGTCGCTCCTGGCCGGGATCGGCTTCACGGTCTCGCTCCTCGTGGCGGAGCTGAGCTTCGGCCAGGGCAGCATCCACGACGATCACGCGAAGGTGGGCATCCTCGCGGCATCGCTGCTGGCAGCACTCCTGGCGTCGTCGGTGCTGGTCCTCCGGAACCGCAGGTACCGGGCGGCGGAGGCCGAGGAGTCCGTCGACGCCGACCGGGACGGCGTCCCCGACGTGTACGAGGAGGACGGCCGCCCCTGAGCCGGTGGCCTGACGCGGCCGGGCTTCACGCGGGCCGCTCGGCCCGCCTCAAGCGGTTGGTTCTCCTCGCCTCTGCTCGCCTCAGGCGAGGAGGGCGCGTACGCCGATGACGGCGGTCGCCGCGCCGAGGATCATCGACGTGGAGATCAGCATGAGGTGCACCGTGAGGAAGCGGGTGGCCGCGCCCTTCTCGTCGCGTGCCCGCGGGTCCTTCATGATGCGGCGCAGGAAGGGCGGCCAGACGATCAGCGTCCAGACGCCGGCGAGGATCAGGATGAGGGCGAGCGGTGTGGGGAGTTCCATGGCGTGCGCAGGTCTTTCGGTCGGAGCGGAGGGAGCGGGGCGGCGCCGTCAGCGGCTTTCGAGCCACTTCCGGGCCTCGACGGCCTGCACGTTGAGCGCCTTGCCGATCATCGGCTCCGCGGCACCGGCGATCTTGCTGCCGAGGAACGGGATGGAGGACGTGACGGTGCCCTGGAGGTCGACCACGGTGTCGGTGCCCTGGGCGACCAGCCGCTGGACGGCGTTCACGTTCAGGGGGACGCCGGCGACGGTCATTTCGAGGGTCGCCGCACGGGAGCCGTCCGCGGTGGGGGCTTCCCAGTGCTCGGTCTGCGTGACCGAGAGGGTCTCGCCGACGAACTTGCGGGCCATGTCCGGGAGGCGGTTCGTCGGCATGGTGCGGACGGCGGTGAGCGTGAACGCTCCGGCGGTGTCGCCGTCGACCGTGAGCGACTCCAGGGTGCCGCCGACGTACTCGCTCATGTGGCGGACGAACGCCTCGTCGGTGAAGATCCCGAGCACCGTCGAGGTGTCGTAGGGGAGCGTGGTGGAAGCGTTCAGGGCCATGGTTCCTCCGGGGTTTTCGGCGCGCAGACCGCAGGGAGCGGCAGGCAGGGGTTCTCCGGTAATCCTACGGCCTGCCCTGTCCAGGGTGCCCGCGTCCCCCTTCCCGGGCGGCAAAGCGTCAGGGCCGCTTGGTAGTGTGGAGACGTCCCGGGAACGATTCGTCTTTCCGGGCTTTCGTGCTGTCTCCGCCTCGTTGCCGCCGTGCTGAGCACCGCCCGGTGACGGGAGGGGACGGACCACCGCCTGAGGAGTCCCGAACAGATGAGCCTTAACGGATTGCGCGCGGCCCTGGCCGAGGATGCGTCCTTCGCCCGCGTGCTGACCAACGCGTCGCGCCCCGTGGAGCAGCGCAGCGCGGACCTGCAGATCGGCGCGCCCGCGGGTCTCCGTGCCCCGCTGATCGCCGAGATGGTGGACGGTCTCGCCGCAGCCGGCCCGTCCGGCAACGGTGCGGTGCCCGTGGTCCTGGCGATCACCGCCACGGGACGTGAGGCGGAGGACCTCGCCTCGGCGTTGCGCAGCTACCTGCCCGAGAGCGCCATCGAGGAGTTCCCGAGCTGGGAGACGCTGCCCCACGAACGGCTCTCGCCGCGCTCCGACACGGTGGGCCGCCGCCTGTCGGTCCTCCGCCGGCTCGCGCACCCGGAGGGCTCGCCCGTCAAGGTCATCACGGCGCCCATCCGCGCCGTCGTGCAGCCGCTCGTCGCCGGACTCGGCGACCTTGAGCCTGTGGCCCTGAAGGTCGGCGACGAGATCGCGTTCTCCGACGTGGTGAAGGCCCTCTCCGAGGCCGCCTACGCGCGCGTCGACATGGTCACCCACCGCGGCGAGTTCGCCGTGCGCGGCGGGATCATCGACGTCTTCCCGCCCACCGAGGACCATCCCATCCGCGTCGACTTCTTCGGCGACGAGGTGGACCAGATGCGCTGGTTCGCCGTCGCCGACCAGCGCTCGATCGCCTCCGAGGAGCCGCCGGCAGCCCTGTACGCGCCGCCGTGCCGCGAGATCCTCATCACGCCGTCGGTCATGTCCCGGGCGGCGCGGCTGTGCTCGGAGCTGCCCGCCGCCGCCGCGATGCTCGAGAAGATCGCCGGCGGCATCGCCGTCGAGGGCATGGAGTCCCTCGCGCCCGTGCTCGTGGACGCCATGGTGCCGTTCGCCGGGGAGCTGCCGCCCGGGTCCATCGCCGTCGTGATCGAACCCGAGAAGGTGCGGGCACGCGCCCACGACCTCGCCGCCACGAACGAGGAGTTCCTCGCCGCCGCCTGGTCGACCGCGTCCGAGGGCGGCGCGGCGCCGCTCGACCTGGGCGGGAGCCTGGGCACCGACCTGCAGGAGGCGAGCTTCCGCTCGCTCACCGACACCCGCTCGACGGCGCTCGCCAACTCCGTGGCCTGGTGGGGCATCACGTCCTTCGGCGCTGACGAGGAGCTGAGCGACGTCGACAGCTTCAGCCTGCACGCCCGCGAGCCGCGCGGCTACCAGGGCGACGTCGCCGAGATGATGGAGTTCATCGGCGGGCGCGTCCGCGACCAGTGGCGCGTCGTCGTCGCCACCGAGGGCCCCGGCCCGGCCCAACGACTCGCCGAGCTCTTCCACGACAACGACATCCCCGCGAGCCGCGTCGACTCCCTCGACAAGGCGCCGCAGCCCGGGATCATCGAGATCACGACGGCGTGCGCCGGCCGCGGCTTCGTGGTGGACGGCCTGAAGATGGGGCTGCTCACCGAGGCCGACCTGCTCGGCCGTACGAGCGCCGCGGGCACCCGCGACATGCGCAAGATGCCCTCGCGACGGCGCAACGCCGTCGACCCGCTGCAGCTCAAGGACGGCGATTTCGTGGTCCACGAGCAGCACGGCGTGGCGAAGTTCGTCGAGCTGATGCAGCGCTCCACGGGCGCCGGGCCCACCCGCACCACGCGGGAGTACCTCGTGCTCGAGTACGCGCCGTCCAAGCGCGGCGCCCCGGGGGACCGGCTCTTCGTGCCCACCGACCAGCTCGACCAGGTGACCCGCTACGTGGGCGGCGACGCGCCGGCGCTCAGCAAGATGGGCGGCTCCGACTGGAGCAAGACCAAGAACCAGGCCCGCAAGGCCGTCAAGGAGATCGCCGGCGAGCTCATCCGCCTCTACTCGGCGCGCATGGCCTCCCGCGGCCACGCCTTCGGGCCCGACACCCCCTGGCAGCGTGAGCTCGAGGAGGCGTTCCCCTACGTCGAGACGCCGGACCAGCTGACGACCATCAACGAGGTGAAGGCCGACATGGAGCGCGAGGTGCCGATGGACCGCCTCGTCTCGGGCGACGTCGGCTACGGCAAGACCGAGATCGCCGTCCGCGCGGCGTTCAAGGCCGTGCAGGACGGCAAGCAGGTGGCCGTCCTCGTGCCCACCACGCTGCTGGTGCAGCAGCATTTCGAGACGTTCTCCGAGCGCTTCTCCGGCTTCCCGGTGCGCGTGAAGGCGCTGTCCCGGTTCCAGACCGCGAAGGAATCGCGGGAGACGGCGGAGGGGCTCACCTCGGGCGCCGTCGACGTCGTGATCGGCACGCACCGGCTCCTGTCGAAGGAGATCTCCTTCAAGGACCTCGGGCTCGTGATCGTGGACGAGGAGCAGCGGTTCGGTGTGGAGCACAAGGAGGCGCTGAAGAAGATGCGCACTAACGTGGACGTCCTCGCGATGAGTGCCACGCCGATCCCGCGCACCCTGGAGATGTCCCTCACCGGTATCCGCGAGACCTCCACGCTCGCCACGCCGCCGGAGGAACGCCACCCCGTCCTCACCTACGTGGGCCCCTACACCGACAAGCAGGCGTCCGCCGCGATCCGTCGGGAGCTGATGCGCGAGGGCCAGGTGTTCTTCGTGCACAACCGTGTCTCGTCGATCGACCGCACCGCCGCGCACCTCAAGGAGCTCGTGCCCGAGGCGCGCGTCGCCGTCGCGCACGGGCAGATGACGGAGTCCCGTCTCGAGCAGATCATCGTCGACTTCTGGGAGAAGCGGTTCGACGTGCTCGTGTGCACCACGATCATCGAGACGGGCCTGGACATCTCCAACGCCAACACGCTGATCGTGGACCGCGCCGACTCCTACGGCCTGTCGCAGCTGCACCAGCTCCGCGGCCGCGTCGGCCGTGGCCGCGAGCGGGCCTACTCCTACTTCCTGTACCCGTCGGAGAAGCCGCTCGGCGAGGTGGCCCTCGAGAGGCTGAAGGCCGTGGCGTCCCACAACGAGCTCGGCGCCGGCATGCAGCTGGCCATGAAGGACCTCGAGATCCGCGGGGCCGGTAACCTGCTCGGTGGCGAGCAGTCCGGCCACATCCAGGGCGTCGGCTTCGACCTGTACATCCGGCTCGTCGGCGAGGCCGTCGCGAACTTCCGCGGCGAGGCCGAGGAGAAGGCGGCGGAGATGAAGATCGAGCTGCCCGTCAATGCGCACCTGCCCCACGACTACGTGCCGGGGGAGCGGCTCCGCCTCGAGGCGTACCGCAAGCTCGCCGCAGCCATCACCGACGAGGCGATCGACGCCGTCGTCGCCGAGCTCAAGGACCGCTACGGAGAGCCGCCCGCAGCGGTGGAGAACCTCATCGCCGTCGCGCGCTTCCGGGTGAGCGCCCGCGCGCTCGGCCTGACGGACGTGGCGCTGCAGGGCAACTTCATCAAGTTCGCGCCGGCCGAGCTGCCGGAGTCCAAGCAGATGCGGCTCACCCGGATGTACCCGGGGGCGGCCATCAAGCCGGCGCTCAACGCGGTGCTCGTCCCGAAGCCGAAGACCGCGAGGATCGGCGGCCGGGACCTCGTGGACGCGGAGATCCTCGGCTGGGCCAAGAACGTGCTCGAGTCGGTGTTCACTCCCTAGCGCCGCCGGTCCATCCCTGTCCGGTCCGTCCCTGTCCGGCCCGTCCCTGTCCGGGTCGGACGGGTCTACAGGTCGGCCGTCCTCGGTGCTTCCGCCGGGCTGTTGCGCCGTCCGGTGCGCAGGGCGCGGAGGGCCAGCACGGTCACCGGGACGAGTGCCACGTGGCACAGCGCGAGCGCGATGGTGCTCGGGAGGTCGAAGTCGGCGGGGATCGTCATGGCGAAGATCGTGCCGATCTCCAGGACCGGGGCGACGATCATCGCGACGGTCACGACCCCGGGCCACCAGCGGCGCACGACGGCGACCACGGCGAGGCCGAGCGCGAGCGGCAGGACCGTGAACGCGACCAGGACGACGGCGACGACCTCCGCCGGGCCCGCCGGCGACGTGAAGGCGTAGCTCCCTCCGGCGAGCATGCCCAGGAAGAAGAGGGCGAGGTTCACGACGACCGCGATCGCGAGGGCGGTGAGGATGGCCCGCGCGGCCGGCATCCGGCTCATCGTGGGGCCTCGAGGTGGGCCCCGACGGGCGGGGCGGCGAACGCGATTCTGTGCTGGTACCGGATCATGCGGCCTACTCTGGACCGCTCCGAGAACGGAATCAAGGGTCGGGGGAGGACGGGCCGCTCTTCGTCGTTCGGACGCCCGAACCGGCTTTTCGCGGCGCGTCCTGCGGTGACACGCACCCCGCCTGGAGAACCGGGTACGAGGACGGGCGGGACGCAGTGGGGACGAAAGAGGCCGCCCCCGCAGGGACGGCCTCTCGACGGACGGCGGGTGGACCGTCGTCGTTGTCGTTGTCAGGAACCGACGCCCGCGGACGTCTCCTTCTCATCGGTGCTGTTGCCCTCGGCGAGGTTGTAGCCGGTGTCCGCGCGCCCGAGGATGCCCTGCGGGATGAAGAAGACGAGGAACGAGACGACGACGATCACGGCCATGGGCCAGACGTCCTGAGGTGTGAACCAGGTCAGCAGATACATGCTGAGCAGGAAGGCACCGAAGATGATCACGAACCAGACGATGTTCCCGACGAGGTGGCCCTTGCCGGCGTGGGCGGGCGGGGTCTCGGCGTTGGCTTCGTGTGACATGTGGTCTCCCTTGCGTGCTGTGTCTGCCGCGCCGTCAGTAGCCTGCGGCACCCTGTTCACCCTTAACGATAGCGACTCCCGAGCTCGCGCCGATACGCGTCGCTCCGGCATCGATCATGGCGCGTGCGTCCTCGAGCGATCGGACCCCGCCGGAGGCCTTCACGCCGAGGTCCGGACCGACGGTCTTCCGCATGAGCGCGACGTCCTCGACGGTCGCGCCGCCGCCGTTGAAGCCCGTGGACGTCTTCACGAAGTCGGCTCCTGCCTCGACCGCGGCCTGGCAGGCAAGCACTTTCTGCTCGTCCGTGAGCAGGGCCGTCTCGATGATGACCTTCAGGATCGCGCCGTGCTCGTGCACCGCCTCGGCGACGGCGAGGATGTCCGCCACGAGGACGTCCTTCTCACCGGCGCGTGCCGCGGCGATGTTGATGACCATGTCGATCTCGTCGGCGCCGTCGGCCACCGCGCCGCGCGCCTCGAGGACCTTGGACTCGGTGGTCGTGGCTCCGAGCGGGAAGCCGATCACCGAGCAGGTGAGCACGCCGGAGCCCTTCACGGCGGTGCGCACCGTGCTGACCCAGAGGGGGTTCACGCAGACGGACTTGAACGAGTACTCGACCGCCTCCCGGCACACCGTGAGGATCTGCTCACGGCTGGCGTCGGGCTTGAGGAGCGTGTGGTCGATGTAGGAGGCGAGGGATACGTCGGTAGGCATGCCCACTATCCTTCCATGTCGGCTGCGGCCCCTGCGCCCGCCCCGTGCGCGCTGTCGAGAGGACAGAGATGACCGGGGATGGCGCTCCCGGCCGGTCTTCTCCGTCCTCACGACGGGAGAGGGGTGCGTCAGAGGCCGAGCGCCTCGCCGACGTCGCGCCGCACGGCCTCGAGCCGCGCCCGGGCGGTCTCCTTCGCGCTGTCGAGCTCGGCGGCGGATCCGACGGGTTCCACCACCTCGAGGTAGCACTTGAGTTTCGGCTCGGTGCCGCTGGGCCGGATGATCACGCGTGTCTCGTTCTGCGTCAGGTACAGGAGCCCGTCCGTGGGCGGCAGCTGCGCGGAGCCGTGGGCGAGGTCCTCGGCGATGGTCACCGGGGAGTCGGCGAACGACGACGGCGGGTTCTCGCGCAGCCTGTTCATCATCGCGCCGAGCAGACCGAGGCTGGCGACCCGGACCGGGAGCTGGTCGGCGGCGTGCAGGCCGTGCACCAGGAACGCGTCGTCCAGCAGGTCGAAGAGCGTACGCCCGGCGGCCTTCGTGGCGGCCGCGAGCTCGGCCAGGAGGAGTCCCGCCGAGATGCCGTCCTTGTCCCGCACGAGCTCGGGGGCCACGCAGTACCCGAGGGCCTCTTCGTAGCCGAAGGCGAGGTCGTGCACGCGGGCGATCCACTTGAACCCGGTCAGCGTCTGGGCGTGGTCGATCCCGGAGACGCCCGCGATCCGCCCGAGGAGGCGTGAGGACACGATGGAGTTCGCAAAGACGCCGGTGCGGGCCGCGTCGGCGCCGCCCGCGTGGGACGCCGCCGAGCGGCGCGCGGCCAGGTGCAGGCCGAGGAGCGTGCCCACCTCGTCGCCGCGCAGCATGCGCCATGCGCCCGTGGCGGGTTCGCGCGCGGCGAGGGCCACGCGGTCGGCGTCCGGGTCGTTGGCGATGACGAGGTCCGCGTCCGTCTCCGCCGCCGCCTCGAGGGCGAGGTCCAGTGCCCCGGGCTCCTCCGGGTTGGGGAACGCGACGGTCGGGAAGTCGGGATCGGGCTCGGCCTGGCGTTCCACCATGGTGACGTCGTCGAACCCGGCCGCCGCGAGGACGGCCTGCGCCGTGCGCCCGCCGACCCCGTGCAGGGGTGTGAGGACGATCCTGAGGCCGCGGTCGGAGAAGGAGGGATCGGCGAGGGCCGCGACGGAGGCGATGTAGTCGGTCTCGATGGTCTCCGGCAGCACGGTCCAGCCGGCCGCCGCGAGGTCGATGCCGTCGACGGCGTCGACGGCATCGATATGGGCTGCGATGCCGGCGTCGTGCGGTGCCACGATCTGCACGCCGCGTGCGTCCTCCTCCACGGCCCGCCCGCCCAGGTACACCTTGTACCCGTTGTCCTGCGGCGGGTTGTGGCTCGCGGTGACCATGATCCCCACCTCGCAGTCCAGCGCGCGGATGGCGTAGGCGAGGACCGGCGTGGGCAGTTCGCGCGGCATGAGGAACGTCTCGATCCCGGCGGCGGTCAGGATCGCGGCGGTCTCCTCGGCGAAGATCCGCGAGTTGTGGCGGGCGTCGAACCCGACGACGGCGCGGGGCGCGTAGGCGCCGGCCGCGAGGTCGAGCGCGTGCGCGGCGACGCCCGCGGCGGCCCGGCGGACCACCACGCGGTTCATGCGGTTCGGGCCCGCGCCGAGGGCCGCCCGCAGGCCGGCCGTGCCGAACACGAGGGGACCGGAGAAGCGGTCACGCAGGTCCTGTTCGGAGACGGCGGCGAAGGAGTCGCCGTCGCGCACGTGCGCGAGGACCGTGCGGAGCTCCTGCGCCGTCCGCGGGTCGGGGTCCGCAGCGGCCCAGGCCTCCGCGGTCGCGAGGAGGGTGTCCAGTTCGGAGGTGGTCATGCGGGTCCCTACTGTCGACGAGGACGGGCGCCGGTCCGACGGCGCCCGCGTGCTGCAGGTGGTTGGTGCCCGGAGGGCTAGATGGCGGCGACGATGTCGGCCAGCAGGCGCGAGATGCGCGGTCCGGCCGACTGCCCGGCCTCGAGGACCTCGGCGTGGCTGAGCGGGACCGGGCTGATGCCGGCGGCGAGGTTCGTCACGAGCGAGATGCCGAAGACCTCCATGCCGGCATGGCGGGCGGCGATGGCCTCGAGCGCCGTGGACATGCCCACGAGGTCGGCGCCGATGCGCTTGGCGTACTGCACCTCGGCGGGCGTCTCGTAGTGCGGGCCGGTGAACTGCGCGTAGACGCCCTCCTCGAGGGTGGGATCCACCGTGCGGGCGAGGTCGCGGAGGCGGGAGGAGTAGAGGTCGGTCAGGTCCACGAAGGTGGCGCCCTCGAGCGGCGACGACGCGGTGAGGTTGATGTGGTCGCTGATGAGCACCGGGGTGCCGGGCTGCCAGTGTTCCTGAAGGCCGCCGCAGCCGTTGGTGAGGATCATCGTCGTCGCGCCCGCGGCCGCCGCGGTGCGCACGCCGTGCACGACGGCCCGCACGCCCTTGCCCTCGTAGAAGTGCGTGCGCGCGCCGAGCACGAGGGCGCGCTTGCCGTTGGGTGTGAGCACGGAGCGGATGGTGCCGGTGTGGCCGACGACGGCGGGAGCCGAGAAGCCGGGGATGTCGGCGGCGTGGAGCGTGTGCGTGGTCTCGCCGATCAGCTCGGCGGCCTCGCCCCAGCCGGAGCCGAGGACGAGGGCGGTGTCGTGCCGGTCGATGCCGGTAGCACGGGCGATATGGTCGGCAGCGTCGCGGGCCAGGTCAAAAGGATCAGAAGTCACCGGTACAACTTACCCGCTGCGCCATCAGGCGGACCACCGCGCCCCGCGGTCCCGGTGGCGGTTCCGACCGTTCCTTCCGGCCTGCCCGCCGTTGGGGTGTGTCGGTGGCATGGGCAATAATCGACGGGTGACCAACCAACTCGACTTCAGTTCACTGCGCCTCGCGATCCTGGGTGGCGGGCCCGGCGGATACGAAGCGGCCATGGTCGCCGCGTCGCTGGGCGCCAACGTCACCATCGTGGAGCGCAAGGGCCTCGGCGGGTCGGCGGTCCTCACGGACGTCGTGCCGTCCAAGACCCTCATCGCCACCGCGGACACCATGACCCGCTTCACCGATGCCAGTGGGCTCGGTGTCCACTTCTCCGCGGACAGCGCCGTGTACGCCGACCTGGACAAGGTCAACCAGCGGTTGCTGAAGCTCGCGCTCGAGCAGTCCTCCGACATCCGCGCCACCCTCGAGCGCCTCGGGGTGCGTGTCCTCATCGGCTCCGGCAAGCTGCTGGACGACCACCGGCTCGAGGTCGAGGTCGACGGCGAGACCACCATCGTCGAGGCCGACGCCGTGCTGCTCGCCGTCGGCTCGACGCCGCGCGAACTGCCGAGCGCCATGCCCGACGGCGAGCGGATCTTCAACTGGACGCAGCTCTACAACCTCCGCGAGATCCCCGAGCACCTGATCGTCGTCGGCTCGGGCGTCACCGGTGCTGAGTTCGCGAGCGCGTACAACGGACTCGGCTCCAAGGTCACGCTCATCTCCAGCCGCGACCGCGTGCTCCCCGGCGAGGACGCCGACGCCGCCGAGGTGCTCGAGGGCGTCTTCAAGGACCGCGGCATGACCGTCCTGTCCCGCTCACGGGCCAACGCCGTCGAGCGCACGGAGGACGGCGTGATCGTGACCCTCGGAGACGGCAGCACGGTCGAGGGCAGCCACTGCCTCGTCGCCGTCGGGGCCGTGCCCAACACGGCCGGGATCGGCCTCGAGGAGGCCGGCGTCGCCATCAGCGAGTCCGGCCACATCCAGGTGGACGGCGTCTCGCGCACCACGGCGTCGAACGTCTACGCGGCGGGGGACTGCACGGGCGTCTTCGCCCTCGCGTCCGTGGCCGCGATGCAGGGCCGGATCGCCATCGCCCACCTCATGGGCGATTCCGTCAGCCCCATCAAGCTCAAGCAGGTCGCCTCGAACATCTTCACCTCGCCCGAGATCGCCACGGTGGGCGTCACCGAGGAGGACATCGCGTCCGGCCAGTACCAGGGCGACATCGTGAAGCTCTCCCTGCACACCAATGCCCGCGCGAAGATGATGAACGTCAAGGACGGCTTCGTGAAGGTGATCTCCCGGAAGGGCTCCGGCACCGTGATCGGCGGCGTCGTCGTCGGGCCGCGTGCCTCCGAGCTGATCTTCCCGCTCGCGATCGCCGTGACCAAGAAGCTGCACGTCGACGACGTCGCGAACACCTTCACGGTGTACCCGTCGCTCACCGGCTCCATCTCCGAAGCGGCGCGGCGCCTGCACAAGCGCCTCTGACCCGGCGGGGCGGCGCCCCGGCATCCGTTCCCGGCGTCCAGTATGTGGACACGTTTATCCACCTGCTGGACGCCGGTGGTCAGATATCAGGGTTCAATGAAGCGCGGGTGCCGTGCTGCGGAGCCTCGTGCCCGGCAGCGGTGCCTCGTCCGAGAAAGCCGCAGCCATGACCTCCTCCACTTCCGCTGGTGCCAGCGGGACCACCAAACCGCTGAACTCCCGGGGCAAGGTGATCTTCGCCAGCCTCATCGGAACCACGATCGAGTTCTACGACTTCTACATCTATGCCACGGCAGCCGTCCTGGTCTTCCCGGCACTGTTCTTCCCCAACCAGACCTCCGCGAACCAGCTCCTCAGCTCGTTCGCCGTCTTCGGCGTCGCGTTCGTCGCCCGCCCGCTCGGGTCCATCGTCTTCGGCCACTTCGGCGACAAGATCGGCCGCAAGGCGACCCTCGTGGCCTCGCTGCTGACCATGGGTGTCGCCACGTTCCTCATCGGCCTGCTGCCCGCCGCCACCAATCCCGGCTGGGTCTTCCTGGCGCCGCTGCTCCTCGTCGTGCTGCGCTTCCTCCAGGGCCTCGCGCTCGGCGGTGAGTGGAGCGGCGCCGCGCTGCTGGCCACCGAGAACGCACCCGAGGGCAAGCGCGCCGTCTACGGCACGTTCCCGCAGCTCGGAGCGCCGATCGGCTTCATCCTCGCGAACCTGCTGTTCGTCCTGCTGAGCACCACGCTCAGCCCCGAGGAGTTCCTCGACTGGGGCTGGCGCGTGCCGTTCCTGCTGAGCGCCGTCATGGTGATCATCGGACTCTACGTCCGCCTGAAGCTGATCGAGAGCGCATCCTTCCAGAAGGTCCAGAAGGAGGGCAAGGTCGTCAAGGTGCCGCTCGGCACGACGTTCCGCCTCCACTGGCGCGCGCTGATCCTCGGCACCTTCATCATGTTCGCCACCTACGTGCTGTTCTACTTCATGACCGCCTTCACGCTGACCTACGGGACCGCGCCGTCGAGCGTGGAGCAGGCGCATGCCCGGGCGGAAGCGGCCGGCAAGGAGTTCACGGCGGCGCAGGCTGCGGCGTTCGTCCCCGGCCTCGGCATGAGCCGTACGGATTTCCTCTGGATGCTCATCATCGGTGTCGTGTTCTTCGGTATCTTCACGATCGTCTCCGGACCCCTGGCCGAGCGTTTCGGCCGCCGCAAGATGCTGCTCGGGACGACCGTCGGCATCGCCGTCTTCGGTCTCCTCTGGGCGCCGCTGTTCGGTGCGGGCACGGTCGGGGCGATGGCCCTGCTGATCATCGGGTTCATCCTCATGGGACTCACCTTCGGGCCGATGGCGGCCGTCCTGCCGGAGCTGTTCCCGGCCAACGTCCGGTACACGGGGTCGGCCGTGGCGTACAACGTGTCGAGCATGATCGGAGCGGCCCCCGCCTCCTTCATCGCCGTCGCACTCTGGCAGGCGGCGGACGGCAGCACCGTCCTCGTCGGCGCCTACCTGACGGTTGCCGCGGTCCTCACCTTCATCGCGCTCTACATCTCCAAGGAGACGCGCGACCGCGACTACGAGAACAACGTGTCC
This sequence comes from Arthrobacter sorbitolis, assembly GCF_054510995.1. NCBI lineage: Bacteria > Bacillati > Actinomycetota > Actinomycetes > Micrococcales > Micrococcaceae > Arthrobacter > Arthrobacter sorbitolis. Next base: position 76,317 of record NZ_JBTNDM010000006.1, read on the forward strand.
TGACCCGCGGGTCCGTCCGACCGCTCCTCGACGGCGCCGCATCCACCCGGGTGCGGCGCCGTCGTCGTCCCGGCCCGTTTCCGGCGCCCCCAGTACACTGGAAGGAAAGGCGGCTTACCAGGTACTTCGACGCGCACGGAACACGTGCGCCATAGGCCGGTCAACGGGGTAGCAGAAGCGGGTGACATGGAGAAGCAGGCGCTGGCCGGGCGGTACGCAGTGGGGGCGCGCATCGGATCCGGCGGTATGGCGGACGTCTTCGCCGCCCGTGACACGCGGCTCGAGCGGGACGTCGCCGTCAAGATCTTCCGTCCCGGGACCGCGGACGGGCTCGAGCGGGGATCCGCCGAGGCCCGCATGCTCGCGGGGCTCGACCACCCGGGACTCGTGCGCGTCCTGGACATGGACAGCGGTGAGCACTCCCAGGAGGGCGCCTACCTGGTCATGGAGCTCGTCGAGGGCCCGGACCTGAGGGACCTGGTCAAGATCGGCGGGCCGCTCGGTCCGGAGGCCGTGCGGGTCCTCGCGCTCGACCTCGCGCGGACGCTGCAGTACATCCACGGGCGCGGCATCGTGCACCGCGACATCAAGCCGTCGAACATCCTCACGCGCCAGGCCGATCCGGAGAGCGGTCTCTTCCGTTACCTCCTCACCGACTTCGGGATCGCCCGGTTCTTCGACGGCACCCACATGACCGCCACGGGTCAGGTCATCGGGAGCGCCGCCTACTTCAGCCCCGAGCAGACCCGGGGCGACGCTGTCGGGCAGCCCTCCGACATCTACTCGCTGGGGCTCGTGATGATCGAGGCGCTCACGGGCGAGCGGGCCTTCCCCGGCACCGGGGTCGAGAGCGCGCTGGCGCGCCTGCACCGGAGCCCGTCCATCCCGCACGCGGCGGGCCCTGCACTGTCCGCGCTCCTCGTCGCCATGACCCTCGACGAGCCGGGCGACCGGCCGGACGCGGCGAGCCTGGTCCGGGCGCTGAGCGCCATGGGGCCGCAGCGACAGGAGCCGTCGGCGACCACGGTCCTGCCCGTGGCTGAGTCGCCGACGGCGGCTCTGCCCGACGCGGCGGCGACTGGCTCCGGTGCCGCGCCGGCCGGTTCTTCCCACGACGGCGCGACGTCCCTGGTCGGCGCTGCACCCGGGTCGGTCGACGACGGTGCCACGTCCGTGCTGGGCGTCGACGCGCACGGCTCGGACGACAGTCGGGCCCATCCGACCGACGGCGGCACTGCCCGTGCGGGTCACCCTGCAACGGCTCTGATGAGTCCCGTACCGTCCGCACCGATACGTGCCGAGCGTTTTTGGGCGCCGTCGCCCTCCGAGCCGACCCGCACCGACGGGGTGGACGACTCCCTGGTGGACCGGTCGGAACGGAGCCGGGATGTGACGTCGAAGGGCGGCTCCGCCGGCCGGCGTCGTCGCGGGCCCTCCTGGCTCGTCGCGGTGCTGGCCGTCGCCGTCCTCGCAGCGGCCGTCTGGGCGTTCGTCCTGTTGTTCGGCGGCGATCCCGCACCCGCCGTCGAGCCATTGCCCGTCGTGCCCGGGGAGACGGGCCAGAGACTGCAGGAACTCTACGAAAGCGTGCAGCCATGAGGGGTACCACCACGTCCGGGGTCGTGACCCTGGTGGCCGCCGGCTTCCTGCTGGCGGGATGCGGTGCGCCGGCAATCGATGCCGCGACGGCAGGAGATCTCCAGGCCGAGGTGCGCACCATCGCCTCGACGGCGGCTGCGGGTGACCCCGCAGAAGCCATCGCCCTCGCGCAGAACCTGAAGGGCGAGGTGGATGCCGCCCGCACTGCGGGGACCGTCACCGAGGACCGCGCGAGCGAGATCGGAACCCGTCTGGATGCGGTGATCGCCGCCCTCGAAGCAGGGCAGGCGCCCGCCGACACCGCGACGACGGACCCGGCGACGCAACCGCCGGCCGAGGAACCGACCGGGGAAGCGCCGGCTCCGGTCGAGACGGACGCGCCCGCACCCCAGCCCAATCCTGCGGTAACCACTCCGGCTCCGGTGGAGCCCACCCCCGTGCCGACGACGGAGGAGGACCCGGAGGACGCCGAGGACACGGGGACCGAGGACGCGGGGGAGGAACCCGCGCCGGGTGTCGACGAGAAGGCGGCCGAGAAGGAAGCCGAGAAGGCAGCGGAACAGCAGCGGAAGGCCGCGGAGAAGGCGGCGGAGGAAGCCCCCGGGAACTCGGGCAACGCCCCCGGGAACTCAGGGGACAGGGGCAGGGGCGAATCGGGCTGACGCCGTCGCGGGACGACGTGTCCTGACGTCGAAGCCTTCCAGCCGGGTCCGAGCCGATGGTCCCCTCGCGGGCGTCGGGCGCATCGAAGGGGTCCCGCGCGGGTGTAGTCACCGTGAGCCATGGTGCCGACAGCAGGAAGCGCCCGGTGGAGGTGCAGTCCACCGGGCGCTTCCCGGACTAGCTGGTGGGCGGGGAACCCGAAGGCCTGCCGGGTTCCCCGCCGGGTACTCCTACCTGTAGGTGATGGCCGATCCCGTGGCGGCGGACCAGGTGATGCGTCCGCCCTGGAAATCCTGGGCCACCACCGTGGCGCTCAGCCTGAACTCGTTGGTGGTCGGGTAGCCGAGGCGACCGTTCTCCCAGCCCTGCGAGGCGTAGGCGTTGCGGATGGCGCCGGCGTTGCTGCGTGCTCCGGTGGCGGGGGACCAGTAGATGACCCCGCCCTGGAAGTTCTGGTACACGCCACCGTTCCTCAGTCCGACGATCTCGTTGCTGGTCGGGTAGCCGAGGAATCCGTTCTCCCAGTTGAACGAGGCCCATGCTGCGTCGATGGCCCCCCGGGTGATGCGGGCTCCCGTAGTCGGGGACCAGTGCACGACGCCGCCCTGGAAGTTCTGGTACGCGCCGCCGTTCCTCAGTCCGGTGACCTCGTTGCTGGTCGGGTAGCCGAGGCCACCGTTCTCCCATCCCTGGGCCGCCCAGGCCGCCCCGATGGCACCCTTGGTGATGCGGGCCCCGGTCGCCGGCGTCCAGTGCACGGTACCGCCCTGGAAGTTCTGGTACACGCCGCCGTTCTTCAGCCCGCCGACCTCGTTGCTGGTCGGGTAGCCGAGTGGTCCGTTCTCCCAGCGCTGACCCGCCCAGGTTGCGGCGATGGCGCCCCGGGTGATGCGGGCCCCGGTGGCCTGGGTCCAGTGGATGGCACCGTTCTGGTAGTTCTGGTAGCAACCGTTGGAGACGAGGCCGCAGACGACCGCGCCGGTCGCCGTTCCGACCCCGGGGGATGCGGCTGCCGCTGCATTGATCGCAGCGACGGCTGCCGGGGGAGTCGGTGCCGGAGCCGGTGGCGGCGGCGGCGGCGGGGTCGTCCCGGAGACCGTCAGTTCGTAGTCGTCCGTGACGAGCGTCCCGTTGCTGGTCAGGTTGAGCCCCATGCTGATCGCCGAGGCGCCTTCCGGCACGGGGGGTGAGGTGAAGGTGAGCTGGGTCCAGTCCGCCGCGGCGTTGAACAGCGGGCTGCTCGTCCAGTACCGCCACGTGCCCAGTCCGGTCCGGTAGTACAGCTCGAACTGGGTGGGGCCCGTGGACTTGTACCAGGCCTTCATCACGTAGGCGCGGCCCGGCACCGCGCCGGGGGCGCATTCACCGAGATCCAGCGTCGGGAGGAGCTTCGCGTCGCCGTCGACGTAGTTCGTCATGGTCAGTTGCTGCGCGATCGTGCTCGTGCGACCCGCGACCTGCGAGAACACCGGGGTGTTGACGCCGAAGCCGCCGAAGGCCCAGCACTTGGGCACGCCGGCCACGGAGCTCGGCGTCTGGAGGCCGGGGTTCTGCAGCAGGTTCCCGCTGGTGATCGGAGCCGGTGCGGCGGGCCCGGCCACGATCGGCTTGGTCGCTCCGGGGATGACGTCGCGGACCGGCTTGACCTCGATCCTCCCGGCGGCGACCTCGTCCCTGAGCCAGTTCGTGTACTGGGCGAAGACGGTGCTGGGGATGGAGAGCGGCTCACCGTCGCGTCCGACGTGGTGGAAGGTCAGCTGGACCCACCCCCCGCCTCCGTTCACGGACTGCGTCACGACGTTCTGCAGATCGGCGAGGGTCCAGGTGCTGTCCACCTGGTCGGGGGCTCCCGTGTAGAAGAGGTTGGCCGGAGGGATCGTCTCGGCGACCGGGAACGTCGCCGACTCGGGGTTCTTGCTCCGGACGTCGCCCAGGCCGCGCGCACTGTTGTAGCCGCAGTCCCTGACGATGGCTTCGGCCGCAGGATTGGAGGAAGCGAACGGGTAGGCGAAACTCCTGATGTCCAGGCCCATGCTGGTCAGGTTGACCCGGTCGTTGCAGACCTGGCGTCTGGCCTCGTCCGTCCCCGTCACCGCGAGGTCAGGGTGCGTCACGGAGTGTCCGCCGATCTCGTGGCCGTCGGCCTGCAGCTGCTGGACCTGTGCTGTGGTCATGTAGGTGGGAGCATTCAGGAACCCCGAGTTGACGTAGAACGTCCCCCGGAGACCGGCAGTCCTCATGGTGGTGGCTGCAGCGAACTGATTGTCGTTGGCGTCGTCGAACGTGAGGCTGACGACGGTGTTCGCGACGGCGTGTGCCGGCGCCGCGAAGACAGCTCCACCGAGCAGGCTGGCGGAGACCGCCAGGACGCTGCCGAGCGCCGTCCACCGCATGCGCAGGGAGGAGGGGCTGCGCCCTCCCCTGCGTGAGTGGTTCGATCCCGCGTGAGCGGGCTCTTCGGTCCGTGTTCCCATGTCTGCACCCCGATACTCCGTCAGGGGGGAAACCGGTTCCATCGAAGGCTGCGCACACCGGAGGTCAGTCGACCCCGATGTCCAAGACCCATTCCGCAACCCTGTCACGCGGTTGCGCGACATGACGCTGTTTCCCCAGCCAATGTGTCGGGCCCTGATATCGACCCGTGCTCGAAGCGTATTTAGGAAGGGCTGCGTCGTCGCGAGTGGTCGGTACCCTATTTGTACGGTCGCATTCTCGCGCTCTACTCGCTCCTACTTGGTCACGAGCATTCCCCGATCGGCGGGCGGCGCGCGCGCCGGACTTCCCCGTTCCGCATTCGCTGTGCCCGGCCGGGTTCGTCCTGAATGAATGCCGGGAGCCCGCAGTAAAGGTGCGCATCGAGGGAAATAGGGAGCCGACGCACTCGGCGCGGAGAATCGGACTTCCCTGGGACCAGGAGGACGCCGAGGGGTACGGGACGCATTCGTCGTACTTCTCCGCGGATCCCGCCGGTGGCGCTAGTCCCGGATGGTCGCGATGACGGAACCGGCCGAGACCGTGTCCCCGGGGGAGGCCGTCAGGCCCGTCAGGGTACCTGCCTTGTGGGCCGTCAGCGGCTGTTCCATCTTCATCGCCTCGAGCACCACGATGAGGTCGCCCTCGGAGACCACGTCGCCGTCGGACGCCGCCACCTTGACGATCGTCCCCTGCATCGGTGACGTCAGCTCGTCACCGCTGACGGTGGCCTTGCCGGCGCGGGCACGCGAGGACTTCTTGGACTTCGTCGGGGCACTGGCCTTGCCGTTCGGCGACGCGCCGAGTCCTGCCGGCAGCACCACCTCGAGGCGACGCCCGCCGACCTCGACGACCACGCGCTGGCGGGGGTCGTCGTCGGGCGCCGGATCGGCCGGTCCCTTCCAGGGCTCGATGGTGTTGTCGAACTCCGTCTCGATCCAGCGGGTATGGATGGAGAAGGGGCCCTCGGTGGGGGCGAAGGCGGGGTCGGCGACGACGGCTGCGTGGAACGGCAGCACGGTGGGCATGCCCTCGATGACCATCTCGTGCAGGGCGCGCCGGGCCCGCTGCAGGGCCTGCTCCCGCGTGGCGCCGCTGACGATCAGCTTGGCGAGCATGGAGTCGAAGTTGCCGCCGATGACCTCGCCGGCCTCGATGCCGGAATCGACCCTCACGCCCGGACCGCTGGGGAGCCTGAGCGTCTGCACCGTGCCGGGGGCGGGCATGAAGCCACGGCCGGCGTCCTCGCCGTTGATGCGGAACTCGAACGAGTGGCCGCGCACCTCGGGATCGCCGTAGCCGAGCTCCTCGCCCCGGGCGATCCGGAACTGCTCGCGGACGAGGTCGATGCCCGTGACCTCCTCGGACACGGGATGCTCGACCTGGAGGCGGGTGTTGACCTCGAGGAAGGAGATGGTGCCGTCCTGGCCCACGAGGAACTCGCAGGTGCCGGCGCCCTGGTAATCGGCTTCCCGGAGGATGGCCTTCGACGCCTCGTACAACCGCGTGTTCTGCTCGGCGGAGAGGAACGGAGCCGGCGCTTCCTCCACCAGCTTCTGGTTGCGGCGCTGCAGGGAGCAGTCACGTGTGGAGACGACGACGACGTTCCCGTAGGCGTCCGCCAGGCACTGCGTCTCGACGTGGCGGGGGGCGTCGAGGAAGCGTTCCACGAAGCACTCGCCGCGGCCGAAGGCCGCCGTCGCCTCGCGGACGGCCGACTCGTACAGCTCGGGGATCTCCTCGTGGCTGCGGACCACCTTGATGCCGCGACCGCCGCCGCCGAAGGCGGCCTTGATGGCGAGGGGCAACCCGAACTCGTCGGCGAAGTCGATGACCTCCTGCACGGATCCGACCGGGTCCTTGGTGCCGGGGACGAGCGGTGCGCCGACGCGCTCGGCGATGTGGCGGGCCTGGACCTTGTCGCCCAGCTGGGAGATGGAGTGCGGGGACGGGCCGATCCAGGTGAGACCGGCGTCGATGACGCGCTGCGCGAAGTCGGCGTTCTCGGACAGGAACCCGTAGCCGGGGTGGACGGCGTCGGCGCCGCTCCGTTCGGCCGCTTCGAGGATGCGGTCCATCACGAGGTAGGACTCCGCCGCGGTGTCCCCGCCGAGCGCGAAGGCCTCGTCGGCCATGCGCACGTGCAGCGCGTCGCGGTCGGGATCCGCGTACACGGCGACCGAGGCGATGCCCTCGTCCCGTGCGGCGCGGAGGACCCGGACGGCGATCTCCCCGCGGTTGGCCACCAGGACCTTCGTCACCGGCCGGCGCGCGCTGTCAGTGACGGGAGAGCTGCTGGCATCCGGGGACACGGACGCTGCAAGGGGGGACTGACTCATGGGGCGTGAACTCCTTTTTCTCAGTTCGGAGCCTAGCCCGCTTTGGTGCCTTCCGCCCATGGATCGTGCTGAACGGGAGTGTTGGGTGGCGATCCTTTGTAGGGAACCTACAACGCCGCGACGTGCTCCCACAGATCGGTGATCGGGACGCCCGCCGAGTTCAGGAGGGCGCGCAGCGTGGAGATGCTGACCCCGACGACGGCGTGCGGGTCGCCGTCCACGCGCTCGATGAAGGCGCCACCGAGGCCGTCGATGGTGAACGACCCGGCGCACTGCAGGGGTTCTCCGGTCGCCACGTACGCCTCGACCTCGGCGTCGGACATCGCGCCGAAGTGGACGGTCGCCGAGGACACCGCACCGATCGTGGCGCCCGATCCGCCGTCGCGCGTGTCCACGAGCCAGTGCCCGGTGTGGAGGACGCCGGAGCGCCCCCGCATGCGGCCGATGCGCTCGATCGCTACGGCGGGCTCGTAGGGTTTGCCGTGCGCCTCGCCGTCGAACTCGAACACCGAGTCGCAGCCGAGCACGAGGGCGTCGTCGGCGTCGTCGAGCGCCGCGACGGCTTCGGCCTTCGCGCGCGCGAGCAGCAGGGCGGTGTCGTGCGCGTCGATCTCCCCGTAGGCGGCGACGACGGCGGGCTCGTCGACGTCGGAGACCAGGATGGAATGACCGATGCCTGCGTCGGTCAGCAGCTTGGTGCGGGCGGGGGACTTGGAGGCGAGGATCAGGCGGGCCGTCATGCTCCAAGCCTAGGGGCTGCGCCAGGGACAGCTGGGCGCCCGTCGGTCCCGTCCCGGCGGCGGGACGGGACCGGCGAGGGTCTCACCAGCGGTGCGCGACGTCGACCACCACCCTCGATCCGCCGTTGTGTCCCGGCAGGACCGTGACGCGGACGGGAAGCCGTGAGCGCACGCCGAGACCGAAGGTCGTCTGGCCTTCGTAGCTCCCGGCCAGGGCCACCTGCCGGAAGGTGGAGTACCCGCGCACATCGACGATCTCGGCGCGGTTCGCGGGCCAGTACGTCGCCCGACCGTACTTGTCGTAGGCCGGGGCGAGGACCGTCACGGCGAGCCGTGCACCCCCGCGGAGCGGGACCTTGAAGCCGGAGCCGGGCTGGGCGACCTGCCAGACGTAGGACACCCTGTAGCCGGGCACGCGGCCCCGGGTGTCGATGACGAGTCGGTCGAAGCACTCGTGCCGCCCGGAGCGGACGTTGGTGATGGGACCGGAGGAGTAGGAGTCGACGACCTTCGTCGTCGAACCCCATGAGATGCCGCAGTACGCGGCGGACGCCGGAGGCGCTCCTGCAAGGCCGAGGCCACCTGCAAGTGCGAGTGCGGCGAGAGTGGCGGAGAGTTTCTCCGTCATGCGCGATGTGATCATGGCGCACCACCTGGTCGAACTGGATAGGTGCATCAATGGTCCTCCCGGACGGGAGGGAAAGCACCGCCGTCGGGCGGAACGGCGCCGAATCGTTAGCAGGGAACGCAGCACGGCCCGCCCCGGGATGCCGGGACGGGCCGTCGGGGGACGCCCGGGTGGTTACCGCGCCACGGAGGCCGAGATGCCGTCGTTCGGCGCGGCCGTGTCGATGCTGTCCAGGTCGCTGTCGTCGGCGAACGGGTCGCCGGTGCGCTGGGCGTTGTAGAGCTCGAGGTCCAGCAGCTGCTCGCGCCGGGCCACGATGGTCGGCACGAGGGCCTGGCCCGCGACATTGACCGCGGTGCGGCCCATGTCGAGGATCGGGTCGACGGCGAGGAGCAGCCCGACGCCGGCGAGGGGGAGTCCCAGCGTGGACAGGGTGAGCGTCAGCATGACGACGGCGCCGGTGGTCCCGGCGGTCGCCGCGGAGCCGAGGACCGAGACGAGCGCGACCAGGAGGTACTGGGTCAGCGACAGGTCGATGCCGAAGAACTGGGCGACGGAGATCGCCGCGATGGCCGGGTAGATGGCGGCGCAGCCGTCCATCTTCGTCGTCGCGCCCAGCGGCACGGCGAAGGAGGCGTAACCGCGGGGAACGCCGAGGTTGCGCTCTGTGACGCGCTGAGTGAGCGGGAGGGTGCCAACCGAGGAACGCGAGACGAAGGCCAGCTGGATGGCGGGCCAGGCGCCGGAGAAGTACTGCCTGACCGACAGGCCGTGCGCCTTGATGAGGACGGGGTAGACGGCGAACAGCACGAGCGCGAGGCCCACGTAGACGGCGAGCGTGAACTTGCCGAGCGAGCCGATGGTGTCCCAGCCGTAGATGGCCACGGCGTTGCCGATCAGGCCGACGGTCCCCAGCGGCGCGATCCGGATGATCCACCAGAGGACCTTCTGGATGACGGCGAGGGCCGAGGCGTTGAAGGCGAGGAAGGGCTCGGCCTGCCTGCCGACCTTGAGGGCCGCGATACCGACGGCCACGGCGACGACGAGGACCTGCAGCACGTTGAAGGTGAGCGCGGTGGTCACCGAGCCCGAGTCGGCGACGGTCGACGAGGCCTGGAGGCCCAGGAAGTTGGCGGGTACGAGGCCCGTCAGGAAGGCCCACCAGCTGCCCGTGCTGCCGGTGTACTCGGCGGGTGCGGTCGCGCCGGTCCCGGCACCGGGCTGGAAGAGGACGCCCAGGCCGATGCCGATGACCACGGAGATCAGCGCGGTGATCGCGAATCAGAGCAGGGTCTGCCCCGCGAGGCGCGCCGCGTTGTTGACCGCGCGGAGGTTCGCGATGGAACTGACCACTGCGGTGAAGATCAGGGGGACGACGGCGGCGCGCAGCAGGGCGACGTAGCTCGAGCCGAGTGTGGCGAGCGTGGTGCCGAGCCCGGTGGGCGTCTCCTTGGTATGGCCCGTGTACTTGGCGAGGAGGCCGAGGGCGAGCCCGACGACCAGGGCTGCGATGATCTGCGGACCGAAGGAGGTCGCCCAGCGGGGCAGTCTGCGCCGCGAGGGCGGGGTGGTGGTTTCTGTAGACACGCCCGAAACACTAGGGGCGAGGTATACCGAAGCGAAGCCGCAGTTGCGAAATGTTACCCGGAGCCGTCCGGGAACGGTCCGTCCGGTGACGGCGGTCCTGCCGGGCGCGGCCGCCGTCGTTCCCGGGTTTCGCCCACCAGAGCGGGTGTCGCGGCGGAACACGCCGCGAATCGCGGTGATGCGATGCGAGAACCGGGAACGACGGCGGGCGGGTCAGGACACCAGGGCGCGCCGCAACGTGTCGAGTCCCACGGAGCCGAGGTTGAGTGCGCGGGTGTGGAAGGCGCGGAGGTCGAAGGCTTCCCCCTCGTTCGCGCGAACCTCGTCGCGGATCTGCTCCCACAGCCGCTGGCCGATCTTGTACGACGGTGCCTGCCCGGGCCAGCCGAGATAGCGCGTGTACTCGAAGTTGAGCTGGCCCTCGCTGATGGCGATGTTGCGCTTCAGGAAGTCGTAGCCCTTCTCCGGGGTCCACGTGCCCTCGCCCCAGCGCTCGGGGATCTCCAGCTCGAGGTGCACGCCGATGTCGAAGACCACGCGGGCGGCGCGCATGCGCTGGGCGTCGAGCATGCCGAGCCGGTCGCCCGGATCGGACAGGAACCCGAGTTCCTGCATGAGGCGCTCGGCGTAGAGCGCCCAGCCCTCACCCTGCCCGGAGACCCAGATGGCGTTGCGGCGCCAGGGGTTCAGCAGGGCCCGCTGATAGGTCGCGGTCGCGACCTGCAGGTGGTGGCCCGGAACACCCTCGTGGTAGACCGTGGTGGTCTCCTTCCAGGTGGTGAAGGAGTCCTCGCCCTCCGGTACCGACCACCACATGCGGCCCGGGCGGGAGAAGTCGTCGCTCGGTCCCGTGTAGTAGATGCCGCCCTCGTTCGTCGGGGCGATCCGGCACTCGAGGCGCCGCATCACGTCGGGGATGTCGAAGTGCACCCCGGCCATGGCGTCGACGGCCATGTCGGAGAGCTCCTGCATCCACGCCTGCAGTGCTGCGGTGCCCTGGAGCTGGCGGGCGGGATCCTCGTCGAGGATGCGCATGGCCTCCTCGATGGTTGCTCCCTCGCGGATCTCGTCGGCCACCGCCTCCTGCTCGGCGATCACGCGATCGAGTTCCTCGACGCCCCACCGGTACGTCTCCTCGAGGTCGACGGCGGAACCGAGGAACACGCGGGACATCAGGGCGTAGTGTTCGCGGCCGACGGCGTCCTTCTCGGGTGCCGTGGGGAGCAGGTCGTCCTGCAGGAAGGCGGCAAGGGCACGGTAGGCGGAGCGGGCAGCGTCGGCACCTGCTCGGAGCTGCTCGCGCACCGGCTCGGGAAGGTCGACGTCGCCTGCGCTCGTGGTGGTGCCGAGGGCGTCGAAGAACCCGCCGTCCTCCGCGTACTTCGTGGCCTGCTCGACGACGATGGAGACCTGTCGGCGTGCTGCGACGAGTCCGCGCTCGCGGCCGGCACGGAGTGACGAGATGTATCCGTCGATCGCGCCGGGCACGTTGGTCATACGGCCGGCGATGTGCCCCCAGTCCTCCGCCGTGGCGGTGGGCATGAGGTCGAAGATCGCGCGGATGTTCTGGGCCGGGCAGGCGATGTTGTTCAGTTCGGCGTAGTCGAGGCCGGTCTCGTGGATCTCGAGGTCGAGTCCGAGCCGCTCCCGCATCGCGTCGAGCGTCACGGCGTCGACGTCGTCTGTGGGCTGCAGGTCGTTCAGTCGAGTCAGGGTTTCCCGCGTGGCCTCGGCAAGGGCCTCGATGCCGGCCGGTGAGTAGTCCTGGTATTCCGTCTCATGACCGGGGAGGCCGAGTTCGGTGGCGAAGTTCGGCATCAGTTCGAGCAGGGTCTCGTAGTAGGACGTGGCGACGGCGTCGATCGCGGTCGCCGGGCGTGCCGGGAGTTCGCCGGCCTGGCTGGACTCGCTGGAGGAGGCTGCGGACGCGTCGGAAGCTGGAGTGTTGTGGGTCACGTCCCGAGCCTAGCGGCAGGTGGTTGCCGGAGGCCACAGCGCCGCCGGTGCCACGTGCCGGCCCGCCGGAGCGACACCCGGCTCTCGGACGCCGCGACACCGGGCCGGTGGCGAACAGGAGTCGTGCCTGGACGTAGGGGCGGGTGATGAGTTCCGGATAGTGGCCGGAGGGGTCGAGGAGGTAGACGCCCGGTCCTCCGTGCTCGGTGTTCGTCTCCCCGGGCCGACTCCGCTGCGGGTCGGGCCCTCTTCGTTTGCATGGGCTGTATCGACTGCCGAACATCGATGCAAGGAGCACCACGGATCAGCGGGCGACGAGTTCGCCCGTCCGGGAGCGGCTCCGTCGAGCCTGACTGGTCATTCTGTCGACGAGCCTGTCGCCGCCCATTCCCGGGGTCCAGACCGATGGTGCCGCACATCACGAACAAGGATTCGCGATTCTCGATCACCTCGCGACGTGAGGTGAACAGCTCATCGCCCGACAACAACTCAGAAGCATCGTTGATGATGCTTCGATTGCCGCGAGGAAGTGCATGGTGAAACGACGACGAACATCGAATTCCGGCGTTCCACGGGCAGAAGTGGGATAGTCCCATCGAATTGCAGGAATTGCAGGGATCTCGAGTGCTGATCGAATTTTTCCGTCGTGGGTGGAGAGGATTACAGCAAAAGTCCGGGGAGTGATTCTCGTGACGTCAGAAGGGGGGTGGGTCGGGTTCGGTGGTGTAGGTGCGGCCGGTGGGTGAGGTGGCGGTGAGGGTGCCGGGGGTGTTGTAGCCGCCGGGTGTTCCGGTGGGGCTGCCGGGTGTGTCGGGTGTGTCGGGTGTGTGTTTTTCGTGGGTGTAGGGGGTTTGGGTGTAGTGCCAGATGCCTTGGGTTTTGAGGTGGTGGTGTTTGCGGCAGAGGGAGGCGAGGTTGGTGGCGTTGGTGGGTCCGTGGTGGGACCAGGGCACGGTGTGGTCGAGGTCGCAGCGGGAGGCGGGGATGGTGCAGCCGGGGTGGCGGCAGGTTTGGTCGCGGACGCGGAGCCAGTGTTTGAGGTCGGCTGGGACGGTGTAGGTGGTGCGGCCGACGCTGAGTACGGCCCCGGTTTCGGGGTGGGTGAGGATGCGGGTGAAGGAGGGGGCGTGGGCGGCGAGGCGGCGGGCGATGTCGGCGGGGATCGGTCCGTAGCCTTCGAGGTCGGCGGGGGCGTCGTCGACGCCGAGGAGGGTCAGCACGGGCACGGTGACATTGACGTGCGCCCGGATCCGGGGCGAGGACGCCGGGGCGCTGCACCCGCCACAGCAGGCCCCGCCCCCGCAGGTCCCGCCCGCACGACTGGCGCCCGAGCCCGTGCTGTCGGGGCCCGTGCTGCCCGAGCCCGTGCTGTCCGAGCCCGCGCTACCCGACCCCGTTAGGCCGGCGCCGCTGCTGGCCGGGCACCCGGTGCCGCTACCCGTACCTATGCCGGTGCACCCGGTGCAGGGGGTGCAGGGGGGTGGGTCGGTGAGGAGGAGGTCGGTGAGGACGTCGGTGCGCAGTTGGGTGAGGGTGCGGGTCTCGGTGGGGGTCTGTAGAGAACGGGCGGTGCTGGTGAGGCGGGTGTCGATGGCGGTGGCGTCGGTGGCGGGCAGGTGGACGTGCAGCCAGGCCATCGCGTCGTGGTCGGGTTCGAGGTCGACGCGGCGGCGGGTGGTGGCGGTCGCGGCGCGTTGGTGGAGGGTCTCGGGGTGCAGTCGGCTGCGCAGGGTCCGGGCTTTGCGGGCGAGGCGGCTGGTGGTGGTCTCGGCGGCCAGGGGCAGGAGCTGGTCTTCGAGGAGGGCCGCGGTGGTCGCGGGCAGGCCGGTGTATTCGTGGAGCAGGGTGGTCGCGTGGGCCCAGGAGATCGTTCCGGCGTGCAGGGCCGCGTGGGTGCGGGGGTGGTGGTTGACCAGGACCGCGGAGTGCTGGACGAGGCGGTGGGCGGTGCGTTCGGGGATGCGCAGCAGGCAGGCCAGTTCGGTCGCGGTCGTCGTGTCAGCGAGGTTCGTACGCCGCCGCCTGACGGGCTTCTGAGAGGATTGTCCGCCGGTTTGGTAGTCGAAGAATTCGTCTTCGAGGAGTTGGTGGAGTTCCTCGGTGGCGGTCGCGAGGTCCGCGTCGATGCGGGCTTTGTCCGCGGCGAGGGACAGGATGCGGGCGTCGATCCGCTCGCAGTCGGCCCGATACTCCGCGGTCGTCCTCATGCACCGATGATCCCGCCCACCACCGACACTATGAGGCGATGAGGGCCGTTCATCGAGCGCCTGCAGATTGCACTGCGGACTGCTCGTTGTTCGTGCCGAACGCATGATGGGAACGGTTCGGAACATTCGCCCCGCGTTTCTCCTTTCCGACCGATACCTGCGCCGATCTCGGACCGTGACCGGATCGTTCTCCTCGTTCCGTAGTTCCCCGAGGTCCACGGGCCTACCGTGGTGCACAGCGAGCAGGTGCACAGCGAGCAGCTGCACCGCGATCAGGGTCCACTACGGACAGGTGGCCCGTGATGCGCGAGACGCACAGGACCTGGAAGAGCCACAGGGGGAGCACATGAATCAGCAACGTACAGACGGGACGCACGCGACGCACACGGCGCGACGAGGCGCCACGGCGACCGCCGCCCTCGTGCTGCTCACCGCCTGCGGTACGGCGCCGCCGGACCAGCAGAAGGCGCCCGTGGAGCGCGTCGTCGTCCAGCAGGATCAGTACCCGGAGGCGCAGGAAGCGATCCTGCGGTCCTCCTACCGGCTGGGTGCTGCGCTCACGGCGTCCCCCGACTCCAACCAGGTCACCAGTCCGGTCAGCGCGCTCTACGCCCTGTCGATGCTGCGGGCCGGCGCCGGCACGACGACGGCGGAGGAGATGGACACCGTGCTGGGCTTCACCGCCGAGCACCACGAGGCGATGAACGCGCTGCTCGGCGGTGTCCAGCAGTTCGACGGAGACCCCGGCGACATCGACGAGGAGACCCCGCCCAGCACGCCACTGCTGCATCTGGCCAACGCCGTGTTCGTCCCCGAGGAGGGGCAGACGGGAGAAGCCTTCCTCGAGGTCCTGGCTCGGCAGTACGGAGCCGGCGTCTATCCGGTCGACTTCGCGGATCCCTCGACGCCGGCGCGCATCGACGACTGGGTCTCGCAGGAGACCGGAGGCCGGATCGACACCGCCCCGCTGGAGGCGACTCCCGACACCACGCTGTCGCTGCTGAACACCGTCTACTTCGCCGCCGCCTGGGAGGAACCGTTCGATGCCACGGAGACGAGGAACGAGCGCTTCACCCTGCCGAGCGGCGCGGAGGCCGAGGTGCCCACCATGCATGCCGCGGTCACGGTCCGGCACGCCGGCGGCGCGGGATGGAGCGGCATCGATCTGCCGTACGGCGAGGGCTTCTTCATGCGGCTCGTCCTGCCGGACGAAGGGTCGGCGCCTGCCTGGGACGAGCAGCAACTCGCCAACATGGCGGACGCCCTTGACGCCGCTGAACCCGTTCCCGTGGCCCTCGCCCTCCCCGCCTGGGACCACGCATACGACCAGGACCTGCTCGTTCTCCTCGCTGCACTCGGGCTGGAGGAAACAGTGGGTCCGAGCGCCGACTTCGGTGCCATCCAGCCCGGGAGTGTCATCGCCGGTGGTACCCAGACGGCGAACATCACCGTGGCGGAGAAGGGGACGATCGCCGCAGCGGTGACGCAGTTCGCCATGGTGACGAGCGCCCGGATCCCACCTGACCTGAGCATCTCCTTCGACCGGCCCTTCGGCTACCAGATCGTCCACGAGGACACCGGGCTGGCGGTCATCATGGGAACCGTCGCGGATCCGCGCTAGCGGGACCCGGGGCCGTACCACCCGGACAGGGTGGGAAACTCCACGGCAGGAAAGCCCGCGGCGGAGCGACCACCCGCGAGCAGGACAGCAGCGGGAACTAGCGGACGCTGCGCCGCCAGGACCCGGGACCCGGCGTCGGACCCAGCCGCAGCAGGGCGCGCCGCACCCAGGACCGGCCCTGGTTCGGGGCGTCGTCGCCGTCGCCCGCGCCCTGCAGGGCGACGACGACGGCGGTGAGCGCCGCCAGTTCCTCATCCGTCGGATGGCCGGACACCACCGCGAGGACGGCGTCGCCGTCGGCCACGCCCGGATCACCGGAAGGGACGCCGGCCGGCGAACCCGTAGGGGCATCCGCGAGGGAGACTCCCGGGCCGCCGTCGGACACGCTCTCCACGCCGGTCACAGCGGGATGTTCCCGTGCTTCTTGGCGGGGTTCGAGGCCCGCTTTTCCCGGAGGGCGCGGAGCCCGCGGACGATCTGCAGGCGTGTCTCGGACGGGGCGATGACGGCGTCGACGTATCCGAGCTCGGCGGCCTGGTACGGGTTCAGCAGCTCCTCCTCGTACTGCTGCACGACATCGGCGCGCGCGCCCTCGACGTCCCCGCCGGCCTCCGCCACGGCCTTGAGCTGCCCGCGGTACAGGATGTTGACGGCGCCCTGGGCGCCCATGACGCCGATCTGCGCCGTGGGCCAGGCGAGGTTGAGGTCCGCCCCGAGCTTCTTCGATCCCATGACGATGTACGCGCCGCCGTACGCCTTGCGCGTGATGACGGTCAGTTTCGGGACCGTCGCCTCGGCGTAGGCGTAGAGCAGCTTGGCACCGCGCCGGATGATGCCCTGGAACTCCTGGTCCTTGCCCGGCAGGAAGCCGGGAACATCCACGAGGGTGAGGATGGGGATGTTGAAGGCGTCGCAGTGACGGACGAACCGCGCGGCCTTCTCCGAGGCGTTGATGTCGAGTGTCCCCGCGAACTGCAGTGGCTGGTTGGCCACGATCCCGATGGTGTGGCCCTCGACCCGGGCGTAGCCCGTCACGACGTTCGGCGCGTACAGCGCCTGCATCTCGAGGAAGTGGCCGTCGTCCACGATCGCCGCGATGACGGCATGCATGTCGTACGGCTGGTTCGCGGCGTCGGGGATCAGCTCGTCGAGGGCGAGGTCCTCGTCCGTCACCTCGGGCTCCTCCACGAACGCCGTGAGGGGTGCCTCCGCGAGGTTGTTCGACGGCAGGAAGTCGAGGAGCTCCCGCACGAAGCCGATGGCGTCCGCCTCGTCCGCGGCGAGGTAGGCGGAGGTGCCCGTCGTCGTGTTGTGCTGCCGTGCCCCGCCGAGGGTCTCCATGTCCACGTCCTCGCCGGTGACGGTCTTGATGACGTCGGGCCCGGTGATGAACATGTGCGAGGTCTTGTCCACCATGACCACGAAGTCGGTCAGGGCGGGGGAGTAGGCCGCCCCTCCGGCGCACGGGCCCATGATGAGCGAGATCTGCGGGACCACGCCCGAGGCATGGACGTTGTTGCGGAAGATGTCGGCGAACATCGCGAGGGAGGCGACGCCCTCCTGGATGCGCGCCCCGCCGCCGTCGTTGATGCCGATCACGGGGCAGCCGTTGCGCAGCGCGAACTCCTGCACCTTCACGATCTTCTCGCCGTTGACCTGGCTGAGCGACCCGCCGTAGACGGTGAAGTCCTGGCTGTAGATCGCTATCAGGCGCCCGTCGACGGTGGCGTACCCGGACACCACTCCGTCGCCCAGCGGCTTCTTGCGCTCCATGCCGAACGCGGTGGAGCGGTGGACGGCGAGGGCGTCGAACTCCACGAACGAGCCCTCGTCCACGAGCAGGTCGACGCGCTCCCGGGCCGTGTTCTTGCCGCGGGCGTGCTGCTTCTCGATGGCCTCGGGACCGGAGGGCTGCTCCGAGAGCGCCTTACGCCTCCGGAAGTCAGCGAGCTTCCCGGCCGTCGTCGTGAGGTCGGGCTGCAGGTCCTGATGCATGAATACTCCGGTCGGCGCGTGGATGGGGGATGCACCGGCGGCTGGAGGTTTCCTCCAACGCGCGGCGCAATCCACCAAGTCTAGTGAGGTTCCGGGGGCTCGCCGTTGTAGGACGTCTACAGTTTCGTCCCCCATCGGTTAGCCGGGGAGGTGATGTTACCCGCGGGTAACAACGGTGCGTCGCAGCGCCGTCGGGCCGGTCCCGCTGCTTATGGTGGAGCCATGACTGCACGCAACGAAGCCCAGGAATCCCCGGCGGTGGGCACCGGACGAGCGGCCGGCGCCACGCTCGCCGGACGCACCATCATCATGTCCGGCGGGAGCCGCGGCATCGGCCTGGCCATCGCGCTGCGTGCGGCCCGCGACGGTGCGAACGTGGTCATCATGGCCAAGACCGGTGAACCCCACCCGAAGCTCGAGGGCACCGTCTACACCGCCGCCGAGCAGATCGAGGCCGCCGGCGGGCGTGCCCTGCCGATCGTCGGCGACGTGCGGAACGACGACGACGTCCGCGCCGCCGTCGACGCCGCGACCGGCACGTTCGGCGGCATCGACATCGTGGTCAACAACGCCTCGGCGATCGACCTCACGAAGACCCCCGACGTCGACATGAAGCGCTACGACCTCATGGCGGACATCAACGTCCGCGGCACCTTCATGCTGAGCAAGTTCTCCCTCACCGCGCTGAAGGAATCCGACAACCCGCACATCCTCACGCTCTCACCGCCCCTGAACCTCGCGCCCCGCTGGGCCGCCATGCACCTGGCCTACACCATGGCCAAGTACGGCATGAGCCTGACCACCCTCGGACTCGCCGAGGAGCTGAAGGACGACGGCGTGGCCGTGAACTCGCTCTGGCCCGCGACCCTCATCGACACCGCGGCCATCCGCAACATGCCGGGCGGGAGCCGGATGGTGCAGGCGGCCCGCAGCCCCGAGATCGTCGCCGACGCCGCCCACGCCGTCCTCGTCCGCCCGGCCCGCAGCTGCACCGGACACTTCTACACCGACGAGCAGGTGCTGCGCGAGGAGGGCATCACCGATCTCACGGGCTACAGCCTCGGAGCTCCCGAGGACCAGCTCGTGCCTGACATCTTCCTCTGACACCGGGGCTCCGGAGCCGGAGCCGGGGGCGCCGGTCCGGATAGGATCGATGCCATGTCCTCCCCCTACTCCAATCTCGAGCGCCCGGGCCTGAACCTCGGCGCGCTGAGGACAGCGGTGTGCATGCCGTCGGGTCCGTTCTCACGCCTCGACATCCTGCAGCGCACGGGGTCGACCAACACGGACCTCGTGGAGAATGCCCAGCGCGAGCCCGCCGGCTGGCCCGATCTCAGTGTCCTCGGGGCCGAGGTGCAGACCGCGGGCCGCGGACGGCTGGGCCGCAGCTGGGTGGCGCCCGAGCGGTCGTCGCTCTTCGTCAGCGTGCTCCTGCGCCCCTTCAACCGGCACGGCAGGCCCGTCCCCACCACCGCGTACTCCTGGTTCTCGCTGCTGGCCGCCCTCGCGCTCGCCGAGAGCATCGAGGACCGCACCGAGATCGCCCCGCAGCTCAAGTGGCCGAACGACGTCACCGTGGACGGCCGCAAGCTCGCCGGGATCCTGGCGCAGTTCGTGCCCGGCGCCGGAGCCGAGCCGCCCGCCGTCGTCGTCGGGGTGGGCCTCAACGTCAGCCTCACGGACGACGAGCTCCCCGTCCCCACCGCGACCAGCCTGCTCCTCGAATACGCCGGAACGACCGACCGGAACGTCCTCCTCAAGGCGTTCCTGCGCACGTTCGCCGACTCCTACCGGGCCTTCTGCGACGTCGACGGCGACGCGGACGCCGCATGGGACGACGGCCCGTCCCTGCACGCCCGCGTCGGGGCCCGCATGACGACCCTCGGCCAGGACGTGCGCGCCGAACTGCCCGGCGGCAGCCTGCTCAGCGGCCGTGCCCTGGCCCTCGACACCCACGGCGCGCTGATCGTGCGCGACGACGACGGCGAACGCCACACCGTCTCGGCCGGCGAGGTCGTCCACCTCCGCCCGCAGGTGTAGCCCGTGCGGATCAGGCTGCTCCCGGGGGAACGCGTCCTCGTGCGGACCCGGCCCAACCCGCTGCCGCTGGTGGGCCCGGTCCTCGCGGGGTTCGTGCTGCTCGGCGTCGGAGGATTCGGTCTCGGCTACCTCGCGTCCCGGCCCCTGCCGGGTCTCGCCGAGTGGCAGCCGGTCCTCGTCCTGGTGGCGCTCGCCGCCGTCGCACTCCTGCTGGCCCGTGTCACGGTGCTGCCCCTGATCCGCTGGTCGGGCAACCGCTACGTGCTCACGAGCATGCGGCTCATCCACCGGCGCGGAGCGACCCGACGCACCGAGCACCAGATCAACCTGTCCGCCATCTCCCAGCTCCAGACGGAACAGGGACTGATGCAGCGGATGGCGCGCAGTGGAACCCTCGTCGCGGACCTCGGCTTCGACCGCGCCCATGCCTACCCCCACGTGCCGCAGATCGCGACGTTCAAGGAGTACGTGGTGCAGGCGATCGGCGAACTCCCGCTGACGCGCATGTTCGATGGTGTAGACATGGAGATCGACCCGCAGTACGCCCGCGGCAGTATTCCGGGGGCACAGCAGGGATGGGCACAGCAGCAATGGAAGGGCGAGCAGCCGTGACAGTCGAGGACCGCCACGAGTCCGGGCACCCGGTGGACGAGGGTCAGCACCCCGATCAGGCCCCGGTGGAGACCGCCCGGCTCGACGACGCACCCGAGGCACCGGCGTCCACGGCACCGAAGGCGGTCTGGCAGCTGCAGTCCGACATGGCGACGGGCGCCGAGGCGCCGTCCCCCTCGGACGGGCCGCGGGAAGTGGACCGCAACACCATCCGCCGCCTCGAGCGGGAACTCCTCGGCGCCGAGCGCACCCTCAAGCGCCGCGACATCGCCGCCGGTGCGGGCGTGTCCCTCCTGTCCGCGCGGAAGCTGTGGCGCGCCATGGGCTTCCCCAACATCGGCGACGACGACATCGCGTTCACCGAGAAGGACCTCGACGCCCTCACCACGATCATCGACCTGGTCCGCCAGGAGCAGCTCACCGAGGACGCCGCCATCTCGATCACGCGGGCCGTGGGGCAGATGACCGACCGGATGGTGGTCTGGCAGATCGAGGCGATCGTCGAGGAGATGGTGGCGCAGCGCGGGCTCACCGACGCGGACGCGCGGAAGACGCTCGTGTCCGAACTCCCCGACCTGATCGAGCCCCTCGAGAAGACCCTCGTCTACGCGTGGCGCCGGCAGATGAACGCGGCCGTCCAGCGGCTCGCGCTGCGCGCCGAATCCGGCCTGCGGTCCAGCGAGGCGGGGCGTGACGGCGACGAGCAGGACGCGCCGCTGCCGCTCGCCCGCGCGGTGGGCTTCGCGGACCTCGTCTCCTACACGAGCCTCTCGCGGCAGATGAACGAGCGCACGCTGGCCCAGCTTGTGCAGCGGTTCGAGAACAAGAGCGCGGAGATCATCTCCGTGGGCGGGGGTCGCCTCGTGAAGACGATCGGCGACGAGGTGCTGTACATCGCGGAATCGCCGGAGGCCGGGGCGGAGATCTCCCTGGCGCTGTCCAAGGCGTTCTCCGAGGACGAGTTCCTGCCGTCCGCCCGCTGCTCGCTCGTCTGGGGCCGTGTGCTGTCCCGGCTCGGCGACATCTACGGCCCCACGGTGAACCTTGCAGCACGCCTCACCGCGCTCGCCGAACCGGGCGAGGTGCTCGTCGATTCCGGCACCGCCGCCACGCTCACGCACAACGAGAAGTTCGTCCTCACGCCCCACGAGGCGCGGCAGGTGCGCGGCTTCGGCGAGGTGCGCCCGGTGACCCTGGCCCGGGGGACGGGCACCGGGATCATCCTCGACTGACGCGGATCCGGCGTGCGGGAGGGCAGAATGGGGGCATGACAGACCAGCGCGCCCGTCCCCGCCGCACCGGCTCCATGCTCCGCCTGCCGGACGCGGCATGAACGATCAGCAAGCGCACGGCTCGCACGCCGTCGACGTAGGCCCCGGCAGCGGACCCGACGGCACGGTCGTCCCGCAGCAGGGCCGACGCTCGACCGCGGGGCCCGATGTCCGGCTCAGCTATGGGTTCGGCACCGATCGCGGACTCCGCCGCGAGCTCAACGAGGACTCGTTCCTGGCCGCCGAACCGGTGTTCGCCGTCGCGGACGGCATGGGCGGGCACGAGGCGGGGGAGGTGGCCAGCAGCATCTGCGTACGGACCCTCGAGGCGAGCAGCATCATCGGCAGCAGGATGCCCCGGTTCGGCATGGCGGACCTCGAAGAGCTCATCCACCAGGCCGATCAGCGGATCCGACGCGAGGCGGACGGGCACGCGGGTACGACGCTGACGGGCGTCGTCCTGGTCGAGGAATCGGGTGTCCCCACCTGGCTGTTCTTCAACGTGGGCGACTCCAGGTCGTACCGCCTCAGCGGGGGCACGTTCGGCCAGGTCTCGGTGGATCACTCGGAGGTCCAGGAACTCGTGGACACCGGCCGCATCTCGGAGGACCAGGCGCGCACCCACCCGCGCCGGCACGTGGTCACGCGGGCTCTCGGCACGGGCGACGACGCCGAAGCTGACTTCTGGCTCCTGCCCGTCGAGGAAGGAGACCGGATCCTGATCTGCTCGGACGGGCTGAGCGGGGAGATCACGGACGACGACATCCTCGCCGTCCTCAGCAGCCGACCGGACCCGCAGGAGGCGTGCGACGAGCTGATCGCCGCGGCCCTGAGGTCCGGTGCCCGCGACAATGTCACGGTGATCGTCGTCGACGCGGCGGGTCCCGGCGAGGACACCGACGTGACCGCGGTGTCCGGAGGGCGCTTCGCGGCGGACGGCGACTGACGGACCGCTGACCGTCCGGCGGCGTCCTCCCCGCTCCTCGCCGGTGGCCGGTGGCCGGTGTCAGGGCCGTAGGGCAAGATGTTGACGGTGACCACAGGAACCGAAGACGCAGCCCAGACCGCCGGATCCGCGGACCGTACCCCGCCCGGGGAAGAGCTCCGGGCGGAGTACGCGCAGCTCGCCGAGGACATCCGCGCACACCGCACCGCGTACTACCAGGACGCCGCGCCGACCATCTCCGACGCGGAGTTCGACGCCCTGTTCCGGCGCCTCGAGGAGCTGGAGGCCCTGCACCCCGAGATCGTCGCCAACGACTCACCGACCCAGGAGGTGGGCGGGGAGGTTTCGGCCGCCTTCGCCCCCGTGGACCACCTCGCCCGCATGTACAGCCTCGAGGACGTCTTCTCCCTCGACGAGCTGAAGGCCTGGCTGGACCGGGCGTCCGCCGGGGTGGAGGAGCGCAGCCCGGGCGCCGAGATCGCCTGGCTCACCGAGCTCAAGATCGACGGTCTCGCCGTGAACCTGCTGTACCGGGACGGCGAGCTGGTCCGCGCCGCCACCCGGGGCGACGGCGTGACGGGCGAGGACATCACGCACAACGTCCTCACGATCGCCTCGATCCCGCAGCATCTCGCGGGCAGCGACCACCCGGAGGAGGTGGAGATCCGCGGCGAGGTCTTCTTCCCCACGAGGGAGTTCTCGCAGCTCAACGAGCGGATGGTCGCCGCGGGCAAGGCCCCGTTCGCCAATCCGAGGAACGCCGCCGCCGGCTCGCTGCGGCAGAAGGACCCCGCCATGACGGCCGAGCGTCCCCTCGACATGTACGTGCACGGCATCGGGGCGCGCACCGGACTGACCGCCGGGACGCAGTCGGAGACCTACGAGCTCCTCAGGGCCTGGGGGCTCCCCACATCCCCCTACTACAAGGTCCTCGCGACGCAGGCCGAGGTCGTCGAGTTCATCGGGTACCACGGTGAGCACCGGCACGACCTGCTGCACGAGATCGACGGCATCGTGGTGAAGGTCGACAGCTTCGCGCTGCAGCGGGCACTCGGCCACACGTCCCGCGTGCCGCGCTGGTCCGTCGCGTACAAGTACCCGCCCGAGGAGGTGAACACGAAGCTGCTCGACATCATCGTCAGCGTCGGCAGGACCGGACGCGTCACGCCGTTCGGCCAGATGGAGCCCGTCAAGGTCGCCGGGTCCACCGTCGGCCTCGCCACGCTCCACAACCAGGAGGTCGTGAAGGCCAAGGGCGTGATGATCGGCGACATCGTGGTGCTCCGGAAGGCCGGCGACGTCATCCCCGAGATCGTGGGCCCGGTTCTCGCCCTGCGGGACAAGCAGGACCCGCCGGTCCGCGCCTTCGTCATGCCCACCGAGTGCCCGTCGTGCGGCACACCGCTGCAGCCGGCGAAGGAGGGCGACGTCGACATCCGCTGCCCCAATGCGCGGTCATGCCCCTCCCAGCTGCGGGAGCGCGTGTTCCACCTCGCCGGCCGCGGGGCCTTCGACATCGAGGCCCTCGGCTACGAGGCTGCCATCGCCCTCACCCAGCCCGCCGAACCCGCCGTACCGCCCGTCACCACCGAGGCCGAGCTCTTCGACCTCACACCGGAGAAGCTGGCCGACGTCCGGATCGAGCGGGACAAGAAGGTCAAGGGCGTGGTGACGGGCCGGGAGCTCGTGCCCTACTTCTACTCGAAGGGCACGGCGAAGAAGCCCTCCGAGCCGAGCGCCACCACGCGCAAGCTCTTCGTCGAGCTGGAGAAGGCGAAGAAGCAGCCGCTGTGGCGTGTGCTGGTCGCGCTGTCCATCCGGCACGTGGGCCCGACGGCCTCCCGTGCGCTGGCCACCGCCTTCGGGTCGATGGACCGTATCCGCGCCGCGAGCGAGGAGGAGCTCGCGCACGTCGACGGCGTGGGCCCGACCATCGCCGTCGCGCTCACCGAGTGGTTCGCGGAGGACTGGCACCGCGAGATCGTGGACCGGTGGGCCGCGGCGGGCGTGCGGATGGAGGACGAGGTCGACGACAGCACGCCGCGCACCCTCGAGGGCCTGACCGTCGTCGTCACCGGCTCGCTGGAGCACTACAACCGCGACGAGGCGAAGGAGGCGATCATCACGCGCGGCGGCAAGGCGTCGGGCTCGGTGTCGAAGAACACGAGCTACCTGGTGGCCGGCGAGAACGCCGGCACCAAGCTGGAGAAGGCCGAGGCGCTCGGCATCCCCGTGCTCGACGAGGAGGGCTTCACCGCGCTGCTCGCGCACGGGCCGGCCACCCCGGCTGACGACGGCGACCCGAGCGAGGACGAGGAGGCCGCGGAGGAGCTCGGGGCCGGAGCCGGCGGATCGGGCGCCGGGGACCCCGCGTGAGCTCCACGGCCTCGCCCGGCGCACTCCTGCACGTGGCCCGCCACGCGGCGGCGGCCGGCGCCGAGGTGCTCTCCCGGCGGGACCCGGCCGCGCTCGGCGCCACGAGCAAGGGGTCGGACAGCGACTGGGTGACGGCGTACGACATCGCCGCCGAGCGGGCCGTGCGCAGCGTCCTCGCCGACTCCCGCCCGCACGACATCGTCACGGGCGAGGAGCTCGGCACGACGGTCCCCACCGGCAGGCACGACGGCGACCGGGTCCGCTGGTCGATCGACCCCCTCGACGGCACCACCAACTTCATCCGGAACATCGTCTACTACGGCACGTCCGTGGCAGTCGCCGACGCGGACGGCACCTGGCTCGCCGGCGTCGTGCACGCCCCCGCCCTCCGGCGGATCTACTGGGCGTCGCGCGGAGGCGGCGCCTGGCTGAGCGACGGCGGGTCGGTGCGGCGCCTCGCCGGACCGGGCACGGGACGTGGACGGCTCCTCGCGACCGGTTTCTCCTACGACGCCGGGACGCGGGCCCGGCAGGCCGGCGATCTCGGCGCTCTGCTCGACGGTTTCGGCGACGTGCGATCGCTCGGCTCCGCGGCGCTCGACCTCTGCATGGTCGCGGACGGCACCTTCGACGCCTTCGTGGAGCGGGGCCTGCACGAGCACGACATCGCCGCCGGCGCGCTCATCGCCGAGGAGGCGGGCGTCGCCGTCCGCAGGCCGGAGCTCCGGTCCGTGCTCGACGGCGGCCCCACCGAGTCGGAGCGCCTCGCCGCCCTCACGCTCGCCGGCCCAGCAGACCTCCTCGGGCCGGCCTCCGATACGACCCTTCTCGGGCGGCACCCATGACGCCGTCCTGGCAGAGGATCCTGTCCACGCTGGCCGGCGCGCGCTCCCGGGAGCTGTACGCACGGGCCGTCCTCGGGCAGCCGCTCGACGCGACGCCGAAGGAGGTGCAGCGCCTCGTCGACGCCGGGCTGCTGACGCCCGAGAACCTCGTCGCGGAGGGGCTGTTCCAGGAGGTCCTCGCCGCTGCCGGGCCGGGCACGCCGAAGGGAGTCGACCGCTTCTTCCGGGACGGGCGCATCGACGGACTGCCGCGCGCCGGGCAGGAGCGGACCGACCTGCTGGCGCACCTCGCGGAACGGCTGCTGCCCGCCGACGAGGAGATCAGCGAACCCGAGGTGAACCGGCTGCTCGCCACGGTCACGCGTGACATCCCGACCCTGCGGCGCGCGCTCGTCGATCACGGCTTCGTAGAGCGGCACCCCGACGGTACCGGCTACCGGCGCGCCGGGACGACCTGAGGTCGGTTCCGTACGGGTCACTTCGGCAGCGTAATGCCGAGGCGGGCGATGCGCCGGTAGATGGTGGCGCGGCTGATGCCCAGTTCCGTCGCCGCCGCGGTGACCGTCGCCCCGGGCTGCGACAGGCTCCGCACGATCTCGTCGCGCTCCACCGACTCGATCCGGCTCAGGTGCCTGCTGGGCCGCCCCAGGATGTACGCGGGCAGGTGCTGGATGTCGATGGTCTCGGCCCGTACGGCGGCATCGTGGACCACGCTGAAGAGTTCGTCGACGTTGTCGGGCCAGTCGTGCGCGAGGAGCGCCTTCTCCGCGGCAGCCGTGAAGTCGAGCTCGCGCAGGCGCGTCTGCCGGGCGGCGTACCGGGCCAGGTGGAGGACGTCGTCGCCCCGGTCGCGGAGCGCCGGAACGGGGACCACGGTATCGATCGATTCCGCGAGGGGTGAGGGAACGGCGTCCAGGCCGGTGGCCGTGACGGCCCACGCGAGGGTGGGCGACGCTGCGTCCGCCGTCGACGGCAGGGCAGCCAGCGCCCGCGTCACCTGGCCCCGCAGTTCCTGGGCCGCCCACGCGGGCAGCAGATCCGCGTTCTCGATGATGACCGCGGTGTCCGGCTTCGCGAGTTCAGGCGTCCACAGCGACAGCCAGGCGTCGACGTCCTCCGGAGCGGGCGCGGCGGCGGAGAGGATGCGGCATCCCGGCTGCGCCTGGCGGAACGCCTGGGCGAGGAGGGTCACCCGACCGACGCCGTGCTCACCGACGGCGGCGACCACGCGCCCCGCGGACAGGGCACGGGTCGCGTCGTCGAGCGCGACCGTCCACAGCGAGGACATCGCCCGCAGCGTCCCGGCCGCCGGTTCGAGTGCGCTGCGCTGCATGCGGAACACCCCGCCCTTTCGGCCCGGGCGCTGCCGTCGCCCCCGCGAGCGCGCCAGCATCAGCGCCGCGGTGTTCCCGGCCGCCGAATGCGCCAGGGCCAGCAGGAGCTCGGGGGAGGACCTGGACCACGTGGTGATGTTGACGCTCCCCTCGAGGTCCCCGCTCACGGGGTCGAAGACCGGGACCGCGGCGCAGGTGTAGGTCCGCAGGCTCGCGCTGAAGTGGTCCTCGGCGCGCACCAGGGCGGGGGACCGGTCGGCGAGCGCCAGCCCCATCCCGTTCGTGCCGGCGTCGCGCTCTGAGTAGGCGAACCCGGGAGCCAGGTGCACCCTGTCCAGCGACCGCAGGAGGGTGGAATCGCCGCTCAGGCGGTTGAGCAGCAGTCCGTCGGCATCCGTGAGCATCAGGCTGACAGGCTCGTCGCCCAGTGTGTCGTGCAGGGCGGCCAGCACCTCCTGCCCGCACTGGAAGTAGAGCGAGTCCGACTGCACGGTGCCGGCCCAGGCGGGGTTCACCAGGTCGGCCGACACCCCGTACTCCTCGCTGCGCTGCCAGGAGGCCACGAGGCGCTTCGCGGCCACGACCAGCCTGCCGGTACCGGGACCTGCGCCCGCCGGAGAGATCTCACCGTCCCGAGTCGGCACCCTTGCCGCCCTCCTCGTTCACTGGGTCGAGGCTGCGTTCCACCCGCAGGCGTCCGGTCGTCTCAAATTGAGACACTCGCCGCGTGGTGGAAGCCATCTTCGCACCTAGTCTCGGTCCTGTCGCGACTACGGCAGTCACGAGGAGGAGAGACGACATGTACAGCAAGGATGGCGAGAACTACTTCATCGTCGACGCGCATATCGCGCTCTGGGACGCCCGTCCCGAGAACCAGCGCAATATCCACGGCAAGCAGTTCATCGACTGCTTCTACGACTACCACCGGAACCTCTCCCCGGAATCGGAGGTCTGGACGTACGAGGAGTACCTCTACCAGGGCGGCGAACGCCTCATGAAGGACCTGTTCACCGACGGGTACGTGGACCACGCGATCTTCCAGCCGGCGTATCTCGGCGAGTTCTACCACCGGGGGTTCGGGCAGACCGAGGAGGCCTACGGGCTGGCGGCCGCGAACCCCGACAAGCTGACCTACAACCACTGCTTCGACCCGCGGCAGGGCGAGGCGGGCCTCGACCAGCTGCGCGCGGACCACGAGCGGATGGGCTTCAAGGGGGTGAAGCTGTACACCGCCGAATGGCACGGAGAGTCCCGCGGGTACAAGCTGTCCGATCCGTGGACGTACCGGTACTTCGAGGAGTGCCGCAAGCTGGGCGTGAAGAACATCCACGTCCACAAGGGCCCGACCATCAGGCCCCTCGACCGCGATGCGTTCGACGTGTCCGACGTCGACCACGCGGCCACCGACTTCACGGACCTCAACTTCGTCGTCGAGCACGTCGGCCTGCCCCGGCTCGAGGACTTCTGCTGGATCGCCACGCAGGAACCCAACGTGCACGGCGGACTCGCGGTGGCGATGCCGTTCATGCACAGCCGGCCGCGATACTTCGCCCAGATCATCGGTGAGCTCATCTACTGGATCGGCGAGGACCGCATCCAGTTCTCCAGCGACTACGCACTGTGGACGCCGAAGTGGCTCGTGGAGCAGTTCGTCGACTTCCAGATCCCCGAGGACATGACCGAGTACGCGCAGCTCACCGTCCAGCAGAAGAAGAAGATCCTGGGCCTCAATGCCGCGAAGATGTACGACATCCCGGTGCCGGAGGAGCTCCGCCTGCCCGACGCCGACGAGACCGCCACGGGGCCCCGCCAGCCGGAACGGGCCGACCTGGCGAGCGCCCGATGACCGCAGTCCAGCTCGAGGCCGGGGCCCGCGGGCAGGCCCCGGCGGACGGGAGGGCCGTCACCGACGACGACGTGCGCGGGAGCCTGCAGGCGGTGCTCGATCCCGAGCTCGACGAGCCCATCACCGAACTCGGGTTCGTCCGCTCCATCCGGGTGGGAGACGACGCCGCGACGGTCGAGGTCCACCTCCGCCTTCCCGCGTCCTTCTGCTCGCCCAACTTCGCGTACCTCATGGCGTCGGACAGCAAGGACGCCATCTCGGCGATCCCCGGGGTGAGGCGTGTCGTCGTCGAACTGGACGACCACCACGACTCGGACCTGATCAACGCCGGTCTCGCCGCCGACGCAGGCTACCGGGGCACCTTCCGCCACGAGGCGGAGGACAGCCTCGACGAGCTGCGGGCCACGTTCCGCCGCAAGGCCCACACCGCCGCGATGGAGCGCTGCCTCACGGGCCTGCTGCGCGCGGACCGGGACCTCCCGGAAGAGGACCTCGGGACCGTGCGCCTCCGGGACCTCCCCGCAGGCCGCGAGAAGGAGGCGCTGCTGCGCCGCCGGACCGCGCTCGGCCTGCCCGGCGACGCGGACGCGTACGTGCTGGTCGACGACGAGGGCCGCACCTATCCGCCCGGGGCCGTCCCCCTCGCCCTCCGCCGCGCGCGGTCCACCCGCATCTCGATCGACGGGAACGCGCACTTCTGCCGTGGGCTCCTGCGCACCCGCTACGAGGGCTCCGGCGCCGACCAGGCCTTCCGGCCCGAGGGCTCGGAACCCGCGGACCAGCACGGACTACTTCCCCTCACAGTCAAGGAATCCCAACCATGAGCACAATGCGCGCCGTCCAGGTCGTCGGCTACCACGAGGCCCTCAAGATGGCGGAGGTGCCGATGCCGAGCGCGACGGGCCCGTTCGACGTCGTCGTCCGGATCGGCGGCGCGGGGGTCTGCCGCACCGATCTCCACATCCTCGAGGGGCAGTGGGCCGAGAAGTCCCAGGTCCACCTGCCGTACACCATCGGGCACGAGAACGCCGGGTGGGTGCACTCCGTCGGCAGCGCCGTCACGAACGTCGGCCCGGGGGACAAGGTCATCCTCCACCCGCTCATCACCTGCGGCCTGTGCCGCGCGTGCCGGTCCGGCGACGACGTGCACTGCGAGGAGAGCCGGTTCCCCGGCATCGACACCAACGGGGGCTACGCCGAGTACCTCCTGACCACCGCCCGCTCGGTGGTCCGCATCGACGACTCCCTCGAACCGGCGGACGTCGCCGCGCTCGCCGACGCAGGGCTCACCGCCTACCACGCCGCAGCGAAGGCCGCGAAGCGGCTGACGGCACGGGACACATGCGTCGTCATCGGTGCCGGCGGGCTCGGGCACATCGGCATCCAGGTCCTGCGCGCACTCACCCCCGCCCGCATCGTCGTCGTCGACCGGAACGCCGCAGCCCTCGATCTCGCCCGGGACATCGGGGCGCACGTGGGTGTCCTGGCGGACGGCAGCCAGGTCGAGCAGGTCCTGGCCCTCACCGGAGGGAAGGGCGCCGAGGTGCTCGTGGACTTCGTGGGCGAGGGCGGTGCCACCGCCCAGGGCATCGCGATGCTGCGGCAGGCGGGCGACTACTACGTGGTGGGCTACGGCGAGAACATCGACGTCCCCACGATCGACATCGTCTCGGCGGAGATCAACATCATCGGCAACCTCGTCGGGTCCTACAACGACCTGCAGGACCTCATGGCCCTGGCCGCCCGCGGCGCCGTCACGCTGCACACGCAGAAGTACGCGCTCGACAACTTCCAGCAGGCCATCACCGACCTCGACGCCGGCAGGGTGAGGGGCAGGGCCATCCTCGTGCCGTGACCCGCCGCTCCGCCGAACGATCCGCAGCACCCATCGACAACGACGTCCAGGAGGTTCCCATGCCCGCGAACAGTCCCATCCGCTCGGTCATCAGTCCGGGCCGGTACGCCCAGGGTCCGGGGGCCATCTCCCGGCTCGGGGAGTACCTCGCACCCATCGGGAGTACGCCGCTGATCGTCGCCGACGACGCCGTGTGGGGCTTCGTGGGCCACGACGTGACCACGTCCCTGAAGGCGGCGGGGCTCCCCGTCACGCGGGAAGCCTTCCGCGGCGTGCCGTCGGCGCGTGAGATCGACCGTCTCGTCGAGGTGATCAGGGCGGCGAAGGCCGACGTCGCCGTCGCCGTGGGCGGCGGGAGCACCATCGACGCCGTCAAGGCCTCCGGGTTCCTGGCCGGTATCCGGTGGGTGACCGTCCCGACGGTCGCGTCGACGGACGCCCCGACGTCGGCCCTGGCCGTCGTCTACACGGAGGACGGCGCGTTCGAGGAATACCGCTTCTTCCCGCGCAATCCCGACCTCGTCCTCGTCGACTCCCAGATCATCGCCAACGCCCCCGCCGCCTTCCTCGCGGCGGGGGTGGGGGACGCCCTGGCGACGTGGCTCGAAGCGCGCGCGACGGCGGCGTCGGGCTCACTGACGATGGCCGGGGGACTGCCCACCCTCACCGGGACGGCCCTGGCGCGGCTCAGCTGGGACATCCTGTGGGACAACGCGCTGCCGGCCCTCGACGCCGTCCGCGACCGGCTCGTGACCCCTGCACTCGAGAAGGTCATCGAGGCGAACACCCTGCTCTCGGGCCTCGGCTTCGAGTCGGGGGGCCTCGCGGCGGCCCACGCCATCCACAACGGGCTCACGGCGGCACCGCAGACCCACGGGCTGGCGCACGGCCAGAAGGTGAACATCGGGTCGCTGACACAGCTCGTCCTCGAGGGTGCGCCCACCTCGGACATCCGGGAATTCATCGAATTCACGACGAGGGTCGGCCTTCCCACGACCCTCACCGAGATCGGTCTGACCGTGGAGGACACGGAGGAACTCGAACTGGTCGCCGCCGCCGCGACCGTCCCGGGGGAGACCATCCACGCCATGCCGTTCGACGTGCGGCCCGCCGACGTCGTCTCCGCGCTCACGTCGATCGAGCGTTTCTCGCGTCGCGTCCGGGAGGAGGCCGGCCTCCCCGCCCCCGCGCCGTACGTGGCCGCCCACTGACAGGACCCCGTGCAGCACGCCCGGCGTTGCCCTGACGGATCGGATGGCCCACACTGGGTGCACCTCAGCGGGGTGCACGTCCTGGACGAGAGGAAGGTCGGGGCAGTGGGAGCGCACATACGATCAGGCGATGCGGAGATCTGGACGGAACAGGTCGGCGAGGGCCCCGACGTCCTGCTGATCGGGGGCCTCGGCGACACTGTCGAGTCATGGCAGTCCCAGCTCGACGGACTGTCCGACCGCTTCCGGCTGACGGCCTTCGACAACCGGGGTGCGGGCAGGACCTCCGGTCCGGGAGGGCCGCTCTCGGTCGGGACGCTGGCCGACGACGCCGCCGAGGTGCTGGAGGCCCACGCCATCCCGTCCGCCCACGTGGCCGGGTTCTCGGGCGGCAGCGTCGTCGCCCAGGAGCTGGCGATCCGCCACCCCGGGCTGGTCCGCAGCCTGGTCCTCCAGAGCACCTGGGCCGCGGCGGACGCCTACCTCCTGGCCTGGGGACGGTTCGTGAGGATGCTGGTGGAGGTGGCGCCGAGCGAACGGGCGTTCCTGGAGGCCTTCTTCCTGTCGATCTATACGCCTCGGGCGCACAACGACGGAACCGTGGAACAGATCATCGACGACGTGCTCGCCTTCCCGTACAAGCAGGGCACTTCGGATGTGCAGGCGTTCCTCGATGCCCTGACCGCCAGTGACACGACCGACCGGCTGCGCGGCGTGACGGCCCCGACCCTCGTGCTCGCCGGTGAGATCGACATCGTCACGCGCCCCGCACTGGGCCGCGCCGTCGCCGACGCCATCCCCGGCGCGACCTTCGAGATCATCGGGAACGAGGCACATCAACCGTTCCAGGAGAGTCCGGAGCTCTGGAACGCCCGCGTGAGCGCTTTCTGGCAGAGCGTGGAGGGGTGAGCCGTGGCCGAGGGCGGGTACCGGGACGGAGACGAGGACGGGTACCGGCAGTCCGGTACTGCTCCGCGCGGACGGAGGCCCGCCCGGCTCCTGGACCCGTCGGCGCGACTGCTCGTGGGCGTCGCGGTCGCCGTGTTCGCGGTATCGCTCGGCTTCGTCCTCCTCTACGCGACGTCGCTGCCGCCCGCGCTGTGCATCCTGATCGCGTTCGTGCTCGGTGGTGCCCAGCTCTACGCGCTGCGCGGCAACCTGTTCCGCGGCGGCGGGAATGACGGCGGCAACGGCGGCGAGACCGGCCGCACGGGCCCGTGATTCCCGATGGCGATGACCCGTCGGGGCGCCGCGTGCGTGGCAAAATAGGCCGGTGACCACCGCGACGCCCGCAGACTCCCTGTCCGATTCCCGCCTCATCATCCGGCCCGTCCAGCCCGGTGACTTCGAGGACGTCCGCCGCATCACGCGCGGCGCGTACCTCGAGGCCGGCTACTTCGCGGACGAGGCGCACCCCTACATGGCGGTGCTGTCCGACATCGAGCACCGCGCCGAGCACGCCGAGGTGTGGGTGGCCGAGCGCGACGGCGTTGTCGTCGGGTCGGTCGCGCTGACCTTCGCCGGCCAGCGGTACACGGACATCGCCATCGAGGGCGAACTCGAGTTCCGCATGCTCGCGGTGGACCCGGCCGTGCAGCGCGGCGGGGTCGGCCGGGCCATGGTGGAGCGCATCATCGAGCACGCCCGGACGCTCCCCGGCATCGAGGCCGTGAGCCTCACCAGCGGCTCGGACATGGTGCGTGCCCACCGCCTCTACGAGTCGATGGGCTTCGTCCGCGTGCCCGAGCGGGACTGGGAGGTCCCGAACGAGGACATCCTGCTCTGGGTCTTCCGCCTTCCCCTGTGACCCACGGGCGACCTGGGGAGCGCGCACGAGCCGCCGTCGTCGGGCCCGCCCGATGCCTGGCGCCTCCCGCGCCGCCACTAGACTGGGGGCAGACACCCACCTCCGACTTCCAGGGGAGATCCATGGCTGAGATCAACCGGGACGACGTCGCGCACCTCGCGCGGCTCGCCCACATCGACATGACCGACGACGAGCTCGACCGCATGGCCGGGGAGCTCGCCGTGATCGTCGACTCCATCAAGTCCGTGAGCGAGGTGGCGGGCGACGACGTCCCCGCGACCAGCCACCCCATCCCGCTGAGCAACGTGTTCCGCGACGACGTGGTGGGCGAGACGCTCACCAACGAGGAAGCGCTCCTCGGCGCGCCCGACAACGCCGACGGCCGCTTCAAGGTCCCGGCCATCCTGGACGGGGAGTAACCCATGACAGATCTGATCCACCTCTCGGCCGACGCCCTCGCGCGGAAGCTCGCGTCGAAGGAGGTCTCCGCCGTCGAGGTGACGCAGGCCCACCTCGACCGCATCGGCGCCGTGGACGGCGCGATCAACGCGTTCCTGCACGTCAACACGGACGAGGCGCTGCTCGTCGCCGCCGAGGTCGACAAGGCCCGCGCCATCGGCGACGTCCTGCACCCGCTGGCCGGCGTACCCATCGCCGTGAAGGACCTCATCGTCACGAAGGGCCAGCCCACCACGGCCGGTTCGAAGATCCTCGAGGGCTGGCAGAGCCCCTACGACGCCACGGTCGTCCGTCGGCTCCGCGCCGCGAAGATGCCGATCCTCGGCAAGACCAACCTCGACGAGTTCGCCATGGGCTCCTCGACCGAGCACTCCGCGTTCGGTCCCACCCGCAACCCGTGGGACCTGGACCGCATCCCCGGTGGGTCCGGCGGCGGGTCCGCTGCCGCCGTCGCCGCCTTCGAGGCGCCGCTGGCCCTCGGCACCGACACCGGCGGGTCCATCCGCCAGCCCGGTGCCGTCACCGGGACCGTCGGCGTGAAGCCCACCTACGGCGGCGTCTCCCGCTACGGTGCGATCGCGATGGCGTCCTCGCTCGACCAGATCGGCCCCGTCTCCCGCACGGTGCTCGACAGCGCCCTGCTGCACGAGGTCATCGGCGGCCACGACCCCCACGATTCGACGTCGCTCACCGACCCCGTCGGCGCGCTCGTCGAGGCCGCCCGCATGGGCCAGGTCGAGGGCATGCGCATCGGCGTCATCAAGGAACTGCAGGGCGAGGGCTACCAGGCCGGTGTCCTCACGCGCTTCTCCGAGTCGCTCGAGCTCCTGCGTTCGGCGGGCGCGGAGATCGTCGAGGTCTCCTGCCCCAACTTCCGGTACGCGCTCGGCGCCTACTACCTGATCATGCCGTCGGAGGCCTCCAGCAACCTCGCGAAGTACGACGGCGTGCGCTTCGGCCTGCGCGTGGTGCCCGACGGCACGCCGACGATCGAGCGCGTCATGGGTGCCACCCGCGCCGCCGGATTCGGCGACGAGGTCAAGCGTCGCATCATCCTCGGCACGTACGCGCTGAGCGCCGGCTACTACGACGCCTACTACGGCTCTGCGCAGAAGGTCCGGACCCTGATCCAGCGCGACTTCGCCGCGGCCTTCGAGCGGGCCGACGTCCTCGTGTCGCCGACGGCCCCGACCACCGCGTTCAAGCTCGGCGAGAAGCTCGACGACCCGCTGGCGATGTACCTCAACGACGTCGCCACCATCCCGGCGAACCTGGCCGGCGTGCCCGGCCTGTCGCTGCCGGGCGGCCTCGCGGACGAGGACGGGCTGCCGGTCGGCATCCAGCTCCTCGCGCCCGCCCGCCAGGACGCACGCCTCTACCGCGTGGGCGCCGTCCTCGAATCGCTGCTCGAAAACACGTGGGGCGGGCCGCTGCTGGCCAAGGCCCCGGAGATCACACAGAGTGCAGGTGGGAAGTAATGACTGCTGTAACCGATGAGGTCCTGACCTTCGACGAGGCCCTGGCGAAGTACGACCCGGTCCTCGGGTTCGAGGTCCACGTGGAGCTCAACACGAGGACCAAGATGTTCTCCTCCGCACCCAACGCGTTCGGGGACGTGCCCAACACGAACGTGACGCCCGTGGACCTCGGCCTGCCCGGCGTCCTGCCGGTCGTGAACGGCGTCGCCGTGGAGTCCGCGATCAAGATCGGCCTCGCGCTGAACTGCAGGATCGCCGAGAAGTGCTACTTCGCCCGGAAGAACTACTTCTACCCGGACACCCCGAAGAACTTCCAGACGTCGCAGTTCGAGGACCCGATCGCGTACGACGGGTACATCGACATCGAGCTCGCCGACGGCACCGTGTTCAGGGTCGAGATCGAGCGCGCCCACATGGAGGAGGACGCCGGGAAGCTCACCCACATGGGCGGCTCCACGGGCCGCATCCAGGGCGCGGAGTTCTCCCTCGTCGACTACAACCGCGCCGGCGTACCCCTCATCGAGATCGTCACCAAGCCGATCGTCGGTGCCGGCGCGCGCGCCCCCGAGCTCGCGAAGGCCTACGTCGCGGCGATCCGCGAGATCGTGAAGAACCTTGGCGTCTCCGATGCCCGCATGGAGCGCGGCAACGTGCGCTGCGACGCGAACGTCTCCCTCAAGCCCAAGGGTCAGGAGAAGTTCGGCACGCGTACCGAGACCAAGAACGTCAACTCGCTGCGCGCCGTGGAGCACGCGGTCACCTACGAGATCCAGCGCCACGCCGCCGTCCTCGACTCCGGTACGCCGATCCTCCAGGAGACGCGCCACTGGCACGAGGACACGCGCTCGACGACGTCGGGACGCCCCAAGTCCGACGCCGACGACTACCGCTACTTCCCCGAGCCGGACCTCGTGCCCGTCGTGACGAACGAGGCGTGGATCGAGAAGCTCCGCGCCGAACTGCCCGAGCCTCCCGCCGAGCGCCGCAAGCGCCTGCAGGCCGACTGGGGCTACTCCGACGCCGAGTTCCGTGACGTCGTCAACGCCGGCGTCATGTCCTCCATCGAGGACACCGTCGCTGCGGGCGTCAGCGCCGCCGTCGCCCGCAAGTGGTGGATGGGCGAGATCTCCCGCCGTGCGAAGCTCGCCGACGTCGAGCCCGCCGAGCTCGGGGTCACCCCGGAGCTGATCGTCGAGCTCAACGCGCTCATCGAGTCCGGCAAGATCAACGACAAGCTCTCCCGCGACGTGCTCGACGGCGTCCTCGCCGGGGAGGGCACGCCCGCGGAGGTCGTGGAGAAGCGCGGCCTCGCCGTCGTGTCCGACGACGGCCCGCTGCTCGAGGCCATCGACGGCGCCCTCGCGGCCCAGCCCGACGTCGCCGACAAGATCCGCGGCGGCAAGGTCCAGGCCGTCGGCGCGATCGTGGGCGGCGTCATGAAGGCGACCCGCGGGCAGGCCGACGCAGGCCGGGTGCGCGAGCTCATCCTGCAGCGCCTCGGCGTCGAGGGCTAGCGCTCGTCGTCACCGGGTGGCGCGGCGGCGCACGGCGTCCATGTCCTGCAGCCGCCGCGCCGTCCTGGTCGCTGCTGTTGTGCCGCCGCGCCGGGTGGCCATTCCCGGGGCGGCGTTCCCGCGGGAGTGCGCCTGCGCCACGGGTTTACGTCCCCAGGAGGTCCAGATGGCCCTGATGCCCGAGGCCGAATTCGACGTCGCGCCCGACCTCGTCGTTGCACTGCTCGCCGCGCAGGCGCCGGACCTGGTGCACCTGCCGGTGCGGTCCGTGGGCGGCGGGTGGGACAACACCCTCTTCCGGCTGGGGGAGGACCTCGTGGTGCGGCTGCCCCGGCGTGCGGTCGCCGATGCGCTGATGGTCGCGGAGCAGCAATGGCTGCCGGGCCTCGCCGCGTCCCTGCCCGTCCCGACGTCGGCACCCCTGCGGACAGGACGTCCGGGCGCCGGCTACCCGTGGCACTGGTCCGTCTGCCGGTGGATCGACGGGACGAGCGGCATCGCCGTCCCGCGCGCAGGACGCTCCTCCTCCGCCGTCGAGCTCGCGCGGTTCCTCGCCGAGTTCCAGCGCCCTGCGCCGCCCGACGCTCCCGCCAGTCCCGTGGGACGCGGCGGGCCCTTGGCGGCACGCGACGACGTGGTCCGGACGCGGCTGGCGTCCCTGCCCCACATTCCCGGGGCACCGGCCGCGTC
Organism: Arthrobacter sorbitolis; assembly: GCF_054510995.1. Classification (NCBI taxonomy): domain Bacteria; kingdom Bacillati; phylum Actinomycetota; class Actinomycetes; order Micrococcales; family Micrococcaceae; genus Arthrobacter; species Arthrobacter sorbitolis. The sequence goes on from NZ_JBTNDM010000006.1 coordinate 114,408, forward strand.
CTTGCTGCGGGTGTGGGAAGCGGCCGTCGCCGCTCCGGTCTGGTCACAGGCGCCGCTATGGCTGCACGGCGACCTGCACCCCGCCAACGTCGTCCTCGGGCCCGGAGGGGCGCTGGCCGGCGTCGTCGACTTCGGCGACCTGTGCTCGGGGGATCCGGCGACCGACCTCGCCGCGGCCTGGCTGCACTTCGACGCCGCGGGCCGCTCCGCCTTCCGCGACGGGCTGGACGTGCTGCGCCCGACCGACGCCGCGACCTGGGCCCGGGCTCGCGGCTGGGCCGTGAGCATGGGCAGTTCCCTGGCGGCGTCGTCGGACGACGACCCGGCGTTCCTCGCGCTCGGCCTCGAGATCCTCGCGGCCGTCGTCGAGGACTGACTCCGGCGTCGTCGTTCCTCCCGCTGGGCCACCCGTCCGTGCACCCGGCGCGGCTGCCCAGGTGCGGGGCGGCGTTCCCCCGGAGATGCGCCTGCGCCGCGGGTCTGCGCTCGGCGGCCGCCCGGTCAACGCCGCCCGTCCGTGCACCCGGCACGGCCGCCCAGGTGCGGGGCGGGGTTCCCCCGGGTCTGGGCACCCGGCGCGGCGGCCCGCTCGGAGAACCCGGCTGGCACAGACACGGCGTGCCCGACGACGGCCGCTGATAGTGTTGCCCCGGGCAATATCCCGCCCGGCACTCGTACCGCCCAGGCCCAGCCCATCCCGCTGGAGGATCGGGGCGGCCTGGAAGGAACCGTTCAGTGAAGGCGCTGTACAAATCCGGGGCGCACCCCGGCTTCGAACTCGTGGACCGGCCCGAACCCGATGCAGGGTGGGGCGAGGTCAAGATCCGGGTCATGACCACCGGCATCTGCGGCACGGACCTCCACATCGAGAGCTGGGACTCCTGGGCGCAGGGCATGATCTCCGCGCCCCTCATCCCCGGCCACGAGTTCTACGGCGAGGTCGTCGCCCTCGGGGACGGTGTCCGGGACGTCCGCGTCGGGGACCGCGTCTCCGGTGAGGGCCACATCGTGTGCGGCATCTGCCGCAACTGCCGGGCCGGCCGCCGCCAGATGTGCATCCACACCTCGAGCGTCGGGGTGCAGCGCGACGGCGCGTTCGCCGAGTTCGTCGTCGTCCCCGAGACCAACGTGTGGGTGCACGACGCCACCATCACGCCCGAGCTCGGCGCCGTCTTCGACCCCTTCGGGAACGCCGTCCACACCGCGCTCAGCTTCCCGCTCGTCGGCGAGGACGTGCTCATCACGGGGGCCGGACCGATCGGGCTCATGGCCGTCGCCGTCGCCCGCCACGCGGGTGCCCGGAAGATCGCGATCACCGACGTCTCGGCTCCCCGCCTCGAACTCGCCCGCGGCGTCGGTGCCGACATCGCCGTCGACGTCAGCCGCATGCGCGTCGCCGACGCCCAGCGCGAGCTCGGCATGAAGGAGGGCTTCGACATCGGCATGGAGATGTCCGGCCACGCGACCGCCCTGCCCGAGATGATCGACAACATGAACCACGGCGGGAAGATCGCCATGCTCGGGCTGCCCTCCGGCCCCATCTCCATCGACTGGGCCAAGGTCGTCACGCATATGCTCACCCTCAAGGGCATCTACGGCCGCGAGATGTTCGAGACCTGGTACGCGATGAGCGCCATGCTGCAGTCCAACCGGACGCTGCGCGAGGCGGTCGCGTCCGTGGTCACCGACTGCCTGCCGGCCAGCGAGTGGCAGCAGGGCTTTCGGACGGCGCGCGACGGCGCCAGCGGCAAAGTGGTCCTCGACTGGACCACCTTCTAGGAAGCAGGAACACCATGTACTCAGCAGTCCGCGACCAGCTCGCCGGTGAACTCGACGACATCCGCAGCGCCGGCCTCTTCAAGCACGAGCGACGTATCTCGTCGCCGCAGTCCAGCTCCATCACGGCGGGCGCCCCGGGCGCCGACGACGTGCGGGTGCTCAATTTCTGCGCCAACAACTACCTCGGCCTCGCCGACCACCCCGACATCATCGCGTCGGCCAAGAAGGCGCTCGACGAACGCGGGTTCGGCATGGCCTCGGTGCGCTTCATCTGCGGCACCCAGGACCTGCACCTCGACCTCGAGCGGCGCGTCTCGCAGTTCCTCGGCACCGAGGACACCATCCTCTTCTCCTCCTGCTTCGACGCGAACGGCGGGGTCTTCGAGTCGCTTCTCGGTGCCGAGGACGCCGTGATCTCCGACGCCCTGAACCACGCGTCGATCATCGACGGCATCCGCCTCTCGAAGGCGCAGCGCTTCCGCTACGCGAACCGGGACCTGGCGGATCTCGAGGCGAAGCTGAAGGAGGCCTCCGGTGCCCGGCGCCGCCTGGTCGTCACCGACGGCGTCTTCTCCATGGACGGCTACCTCGCCCCGCTCGAGGCCATCTGTGATCTCGCCGAGCGCTACGACGCGATGGTCATGGTGGACGACTCCCACGCCGTCGGCTTCATGGGCGCGACCGGCGCCGGAACGCCCGAGCACGCCGGCGTCGCGGACCGGGTGGACATCTTCACCGGCACCTTCGGCAAGGCGCTCGGCGGCGCCTCCGGCGGGTACGTCGCAGCCCGCGCCGAGATCGTCGCCCTGCTGCGCCAGAAGGCACGGCCCTACCTGTTCTCGAACTCGCTCGCCCCGTCGATCGTCGCCGCGACCCTGACGGCGCTCGACCTTGTCGAGAACAGCGCCGAGCTCCGCGGGACCCTCACCCGCAATGCGGCGCAGTTCCGGCGTCGCATGACGGAGGAGGGCTTCGACCTGCTCGAGGGCGAGCACGCGATCATCCCGGTCATGTTCGGCGACGCCGTCCTCGCCGCACGGACCGCGGACGCGATGCTCGCGCACGGCGTCTTCGTCACCGCGTTCAGCTACCCCGTGGTCCCGAAGGGCGCCGCCCGCATCCGCGTGCAGCTGTCCGCCGCGCACACGGGTGACGACGTCGAGGCGTGCGTCCAGGCGTTCGTCGCCGCCCGCGCGGAGGCGGGCACGGGCGGATCGGGAGCCGACGGCGGCGGGACCGCTGCGGACGCCGGTTCGCCGGGTGCCCATGTGGGTGGCGCGTAGTCCGGTAGCACCCCGGGTCCTAGGGGGCCACGTCCCCGTCGACATACATCCAGCGCCCTTCCACCCGGACGAATCGGCTGCGCTCCTGCAGCAGCCCCGACCGCCCGGCGTGCCGGAACGACGCCCGGTACTCGACCACGCCGGCGTCGTCCCGGTCGCCGCCGAGTGCCGTGTCGACGATCTGCAGGCGCCGCCACTCGACGTCCCCGTCGAGATCGACGGCATCCGGACGGGTCGACGGGTCCCATGAGTCGAGCAGGTACCGCTCGAGCCCGAGAGCGAACGCCGAGAACCGTGAGCGCATCAGGGCGAGCGCCGTCGACGCCGCCACTCCCCGGTGGAGCGGCCCGCAGCATTCCTCGTACGGCAGACCGGTGCCGCAGGGGCAGTCCTCGAGGGTCACACGACTCCCCTTCCTGACCGGGAAGGTTCGACCACTCAGGAGATCTCGTCGGAGACGCGGATGAGGACCTTGCCGGTCGCACCGTTCTCGACGGCGTCGTGAGCGGCGACGGTCTCCTCGAGCGGGAACCAGGAGAGGGGGAGTCCGGCAGACTCCCCGACAGGCAACGCCCCGCTGCGCAGAGCCGCCGTGATGTCCTCCGCCGCGGCGACGAGAGCGTCCTGGCCCACCGTGTAGAGCAGCAGGCCCTGCCAGCGCACGTTCTTCGCGAAACTCGCGACGACGGGGGCTGTGAAGTCGTCACCCTTGTTGTTCGCGTAGTACGCGATGGAGCCATGGTTGGCGATCACCTCGACGTCGAGCGCCGCGTTCTGTCCGGGGGACACCTCCACGACATGGTCGACGCTGCCCGGAGCTGCCTCGCGGATGCGCTGGGCGAGGGAAGCGTCGGGGTAGCGGAGGACGTGGTGGGCCCCCGCGGCGCGACCGAGCTCGGCCTTGGCGTCGCTGCTGACGGTTGCGATGACGGTCGCGCCTGCCCAGGCGGCGAGCTGGATCGCCGCGTGGCCGACGGCTCCGGCGCCGCCCTGGACGAGGACCGTGCGTCCCTCGAGGGCGCCGGGAGCGAGTCGCGACGGCCCGTGCTCGTGGACGGTCAGTGCACGGTGCGCCGTCATCGCCGGTACACCCAGGCTGGCTCCCACCTCGAGACCGACGCCGTCCGGCAGCCGGACGGCCCGTTCGGCGGGCAGCACGACGAACTCCTGGGCGGTCCCGGTCGGGCGGCCGTGAGCAGCCAGATAGATCCAGACCCGGTCGCCCACCTGCGGCTCGGTGACGCCGTCGCCCACCGCGTCGACGACCCCGGCGCCGTCCTGGTTGGGGACCACCTCGGGGAACGGGATGTCGCCGTCGGCGCGGGCCTTCCAATCCGTGGGATTCACGCCGGAGTGGACGACGCGGACCCGCACTTCGCCCGGACCGGGCGTCGCGACGTCACGGTCGACGAGGGAGAGAACAGAGGAGGGACCGGTGGCGGAGTAGACGATTGCTTTCACGACCAACCGGAACCGTCGATGTCCGGACGGTATTCCCCGGGCTCGGGATCCGCCCGATCGGGAGGCAGGGCACACCGGACGCACCCGGATGGGGGAGGCCCGCCCTAGGATGACCGGATGAGCTCCCTCGCGTGCGACGTCCTGATCATCGGCGGCGGGATCGCCGGCCTCTCCCTGGCGTCCGCGCTCGCCCCGTTCTCGAGCGTCGTCCTCGTCGAGGCGGAGCCGACCCTCGGATACCACACGTCGTCGCGCTCCGCCCGGCAGCTCATCCCCAGCTACGGTCCCGAACCGCTGCGGGACCTCACGCGCCGCACCCTCGAGCTGCTGTCCGGCGTGCAGTCCTCCACCGGCCTGCCGCTCACCGTGCCGCGGTCCTTCCTCCTCATCGGGTCCGAGGCCGACGTCGCCGCGAAGGCGAGCGCGGCGATGCGCCCCGTGACCCACGCCGAGGCCCTCGGGCTGTGCCCGCAGCTGCGGCCGGACGCCTTCGAGGCGGCCGCCCTCGACACCGGCTGCGTCGGCACCGACACCGATCTCCTCCTCGAGTACCACCGGCGCAGCGCGGGCGACGACGGCGTGCTCATCCTCACGGGCGCGCCCGTCACCTCCGCCCGGTACGACGGCGCCGGCTGGAGCGTCCGCGCCGGCTACCGCAGCATCAGCGCCGAGGTCGTGGTCGACGCCGCGGGAGCCTGGGCCGACGGCGTCGCCGCGATCTGCGGGGTGGCGCCGCAGGGACTCGTGCCGCTGCGGCGGACGGCGGCGATCGTCTCGGCGACCAACGCCCCGTCCGTCGGCACGCCGATGGTCGCCGCCGCGGACGACTCGTTCTACTACCGCCCGGACGCCCAGGGGGTCCTCGTCTCGCCGAGCGAGGCCGAGCCGGCCGAGCCCGGCGACGCCCAGCCCCACCCGGGCGACGTCGAGCGGCTCGTGGAACACCTGGCCACCGTCACCACCCTCGGCATCACGTCGGTGCAGCGGTCCTGGACGGGACTGCGGACACAGCGGGAGTCCGGGCTGCCCGTGGTCGGATTCGACGCCGCCCACCCCGGCTTCTTCTGGCTCGCCGGGCAGGGGGGCTACGGATTCCAGACGTCGTCGGGACTCGCGGAACTCGCGGCGGTGCTGCTCACGGGAGCCGATCCGGCCGATCTCGGCGCCGACCCGGGCCAGGTCCGCGCGGCCGCAACGGCCCTCGGGCCCGCCTGAGGCCCGCACGGAGGACCGGGAGTCGGCCCGCCCGCAACGGGTGATCGCGCCGTGCACCGTCCCGCCCGGCCGCACGAGGTTTCCGTAGAGTAGGGGCCGGAGGACGCCGCGGCACGGGCCGGCGGCGTGCCCGGTCATCGTCGGAACACCCGCCGCAGCGGCGGACACACGGAACGGAACGCATCATGTCGGCAAGTGGAGGCAACAAGGCGATCGTCGCGGCACTCGCCGCGAACCTCACGATCGCCGCGCTCAAGTTCGTGGCCTTCGCGCTCACCCGATCCTCGTCGATGCTGGCCGAGGGCATCCACTCCGTCGCGGATTCGGGCAACCAGGTCCTCCTGCTCGTCGGCGGCAAGCGGGCCAAGCGCCAGGCGAGCCCCGAGCACCCCTTCGGCTACGGGCGCGAGCGCTACATCTACGCCTTCATCGTGTCGATCGTCCTGTTCAGCGTCGGCGGACTCTTCGCGCTCTACGAGGCGTACCACAAGTACCAGGACCCGCACCCGATCGAAGGCCCCTTCTGGTGGGTGCCGCTCGCGGTCCTGCTCGGCGCGATCGTGGCCGAGTCGTTCTCCTTCAGGACGGCCATCAAGGAGTCCAACCACGTGCGCGGCGGCATGGGCTGGGTGCGCTTCGTCCGCACGGCGAAATCCCCCGAGCTGCCCGTGATCCTCCTCGAGGACCTCGGCGCCCTCATCGGCCTCCTGTTCGCGCTGTTCGGCGTCTCCATGACACTGCTCACCGACAACGGCCTGTGGGACGCCGCGGGCACCGCGATGATCGGCCTGCTCCTCGTGGCCATCGCCGCCATCCTCGCCGTCGAGACCAAGAGCCTGCTCCTCGGCGAATCGGCGACCGCCGCGGACGTCGCCAGGATCGAGGCGGCCATCAGCGGCGACGGCTCCACCCGCATCATCCACCTCAAGACCCTGCACCTCGGGCCGGACGAGCTCCTCGTCGCGGCCAAGATCTCGGTCGGGAGCCGGGACAGCGGGGCCCGGATCGCCGAGGACATCAACGGTGCCGAGCAGCGCGTCCGGGCCGCCGTGCCGATCGCCACGGCCATCTACCTCGAGCCGGATCTGTTCGTCCCCGAGGCCGCCGCGACGCCCTCAGCGAACGGAGCCCCCACGCGCGCCGTCCCCGGCAACGAGTAGCCGCAGCGGGACTAGGATGGGCGCATGAACGTCATCGAAACGCGCCTGCCCGGCATCGGAGTACGGCGCGAGATCGTCACCGGTTCGGGCCGCAGGGTGGGGATCGTCGCCCAGCGCGACGGCAATCTCGACCTCATCATCTCGAAGGCCGGCGACCCGGATGCCTGTGTGGCCTCCATCCCGCTGACCCCCGACGAGGCGGCGACGATCGGGAACCTGCTCGGCTCGCGGCAGCTCGTCGCCCAGCTCACGGAGGAGCACCGGGACCTCCCGGGCGTCTCCACCCGGCAGTTCATGATCGAGCGCGGTTCACCCTTCGACGGCCGCCCCCTCGCGGACACCCGGATGCGCTCGCGCTCGGGTGCCTCCCTCGTGGCCGTCCTCCGTTCGGGCCAGGTGCAGGCCTCGCCGACACCCGATTTCACCCTCACCGCCGGCGACCTGCTGGTGGTGGTGGGTACCTCCGAGGGCCTCGACACCGCGGCGGACATCCTGTGCAACGGCTGAGCGGCCTGTGCACACCACTGCCCTCACCCTGATCGAACTTGGCGCCATCCTGCTCTTCCTCGGTATCCTCGGCCGGCTCGCCGGCCGGATCGGGCTCTCGCCCATCCCGCTCTACCTCATCGGCGGGCTGTTCTTCGGTCAGGGCGGGTTCCTCCAGCTCGAGGGCGTCATCGAGTTCAGCGAGGTGGCCAGCGAGATCGGCATCGTCCTGCTGCTGCTCATGCTCGGCCTCGAGTACACGGCGAAGGAACTCGTCACCGGCCTGCGCCAGTCCTGGCTCGCCGGGATCGTCGACTTCGTCCTGAACTTCACGCCCGGCGCCCTCGTCGCCGTGATCCTCGGGTGGGGGCCGGTCGCCGCGCTCGTCATGGGCGGCGTCACCTACATCTCGTCCTCGGGGATCGCCGCGAAGGTCATCGCCGACCTCGGCAGGCTCGGCAACCGGGAGACGCCCACGGTCCTCGCGATCCTCGTCTTCGAGGACCTCGCGATGGCCGTGTACCTGCCGGTGCTCACCGCGGTCCTCGCCGGGCTGAGCTTCGCCGGCGGGCTCGGCACCGTGGGGATCTCCCTGCTCGTGGTCACCCTCGTGCTGGTCATCGCCCTGCGCTGGGGCAATGTCGTCTCCGCCATCGTCGACAGCACCGACCGGGAGGTCTTCCTCCTGACCCTCATCGGGGCGGCCCTCCTCGTCGCCGGACTCGCCTCCGCCATGCAGGTCTCCGCGGCGGTCGGCGCGTTCCTGCTCGGCATCGCCATCTCCGGCGCGACGGCGGAGAACGCCGCCCGCATCCTCGAACCCCTGCGGGACCTCTTCGCCGCCATCTTCTTCGTCGTCTTCGGGCTGAACACCGATCCGGCCTCGATCCCGCCCGTGCTCGGCGTGGCCCTGATGCTGGCGGTCGTGACGTCGGCGACGAAGATCGCGACCGGCTGGTGGGCCGCACGCCGCCAGGGGATCGGCCGGATGGGCCGCGCCCGCGCCGGGACCGCACTCGTGGCGCGCGGCGAGTTCTCCATCGTCATCGCGGGCCTCGCCGTGACCTCCGGGGCCGTGATCCCCGACCTCGCTGCCCTCGCCACCACCTACGTGCTGCTCATGGCCGTCCTCGGGCCGGTGCTCGCACGGCTCGCCGAACCGGCCATGGAGCTGGCCGACCGCCTGCCGAAGCGGCCCCCGCGGCCGGTCCCCGCACCCCGGGGCACCTGAGCCGGGAACGAGGGGCCGCGCTAGTCGAGGAGCCGGCCGATCGGCTCCCGCTTCTCGGCCTGGAACGTGTCCTCCTCGCGCCCGTACGCCCAGTAGCCGGAGAGCGAGACCTGCGAACGGGCGAGTCCCTTCTCCGTGAACAGGACGTCCCGCAGCGCCTTCATGGCACCGCGTTCGCCGTGCACGAAAGCGTCGACACGCCCCGCGGGCCAGGGCCCGGCCGCGACGGCGTCGGCGAGCAGCGTCGTCGTCCCCGCCGCCTGCCCGTCGCGCAGCAGCCAGTGCAGTTCGAGGCCCGCCGGCGCGTCGAGGGCCAGGATCTCCGCGGCCCCGTCGACCTCGAGGTAGGCGTGCCCGACGGCGGCGGGGTGCAGCGCCTCGATGCCCGCGGCGATGGCCGGCAGGGCGGAGTCGTCGCCGACGAAGAGGTGCCAGTCGGCGTCCTGGTCGGGCGACCACTTGCCGGAGGGGCCCATCAGGACGAGGGCGTCACCGGGTGCCGCCGCCGCGGCCCAGGGCCCTGCGATGCCGGCGTCGCCGTGCACCACGAAGTCGATGGCGAGCCGCCGGGACGCGGCGTCGAGCCAGCGGATCGTGTAGGTGCGCTTCACGGGCCGGTCACCCGCCGGGAGCTCGTCCTTCAGGGCCGCGAGGTCGTAGGGCGGGACCAGGCCGAGTCCGGGCTTCGCGAAGAGCAGCTTCGCGTACTTGTCCGTCGCGTCGCAGTCCTGCAGGTCCGCGAACCCCGGACCGCCCGCCACGACCCGCACCAGGTGGGGGCTCAGCCACTGCGTCTCCAGCACGGTCAGGACCGCCTGCGGACGCGGCGGCTTGCGGGACGGCTCGGGGTCGGGGAACGACACGGGGGAGGACACGGGGGAGGACATGGGGCGTCGCTTTCTGCAGGGGGTCGGTCAACCCTAACAAGCTTCACTGGAGCGTCGCTGGGAGCGCCTCGAGCGCAGCGGCGAGCAGTGAGCCATCGTCGACCAGCAGGCGCGCGGCCTCGATCTCCGGTGCCAGGTAGCGGTCCGTCCCAGGGCCCTCGACGTCCTGCCGCAACCGCTGCCGGACGGCGGCGATCGGCGCGGAGCTGCGGTAGCCGGACTCGCCGGCGGCACCGCCGTCGCGCATGTCCAGACCCCGGGCGGCGGTCAGGATCTCGATGGCGAGGACCCGCGTGAGGCCGTCCACGGCCCGGCGCAGCTTGAGGCCTGCCGCCCAGCCCATGGACACGTGGTCCTCCTGCATCGCGGAGGAGGGGATGGAGTCCACGGACGCCGGGTTCGCGAGCCGCTTCAGTTCCGACACGATGCCCGCCTGCGTGTACTGCGCGATCATGTGCCCGGAGTCCACGCCGGGATCGGCGGCGAGGAACGCGTTGAGTCCGTGGCTGCGGGCCTTGTCGAGGAAGCGGTCGGTGCGGCGTTCGCTCATGGAGGCGACGTCGGCGACGGCGATGGCGAGGAAGTCCAGCACGTAGCCCACGGGCGCGCCGTGGAAGTTGCCGTTCGACTCGATCCGGCCGTCCGGGGTGATCACCGGGTTGTCGATCGCGGAGCCCAGTTCGACGGCGGCCACCGCGTCCGCGTGCGCGAGGGTGCCGCGTGCGGCGCCGTGCACCTGGGGCGCGCACCGCAGGGAGTAGGCGTCCTGGACGCGGGTGAACCGGTGGCGCCCGGTCTCCGACGTCAGTTGCTCGCGGAGCAGGGGGGACCCCTCGAGCAGCGCGCGGATGGTCCCGGCCGAGGCGACCTGCCCGGGATGGGGCCGGAGGGCGTGCAGGTCCTCGGCGAAGACGGCGTCGGTGCCGAGCAGTCCCTCGACGCTCATGGCGGCCGCGAGGTCCGCCGTCGCCAGGAGGCGGTGGAGGTCGGCCGAGGCGAGGATCAGCATGCCGAGCATGCCGTCCGTCCCGTTGATGAGCGCGAGGCCCTCCTTCTCACGGAGTTCCACGGGACGGATCCCGGCGGCGGCGAGGGCCTCCGCGGCGGGTACGAGGTCACCGGACGCGGTCCGGACCGTGCCCTCGCCCATGAGCGCGAGGGCCACGTGCGAGAGCGGTGCGAGGTCGCCCGAGCAGCCGAGCGATCCGTATTCACCGACCACGGGGGTGATGCCGGCGTTGAGGAGCGCCGCGGAGGTGGAGGCGACGACGGGACGCACACCGGTGCGGCCCGTCGCGAGGGTCGACAGGCGCCCGAGCATGAGGCCGCGCACCACCTCGCGGTCGACCTCGGCCCCCGAGGACGCCGCATGGCTGCGGATCAGGCTGCGCTGGAGCTGCGTGCGCTGGTCGAGCGGGATGTGCCGGGTGGCCAGGGCGCCGAAGCCCGTCGAGACGCCGTAGTGCGGCGTGCCGTCGTCGACGAGCGAGTCGACGACCCGGCGGGAGGCCGCCATGGCCGCCAGGGCCTCGGGGGCCAGCTCGACCGGTGCGCCGTGGCGGGTCACGGCGACGACGTCGGCGGGGGAGAGGGGGCCGGGTCCGATGATCACGGAGGGCTGGGACACGGTCTGCCTCGGTTCCTGCGGTCGCTGCCGCTATTGCCATTGAGTGGAAAGGACGTTTCAATAAGTGAAAACTACAGCAGGTCCGAACGCAAGGAGGCGGCATGGCGGAGTCCTCGACCCGCACGGTGGAGCGGGCGCTCGTGCTCCTCGGCGCGGTGTGCGACGCCGGGTCGCTGAGCCTGGCGGACGCCGCACGGGAGGCGGAGCTGTCGGCGTCCACGGCGCTCCGGCTGCTGCGGACCCTCGAGGGCACGGGCTTCGTGCGGCGCGACCCGCTCGGCGCCTACCGGCCCGGCCTCCGCGTGGTGCAGCTCGGCGCGCAGGCGCTCGGGCACGAATCGCTCGTCTCCCTCGCCGAACCCGCCCTCGAACGCCTCGTGCGGCAGACCGGGGAGTCGGCGTACCTGAGCGTCCCCTCGCACGACGGCGAGGGGGTCTACCTCGCGATGCGCGAGGGCACCCACTCGGTCCGCCATGCCAGCTGGATCGGTCGGAGCATCCCGCTGGACGGGACCGCCGTCGGCGCCGTCCTCGCGGGCGGCCCGCCGGCCGGCGGCTTCGTCGTCGTGCGGGACGGCGTCGAGGCCGACGTCACCGCCATCGCCGCGCCCGTCTCGCCCGGCGGCCGCGCCGTCGCGGCCCTCAGCGTGGTCGTCCCCAGCTACCGCATCACCGCGGTCGAGGCCCGCCGCTTCGGAGCGCTCGTCGCGCACGAGGCGGCAGCACTCCTGACCCCGCAGGACGCGCACTCCACCGTCACCACCCGAGGAGAACCAGCATGACGAGCACCCCGAGTCCCACGCACGATCCCTCCCGCTCCATCCGGGCCGCCCGGGGCACGCGCCTGACCGCGAAGAGCTGGCAGACGGAGGCGCCCCTGCGCATGCTCATGAACAACCTCGACCCCGAGGTGGCCGAGCGTCCCGAGTACCTCGTGGTCTACGGCGGCACGGGCCGCGCCGCCCGCAGCTGGGCGGCGTACGACGCGATCGTCCGCACGCTGGAGACCCTCGAGGACGACGAGACGCTCCTCGTGCAGTCCGGCAAGCCCGTCGGAGTCTTCCGCACCAACCCGTGGGCGCCGCGCGTGCTGCTCGCCAACTCCAACCTCGTGGGCGACTGGGCCACCTGGCCCGAGTTCCGCCGCCTCGAGGCCGAGGGCCTCATGATGTACGGGCAGATGACGGCGGGATCGTGGATCTACATCGGCACGCAGGGCATCCTCCAGGGCACCTTCGAGACCTTCGCGGCGATCGCCCGCAAGCGGTTCGGCGGGACCCTCGCCGGGACGCTGACCCTCACCGCGGGCTGCGGCGGAATGGGCGGCGCGCAGCCGCTCGCCGTCACGCTGAACGGGGGCGCCGTCCTCATCGTCGACGTCAGCGAGGCGCGCCTGCGCCGCCGCGTCGCGAAGCGGTACCTGGACACCGTGGCGGACACGCTCGACGACGCGGTCGCGCAGGTCCTCGCCGCGAAGCGGGAGAAGCGCGCCCTGTCCGTCGGCGTCGTCGGCAACGCCGCGACGGTCTTCCCCGACCTGCTGCGGCGCGGGCTCGACGTGGACATCGTCACCGACCAGACGTCCGCCCACGACCCGCTGAGCTACCTGCCCGAGGGGATCGCCCCGGACGAGTGGGAGCGCGAGGCCGCGGCCGACCCCGACGGCTTCACCAAGAAGGCGCAGGCCTCCATGGCCCTGCACGTCGAGGCGATGGTCGGTTTCCTCGACGCCGGCGCCGAGGTGTTCGACTACGGCAACTCCATCCGCGACGAGGCGCGCACGGGCGGCTTCGGGCGGGCGTTCGAGGTGCCCGGCTTCGTCCCCGCCTACATCCGCCCGCTCTTCTGCGAGGGGCTGGGGCCGTTCCGCTGGGTGGCGCTCTCCGGGGACCCGGCGGACATCGCCGTCACGGACGCGGCCCTCAAGGACCTGTTCCCCGACAACGGGCACCTGCACCGCTGGCTCGCCGCCGCCGCCGAGCACGTGGAGTTCGAGGGCCTGCCCGCGCGCATCTGCTGGCTCGGCTACGGGGACCGCGCGAAGGCGGGCCTGCTCTTCAACCGGCTCGTCGCCGAGGGGAAGGTGTCCGCCCCCATCGTCATCGGCCGCGACCACCTCGACTCCGGCTCCGTCGCCTCGCCCTACCGCGAGACGGAGGCCATGGCCGACGGATCGGACGCCGTCGCCGACTGGCCGCTCCTGAACGCCCTGCTGAACACGTCCTCCGGCGCCACGTGGGTGTCCATCCACCACGGCGGGGGCGTCGGCATCGGCCGCTCCATCCACGCCGGGCAGGTCTCGGTGGCCGACGGCACCGACCTGGCCGCGCAGAAGCTCGAACGCCTCCTGACGAACGACCCGGGCATGGGCGTCATCCGCCACGTCGACGCCGGCTACGAGCGCGCCCGCGAGGTCGCGGCCGAGCGCGGGGTGCGCATCCCCATGCAATCCTGAGAGCACCCGACCGTCCAGAGCAGGCCGACCACCGGAAGGCACCCGTGCAGACCGTATCCTCAGTCCTCGATTCCATCAGCGACGTGGGCCGTGACGCGGCCCGCGGAGGCTACTCGCGCGGCGTGTTCACCGGCGCCGAACTCTCCCTGCGCGAGTGGTTCTCCGCGGCGGCCGCAGCCCGCGGACTGTCGGTGGAGACCGACCGGAACGGCATCCTCTGGGCGTGGTGGGACGCGACCGACAGCCGCGACGGCGCCCTCGTCACCGGCAGCCACCTCGACTCGGTGCCGGGCGGCGGTGCGTTCGACGGTCCGCTCGGCGTCGCCTCGGCGCTCGTCGCCGTCGACCTGCTGCGGGAGCGCGGCGTCCGGCCGAACCGCTCGCTCGCGGTCACGGTGTTCCCGGAGGAGGAGGGCTCCCGTTTCGGCGTCTCCTGCCTCGGCTCCCGCCTGCTCACCGGGACGCTCGACCCGGACCATGTCCGGTCCCTGACCGACGCCGACGGCACCACCTTCGCCGACGCCTCCCGCGCCGCCGGCCTCGACCCGGCGCACCTGGGGCGGGACGAGGAGGCGATCCGCCGCATCGGCGACTTCGTGGAACTGCATGTGGAGCAGGGGCGCGGGCTGATCGATCTGGACTCCGCCGTCGCCGTCGGCTCCACCATGCTGGGCCACGGCCGCTGGCGCCTGTCCGTCACCGGCCAGGGGAACCACGCCGGCACGACCCTCATGGCCGACCGCGCCGACCCGATGATCGCAGCCGCCCAGGTGGTCCTCGCCGTCCGGAAGGCCGCGGCGGAGCAGGACGGCGCCCGCGCCACGGTGGGACGCCTGCACCCCGTTCCGGGCGGCACGAACGTCATCGCCTCCCGCGTGGACCTCTGGCTCGACGTGCGCCACGAGGAGGACGCGGTGACGGCGTCGCTCATCGAGAGGATCCATGGCCAGGCCCAGAAGATCTGCGCCTTCGAGGGCTGCCGGGCCACCCTCACGGAGGAGTCGCGGAGCGGCACCGTCCACTTCGACGGGGCGCTCCAGCGCTCACTCGGCAATGCGCTCGGCCGCGCGTTCCCCGGCGCGCCCACCCTGCCCACGGGCGCCGGGCATGACGCCGGCATCCTCGGGTCCATCGCCCCCACCGCCATGCTGTTCGTGCGCAACCCCACCGGCATCAGCCACTCGCCCGAGGAGTTCGTGGAGCGCGACGACGCCGACGCCGGGGCTCTCGCGCTCGCGGACGTCCTCGAGGACCTGCTGTGACGCAGCCGCCCGTCGCCCGCGCCGTCTGGTGCGCCTCCGCCTGGCTGGAGGCGGAGGGGGTGCGCGACGCCGTGCGCGTCGAGGTCGACGCCGACGGGTACGTCGTGGGCGTCCTGCAGGGCGTCCCCGCGCGGGACGGCGACCTCGTGCTGGACGGCGTGGTGTTCCCGGCCGCCGCCAACGCCCACTCCCACGCGTTCCACCGGGCGCTGCGCGGACGCACCCACGACGGCGGGGGGACGTTCTGGACCTGGCGGGAGACCATGTACCGCGCGGCGAACGCCCTGACGCCGGCCCTGTACGAGGAGCTCGCCACGGCCGTGTACGCCGAGATGGTCACGGCCGGCTGGACGAGCGTCGCCGAGTTCCACTACGTGCACCACCGCCCGGACGGCACGCCCTACGGGCAGGCTTCCTCGGACGGCGACGGCGACGGCGACCGCGACGGACCGCACGCGATGGAGCTGGCCCTCGCCCGCGCGGCGGTGCGGGCGGGTATCCGCCTCACGCTGCTCGACACCTGCTACCTCGCGGGCGGGTTCGGGGCGCCGCTCGAGGCGGGGCAGCGCCGCTTCTCCGATGGGACCGCGGAGCGCTGGCTCGCACGGCTCGCGTCACTGCGTGCCGCCGTCGGTGCGCTCCACCCCGCACACCAGGTGACCGTCGGCGCCGCCCTCCACTCCGTCCGGGCCGTCCCCGAGGACCAGCTGGCGGTCGTCGCCGCCGACCTGCCGCCCGGACTGCCCCTGCACGTCCACCTGTCCGAGCAGCCGGCGGAGAACGAGGACTGCCTGCACGCCACGGGCTGCACGCCCACGGGGCTGCTCCACCGGCACGGCCTCGTGACGGACCGCCTGTCCGCCGTGCACGCCACGCATGTCGGCGGCGAGGACATCGCGACGCTCGCCGACGCCCGCGCCACCGTCGTCCTGTGCCCCACCACCGAGGCCGACCTCGCGGACGGCATCGGGCCGGCGGGGGAGTTCCGCCGGGCCGGGGCGACCCTCGCCCTCGGCACCGACCAGCACGCCGTCGTCGACCCGTGGCTCGAGATGCGGGCCCTCGAGCACGGTGAGCGCCTGCGCACCGGGCGCCGCGGCCACTTCGAACCGCAGGAGCTGCACCGCATCGCGGCCGCCGGCGGGGCGACGGCGCAGGGGCGCCCGCGCGCCGGTTTCGAGCGGGGATGTGCCGCCGACCTGATGGCGGTGGACCCGCGCAGCGCCCGCACGGCCGGATCCTCCCCGGAGCAGCTCGCCTACACCGCGACCGGGCAGGACGTGACGGCCGTCGTCGTCGGGGGGGTCCAGCTGGCGCGCGGCGGCGTCCACGCCCGGCTCGGCGAGCCCGGGCCCCTGCTCGCCGCTGCCATCGCCCGCCTCGACGAGGCGTCCGGCTCCGCAGCGGACCGCACCGGGTCCGCGCGCGAGGGGGCCCGGCCCTGATGGCCCTCCTCGTCACCAACATCGGCGAGCTCACGACGCAGGACGCCGACGCCCCGGTGCTCCGGCGCGCAGCCGTCATCCTCGAGGGGGAACGGATCAGCTGGATCGGTCCGGCCGCAGGCGCCCCCGCGGCGGACGAGGCGTACGACGCCGGCGGCCGCGCCGGCCTGCCGGGCTGGGTCGACAGCCACACGCACCTCGTGTTCGCCGGCGACCGGACGGCCGAGTTCGAGGCGCGCATGGCGGGACAGGAGTACGCGGCGGGCGGCATCGCGGTCACCGTCGGGGCGACGCGCGCGGCAGGGGACTACGACCTCACGCGGCTCCTGCTCGCCCGCGTCGCGGAGGCCGCGGCGGGCGGGACCACCTACCTGGAGACGAAGACGGGCTACGGGCTCGACGTCGGGCACGAGGCCCGCAGTGCACGCATCGCCGCCGGCGTCGTGGACGAGGTCACGTTCCTGGGTGCACACCTCGTCCCGGAGGGGGAGGACGCCGACGCCTACACGGACCTCGTCGCCGGCCCCATGCTTGACGCCGTCCTGCCCCATGTCCGCTGGGCCGACGTCTTCTGCGAGACGGGGGCCTTCACCGCCGAGCAGTCGCGCCGCGTGCTCGAGGCGTGCGCAGCAGCGGGCCTCGGCCTGCGCGTGCACGGGAACCAGCTGGGACCCGGCGCCGGCGTCGCGCTCGCCGTCGAGCTCGGCGCCGCCAGCGTGGACCACGTCAACCACCTCTCGGACGCCGACGTCGACGGTCTCGCCGGCACCTGGTCCGGCTTCGCCGCGGGAGGTGGGCCCGGCACCGTCGCCACCTGCCTGCCCGCCTGCGACCTCTCCACCCGCCAGCCCTTCCCGCCCGCCCGGAGGCTGCTCGACGCCGGCGCGCGGATCGCCCTCGCCAGCAACTGCAACCCCGGCACCTCCTACACCAGTTCGATGGCCTTCTGTGTCGCCACGGCCGTGCTGCAGATGGGACTGACCGTGCACGAGGCCGTCCGCGCCGCGACGTACGGCGGAGCCCTCGCCCTGCGGCGGCACACGGGCGACGACGTGGACGGCCGCCGCGCCGTCGGGTCGCTCGCCGTCGGCCACCGGGCCGACCTGCAGCTGCTGGACGCGCCGTCGGCCACGCATCTCGCGTACCGCCCCGGGATGCCGCTCGTGCATGCCGTCTGGAAGGCGGGCCGCCGAATGCGCTAGGAGTTCCCGCCGCGGGCGTCCGGCTGGGAATCCCCGGCGGCCGCTGCGAGGATAGCGCCATGCCTGCCGAGCCCGCGTCCTCCGCGCCGACCGCCGACCGCCTCCCTCCGGACGCCGCATCCCGGAAGCGGCGCATCACCGCCGAGGTGCTCATCGTCTTCGGGCTGTCCCTGGGCCAGTCCGGCGTCTACGCCGTGGTGAACCTGGCCGAGAAGCTCACCCGCGGACCCCTCGCGACGCAGACCACCACCCTCAACCCGGTGCTCAACGACCGGCAGTACTTCGACCTCGCGTACCAGCTCCTGGACATCCTCTTCGCACTGGTGCCGGTGGCCCTCGTCCTGTTCCTGCTCGGCGGGCACGGCGTCTCCGCGTTCCGGCGCCTCGGGTTCACGTTCGAGAAGCCGGTGCGCACCGTCGGCTTCGGCGTCGGCCTCGCGGTGGTGATCGGCGTCGGGACCCTCGGCGTGTACGCCGGCGGACGCGCCCTGGGCATCACGACGGCGCTCGTGCCCGCCGCGCTCGACTCCTACTGGTGGACCATCCCGGTGCTCGTCCTGTCGGCGGTGCGGCACGCGGTCCTCGAGGAGGTCATCGTCGTGGGCTACCTGTTCATCCGGCTGCGTGACCTCGGCTGGTCGACGCCCGCGATCCTCTTCACGAGCGCCCTGGTGCGGGGCAGCTACCACCTCTACCAGGGCTTCGGCCCGTTCATCGGGAACGTACTCATGGGCCTCCTGTTCGCCTGGTTCTACACGCGCACCCGGAGGGTCATGCCGCTCGTGATCGCCCATGCACTCCTCGACACCGCGGGGTTCGTCGGATTCGCGCTCCTCGGGCCCGCCATCGGGATCGGCGGCTGACCGGGCGAAGGCTCTCCTTGCCTGGTTGCGCACGCGGATCATGACTAAATTATCCGAGGCCGCGGTGCTAGCGTGGGTCCACCCGGCGGGGATCCGCGGTTCCGGCGGGCCACCCACGAACCAGGAGGAACGATGAGCATCACGAGTGTCTCCGAGTGCAGCGTCCACAACTGCTCGTTCAACCACGACGGCTGTACCGCCGTCGCGATCACGGTGTCCGGGTCCGAGGAACACGCGTCCTGCGCCACCTTCATCGACACGTCCGTCAGCGGCGGCCTCCCGAAGATGCTCGCGCATGTCGGGGCCTGCCAGCGTTCGGAGTGCTCGTTCAACCACGACCTGCTCTGCAGCGCACCGGCCGTCAAGGTGGGCCCCGGCGCCGAGGCCGCCGACTGCCTCACCTACACCCACGCCTGACCGCGCACGGGCCGGACCGACGGATACCGATGAAGGAGGGACCGGACGAGTCGTCCGGTCCCTCTCCCTGCGGTCCGATCGGTCAGATCTCGATGCGGCCGTCGGTGGTCTCGAACGTCACGGACATGATGCCCGGCGTGCCCCTCGGCGCGATCCACTGGACCTGGACACCGTCGAGCGTCTCCTCGACGTCGGTGCCGAGCCATTCGGTCACCCGCTCGGAGGAGCCCGCGATGGTCAGGCAGTCCAGCTTGACGGAGGCCGGCCGGGCCTTCGAGGGGTGGAGCTCCTCGGTCCCCTCGTCCCACCGGAGCAGGTAGGGGACCTGCGGATCGGCGATGAGCCCCTTGATGCCGATCTGCTGCCAGGTCAGTTCCTGGCCGTCGGGGAACTTGCGGTTGCCCGGGACCGCGCTGCGGCCGAGGCGCTCCTCGAAGGGCCCGAGGTCGTCGACGGCGACGCACCAGCCCATCCAGCCCCCACCGGCCTCGGAGCGGGCGCGGACGGCCTGGCCGAACGGCGCCTTGTCGGATGCGGGGTGGTTGAGGACCTCGACGACCTCGAGGTACTGGCCGTTCGCGAGGGGGAAGATCATGTTGCGGGTGCCGAAGCGGGGGTGCACACCGCCCTTCACGGGCTCCATGCCGAGCCGGGCCGAGATGCGGTCGGCCGTCGCGGCAAGTCCATCGGGTTCACAGGCGTAAGAGACGTGGTCCAGGCGCATGCGGACAGTGTTGCACTAAGTGATGTGCGTCTCGACTAAGGGTGCCCTTACTCCTGATCCGGCTTCCCATCCGCCCCTCGATCCCCATCCGTACCACCCCCTCGGAAGGCGCGGACCGGGCTCCTTCATGCGATGTCATACGTGTTGCCGGATCAGCTCCCATGGGCTTTCATGAAGGCAGGTCATGAGTGCCAGCGCGAAGCCCCGGCTTGCTGGCCGGCAACCCTCCAACCGCGGTGGGGTGCCCCGGGTGAGGACCAGGTGCGGCGCCGGACCGGCGCCGCGCAAGCGCGGGCTCCTGCGGAGCCGATGCACCCGGGGCGGCGACCCCGTCGACGGGGCAGCGGACGAGGAGGGGCCCTTCCAAGAGGGAGCACCATGTCCGACGATTGGTCCTTTGAGACACGCCAGATCCATGCCGGCCAGGTGCCGGATCCAGCCACGGGGGCGCGTGCGCTCCCCATCTACCAGACGACGTCGTTCGTCTTCCCGAGCGCGGAGAGCGCCGCGAACCGGTTCGCGCTGACGGAGCTCGCCCCCATCTACACGAGGATCGGGAACCCCACCCAGGAAGCGGTGGAGACCAGGATCGCGAGCCTCGAAGGCGGGGTCGGCGCGCTGCTGCTCGCCTCCGGGCAGGCCGCGGAGACCTTCGCGATCCTGAACGTCGCCGAGGCAGGGGACCACATCGTGGCCAGCCCCAGCCTGTACGGGGGCACCTACAACCTCCTCAAGCACACGCTGAAGAAGTTCGGCATCGAGACCACGTTCGTGCAGGATCCCGACGACCTCGAGCAGTGGCGGGCCGCCGTCCGCCCGAACACGAAGCTCTTCTTCGGCGAGGTCGTGTCCAACCCCCGGCAGGACGTCCTCGACCTGGAGGGCATCAGCGCCGTCGCCCACGAGCACGGGCTGCCCCTGATCGTGGACAACACGCTCTCGACGCCGTACCTGATCCGGCCGATCGAGTGGGGTGCGGACATCGTGGTGCACTCGGCGACGAAATACCTCGGCGGGCACGGCACCGCCATCGCCGGCGTCATCGTGGACTCGGGGAACTTCGACTTCGCGCAGCACCCCGAGCGCTTCCCGGGCTTCAACACGCCCGACGAGAGCTACCACGGGCTGGTCTACGCCCGGGACCTCGGCGTCGGCGGCGCGCTCGGCGCCAACCTCGCATACATCCTGAAGGCGCGGGTGCAGCTGCTGCGGGACCTCGGCTCCGCCGTCTCGCCCTTCAACGCCTTCCTCATCGGGCAGGGCCTGGAGACCCTCAGCCTGCGCCTGGAGCGCCACGTCCAGAACGCGCAGGCGGTCGCCGAATGGCTCGAGGGGCACGACGACGTCGAAGGCGTCGCCTACGCGGGACTCGCCTCGAGCCCCTGGTACGAGCGCGGGAGGAAGTACGGGCGGAACGGTACGGGCGCGATCGTCAGCTTCGACATCGCCGGAGGCCTGGAGGCGGGCAAGCGTTTCGTGGACGCCCTCGAGCTGCACTCCCACGTCGCGAACGTCGGCGACGTCCGCTCGCTCGTCATCCACCCGGCATCGACCACGCACAGCCAGCTCGGGGCGGAGGCGCAGCTCACCGCAGGGGTGCGCCCGGGCCTCGTCCGGTTGGCCGTCGGCCTGGAGAACATCACCGACATCCTCGCCGACCTCGACGCGGGCTTCCGCGCCGCCAAAGGAGCCTAGCCCTTCGTGACCACCTACCCTGCTGCTCCGCTCCACCCCGGGATCGACGGCGCCCCGTCGGGAGACGGCCTCCTGCGTATCGCGTCGATCGGGCCGCTGGCCCTGGAGACCGGGGGCGAACTGCCCGACGTCCAGCTCGCCTTCGAGACCTGGGGGCGGCTCGACCCGGACGGCTCCAACGCCGTGCTCGTGCAGCATGCCCTGACCGGCAGCTCCCACGTGGCACGCGGAGCGTCGGAGGAGGAGGGCTGGTGGGACTCGCTCGTGGGCCCCGGCCGCACGGTGGACACCGACCGGTACTTCGTGGTGTCCATCAACATGCTGGGGGGCTGCTACGGGTCGACGGGCCCGGCCAGCCCGGCCCCCGACGGCACACCCTGGGGCTCGCGCTTCCCGTTCGTCACCATCCGCGACTCCGTGCGGGCGGAGGCCCTGCTCGCCGATCAGCTCGGCGTCGGGCGCTGGCACTCGGTGCTCGGAGGGTCGATGGGCGGCGCACGTGCCCTCGAGTGGGCCCTGATGTACCCGGAGCGTGTGGCGCGCTGCGCCGTCGTCGCCTGCACCGCCGCCAGTTCGGCCGAACAGATAGCGTTCGCCCAGGCACAGCTGCAGGCCATCCGGCTCGACCCGGCGTACCGCCGCGGCGACTACTACGACGGCCCGCACCCGGATGCGGGCCTCGGCCTCGCCCGGCGCATCGCGCACATCACCTACCGGTCCGAGCTCGAACTGGAAGCACGCTTCGGTCGGGCGGAGCAGGACGACGAGCAGCCCTTCGGGGCCGTCCTGCCCGCCGACCGGGGCCGCTACCAGGTCGAGAGCTACCTCGACCACCAGGCGGACAAGCTGGTGCACCGGTTCGACGCGAACAGCTACGTCGTGCTGACCGAGGCGCTCATGAGCCACGACGCGGCCCGGGGGCGCGGGAGCCTCGCCAGCGCCCTCGGAGCCTCGACGTCGGAGTTCTTCATCGCGGCGGTGGACAGCGACAGGCTCTACTTCCCGGCACAGTCGACGCGGCTCGCCGCAGCCCTGCCCGGGGCCGTCCCCGTCCACATGATCTCCTCGCCGGTGGGCCACGACGCCTTCCTGACCCAGATCCACCAGCTCGACGACCAGCTCCGCGCCACCTTCTACCCGGAGGCGGATCTATCGGTTGGGTTTCCTCCCGCGGGCACCTAGGCTTGGAGCTAAGCCTGCTTATGAAGCGGCGGGCACGTCCTGCGGCAGCCGCCGCGGACCCTTCGACGCGAGGAGCTGTTCGTGGAACTGAGCACCATCGGCTGGAACCAGGAAGCACGCGACAAGATCCTGCTGGACTCCGACCGCGCCCTGCAGGGTGCGGTCCGCGAGGCCGTGGAGACGCTGGACGGGAAGTCCCGCGACGAGGTCTACGAGTTCCTCTTCCAGAAACTGCAGCCGCAGTTCGTCGACTTCAAGCCCGGCCCCGACCTCAGCGCCTGCGCCGACGCGGTGGCCAACGGCGAGGTTTCCCTCGACGGCTGAGCACCTCGACGACTGAGCACCTCGACGCCCGGGACGGCGGGTGCCGCGCGGGACGCCGCTAGCCCGCGGCGCCCGGCGGCATCCCCGGCCCGAAGATCGGCACGGGCTCCGGACGCTTCGCGATGACGCCGTCGCCCGACGACCGGTGGCGCAGCCGCCGGAGCACCCAGGGCACGAAATACTCGCGCGCCCACACGAGGTCCTCCGCCCGGGCGGCCCGCCACGTCCGGACCGGGAGGTCCTTCGGCTGCAGCGGCTCGAGCGTATGGCGCACCGCGAGGGTGTCGAGCACCATCGCCGCGATGGTGTGGTGGCCGAGCGGCGAGAAGTGCAGGCGGTCCGAGGACCACATCTGCGGGTTCTTGAGCTGACGCAGGGCCCACATGTCGGCGATGACCGCCTCGTGCCGCGAGGCGACGATGCGCAGGTTCTCGTTGTAGATGGCGGTCTTCGAGCGGATGCTGCCGAGCACCGTCTCCCGGACATCCGGCCCGGTGAAGAGCACGACCGTGGCGCCCGTGGCGGCGAGTGTCGCGACGACGGCGTCGAGTTTCTCCGCGAGGACGTCGGGGTCGCCGCCCGGCCGCATCAGGTCGTTGCCCCCTGCAGACATCGTGATGAGGTCCGGGTGGAGCGCCAGCGCGGGCTCCACCTGCTGGTCGATGATCTGCTGCAGCAGGCGCCCGCGGACCGCCAGGTTCGCGTAGGCGAAGTCCTCGTGCCCCCGGGCCAGTTCCTCGGCGACCCGGTCCGCCCAGCCGCGGTTGCCGCCGATGCTCTCGGGGTTCGGGTCGCCGATGCCCTCCGTGAACGAGTCGCCCAGGGCCGCGTAGCGGCGCCAGGGGTGCGGCTCCGAGTGGAGGAACGGATCGATCATGGGCCCGTTCGGGATGGGATGGCTCGCATCCGGCAGGGGTGTCTCGCCTGGTGTGCTCACCGGGCCATTCTTGCAACTGCCGGGACCGGGGCGCCACCGTGCCCGGCCTGCGGGAGGCAGGCGGAGCCGGCCTCCGGTCGCCGACACGGGGCGCGTTCTGCGCCGTGCCAGAATGGGAACCATGACGAAAACCGCCTCCGGCACGGCCGCACCCTCCGCCGGTTCCTGGGCCCCCGTGGTCCTCTGGTCCAGGCCCGAGGCCGAACGCCGGGGCACGCCCCTGCTCGTCCTCTTCCACGGCTACATGGCCGACGAGAAGGACCTGATGGGCCTCGCCGACCATCTGCCGGCCGAGTTCACGGTGGCATCGGTCCGCGCACCCCGACCCGCCCGGCCCGGTTTCTCCTGGTTCCCGCTGGCACGGGAGGACGACTACTCCGTGGAACGCGTCGTGGAGGGCGTCACCGCCGTCTCCGCCTGGCTGGACTCCGTCCGCGGGGACCACTCCAGCGTCAGCATCCTCGGCTTCTCGCAGGGCATGGGGGTCGCCACGTCCCTCCTGCGCCACCGGCCGGCGGACTTCGCCTGCGTCGTGGGGCTCTCGGGCTTCGCGGTGCCCTCCGGGGACCACCCCTTCTTCCGTGACGAGGAGGCCGCGGCCTCGCCGACGCCGTTCTTCTGGGGGAGGGACCAGGAGGATGCCGTCATCACGCCCGAGATGATCGAGTTCACCCACGCCTGGCTGGTCGGGCACACCTCGCTGACGAAGATCCTCTACTCGAACATGCTCCACAGCATCAATCTGCAGGAGCTCGCGCACGTCCGGGAGTTCCTGAGCATGACGGTCCTCGGGCGCCGCTGACCGGCGACGGCGCAGGAGCGCGCGTCCGGCATCAGCCGCGCGTGATGCGCACCCGGACGCCGTTGACGCCGACGGTGTCCCCGGGATGGAGCTGTCGTCCGCGGCGCTCCTCGATCTCGCCGTTGACCTGCACGAGCCCGTTGTCGATCAGCGTCTTCGCCTCGACGCCGTCCTCGGCGAGGGACGCCAGCTTCAGCAGCTGTCCCAGCCGGATCATGTCGTCCCGGATGGGGAGTTCTGCGGGGGATGCGTCGTCGGTCATGCGTCCATTCTGCCGGATGACGCCCGACTAGGCTGGACGGGTGTCTGATGCACCTGCCCTCCCCCCAGCTGTCGGCTTCCCCCTCGCCCTCGCCGCGGGGCTCGCCATCCCCGTCCAGGGCAGGATCAACGGTGCCCTCGGGACGGTGCTCGACGACGGCATCGCCGCCGCGCTCATCAGCTTCGGCACGGGCCTGGTCGTGATGATCGCCCTGACCCTCGCGGTGCCGAGCGCGCGGGCCGGTGCCCGCCAGATCATCCCCTCGGTGCGCGAGCGCCGCTTCCCGCCCTACTACGTCGCGGCCGGAGCCATCGGCGCGTTCTTCGTGTTCTCGCAGTCGCTGACCATCGGCCTCCTCGGCGTCGCCCTGTTCACGGTGGCCGCCGTCATGGGCCAGACCCTCAGCGGCCTCCTCGTCGACAAGGCCGGCATCGGCCCCGGCGGGAAGCGCGCCGCGACGCCCATGCGCGTGATCGGCGTCGTCCTGACGGTCCTGTCCGTCGTGTGGGCCGTGTCGCCGCGCTTCGGCGCCGCAGGGGAGCTCTCGAGCTGGCTCGTGCCCGTCCTGCTGCCCGTCGCGGCCGGCGTGCTGATGAGCTTCCAGCAGGCGATGAACGGCACCGCGGCACTCGCCTACGGGACGCCGCTCGCCGCCACGCTGATGAACTTCATCGCCGGGACCGCGGTGCTGCTCATGGCGTGGCTGGTCAAGCTCGCGGTCGCCGGACCGGGCGATCCGCTGCCGACCGAGTGGTGGTACTACCTCGGCGGACCCATGGGCTGCATCTTCATCGCCCTCGGCGCCCTGCTCGTGCGCAGCCTCGGGGTCCTGCTCACGGGGCTCTGCATGATCGGCGGGCAACTGGTCGGTTCGCTCCTGCTGGACCTCGTGGTCCCGGCGCCGGGCACGCTCGTGGTGTTCGCGACCGTCGCCGGCACCCTGCTGACGCTCGGCGCGATCATCCTCACCACCCTGCCCTGGCCCCGGCGGGTCCGGGCCTGAGGAGCCCCGGGCGGGCCGGACCGCTCCGGCCCGCGCCCCGCAGCGGCGCGGGATCGACCCGGTAGGCTTGCCCCGGTAGCTTTCGCGCCCCCTCCGGCGGCCCGGACAGCCCGCAGCACGCGCCCCCCACCTGCGGACCGCACCCAGCGGCCTGCACAGAATTGGAGAAGAAACACCATGGCAGCAGCCAAGTCAGCACTCGACCCCATCATCTCGCTCGCCAAGCGGCGCGGTTTCGTGTTCCAGTCGGGGGAGATCTACGGCGGATCGCGGTCCGCGTGGGACTACGGACCCCTGGGCGCGGAGTTCAAGGAGAACATCAAGCGGCAGTGGTGGCAGACGATGGTGCGCGGCCGCGAGGACGTCGTCGGCCTCGACTCCGCCGTCATCCTGCCCCGCCAGGTCTGGGAGGCCTCCGGACACGTCGAGGTGTTCAGCGATCCCCTCGTCGAGTGCCTCTCCTGCCACAAGCGCTACCGCGCGGACCACCTCGAGGAGGAGTACGAGGAGAAGAAGGGCCGTGCACCGGAGAACGGGCTGAAGGACGTCACGTGCGCCAACTGCGGCACCCGGGGCCAGTGGACGGAACCGCAGGAGTTCTCCGGACTCCTCAAGACGTTCCTCGGTCCCGTGGCGTCCGAGGAGGGCATGCACTACCTGCGGCCCGAGACCGCGCAGGGCATCTTCGTGAACTTCAACAACGTGCTGACCACCGCGCGCAAGAAGCCGCCGTTCGGGATCGGCCAGATCGGCAAGAGCTTCCGCAACGAGATCACGCCGGGCAACTTCATCTTCCGCACCCGCGAGTTCGAGCAGATGGAGATGGAGTTCTTCGTCGAGCCCGGCACCGACGAGGAATGGCACCGGTACTGGATCGACCAGCGTTTCGCCTGGTACACCGACCTCGGCATCAAGCCGGACAACCTGCGACTCTTCGAGCACCCGCTCGAGAAGCTGAGCCACTACTCCAAGGGCACCACGGACATCGAATACCGGTTCGGGTTCGCGGGCTCCGAGTGGGGCGAGCTCGAGGGCATCGCCAACCGCACGGACTTCGATCTCTCCACCCACTCGAAGCACTCGGGCACGGACCTCGGCTATTTCAACCAGGCCACCAACGAGCGCTACACGCCGTACGTGATCGAGCCCGCGGCCGGGCTCACCCGCTCCTTCATGGCGTTCCTCGTCGACTCGTACACCGAGGACGAGGCACCCAACGCCAAGGGCGGCGTGGACAAGCGCACCGTGCTCAAGCTCGATCCGCGCCTCGCCCCGGTCAAGGCCGCCGTGCTGCCGCTGAGCCGCAACGAGGACCTGTCCCCGAAGGCCAAGGACCTCGCGGCCCAGCTGCGCAAGGGCTGGAACATCGACTTCGACGACGCCGGCGCGATCGGCCGCCGCTACCGCCGGCAGGACGAGATCGGCACGCCGTTCTGCATCACCGTGGACTTCGACACGCTCGACGACCAGGCCGTGACCATCCGCGAACGCGACACCATGGCCCAGGAGCGCGTGTCCCTCGACCAGGTGCAGGGCTACCTCGCCGCCCGCCTGATCGGAGCCTGATGGCCCTCGAGTACCGCGCCTGGCAGGAGGGCGACGACCTCGAGCTCCTCCAGCTGTGGGGCGGCCCCGAGTCTGCGGCGGCGGAGCAGTTCCGCGGCTCCTTCCGCACACCCTCGGACGAGCCCTGGAACCGCTGCATCACCGTCGTGGACCAGGGGATCCCCGTCGCGGCGGGCTGCGTCTACGGCGCGGCCCTCCACCCGGACCGGCTCTGGTGCTACGTCGAGGTCGCCGAGGACCACCGGCGCGCGGGGATCGGCTCCACGCTGCTCACCATGCTGCAGCACGAGGCCGGCGCCTCGCCGTCGGGCATCACGGCCCTGCGGTCCAAGGTGACGCCGGGCACCACCGGAGCGGCCTTCGCCGCTGCCACCGGGTTCACCGCGCTGCAGCGGTCGCGGCTCATCGTCGTCGCTCCGGGTGCGCTCGCGGCGCCCGCGTTCGACGACGCCGCCGGGCCGCAGCTCGAGGAGGCGGCCACCGGGTCCGTGGAGCTGACCCGGGCGCTGGCCACCTTCTACGAGTCCGTGCACGCCTGGGACAGGGCGGACCTCAGCCTCGGCCGCGCGCAGCAGCTGTTCCTCGCGGACACGAGCGGCGCCGGGGGAGCGATCGTGCTGCGCGACCGGCCGAAGGCCGACGGCGGCGCCATCGCCGCGTTCGCCGTCAGCTACACGCAGGCCCGCACCGACGACCCCGCCGACGTCCTGCTGGGCTACGACACCACGCTCGCCCCGCAGGAGCAGCAGGCCGCCGTCGCCACCCTGATCGCGATGCTCGTGCACCAGTATCCGATCCAGCTCGAGGTGGACGACTCGATGGCGGCGCTCGTCGCCGTCGTCGAGCCCCTGCTCGCCACGGGTGCGGCACGCCTCGGCGGACCGGAGACGCTCGTCGTCGCCACCGCCTGAGCCCCGACCAGGGCGGCGTCGTCAGCCCCGCCAGCCCTGCCGGTCGCCGTCAGCCGCGGCTGTGCCGCCCGGCCGCCAGGTCCGCCGCGTCCGCCGCCGCGCGCTCGGCGTCGGTCATCGCGCCGCCGCCCAGGTGGGCCGGCATCCACCAGGCGCCGGGTTCCGGGGTCACCGGGAAGTCGGCGATGCAGGTCTCGATGCCGTCCTGCAGCTCCTGGCGCAGCTTCTCCGTCTCCTCGGCGACGTCGAGGCCCGGGGCATGGTGGATGGGCGGGCCGATGTGCACGCGGACGGGGGACTTCCACGCCCGCCGCACCGAGAAGCCGTGCCCGCGGGTCAACAGCCGGTGGGCGCCCCACACCGAGACGGGGATCACCGGGACCCCGGCCTCGGCGGCGAGCCGCACGGGACCGGTCTTGAGTCCGCGCACCGTGTAGCTGCGGGACACGCCCGCCTCGGGCAGGATCGCCACGTACTCCCCGGCCCGCAGCTTCGCGAGGGCGTCGTCGTACGCGTCCGCGCCCGCCCGGCGGTCGGTGACCACGTGGCCGAGGCCGAACACGACGGGGCTGACGAACCAGTGGTCGGCGGCCCGCTTGGAGATCATGTAGCGGGCCTGGATCCGCGCGTGGTTCCACAGGACCAGTTCCGCGAAGGCGAAGTCGAGGTAGCCGAGGTGCGTGATGGCGACGACGGCGCCGTGCCCGGGCACGGCGCGGCGCGACCGGCCGTCCAGCGGGTCGGACGCCGGCAGGTTCTCCGTCCCGCTCACCGTGATCGGCAGGCGCAGGGCGGCGAAGACCGCCTTGCCCGCGTAGACCACGCAGCGGTACATGCGGTCGCTCTGCCGCGGCTTCCATCCCATGCTCAGATCCTTCCGGCCTTCGGCGGGAGCGGGAGGAGACCCGCTCGTCGTGTCCACGTACTCTTTGTACCCCGGACGGCCCGGCCTACACCTACCCGGCGGGAACTTCCGGGTCAGGTCGGCGCCGCTCAGGCCGTGATGCCGAGCGGATCCGGGGCGCGGTACAGGGCGGCGGAGGGCGCGAGGAACCGGGCGTCGAGGCTCGCACCCGTGTCCTCCGCGAAGTGGCGGAGGAGGAAGGACGTGCTCAGGCCGTGCCAGACGGGCACGGTACGGAACATGAAGTGCCCTGCCCCGAGCATCCGTACGTAGTGGACGTCCCGGGCCACGCCGAGCGCGCGGCGCGCGAAGGAGAGCGACGCCGTCGGGCTCGTCCAGCGGTCGGTGTCGCCGTGCATGATGAGGACGCCCCGCCCGCGGACGGGTTCCACCGGGCTCGACGGCTCGAGCCACGGGGCGAGGGCGGCCACGGCGCGGACCTGCGGGTGCCCGGCCGCGTAGAGCGCGGTCAGCCCGCCCATCGAGTGGCCCAGGAGGTAGACGGGCGCCGTGGGGTGCTCCGCGGCGATGCGGTCCAGCGCCCACCGGGCGTCCTTCAGGGCGGACTGGTCGGCCCCGTTCCAGCCCCGCACCCGGTTCCGGAGCGTCCACACCGCCAGGCCGTGCCGCGCGCCCCCGGCCGCGAGGCGCGCGGCGAAGGGGCGCATGCGCAGGGGGCTGAGGTGCCTTGGCCGGACGGCGTCGAAACTCCGGGCGCGCCCGCCGTGCAGGACGAGCGCGACGCCGCGAACCCCGGTGCCCGCCCCGCCGACGCCGACCACGGGGTCCCCGTCCCGCGCCGGGCGGGTCGCCTCTGCTGCCATGTGCCGTCCTCCTCCGCCCCGGAGGGCTCCCGTCGTCCCGGTCCCGGGCCGCTCCTGCGTAGAATCGCAAGCGGTGGCCGGGCTCCGTGACGCGCCCCGACCCGCGCCCGAACGACCGTCACCGACCGTCACCGCCCGTTTCCGCCTGGTACCGACCGTCACCGGCCGGTACCGGCCGGTACCGAGCATTGTCCAGCATCCGCCGAACCACCGAGGGAAGTCCGTGGGCTCCAGCCACCTGCACGCCGCTCGCGCCGAGGGGAGTCCCGCACCCTCGGCCTCCGCGCTGGTCACCCGGAAGCGGGCGACCCTCCTGCTCTCGGCCTTCCTCGTGCCCCTCGGGGTCATCACGCTCGTCGCGATGGTGCTGCTCTGGCCCAGCGGCGACCGGAGCTCTTTGCGCGTCGCCAACCCGTACGCCACGGCGGAGGGTGTGAGCTTCGAGCGCGGGACCGTCCGCGAGGTCGCCGAGGGGGACTGCCCGTCCTCCCAGCCGACCGTCGACGCCGGCGGCACCGCCCTGACCTGCACCATCGCCTACACGCAGCCCGCCCACGGAGGAGACATCATCCCCGTCGAGGTCGCCCCGGAACTCGCGCGGACCGAGGCCGTCGAGGCGGGCGACGAGATCCGCTACCTCGACCTCGCAGGCATCCTCCAGGGCGGCGCGGCGCCCTACGTCTTCGTGGACTTCGTGCGGTCGGTGCCCATCGTGGCACTCGCGGTCGGATACGCCGTCGTGGTCGTCGCCGTCGCCCGCTGGCGCGGGCTGCGTGCCCTGCTCGGCCTCGTCGGCGCGCTCGCGGTCCTGGCGCTGTTCGTCCTGCCGGGCCTCGTCGAGGGCAGGCCGCCCCTGCTGCTCGGACTCGTGGGCTCCGTGGTGATCATGTACGGGGTCCTCTACTTCGCGCACGGCGTCTCGGCCCGCACCTCCACGGCCCTCCTCGGGACGGTCTTCGGGCTCGGCATCACGGCGCTGCTCGCGGCCTGGGCCACGGACGCCGCCCACCTCACCGGCGTGGGGGACGAGAACGCGTACACCCTGGTCAACGCCTCGGACGAGCTGTCGATCTCCTCGATCATCCTGTGCGGGCTCATCATCTCCGGTCTCGGCGTCCTCAACGACGTGACCATCACGCAGTCCTCCTCCGTCTGGGAGCTGCACGAGCTGGCGCCCGACACGTCGGGGCGGCGGCTGTTCGCCTCCGCGATGAGGATCGGGCGCGACCACATCGCGTCCACCGTCTACACCATCGCGTTCGCCTACGCCGGGGCGGCGCTGCCCGTGCTGATCCTCGTCTCGCTCTACGACCGCGCGCTGCTCGACACCCTGACCAGCGGCGAACTCGCCGAGGAGGTGGTACGGACGCTGGTGGGCTCGATCGGCCTCGTCCTCGCGATCCCGCTGACGACCCTCGTCGCGGTGCTCGTGGTCAAGGCCGTCGGCCCGAGGACCCGCGGCGGCGGGCACGACGACACGGCGTCGGGCGGGGGCACGACGCCGGCGGTCCCGTCCGTCGACGGCGCGACGCTCGCCCCGGGTGAGCGGCTCGTCGCCCTCGGCGGACGGCGCAGCCGGCGGCCGGCCGGGGAGGACGCATGACGAACGCGTGGCGGAAGGCGGGCAGGGCGGACCGCGAGCGCAGGCGCACAGCGAACAGTGCCCCCGGATTTGCGGCACCTTGCGACAATGGAGGGGTGACCGCAGTGACGACCCTCCCCGCTCCGACCGGTGATCCCGGCACCGGCGACGCCCCGGACGCAGCCCCCGGCGCCCTCAAGCTCGACCTCCCGCCGCTCACCCTCGGCGGCATCACCGTGACCACGCCGGTGATCCTCGCGCCGATGGCGGGCATCACCAACAAGGCCTTCCGCCGCCTGTGCCGCGAGTACGGCGGCGGCCTCTACGTGTCCGAGATGGTCACCTCCCGTGCGCTCGTGGAGCGCAGCCCGGAGTCGATGCGCATCATCTCGCACGACGAGGACGAGGCGGTCCGCTCCGTGCAGCTGTACGGGGTCGACCCGAAGACCGTGGGCGCCGCCGTGCGCCTGCTCGTCGAGGAGGACCGCGCGGACCACATCGACCTGAACTTCGGCTGCCCCGTCCCGAAGGTCACCCGCAAGGGCGGGGGAGCGGCCCTGCCGTGGAAGCTCGACCTGTTCACGGGCATCGTGCAGACCGCCGTGCGCGAGGCGTCGAAGGGCGGCGTCCCGCTGACCATCAAGATGCGCAAGGGCATCGACGAGGACCACCTCACCTTCCGCGAGGCGGGGAAGATCGCCCGCGACAGCGGTGTCGCCGCCGTCGCCCTCCACGGGCGCACCGCGTCCCAGTTCTACTCGGGCAAGGCCGACTGGGACGCCATCGCCGAACTGCGCGACGCCCTGCCCGACATCCCCGTGCTCGGCAACGGCGACATCTGGAGCGCCGAGGACGCCGTACGGATGGTCCGGCAGACCGGCGTCGACGGCGTCGTCATTGGCCGTGGCTGCCAGGGGCGGCCCTGGCTCTTCGGGGACCTCATGAACGCCTTCGAGGGCAGCGCCTCCCGGTACCGGCCCGGCCTCGGGCAGGTCGCCGACACCGTCTACCGGCACGCCGAGCTGCTCGTGGAGACCTTCGGCAGCGAGATGATGGGCCTCCGCGACATCCGCAAGCACATGGCCTGGTACTTCAAGGGCTATGTCGTCGGCGGGGAGCTCCGCGCCAGGCTCGCCGCCGTGCCGACCCTCGAGGTGCTCCGCGGGCTCCTCGACGAGCTCGACAAGGACTCGCCCTACCCCGGGCAGGACGCCGAGGGCCCCCGCGGGCGGGCCGGCTCACCGAAGAGGACGGCCCTGCCGGAGCACTGGCTCGACGGCCGCGTCCTCAACGAGGCGCAGCAGGCGGACATCGCCGCTGCCGAGGTCGACGTATCCGGCGGCTGACGCGGCTCCCCGGCATTCCCGGGGACCCACCCGCCGGCCGGTCCACATCGGCGGCTGCAGGCGGGCCGACCCGCACCCGTTGCGCTAGAAAGGCATCATGAGCTTCCCCGAACCGTCCGCCACCGGCTACAGCGCCTCGGACACCGAGCGGTGGGTGGAGGAGCCGCCCAAGAGCTCGCACCGCACCGACTTCGAACGCGACCGCGCACGGGTGCTGCACTCGTCCGCGCTGCGCCGCCTCGGCGCGAAGACGCAGGTCGTCGCGCCCGACACCGACGACTTCGTCCGCACGCGCCTCACGCACTCGCTCGAGGTCGCCCAGGTGGGGCGCGAACTGGGGCGGACCCTCGGGTGCGACCCGGACATCGTGGACACCGCCTGCCTGGCCCACGACCTCGGCCACCCGCCGTTCGGCCACAACGGGGAGTCGGCGCTCAACGACATCGCGCACGGCATCGGCGGCTTCGAGGGCAACGCGCAGACCCTGCGCCTCCTGACCCGGCTCGAACCGAAGGTCCTCGCACCCGGCGGCGGCCCCGCGGGCCTCAACCTCACCCGGGCGAGCCTCGACGCCGCCTGCAAGTACCCCTGGACGGCGGCATCGGCCCCCGTGATCAGCGGCCAGCGCACCACGAAGTTCGGCGCCTACGACGACGATCGCCCCGTCTTCGACTGGCTCCGTGACGGCGCCCCGGAGGGCCGCTCGTGCCTCGAGGCGCAGGTCATGGACCTCGCGGACGACATCTCCTACTCGGTGCACGACGTCGAGGACGCGATCGTCGCCGGGCACCTCCAGCTCAAGTGGATGGACAGCGCCGACGCCCGCGCCCGCGTGATCGGCTACACGCAGCAGTGGTACCTCCCCGGCAGCGACCCGGCGGCCGTCGACGCCGCCCTGGCCCGCCTCGAGAGGACCCCGGTGTGGGTCCGGGAGGCGGACGGCACGCGCCGGTCCATGGCAGCCCTCAAGAACATGACGAGCCAGCTGATCGGCCGCTTCTGCCTCAGCGCCATGCAGTCCACGCGCTCCATCTACGGGCCGGACTCCCTCACCCGCTACAACGCGGAGATGGTGGTCCCCGAGGAGACCATCCTGGAGATCGCCGTGATGAAGGGCCTCGCCACCACGTACGTGATGACCACGGACCACCGCCAGCCGCTGTACGAGCGCCAGCGGGAGATCCTCGCCTCCCTCGTCGCCCAGGTCCACGCGGACGGCGACCGCTACCTCGAGCCGATGTTCGCGGCGGACTGGCGTGAGGCACCGGACGACGACGCTCGCCTGCGCGTCGTCATCGACCAGGTGGCATCGCTCACCGACGCGTCGGCGCTCGGCCTCCACGAGCGCATCGTCGGGCCCGTCCCGGCGCTCTGGTAGGTCCCGGGCAGTGCCCACATCCGTTCCGGCGCCGGTCCGGGTCTCGGTGGGGCGGGCCTAAACTGGGGTCATGGCCGGACTCATCAAGCGTGAAGACATCGATGAGGTACGCCAGCGCACCGACATCAAGGAGGTCGTCGAGGCGTACGTGACCCTGAAGTCGGCGGGCATCGGCTCCTGGAAGGGCCTGTGCCCGTTCCACGACGAGCGCTCGCCGTCCTTCCACGTCCGCCCTCAGATGGGCTCCTACCACTGCTTCGGCTGCGGCGAGGGCGGCGACGTCATCTCCTTCGTGCAGAAGGTCGACCACACCACGTTCAGCGAGACCGTCGAGAAGCTCGCCGCGCGCATCGGCTTCGAGCTGCACTACGAGGACGGCGGCACCGGCCCGCGCCGCGAGGACGTCGGCAAGCGGCAGCGGCTGCTCGACGCGCACAAGATCGCGGCCGAGTTCTTCCGCGACCAGCTCCTCACCCCGGGCGCCGCCACCGGCCGGCAGTTCCTGCAGGAGCGGGGCTTCGACCGTGCGGCCGCCGAGCAGTTCGGCGTCGGCTACGCACCCCAGGGCTGGGACACGCTGCTCAACCACCTCACCGGCCGCGGCTTCACGCTCGACGAGCTGAAGCTGACCGGTATGTTCAGTGCGTCCTCGAGCAACCCCGGCCGCTTCTACGACCGCTTCCGCGGACGCCTGATCTGGCCGATCCGGGACATCACCGGGGACACCGTCGGATTCGGGGCCCGGAAGCTCTTCGAGGACGACCAGGGGCCGAAGTACCTCAACACCCCGGAGACCTCCCTCTACAAGAAGTCCCAGGTGCTGTACGGCATCGACCTGGCCAAGCGGGAGATCGCCAAGAACCGGCAGCTCGTGGTCGTCGAGGGCTACACCGACGTCATGGCGTGCCACCTCGCCGGGGTGGGCACCGCCGTCGCGACCTGCGGCACCGCGTTCGGCACGGACCACATCAAGATCGCCCGCAGGCTCCTGTCCGACGACGGGACCGGCGGCGAGGTGATCTTCACGTTCGACGGTGACGCCGCAGGCCAGAAGGCCGCCCTGCGCGCGTTCGAGGAGGACCAGCGCTTCAATGCGCAGACGTACGTCGCCGTCGAGGCATCCGGCGCCGATCCCTGCGAGCTCCGGCAGACACGCGGCGACGACGCCGTGCGGGAACTCATCGCCGACCGCCGTCCCCTGTTCGAATTCGCGATCAAGGCGTCCTTCGGGAACTTCGACCTCTCCTCGGGGGAGGGGCAGGTCAAGGCGCTGCGGCACGCGGCTCCGATCGTCGCGCAGATCCGCGACGTGTCCCTGCGGTCCACCTACACGCGGGAACTCTCGCGATGGCTCGGCATGCAGTACGTCGGGGAGGACCAGGTGGCGCGCGCCGTCTCCGCCGCAGCACGCCGCGACGCGGGCGGGGCGCGGTCGGGCGGCCGGCAGCAGGGGCAGCAGGGGCAGGTGCAGGCGGGCCAGCAGTCACCGGGCCAGCAGGGGGTCGCCGGAGGGGATGCCGCGACGCCGGCCGAGCCGTTCTTCGAGCGCCCCGATCCCCGTGATCCGATGGCCAGGATGGAGCGCGAGGCGCTCGAGGTGGTGCTGCAGCAGCCCACGCTGCTCACCGCCGCGCAGTGGGAGAGCTTCTCCACGTCGCGCTTCTCCGTCCCCGTGTACGAGGCGCTGCACACCGCCGTCATCGCGGCGGGAGCAGCGGGCACCGAGCTCTCGCGCTGGGTCGAGTCGGTGCGCGAGGGCGTCCCGGACGTCCTCCGGCCGCTCGTCAGCGAACTGGCGGTCCGTCCCCTCCCCGCGAAGGACGCCGATGCCATGGTGCTGTACTGCCGCGACATCCTGAACCGGCTCACCGAGCTCCGCATCACGCAGCAGAAGGCGGACAAGCTCGGGCAGCTCCAGCGCATGGACCCGACGGCCGATCCCGTGCTCTACAACCAGCTGCAGCGCGACCTCATGGAGCTCGAGATGCAGCGGCGGCTGCTCCGCGAGGACTAGGGCGGCGCCGATTTCACTTCGCTCCGGAACGTATGTAGAGTGATAACCGCGCTTTCCTCCGTAGCTCAATTGGCAGAGCATTCGACTGTTAATCGAAGGGTTACTGGTTCAAGTCCAGTCGGAGGAGCAATGAGAAGCCCCTGACCTGCGGAAACGTGGGACAGGGGCTTCTTCCATGTCCGGGTCAGGACGCCGCCCGGGACCTCCCGGAGACGGTGCCGGCCCGCGGGTCCGCTACTCCTGCCCGAGACGGGTGAGGAGCGCCGGGGCGGCGGCGAGGACCCGCGGGGAGGGCTCGGCCCGCAGGACGAGGGCCTCCAGCTCCCGGCCGCCCTTCAGCAGCTCCGCGACCCACGGGGCGCCCTGTTCCTCCACATAGCCGACCGTCACCGGCGGCCTGCCCGTGGTGAGGGCGACCCCGTGCGCGTCGTGCCCGTTGCCCCGCTCCCGCAGGAGGCCCATGCGCTGACCGGCGCGGCCGCGGACGTGCCGCTCGGCGTCACTGGCGATGGAGCTGTCGTCGGAGCTGCCGTCGGAGCGGGTGCCCCGCGCCCCCGACGGCGAGGATCCCGACGGCTCGGAGGGCCGGCGTCGCGGGGTCGATCAGCCGTCCGTCCTCCGCGGCGATCTCCAGCCCGTCCGTGGAGTCGACCAGGCGCAGCGGGGGCCCTCCGCGCCCTGTCCCAGATCCCCATGCGCGACTCCATCGGGTTGCCCGGAGCCGTGTCGGGGCGTGTCGGAGGGCGGGCGTACGCTGTGCTCATGCAGAACGACAGCACGGACAGGCTCATCCTGGTCACCGGATCCACGGGGTACATCGGCGGCCGGCTCGTCACGAAACTCGTCGCGGAGGGCCGCAGGGTCCGCGTCGTCGTCCGCTCGCCGCAGAAGCTGAAGGACGTCCCGTGGGCCCCGTCCGTCGAGATCGTGCGGGGGGACCTGCAGGACGTCGACACGATGCGCGAGGCGAGCCGCGGCGTGGACACGCTGTACTACCTCGTGCACTCGATGGGCTCGGGCAGGAACTTCGACGCCCGCGAGGCGGAGATCGCGTCGACGGTCTCCCGGGCGGCCACCGAGGCCGGTGTGCGCCGCATCGTCTACCTGGGCGGGTTGCACCCCGAAGGCGTGGAACTCTC
This sequence comes from Arthrobacter sorbitolis, assembly GCF_054510995.1. Lineage (NCBI taxonomy): Bacteria > Bacillati > Actinomycetota > Actinomycetes > Micrococcales > Micrococcaceae > Arthrobacter > Arthrobacter sorbitolis. The sequence continues at coordinate 151,774 of NZ_JBTNDM010000006.1, forward strand.
CACCCACATGCGCTCCCGCACCGAGGTGGGGAGGATCCTCCTCGGGTCCGGCACACCGACCATCGCGTTCCAGGCGGGCGTCGTCATCGGATCGGGCTCGGCGTCCTTCGAGATGATCCGGCACCTGTCCGACGTCCTGCCCGTGATGCCCGCACCCAGGTGGGTCCTCAACCACATCGAGCCCATCGCCGTGCGCGACGTCATCCACTACCTGGTGGGCGCACTCGACCTCCCGGCGGACCTGAACCGGACCTTCGACATCGGGTCGCGCGAGGTGCTCACGTACGCCGAGATGATGAACCAGTACGCCGAGGCAGCCGGCCTCCCACGGCGGCGGATCCTCGCGCTGCCGGTCCTCACGCCGCGCCTCGCAGGCCACTGGGTCAATCTGGTCACGCCCATCCCGCGCGCGATGGCGATGCCGCTCATCGAGTCGCTGCAGCACGACGCCGTGCCGTCCGAGCACGACATCGACCAGTACATCGGGATGCCGGAGGGCGGGCTGACGGGGTACCGCCGCTCCGTGGACCTCGCGCTGGGCAAGATGCGCGCGGGAGAGGTGGAGACCAGCTGGGCCGGCGCTTCCCAGCTCGTCTCCGAGGCCGATCCGCTGCCCTCGGACCCCCAGTGGGCGGGACACACCGTGTTCACCGACGTCCAGACCTACAGCTCGACGGCGTCACCCGAGAAGCTGTGGAGCGTCGTCGAGGGGATCGGCGGCGAGAACGGCTGGTACTCCTGGCCCGTGGGCTGGGCCGCCCGCGGCTGGATGGACAAACTGGCCGGGGGAGTGGGGCTCCGGCGCGGCCGGCGGGACGCGCGCGAGCTCCTCACGGGGGAGGCGCTCGATTTCTGGCGCGTCGAGGAACTGGTGCGCGGTGAGCGCCTGAGGCTGCGTGCCGAGATGAAGGTGCCCGGCCGCGCCTGGCTGGAGTTCCGGGTGGAGCCGGAGGGGTCCGGCAGCTCCTACTACCAGCGGGCGGTGTTCTTCCCGCAGGGCCTGTCCGGGCGCCTCTACTGGCTCGCGGTGCTGCCGTTCCACGGGTTCATCTTCTCGGCGATGGCCCGCAACATCGCCAGGACGGCGGAGGCGCTGCCGGCCGGGTCCGAGCCCGCCGCCACCTGACGGGACCCCGACACCCGACCGGAGCCCGCTACTGCAGGGCGGGCACGGACCGGGGCCTGACCACCGTCCACAGGAACACCATGCCCAGGGCGATGCAGGAGGCCATGATGAGCGCCATCGGCGTCGCCGACTCGATCCCGCCACCCAGCACGCCGACGAGCGGGGAGACGACACCCGCCGTGCCGAAGGTCACCGCGCCGAGCAGCGAGGCGGCCGTGCCGGCCTGAGCACCGTTGTTGATGAGTGCCAGCACCTGTACGCACGGGAAGATGAAGCCCGTCGCCATGATGTAGAACCACAGCGGGATCGCCGTCCCCCAGAAGCCGAGTCCCAGCTGGTCGAAGGCCAGGATGAGCATCGCCATGACGAGCTGCACGACCGTCACCGCCGCGATCACCCACTGCGGGCCCACGCGTCGCAGGATCCGTGAACTGACCTGCACGCCGGCCACGATGCCGAGGGAGTTGATGGCGAACAGCAGTCCGTACTGCTGCTCGTCCAGTCCGTAGGGTCCCTGGAACAGGAACGGCGACGCCGAGAGGTACGAGAAGATCCCCGAGAAGTTCATGCCGCCCACCAGCAGCACGCCGATGAAGATCCGGTCGCTCAGCACCGCGCGGTACCGCTGCACCACCGTGAGTCCGGACTGCCGCCGGTTCTCCTTCGGCAGGGTCTCGATGATGAACAGGCTCACGGCGACGATCACCAGGACGCCGTAGCAGGCGAGGAACCAGAAGATGCCCGGCCACGGGAAGAGCAGCAGCAGCTGCGAGCCGATCACCGGCGCGAAGATCGGTGCCATGCCGTTGACGAGCGCCATGTAGGAGAGCATGCGCACGAGCGTGTAGCCCCCGAAGAGGTCCCGCACCATGGCCATCGCCACCACGCCGCCGCCCGCCGCGCCGACGCCCTGGAGCACGCGGAACAGCATGAGCGCGTTGATGTCCTCCGACGACGCCGCGCCGATCGACGCGCCGACGTGCAGGATCGTCGCCAGGATCAGCGGCAGGCGCCGCCCGATCTTGTCACTGAGCGGACCCACGAGCAGCTGCCCGGCGGCGAAGCCCACGATCGTCCCCGTGAGGGTCAGCTGCACCGAGGCCTCGGAGACGCCGAGGTCGTCCTGCAGGGCAGGGAACGCCGGGAGGTAGAGGTCGATCGTGAACGGGCCGAGGGCGGTCAGGGTGCCGAGGATGAAGACGTAGATGATCTTCTCGCGGCGGGAGAGCGTGTCGCCGGGGTGCGTGAGGGTACTCAAGATGTTGCCTAACAGAGCGGGGCGGAACGGGACGGAGCGGGGGCGGCATCGACAGCGGCGGCCCGGCGACGACGGCGGAGCGGCTTCCCACGGGCAACCCGGATCCCCTCGGATTTGGTTGCTGTGGCGAATCAATGCTCCTCCCATCCTAGAACCCCCGTCAACCCTCCGGGCGGACCGACGGCCGCTGCTGGGGCCGCGGATCCCGCTGCTAAGCAGGCTTCGGGTTGACGTAGGGTGAGGAGACACGGAACGAGCAGGGAGAACGGAACATGAGCGGGAACGGCACCGAAGCTGAGGCAGAGCAGTCACCGAGGCACCTCGCACGGGTCATCGCCATCACTGTCGCAGCCGCCGTCGGCGGTCTCCTGTTCGGGTTCGACACCGCCGTCATCAACGGGGCGGTGGACTCCATCCAGGGCGAGTTCGGGCTGAGCCCCAGCGTCCTCGGCTTCACCGTCGCCATCACTTTGCTCGGCTGCGCGGCGGGCGCCTGGTTCGCCGGAGGGCTCGCCGACCGGTGGGGCCGGAAGAAGGTCATGGTCGCGGCGGCCTTCCTGTTCGCCGTCAACTCCGCGGGATCGGCCTACGCCTTCTCGGAGTGGGACCTCATGGCCTGGCGGCTGGTCGGCGGCCTCGCCATCGGCATCGCCTCCGTCATCGTCCCCGGGTACATCGCGGAGATCGCGCCGTCGAAGTGGCGTGGCGGGCTCGCCTCCGTCCAGCAGCTGGCCATCACGGTCGGCATCTTCGCCGCCCTGCTCTCGGACGCCTCGCTCGCCAATGCCGCCGGCGGCGCGGACGGCGACCTCTGGTGGGGCCTCGCCGCGTGGCGCTGGATGCTCCTGGTCGGGGTGATCCCCGCCGTCGTCTACGGGATCCTGGCCCTCATCATCCCCGAATCCCCGCAGTTCCTCATCCGGGCGGGCCGCGACGCCGAGGCCGCACGCGTCCTCTCGCGCGTCTCCGGCGTGAGCGACACCGGGGGCAAGATCAGCCAGATCCGGGAGAGCTTCGAACGGGAGGAACGGGCGAGCTACCGGGACCTGCGCGGACCCGCCTTCGGACTGCAGCCCATCCTGTGGGTCGGCATGGCGATCGCCGCACTGCAGCAGCTGGTCGGGATCAACGCGATCTTCTACTACTCGACCACCCTGTGGAAGTCCGTCGGCTTCAGCGAGAGCGATTCGTTCACGACGTCGGTGATCACCTCCGTCATCAACGTGGCCATGACGTTCGTCGCCATCTTCTTCGTCGACCGCGTGGGGCGCCGCCGGCTGCTCCTCATCGGATCCGTCGGCATGGCCGTCGGCCTCCTCGCCGCGACGCTGGCCTTCCTGCAGGCCGACGGCACCGGCGAGGAGCTCTCACTGCCCGGCGTCTGGGGCCCCGTCGCGCTCGTCGGCGCGAACCTCTTCGTCATCTTCTTCGCCGCGACCTGGGGTCCGGTCATGTGGGTGACCCTCGGCGAGATGTTCCCCAACCGCATCCGCTCGATCGCCCTCGGCGTCGCCACGATGGTCAACTGGGTGTTCAACTTCATCGTCACCCTGACCTTCCCGTGGGTGAGCGAGAACCTCGGCCTCTGGATCATGTACGCGGCATTCACGGTCTTCGCCGTCCTGTCCTTCGTCTTCGTCCGCACCCGGCTTCCCGAGTTCACCGGCAAGGACCTCGAGGACAACGCAGAGCTCACCTCCGCGTGAGGATCACGGGCCGGCGCCCTACCCCATACGGGCCCCGCACGGGCCCTTCGGCCCACGGCGACCGCCGCGCGGAATCCGGGCGCGTGCCCGGTGGTAATTTTGGTTCAGCGAATGTCCAGCAACACACTCACGAATGGAGGCAGGGCCTATGAACAGCTCGGCTAGTACACGCGGCAAGCGGTCCACGGGCTCGCTCTCGCTGTTGGGACTCATCAGGCTCCTCGCCCGGCTGACGCCGCGACAGGTCAGCGACGAATTCTCGATCGCCGTCCAGCAGATGAAGCAGAAGGGGATCAAGGCCGGGATAGCGGCGGCCTTCCTCGTCGTCGCGCTGGTCTTCGTGCTGTTCTTCGCCGTGGCCCTCGTCGTCGCCGCCATCATGGGACTGGCCGAGGTGATGCCGGCCTGGCTGGCGGCCCTGCTGGTCGCCCTGCTCTTCCTCGTGATCGCCGGCATCCTCGCACTGATCGGCGTCTCGCGCCTCAAGAAGCAGCTGCCGCTGCTGCCCGAGGACGCGATCCGCGGCATCCGCTACGACCTCGGGGTGCTGAAGGAGGGCCGCAGCTTCGACCCCGCGACGCTCGACGTGAAGAAGCCCAAGCAGGACAAGGACGGCAAGGACGACGTCGCGAAGGACACGAAGCCGAAGGAGCCCACGCCCTCGTACGAGGAGCTGCGCGGCCGGTCCGGGGAGCGCCGCACGCACATCGCCGAGGCGAGGGATTCGCTCGGAGCCCGCGCGGACGTCAAGGCCCGCCTCGACAAGGCCCGGCACCGCTCCGCGGGTGGACCGCAGGGTGCCTCCCGGGCGGACGGCACCAAGGGCCCGCAGGTCGCCGCGGTCGCCGTCCGGCGCGACGTCCCCCTCAACACGACCGTGGCGGACCGGTGGAAGCCCCTGAGCGTCCTCGCCGCGTCCGTGGCCGCGATGCTCGTGATGCTGCGCCGCCTCCTCAGCAAGTAGGGCGCCGGCACGCAGGACCCGCAGTTCCGGCGGCCGTTCGTCCGTGATCCTGTTCCGCAGCCCGCTGCGGACGTTCCGGAGGAGCGGCCGTCCGCCTGCATAATGGGGTGGGGAGGTACGGGTGATGGGATCGATCGGGCCGGGAGCACGGGGCGGTAGCGGGGGTGCCGTACTCGCGACGGCGTGGACCCTGCCGAACCTCATCACGATCGTCCGGTTCCTCGGCGTCCCTCTGTTCGTCTGGTTCATCGCGCACCAGAGGTACGGCGCCGCGGTCCTCGTCCTCGTGGTCGTCGGCTCTACCGACTGGGTGGACGGCTTCGTCGCCCGGCGGTTCAACCAGGTGTCGACCGTGGGGAAGTGGCTCGACCCGCTGGCCGACCGTACCGCCATGATCGTGGTGGCCGTCGTCTTCGTGGTCAACGGCTTCACCCCCGCCTGGTTCGTGTGGGCCATCGTCATCCCCGACATCATCCTCATCGTCAATGCGCTCGTCCTCTTCCGCGGACCCCTGCACCTGCCCGTCGTCATGGTCGGCAAGATCCGGACCGCGCTCCTGCTCGTGGGGGCGCCGCTGCTCCTGCTCCACCGGGTCGAGGGCTTCGGCCAGGACTGGATCCTCGCCGTCGCCCAGGGGCTGCTCGCCGCCGGGTGCGTGCTGCACCTCGTCGCGTTCTGCGCCTACTTCAGGGCGGCGCACCTCAAATACCGGCTGGAGCGGGCCGAGCAGCAGTCGTGCCCGTCCTAGCCATCGCGCTGGCGCTGCTCGGCGCCGTCTTCCTCGCGTTCGGAGCGCAACGCCAGGGCAGCGCCGTGCGGGCGAACACCGGCGGGCTGTCCCTCTCCTCGTCGGGCTTCTCCCGCCTGCTCACCAACCCGCGGTGGCTGTTCGGGCTGTTCCTGCTCGGCGCGGGCACCGCCCTGAACGTCGTGGCCCTGTCGCTGGCGAGCCTCACGGTCGTGCAACCCATCGGCGCGATCGCGCTGGTGATCACGACGATCGTCAATTCTCGCGACCAGGGCATCCGGATCAACCGGCCCACCATCGCCGCGATCACCGCCTGCGTCGCGGGCAGCGCACTCTTCGTGATCCTCGCAGTGAACGTCACCCGGGAGAACCACGCCGTCGATCCGGCCCAGGAACTCTCGGTGGTGCTCCTGCTCGGCGCCGCCGTCGTGCTCTTCGGCTCCCTGGCCGTGTTCGGCAGGCACCGCCTCAACGCCTTCGCCTACATCCTGGGCGCCGGGGTCCTCTTCGGCTTCGTCGCCGTCCTGACGAAGATCATCGCGGGACACCTGCTCGACCCGAACGGCCGCTTCCTGCTGAACGTCCCCGTCCTGACCCTCGTGGCCCTCGTCGCCGCCGTGGCCCTCGGCGCCTGGTTCGTGCAGAGCGCCTACGCCACCGGCCCTCCGGATCTCGTCATCGCCGGCCTCACCGTCATCGACCCCATCGTCGGCATCGCGGTGGGCATCACCATCCTCGACGAACTCCAGCCCGACGTCCGGACCGTGACCGCGCTGGGCATGGGCGCGGCCGCACTCGTTGCTATTGTTGGGGTCGTCGTCCTGTCACGCCACCACCCCGACGTGGTGAAGAGGCAGCGCTGACACGACCCGCTCCAGTTCCGTCCAGCACACCGACGTAGGGATCCACGCGTGAGCCACCCGGCTGATTCCAAGCCCCTGACCATCCTGATCGCCGCGGACACCTATCCGCCCAACGTGAACGGGGCGGCCCAGTTCGGGTACCGGCTGGCCAGGGGCATGCACGGGCGCGGGCACGACGTCCACGTCCTCGCGCCGGGCTCCTCCAACGGCAGGAGCTTCACGGAACCCGGGGGCGACTGGACGGTGCACCGCCTCCGCTCGCACAGCGTGCCGACCCACGACTACTGGCGCATCTGCTATCCGTGGGAGATCCGACGCGACATCAGCCTGCTGTTCGACCAGGTGCAGCCCGACGTCGTCCACATCCAGTGCCACTACATGGTGGGGGAGTACACGCTGTACGAAGCCGTCCGCCGCGGCATCCGGGTCGTCGCCACCAACCACTTCATGCCCGAGAACATCAACCCGTTCCTGCCGTTCCCCGACTGGTTCAAGAAGATCGTCGCCAGGAACTCCTGGCGCGACATGGGCAAGGTGATGGGCAAGGCCGCTGCCGTCACGACCCCCACACCGCTCGCCGCGAAGGCCATGCGCGACCACGCGTTCCTGACCGACGTGATGGCCGTGTCCAACGGGATCGACTCCGCGGCCTACGAGGTCGAGCCGGGCGAGGTCATCGAGCCCTACGAGCACCCGACGGTCCTCTTCGTCGGGCGCCTCGCCGAGGAGAAGCACGTGGACGTGCTCATCGACGCCGTCGCCAGGACCCCCGAGCACCTGCGCGTCCACCTCGAGATCGTCGGGGGCGGAGAGGTGAAGCCCGCCCTGCAGGCCCAGGCGGCGCGCCTCGGCATCGCCGACCGCGTCACCTTCCGCGGCCTCATCGACGACGACGAACTGCGCAGGAGCTACATCCGCGCCTCCCTGTTCTGCCAGCCGGGAACCGCCGAGCTGCAGTCGCTCGTCACCCTCGAGGCGATGTCCGCCTCGACGCCCGTGCTGCTGGCCGATGCCATGGCGCTGCCGCACCTGGTGTCCGACGGCGAGAACGGCTACCTGTTCACGCCGGGCGATTCCGAGGAACTGGGCGCCCGGATCACGCAGATCCTCGAACTGCCACGCGAGGACCGGCAGGCGATGGGTGCCGCCAGCCGGACCATGGTGGGCAGGCACGACATCAGGACGACCCTCGAGATCTTCGAGGGACTGTACTACGGGACCCTGTCCCCGGCGGCGGTGGACGAGGACGGCCTTCTCGCAGCTCCGGTCGGCAGCGGAGCCGACCGTCCCGCCCGCATACAATAGGACCTGCGCCCGGCGCCCGGTGGAGCACTCCGGAGCCGGGGCATCGGGGACGCCACGCTCCTCGGGGCTGTAGCTCAGCTGGTTAGAGCAGCGGACTCATAATCCGTTTGTCCTGGGTTCAAGCCCCAGCAGCCCTACTTCTCGTCGATCGTCCGGACCGGGGTACCCCCCCCAGGGGGAGCGGTCCCGCTTTCCGGGGTGCTGTTCCTGTCCGTCC
>NZ_JBTNDM010000007.1:0-138903 GCF_054510995.1 Arthrobacter sorbitolis
CGGGGGTGCTTGTAAACCAGAGACAAAACCAATCGTGCCGAAAACCTCGGTCCGGACCAACCTCCCCCCCTCCGCTTCCTGCCGTCATAACGGTCTGAAGCCCGGAACCTTCAACTGCACCGCCACACGCGGACGCCCAGCCCGAGTGGGCGGTGGAGCGCTCGAGTTCGCCGCCCGACGGGGGGGGGGGGGGGGGCGTGCGGGGCGTCCCGACGGGCGTGGTGACGACTCCGAGAAGCGAAGATGCTGACTGAGGTAATCGCGCCTGCCCGACTTTGTGGCGACTGGTGCCACCGAACGGCGCATGTAGCTCAACATTCGTCTCGAACGCGGCCAGCAAGCGGGAGCATCCTCAGTTCTTCAGGGGCTGAGCACGAGGACCCGATCAGGCGCTTATCGGTGCGCTCCGGGGGTGAGACCGGTGCCCGATGACCTGTTCGAAGCCGTAGCCGACTGCGAACATGGTGGGCTCATCATAAGGACGTGCCAGTATCTCCATTCCGACGGGCAGTCCGGAGTCGGTCAGGCCGGCCGGTACCGTCATGGAGGGCATCCAGGTCTGTGAACCGATAACCGTGTTCGTGGGAAAGTTCAGGGTGTTCCACAGCCCGGAATCAGTGTCCTCGTGGGTGGGTGGAACCACCTGGCAGGTTGGATAAACCAACGCATCGAGGTTGTCGGCCTCCATGAGATTGACGACCGTTTTCATGAACGCTTCGCGCGCGGTATAGGCGGTGTAGTAGTTCACGTCATTCAGCGGGTCATCGGGTCCGGCTGCCAACGCCTCGAGGAGGTCGAGTTTCTTGTGGTACCGGCCTGAGTCGATGATCTCGGCGACGGTGCGGGCCGGTGGGTCAGGTTTCGATGAGAGCCAAGTGTTGATGTCGTGCTTGGACTTGATCGTGTAAAGGGATGTGCGACCGATCCACCCGGACAGGTCATCGATGGTGACATCGACCAAAGAGGCACCGCCTGCCCTCAACTCCTCGAGCGCGTTGGCCATCACGTGATTGACGGGGGCAGCGTTGGGATCAGTGTCAGCACCGAATGCACTGCGCAGTACACCGATACGTCGCCCCCGTAGGGCGTCGGGGACCAGGCTGTGCACGTACGACGCGGGAGCGCGTGCCACGGAGTAGGCGTAGGTAAGAGGGTCGCTCTGGTCGAAACCGGCCATGACGGTGAAGACCCGTGCAGCGTCTTCCACGGACCGGGCCATCGGCCCGATGGTGTCCTGGGCGCTGACCAGAGGGTTGCATCCGGTTCGACTGATCAAGCCGGGAGTGGAACGAACCCCGACCAGGTTGCAGAATGAGGCGGGTAGCCGCACGGATCCTCCGCAGTCTGTGCCCAGCCCGACGGTCGCGTACCCTGCCGCGATGGCGGCGCCTGTACCGCTGCTTGATCCTCCTGGATCGCGGTCGAGGTCGTAGGGGTTCTTCGTCACCCCGGTATGGGAGGAGTAGCTGAACCACGAAGTGGCCCAGTCAGGCAGTGTCGTTTTCGCGAGGATGATGGCCCCTGCGGCGCGCAGTCTGGCGACAGCTGTTGCGTCTTCCTCCGCGCGGTAGTCAGCGAAGATCTCTGATCCGAACGAGGTCGGCATATCAGCCGTCTCCAGGCAGTCCTTGATGACCATGGGAATACCATGCAAGGGCCCGACCGCTTGGCCGGTTCGGCGGTAAGCATCATCCAACGCGTCAGCTTGTTCCCGGGCGGCCTGATTGATCGTTACGACCGCGTTCAACTGAGGGCCGGCATGGTCGAAAGCCTCGATCCGGGCAAGGTATGCGTCGACCAACTGCCGGGCAGTGACCCGACCGGTGAACAATGCAGCTTGGATTCCCGCGATGTCTGCATGTTCGAGTGGCGTGCCGTTGAGATCCATGACGGTTCTCCCATGAGGGTCGGATGGTGTCCTGCCCCGACGCTAGGACGACCGAGAACTAGCGTCAACCCCGAGCGAGGCAACCCCCGGAAGAGCGGCTGGCCTGCTGGAACTGGTTCGGAGAATCGAAGCGCTGCTCTCGGGAGAGCACCGCGGCCCTGAAGGGTCAGTTCCAGTGAGAACTGCCCCGTAGGCATCACTGCCTTCGTGAAGCCCTCGGCAGGGCCAATGCAGGGGGCCTGACTGTCCCGCGAAGCGTCACCGCTGCCGCTTCACAAGACGGCCACGCTGCCCCTACCGCTACCTGCGAACTGCCGGCGACCCTGCCGGACGCTGTCCGAGCCGATCAGTAGCCGTCGACGGTGGTGACCCGGCGCAGCCGCCAGTCGTCCCACCGCGCATCCGCGTTCATGTCGAACTCCAGGACCGGGGACGCCGGCCCGGTCTGGGCACGGAAGCGCCAGAACCGCGTCGTGACGACACTGCCCAGGCTGCTCCGCCTGCTGTCCTCACCCGGGGAAGTGGTGTCGGGTAGCTGCCTCCTGTCCGTGCTCGACCACGCCAGGGGTTCGCCGATGACCTGCCAGATGCTGCCCCGCCAGCGCAGTGCCAGCGGCGTCCCGGAGGGCAGGAACCGGACGGCGGCCGGCTCGTCGAGAACATGCCACGCACAATTCCCCTTGCCCTCCTGTGGCGCATTCTGGGTCGGTCCTGTCGGTGGTGTGGTGTCCACTGGCTGCGCTGTCATCTGTTGCTCCTCCCTCGCCTTCGACGGTCGTCCTGCAGGGTTAAATAGAACACAGGTTCGATTATTTGGGAAGCTGCAGTCCGGACGGGCAGCAGGAACCGGCGGCCCGCGTGGTACCTGGTGGGCGGCGTCGGGGAATAGGTAGCCGCTACTCGTGCGGAAACGGCAGGAACAGATCAGTGTTGGTGGAGTGGCCAAGGTGGCGCACGGTATGGGGGCTGGGGTAGCTATGGCACGCAACGCATCGATGTCGACGGACCTGCTGACGGTCGCGGAGATAGCTGCCAGTATGCGGGTTTCCAAAATGACGGTGTACCGGTTGGTGCAGTCCGGGGCGATGGAGGGTATCCGCTTCGGTCGCTCCTACCGGGTGTCGAAGGTGGCGGTTCAGCGCTACCTCGACTCCGTCGATCCCGCGCACTGATGCATGTCCCCGGCAGCCGGCAAGCGGAGGCACCTCATGATCCCTGCCCTTGATGCGACCGCGTTCTCGACACTCGTCGAGGATGTCGACCTGGGCGTCGCAGTCGACTTCCTGACCACCTTCAACGCACTCCTGGTCAGCCGGATAGCCCGCATCGAACTGGCCCTCGAGGACCACGACGAAGAGGAGATCTGCACGGCGCTTCTGAGCCTGCACTCCAGTGCGGCGATGGTAGGGGCATCCCAGCTACAGGCATCAGCGGCCCGCGCCCTCACCCAGCATCCAGTGGGATCGGAGCACTGCCGGGAGTTCGTGCTGACGCTCCAGGGACAAGCCGATACGTTCAGGGACGCCGTCGCCGGCTTTCCCGTCCCGGCGATACCCGCGACGGCTGGGCCCTAGCGGGGCCGACGCGTGAACGCGGGATTCCCGTCGACTGGTCCACGTTCCAGACCTGACTGATCAGGGCGCCGGTCGAACCGTGACCAGGCAGGGGAATCCGGTGTTCCAGCTACCACAAGTCATCGGATGCCGACTTGGTCATTACACCTTTTGACACATCAGCTTCCGAACGGCGAGGCTGATGCTTCTGCCCCGGACCGTGGCATGAAGCTTCTATTGCTATGCCTATCGGGGGATTCCATGACACACGCATCCGATCACTCTCCGCAGCTGGTGGCTTCGCGCTTCCCTGCGGATTCCCTCGATCTGACCCGCCCTTCGCTGGTGGGTGACCTGAGCGACCGCGAGGCGGTGATCGCGTTGATGGTCGCCAGTGGACGCACATGCCAGGACATCGCGTCCGACCTTGTCCTTCCGTTGCGAACGGTTCAGGGCCATCTGTACCAAGCCATGACGGTCCTCGGCCTGTCGTCCGTGGAGGAGCTCACCTACGAAGCTGTGGCATCGCACTCCGCCGCTCCTGCCACCGCGGCGCTGGAGACGGAGCCGGCAGGAGCGGGTGCCTACGCTTCACTTGGGCGGTATCCGGACAGGAGCGTCGACGCGCCACCCGGGACTGCATCGAAGCCCTCCACCGCCTCACACCCCGGAGCTCCTACCGCCGGTTCCCAGCTTGGCTCATCGGTACTCGCTGATGTGCCTGAGGTGGAGCCGGCCGCTGGCCAGGAACCGCATGTGCACGCCGCTCCCAGGGATGAGGTGACCGTTTCCCGCGCGCTCCTGCAACGAGAGATCGAGAAGCTGCAGCAACTACAGGAAGCTGTCACCACGCGAGATGCCGTCGGGCAGGCCAAGGGCATCCTGATGGAACGACACAAGATCAGCGCCGAGCGCGCCTTCGCGATCCTGAAGGACGAAAGCACCCGCACCAGCCGCAGACTGTCAGACGTCGCCCAGCAGCTCGTCCACGCGGGGCAGGAAGAACGATGAACCGCGACACCAGGCAGTCCCCGAGCGACGCATCTGAGGCTTCCGGCTGCTAGGCCTACCTCTACACGGCTTACAACAACCCCGGCTCCACGGGAATCAGTCCGCACGCTTCAGGCGCCCCAGGGTGATCCTGATTGGTGTCTTCCTCCTGTGGTGCGTAAGGTCGTTCATACGCCGCGGGGTGGAGCAGTTCGGTAGCTCGCTGGGCTCATAACCCAGAGGTCACAGGTTCAAATCCTGTCCCCGCAACACCTGGGCACCTACTCACGATCGTGTCGAGTAGGTGCCCGAACTTCATTACCCCGGGTTCAACTCGTTGGGGCCGGTGTCGAGGGAAACACCCCGAGTTCGACGATGCTGCGGTACTGGAGCGATGGTGCGAACCCGAGCGGCAGATCATCTTCCGGGTTCCCTGGGTTGATGATGCAGGGACTGTGCAGATCGACCGAGAGTTCCGGGTGGAGCTCACTTCCTCCTGCCGGTCTTCCTCGTCGCGGTCGCCGCAGCCGTGATCCTCGCCCTCTGCATCCACCTCTTCCGCTGGACCCGTCTCACTCCAGCCGGCCTCGGGTTCCGTCGACCCACCGCCCCGCTTTTTCACCTGCTCCGGCAGATACGGGTCACCGTCATTGTGCAACGTGGTGCAGGGCATTCTCCTCGGAAGAGTCAGCGCACGACGATGACGTTGCCAGTGGCGTGATGCAGGACGGCGTGGACCGTGGATCCGAGTCGGGCGCCGAGCGTGTTGCGACCCTTTGCACCGAGGACGACACAGGACGCGGTACGGGCCCGTTCGATGATCGCTCCCGGTGTCGAGGTGGCCGTCGTGGCTTCCTCGGCGATGGTCAGTTGCGTGCCGGTCGGCAGCAGGTTCAGTGATTGCTGGATAATGGGGTCGCGTTCAGCGTCGGCAGAGACGTCCGGCGAGTGCCGGCGGTGGGGGAGTACGTGGAGGAGGTGGAGGGACTGCTTCAGGGTTTCTGCCAGATCCGCGGCCTTGAGCACGGCGCGGTCGCTTTCGGGTGATCCATCCACGGAGACCAGAACGTGGTCCTGGGCGGGCTGGTCCTCGCGCACGACCATGATCGGGCAGGATGCGCTAGCTGCCAGGTGCAGGCTGACGGACCCTACGAGCAATCCGGCGAAACCACCGAGGCCGCGGGTTCCCGTGACGAGCAACGAGGCGTCTGCGGAGAGTGTGGTCAGTACCTCGGCCGGGAAGCCGGTGAGGAGGCGTTGTGTGATCTCGAGGTGAGGCGCAGCCTGTGCGGCGAGCTCGAGGCCTTCAGCAAGCGTCTTCTCGGCTTCGTGCTGCAATCCGCTGTCCTTGATGCCTTCTACCGGGCCCAGGTTGGTGGTGAACAACGGCCATGCCGTGCAGTGGGCGACGAGCAGGGGTATCCCCGTTGCCGAGGCATGCCGGGCCGCCCACCGCACCGCCCGCTGGGATCCGTCGGAGCCGTCGTAACCGACGATGATCGGTTTGGGTGAGGTGCTGGCGTTCATGGTGATACTCCTATGTCGGGTTGCTGCAGTGCCTTCGCGAAATTTCACGTGCCGCGTCCGATCACAGCTAGGTACCCCTAGTGTGCCCTGTCCTTCGCTGCACTACGCGCGGGCGGCACAGCGCGAGGATGACCGCACCCGGACCGCGCGCTGAGCTGATGCAAGAATCGACCTCGTGGTCGTCAGAGCATCGACCGGTGGATCCTCAGATCAGGAATGCTTCCCCGTGGGGTCGCCCCCGTGGCTGTCGCCGGCTTGGCTGGTGACCGTTGTCAGCAGGAACACGGAATCTTCCAATGCCTCCACGCCGTGGCGTACGTGAGTCAGAGCGACGATCTCCCCGGTGCCGACTTCGGACTGGTCCTGCCCGGTGACACGTACCCGCCCCTGGAGAAGATACATACTCGCAGCAGGTGGTGAGTTGTGCTCGGCGAGTGCCTGGCCCGCCTTGAGCCCAAGGATGGTCTGACGCAACGGCCCGTCATGAATCAGGAGTGCGGCGGACCGGCCCTTCTCGGTGGTCACGGCTTCCTGCAAGACCTTGGCCGCGGCCGTCTCAACATTGGGCATAACGTCTCCTGCACTTCGATGTGTTCTTCCGATGCCGCTGATAGGCGCAACACTACGGGCACGCATCTTGAGACACAGTCGATTCACTGTCTGCCCATTACGACAGGTGACTCTCGAGGTCGTCGTTCAACATCGAGCGGGCGGGCAATCTTCTGTAGATGGGGTAGTCAGGCGGTGCCGGATTCTATTGACAGCCCGAAAGGGCGGGCGTAGGTTCTCGCGATGTGCGCCCGGACTGGCGGACACGGCGATGTCGGTCCTGTCAGCGGACCGTCGCCTTCACGGCATCCAATGCTTATTCGGGCAGGATCCGCGGCAATCGGACTCCTGCCGAACTCAGGAGCCTGAAATGAATACTCAGAACAAGTTGTGCTTTTCCCTCCTCGCCACGCTGTCCCTCGTCGCCGGATCGGCGTCGGCCGCCACGGCCTCCGAGGAGGACATCCCGGCACCATGGCCGCCCGCGGAAACCGACGGGTACCAGCCGGCGCCCGCAACCTACTACGAGGACGTCGTGTTCCCGGCGTGCGGCACCACGATCACCTTGAGGGCTGGGGACGTCCAGGACCTGTACGAGAAAGTTCGGGTGAAGCGAGACGGGACCACCGTGATCAAGGTCCGGGGTGAGATGACCACGGATGTGATCGCCGAACCTGGCGGCGATTTCCCTGACGGTGCTTTCCTCGACGAGATCGACAACTCCGGACCGGGCAACGTGTACATCTCGGCGGACGGGTTGACCATTGAGGAGAGAATCGGGGGGCCCTCTGTCGTCTATCCGATCAGTGAGACCGATGCCGCGGCGCTGGCTGCAGCGGGATTCCCCGAGCTCAGCTATTTCGAGGACGGAAAGGTGACCATCAAGACCGTTCTCACCGGTGATGAGAACGCTGTCGAACCCGAATCGACCGAGGTCCTGAAGAACACCACCAGGGATGTGGTCGACCTGTGCCAGGAGCTCAAGGAATCGGCAGGGCCTTCCCACTGATCCCCCACAGCGTTCAGCGGGCCGAATGAGGGGACGACCTGACGCCATTCAGGTCGAAGGAGACCCTCCGCCCGAACAACACCACCGGCACGGAAAGACCCCGTCTCCCATTGGGAGGCGGGGTCTTGGTGATTCTCCGGCCTCTACGTACTCGTCGAACCGGACCTCCATTGAGGGTTTAACCATGGCAACCAGTGCTACGTTCCAACCTTTGAAAGATGAAGAAGTTCTCATTCTGCCTTCACGACGGGCTCATCCGAGTACGTCAGAGTGGCTGTAGCGGATGCGAGCACGACGTCGTAGAGCCCGGCCGCATGCGAAGCACATACAGCCGTTTCGCTCTCAGGGTTCTCCGGCGCCTGTCCGTTGCTTGGTGGGGTGCGAATGAATCAGGCGGGTGAGTCCGATGGATTGTCGATCACTGCGCTGTCGGGCACAGTCCTACTGGCCGCGAAGGAAAGGAAGGAGGGCCATGTCCCCCAGTGTGTGCAGGGGATCCGGTGGTCATGGTTAGTGGAACGTGGCGGCGCTTGTCCATCAGGCGATCGTTCGGGATACTCCTGATCCCGGTGGTGCTCTTGACGGCCATCAGCTTGTCCCTCTGGCAGTTCCTGCGGTCGACGCCGGAGCCACGGTGGGGGTATCTGTTCCTCAGCGACTTCTTCAACCTCGACCGCGAGGTCAACATCCCCACGTGGTTCACGGCGGCACTTTGGCTTGCGGTAGCCGCCGTGGCGGCGGTTTTTGCGCTCAGGGCTCCGAGCCACCGGAGGTCGTGGTGGCTGTTCAGCTCTGTTTCCCTCGTCTTCTCGATCGATGAGTCGACGTCGTTGCACGAGCGGTTGAATCCGGCCGGAGCCGTACTCGCCCAACGGTTCGATATCGGGTTGAGGTACGCATGGGTGATTCCCGGAACCGTCATCGCCTTGGTGCTGGTTCTGCTTCTTCTGCGACTTGTTCTCTCCCTCCCGATGAAGGCACGGATCGGGGTGATCGTCTCCGGGTGTCTGTTTCTCGGGGGCGCGCTGGTAGGAGAGATCTTCAGCGATCTGTCACTCCGGGGCACTTCCTTACTGGAAGTCCCCAACTCGCCCACGTACATTGCCTTCAACGCCGTCGAGGAGTTCCTCGAAATGGCCGGCGTAGCACTGTGCCTCGCATCCCTGGTAAGCCTGGTGCGCTGGCAGCAGGACCAGCGTGAGACTCGGTGGATGGTGACATTCGGTGACGGGTCGCAGCCTCAGGGAGCCCTCGAGGGGTCGATCCCAGCATGAGCTCGTGGTGCACGCGGTGCGCGTGCTGCCGACGACCAGGAATTCCGGTCCACCAGGCTGGCACCGTCCTCACTGTCAGCCTTCGGCCGGACGCCGAGAGACCGGATGACGTTGCTGATACCCGAGGGAGTGGGGCACACAGCGGCTTGCTGGTCCACCCGTCGTGCCCGGCACTGGGAACAGCGGACGTACACGATGAAGCCCTCGGACGTCCTGTGACGGGATTCGGTCATCCAGGAGTGTTCATGGTTCGCGATGGGCGAGCTGGTGGAGTTCTCGATCGTGCCTCGGGTCGTCGTCATGTACTCCACGATGATGTAATGCCCTTATGCATCTCAACCCTTACGGCGAATATGCCGTTCTGCTCGCCGCCTCACTCGCCAATGACTGGCCCGAAGATCGGGCTGCGATCGTGGAGCGCACACGAGAGTTCGGTATGACGATGGCGTTCCCTGCTCATCCAGCCGATCATCCACGGACCCGCACGGTCATCGACGGATGGCTCGACGTGGTCGACGCGCTGACACCGGCTGATCGGGCTTCCTTACTCAACACGCGCATGGCCGCGGTGACGGCGTATCCCCGGCTGACGGACCACGACGGCGAAGGGTGGCATCTTCACTACCGCGACAACAACCAGGCGTTGCCCTCGGTGCTGCAAGCGGTGATCAGCGTCGGGACTGCCCTTCATCTCGTCACCCGCGGAATGCACCGGCTCGGGCGGTGTGCCGCCGACCCGTGCAACCTCGTCATCGTCGACGTCAGCCGCAATGGTCGTCAGCAGTACTGCTCGGTCCGATGTGCCAACCGTGCCGCCGTCCGACGGCACCGTTCACGAACGCAGGGCTGAAGAACAGGAGCAGGCGACCACTCCAGTGTGCCCTTCGTCCCTGATGACGCCGTCCGGCGCAACACAATGGCAGCTAGCTGATTGCCTCGCGTGGTGTTCGCTCCGCCAACTCAGCAGGCGAATTCCCGAAACATCCTGATACGACACGGACGAACCCACGGCATCCTGCTCGTCGCCGCCCGCATCGACGCGCAATCCGTGCAGCGCAAAGACCCCCCGCGCTACGAGGAAATGAACTCGCCGAGCGCGGCCAGGAGGCGGTCGACGTCGTCGTCGTTGTTGTACGGCGCCAGGCCGATCCGCAGGGCGGCGCTGTCCCCGAGATTCAGGCGACGGAAGGCTTCGTACGCGTAGAAAGAACCGGCGGGCGCGAGAATGTTCCGTTCCGCGAGGAATCGGTAGGCATCCGCGGAGGACCGGCCGGGGAACGTCACCAGCAGTGTCGGTGTCCGATCCTGGGCTCTGGAGTGCGGCGTGACGGCGTCGCCCAGGTCGGCCAGCCCTGCCTCGATGCGGGAGCGCAAGGCGTGCTCGTGCTCATCGACCACGTGCGCGGATGCAAGAAGGCGCGCACGGCGGCCGGTCTCGACGCCGGGCGCGATCGAGGCGAGGAAATCCACGGCCGCCGTAGCGCCGGCCATGATCTCGTACGGGAGGGTGCCGAACTCGAACCGCTCGGGAACCTCGTTCGTGGATGGCAGCAGCTTGTCCGGCTGCAGCGACTCCAGCAGCTCCGGGTCGGCCACGAGAACACCGCAGTGAGGTCCGAGGAACTTGTAGGGCGAGCAGGCGAAGAAGTCAGCTCCCAGCGCCTTCACATCGACCGCCGCATGAGCGGTGTAGTGCACCCCGTCCACGTAGACCAGCGCGCCGACCATGTGCGCGGCATCGGCGATGCGGCCCACCGGCGGTTTCGTGCCGAGCAGGTTCGACGCGGCGGTGATCGCCACCAGCTTGGTGCGCTCGGTGATCGCGGCTCTGACGGACGCTTCGTCGATCTCCGCGGTCTCCGGGTCGAAATCGATCCAGCGCACGGTGGCGCCCACCGCGTCGGCTGCTTGCAGCCAGGGGCGGATATTGGAGTCATGATCCAGGCGTGACACGACGACCTCGTCACCCGGCTGCCAGGTCTTGGCAAGGTGGCGGGAGAAGTCGTAGGTGAGCTGCGTGGCGCTTCGCCCGTAGACGACGCCGCCAGGAAGCGCCCCCAGCAGATCGGCCATCGCCTCCCGGAACTCGCGGACCGCCGAGTCGGCGTTCCTCTCCGAGTCCATCACCGAACCGCGATTGGACAGCGGCGCGGTGATGGCGCCGGCTATCGCCGCTCCTACGACGGCGGGGGCCTGCGTTCCGCCGGGGCCGTCGAAATAGGCTGTGCCGGTGAGCAGGGCGGGGAAGTGCGCGCGGAAGGCCTCGATATCCAGGGTCATGCCGCTACTGTCTCAGGTGAGCGTCTATACGGGAAACATCGCGGGCGAGAGCCGACGCGACCGACGTGACCGACGTGACCGACGTGACCGACGTGACCGACGTGACCGACGTGACCGACGTGACCGACGTGACCGACATGACCGAGGAGGGCGACCAGGGCGTCACCTTTGTGCCGGGCATCGAGTAACGCGAGTCTGCGTGACTCCCGCTGTCCTGTGACTGCGGTGGGGGTGCCTGTTCCGGGCGCGTCGCCAACATAGTGACACGGAAGGCTCTACGTGTCCGAGAGCGGTTGGTGTCGGTGTAGGGAGCGAAGTGCTGCACGAAGTTGCTCGGACATGGCCGGGGTGATGACAGCGAGAAACTCTTTCTCCGCTTTCTGGTGAGCGATGTCCGCCGCGTCGTAAGCCAGCACTCCCTGCTCGGTGAGGGCGATGACATTTCGGCGCCTGTCGGCTGGGTCCGGGGTGCGTTCGAGGATGCCTTTGTGTTCGAGTTCGTCGAGGAGCGACACCATCGTTGTCCGGTCAACGCCGAGAAGCCTCGCAACCTCGAGCTGGGATGTTGGCGCGCGGTGCGCGAGTAGCCGAAGTACCCCAAAGTCTTTGCCGTCGATGCCCAGGGGCTCGAGTGCTGTGTCAATTATCGCGGCCAGCCGCAGGAAGGCGTGCTTGAGGAGGTAGGCCAGTGGATCCGAGGGGTCGGGCGAACCTTGATTAGACATGCTCCCACCCTACCCATAGGCTGATCGTCAGTACTGCTGATGATCAGTAGTACACCTTAGTTAGGAGTCCGACATGGCACGGAAGACATGGTTCATTACAGGAGCGTCCCGCGGGCTCGGTCGGATCTGGACGGAGGCGGCCCTCGAGCGGGGAGACAAAGTTGCTGCAACCGCGCGCAGGGTAGAGGACTTGGATGATCTTGTAGGGCGGTTCGGTGATGCCGTTCTGCCCCTTCGGCTCGATGTCACTGACCCTGCTCAGGTCGAGCACGCTGTCTCCCTGGCTCAAGCGCATTTCGGTAGGCTGGACGTCGTCCTGAACAACGCCGGCTACACGCTCGTCGGGACAGTCGAAGAAGCCTCGCACGTCGACATTCGCGCGCTCTTCGATACCAACTTTTTCGGCGCGATCAGTGTCATTCAGGCAGTACTGCCACAACTGAGGAAGCAGCGCGGTGGTCACATCATCACGGTGTCCAGTTCCCTGGGCGTGAGCCCATTGCCCGTCATCGGCTACTACTGCGCGACGAAAGCCGCGATCGAATCCATTCACGAGAGCCTCGCGCTCGAGGTTGAGGAGTTCGGCATCAAGGTGACCCTGATCGAACCCGGCGCGTACGCGACTGGTTTCGGTAGCGCTGCCTCCCTGAAGGCCAGTGCGGGGATGAAGGTGTACGACGACGTTCGGACTCGTCTCTTTGCGAGCGTGACCAGCGAGGAGCATCGCGACCCTCACGGTACGACGCACGCCGTCCTGACTCTCGTCGATGCCGATGAACCGCCCCTGCGGTTCGCGCTCGGAGCCACTGTCCTCCCAGCGGCACGTACAGCATTCGCCGAGCGAATCGCGACGTGGGAAGCATGGCAGGAAGTATCCAGCACAGCATGACGCGCTGCGATCCGCCTAGTCCCTCAACTCCAGTAAAGGCATATACAGGTTCCGCCTGACTCCTGCAAAAATCAGCGGAATCGAAGAGATAGGTCGGATTGCTAGTGCGTCACCCGCCGGCGTCACTGACGTCGGTGTCATCGGTATCGTTGGCGCGGCTTCGATCGACAGGGAGATCGGGCCGGGGTGTGGTGGTCCTCCGTCCTTGCAGGCGAGTTTGAGGATTGGTTCAGGCGACTGCGAAACCTGACATGTGCAATTGGCAGGAGGGCTCGAAGGTGGTGCATAAGCCGCGTGCGAAGCACCATCATAGTTTTGCACTGAGCGCGACAAATTTTGCTACCCGCCTGAAGTGCGCCCATGCGCATCACCGGTTGCCCGTCAGGCGTCCAGTCAAAGGTCGTCTTGATGCCGAGGGTTCCTTCGAGGGCTGGCGCTGATCCGAGGAGAGAGATATGTGCCGCTGTCAGGATGATGAGCGGTGTTGACCATGCAACGCGACGACGCACGGCTAGATCCTTTTTCTGATGTATGAGTATGGCTGTTACTAACGGCGGGCCGGTCAGCTGGCCAGGGTGGCGTAGATGACGTAGTTGTCGTCGAATTCGCCGGTTTCGGGGTCGTATCCGTCGCAGGTGGTGAGGCGTAGTTCGGCTCCGGCGGTGTTGCCGTACACCTCTTGGGTGGGAAACTCGTTTTTGGGGTATTGCTCGCCGCGGTTGAAGGTGAACGTCGCGGTGATGCCGTCTTCGCGCAGTACCTCGATGGTGTCGCCGGCCTTGAGTGCGCGGAGGTCGGCGAAGATTCCGGGTCCGCCGTCGGTGGCGTTGACGTGTCCCAAGAGGACCGCGGGCCCGCGTTCGCCGGGGGTGAGTGACTGGTTGTACCAACTCGCTGGTGCGCCGGGCCCATCCGGAGGCACCTCCAGGGATCCGTTCTCCCGCAACCCGGTCCTGAGAAGGTCCGATCGGGCGCCGGTCGAGGGAATGGAAAAGGATACGGGCGCTGATGCTGGCAAAACTGCCGGCATCTCGGGTGCGGGCGGTGTCCCCGGCGCCGGGGCGGTAGTCGCTGGTGGCGGTGTTGCCACCGGTGCCGCTGGAGCCGAATCAGCCGGTGTAGGTAAGGGTGTTGACCCAATTGTCGGAGCTGCAGAGGTGCCGCTATCAGCATTCGTGCCGGTGCCGGTGTCGGTCCTGGTGGGGGTGGAGCAGCCGGTGAGGATTAACAGAGCGACCGCCGCAGACACCAGGTGGTGTTTGCGGCGGTCGCTGGGTGAGCTGATCATCAGGGTTTTTTCCGTGGTCCGATCAGATCGTTCTGCTGAGACTGCTGGTCGTGCCGTTATCCGTTACGGGGCGGATGGGTTGGTGCTTGTTATGCGTTGTTGCGGCGGATCATGTAGGTTCCGCCGGCTGCGGCGGCGAGGACGAGTCCGCCACCGAGGGCGAGGACGCCAGTGTTGGAGCCGGTCTCAGTAGCTACACCGGTGTCGGCGCCGCCGTTGGGCATGGCACCCATCTGCTGCTCGGTGAGGACACCGCACAGTGCGGGCGAGGTCGCGCCCAGGGGCAGCGAGGGCTCGAGGTCGCTCGGTGCGTTGAACGCCTCGGCGGTGGCGGTGACCGTGGCGGGGTCCAGGCCGTGGACGACGACGACAGCGGTGCCGGCGGCAAGGGCTTCCTGCGTGGGCATGTCCAGGGTAATTTCGCGCTGGATGGTGTAGGTGCCGCCCTGTCCGCCGAGCGCGAGGTTCAGGCCCTCGGCCGGGGTCGTGGCACCGGAGGTGGTCAGCGTGGTGAGGATGCCACCGTAGGATGCTGCGCCGTCGGTGGTGCTGAGGATACCGTCGCCATTGGCGTCAGCGGCCGTGGTGGGGCACTGGCCGAGTGCTCCGCCGTGGATGTGCTGGACGTGGGGGTACGGTGCGTCCATGAAGGTTTGGGCAAGACCGGAGACCTGCAGGTTTACGGTCGCCTTGTCACCCTTGACGTCGAGGCTGATCGTGCCCGTACCGGTCGTGCCGCTGAGCTGACCCAGGGTCGAGGAGTAGGTGCCGTCGTGGGCGGCCATGGCCGGCGATCCTGCCATAGCGACAGCGCTGATGGCGAGGGCCGGTACTGCAAGGAAACGCATCTTCTTGTTCATGGGATCTATGTCCTTCACTGTGCGATGAGAACGAGTCCGGATCCGGAGTCGCACTGACTGTGATTCGGCGCACAATGTCGCACGGATGGCTGCCCCCAGGAACCAATACCTACCAGAATAATCCGGCGCGTCGTTGTGCCTTCCTCCTACCGGCTCACCATAGGCATGCACCAGTCACAATAGATAGCTTGCGTACCAACAAGCGAACGCCCCGTAGCACAAGCGAGGCCCGTGCTATGGGTCTTACCTTGCCCTCCTGGCTCCGCGGAAGATCGGCGCCCTTGTGCCGGCCAACTGGGGAGGCTGGCCCGATTAATTCGATCGGGGCGCCAGAAAACTAACGCACGACACCCTCGGCGGATGTGGAAGAACCGTAGGAGGACTGCCGGAGGTGATGGCGCCGGTTTGTGCTTCAAGATCTGGATCTGGAGGGGATGAACACCTCGAACGCGCCCGGACAAGAGGCGGTTACCGATGAGTAAACTTTCGCGGGTGTTTCACAGGCCTGGCCTGTACAGTCATCCCCATCTTCACGTGCGAGTGGGGACTGACCCGGTCCGCCGGGTCCGAGCGTCGACGAACATCAAAGGGACCTCCGTCCCGATGTTCGCCGGCGCTCCTTCATTTCTCCCGCCCGTATCTCCGACAGCCTATGAACAGGGGCGCTCGACCCATCTCTCGTCGCCGGTGTGACGAATTCCATATATCGGGCTTGTGGCATCGGTGGTTCACCTTCGATCTGTCGCCAGTGTTGGTGCTTCCCTAGTCGCTCCGGCGGAGGGCACGATCGTGATCACCCGCAAAAAGATCCTCAGTACTGCTGTGGTCGGCGCTCTCATCGAAGAGGCCGGACTCGTCGCGGCAGGACCGTGGGGTGCCTTGCATTCATCATGATTCCCCTGTTCAGCACATCGAGAATCAGCGCCCCGTCTTCCCTGGTGTTCATATAACGAAACTTCACCGGCTGAGGCCCTTGGCTTCAACCTTGCCAGGTCAAGCCCGTCGTATCTGCCCCCTTGCTGGCGGCACACTATGGTTTCGGGTCCTGGGAATGGGCGGAAGTGGTGCGGGTGGTGATCCACTGCCGGGCGTCGAGGTTCGCGATGCGCCGGTAGAGGGTGGCCCGGGACATGCCGAGGTCACGGGCGACATGAGACGCGGGCTGACCCTGTTCGATGAGCCGACGTGCGTTCGCGATCTGGCTGTCGGAGAATGCCGGGCGCCGGCCGCCAAGGTCCATGCCGGCATCACGACGCTTCGTGTTGGAATCATTGACGCGTTCGCGTTTGATCTCGAGTTCCATCTGCGCGAGGGCCGCCATGACGGTGAAGACCATTGATCCCATCGGTGTGCCGGTGTCCACGTTGCCGCCGCCGAAGTTCAGCACGCGCAAGTTCACCTGGCGTAGTCGGAGTTCATCGGCCAGGGCGAGCATGTTCGACGTCGACCGGCCGAGCCGGTCGAGGGTGGTGACGATCAGGGTATCGCCCTCCTGCAACGCGCCGAGAGCCTTGTCGAACTGCGGCCGGCGGGCATGGGCGCCACTCACCTCATGATCGACATAGAGGTCATCGCGCCGGACGCCGGTGGCCAGCAGGTCGGTGACCTGACGGTCCGAGTCCTGCGCGCGCGTCGACACTCTCGCGTACCCGATTAGGTTGCCCATACCACTTCTCCACACCGATGCCGCAGAAACTGTCTCGCAATCAACGCTTCTACCACGATTCCCAACTCTAGCTTGTGAGACAGGGTAGCAAGACATGACAGGAGTAGTAATGGCGGGGGAGTAGTTGTGTCTCGACGAAGTGTCTTGTTACCCATCGGTAGCGAGACGGTAGCTGTAGTTGCTTGTTGGAGGTCTAGAGGCGCATCCACAAGTGGATGGTCTTGGGCTCCACCCTTCGGGCTCAATCGTTCATAGGTGGGTGACCCTACGGACTCAGGCGGATCTAAGGGCCCCATAGTTGCGGCCCTATACAGGCCTTCGGTTCCGCAAGGACCAAGTCGTAATGGTGCTGGTGAATCGCACGAAGCCGGATTACCGATATCAGCGCAAATGACAATTCTTAGTGGCACGGCAAGCTCTTCGGCACCAACTTCCAACTGCTCGTTCTGCCTCGTCCTGTCTAGGCGGCCCATTCCTGCAGTCCTCGCCCAAGAAACTGGCCGGTGAAGGTACGGTCGGTTCGGACTCTGGTCGGCTTGAATACGTCCAAGCAAAGGATTCTTCGCTTGGACAGCTGGGCAACGGTCGGAAGCCCCCTTGGTGTACGCATATGGCACCTTTCCGTACATTCTCACCGTCCGGTTCATGCGCTCATTGCTCGCTGGAGTGTTGGCTGCTCGCTGGAGTGTTGGCGCGCACCACGACTCCGGTTGGAGGATGAGGGTCGAGCGACCGGCTTGCGGGACGCTGGTCTTCAGCTGACACCCTTCCTTACAGTATTGGTATGGGAGTGATCGATGAAGGTCTTCTGACCTGGCGTCCGTTGGCTGCCGCCGACCTCGCCCTGCTGGCCGAGTGGTTGGGTGAGCCGCAGGTCGCGCGGTGGTGGAACAACGAGTACACGGTTGAGGCCGTCGAGCGTGACTTCGGACCGAGCGTGCGGGGCGAGGAACCGGGAGAGGACCTGATCATGTCGCTCAACGGCCGCCCCTTCGGGTTGCTGCAGCGCTCAGTGATTCACGACTACCCCGAGGACCTGGCCGAGTTTGAGACGCTCGTCGACGTGCCGGAGGGCGCAGTCGAGCTCGACTACCTCATAGCTGATGCCGCCTTACGCGGTGGTGGGCTCGGCTCACGGATGCTCGCCCACGCGGTTCAGAGGACCTGGAGCGATTACCCGGTCGCACCCGCTGTGCTTGTCGCCGTGGTGGCCGCGAATACTGCCTCGTGGCGGGCTCTTGAGAAGGCGGGGCTGCAGCGGATCGCCGAAGGGCCGATGTCGCCAGAAAATCCGGTGGACGACCCGTTGCACTACGTGTACCGCATCGATCGCCCCTGACACTCACATCTTCAGCCAGTCAGAGCGCCCGGTCACGCTTCGCTGGTCGATCCTCCAGTGGGGTTGTGCTGTCAGCGTAGGCCGGATGGGCGTCCTTGCCCGGAAGAGTAGACAGCTGTTCGTTAGACTGGATGGCATTATGGACGACCCCCCATCACATAGACCCATGCCCCTCACCCGCCTGACCGCCGGCTTTCTAGTTTGCCGGCCGATCGAGGATGGGGGGCGGCACCATGTATGAACTAGTCATGATCGGCGTCGGCCTGATCCTCACCGTCGGTACCGGCCTGTTCGTTGCCTCCGAGTTCGCGCTCGTGAACCTCGACCGGAACGAGCTCGAAGCCCGGGACGCCCGCGGCGAGAAGGGCCTCAAGCCCACGATCAAGGCCCTGAAGATCACTTCGACGCATCTGTCGAGTGCTCAGTTGGGCATCACCCTGACGACCCTGCTCACCGGGTACACGTTCGAGCCCGCGATCAGTTCCCTGCTCCGCGAGCCCCTGCTCGGCGCGGGCCTGCCCGAGGGCATCGTGCCCGGGATCGGCGCCGTCGTCGGCATCTTCCTCGCCACCGTGTTCTCCATGGTCATCGGCGAGCTCGTGCCGAAGAACTTCGCCCTGGCCCTGCCGCGACAGACCGCGAGGGTCGTGGTTCCGTTCCAGGCCCTGTTCACCACGGTCCTCAAGCCCGTGATCCTGCTGTTCAACAACACGGCGAACAGGATCATCCGCTCCTTCGGCATCGAACCGAAGGAGGAGCTCTCCGGGGCCCGCAGCGCCGAGGAGCTCAGTTCTTTGGTACGCCGGTCCGCCCTGGAGGGTTCCCTCGATCAGGATCACGCCGAGCTTTTGCACCGTACTTTGTTGTTCTCCGATCACACCGCCGACGACGTCATGACGCCCCGGGTGCGGATGACGTCCGTCCGGAGCACGGACACCGCAGCGGAGATCGTCGCCATCGCGGTGGCCACCGGGTATTCGCGGTTCCCCGTGATCGGTCAGGACAGCGACGACATCCGTGGCGTCATCCACCTCAAGCAGGCCTTCGCCGTGCCCTTGGACGCACGGAACATCACCACGGCCGAGAAACTCATGGTCCAACCCCTCCGGGTGCCCGAATCCATGAGCGTTGACACCCTCCTGGGCTTGCTGCGCCGGCAGGGACTGCAGGTCGCGATCGTCACCGACGAGCACGGCGGCACCGCGGGCATCGTCACGCTGGAGGATCTGATCGAGGAGATCGTCGGTGAGCTCGAGGACGAACACGACCGCACCCGCGTCGGCGTCATCCGCACCGGCAAATCGATCACCTTCGACGCGTCACTGCGCCCGGACGAGTTGAAGGAGCGCACGGGGATCGAGGTGCCTGAGGGGGAGGACTACGACACGATCGCCGGCTTCATGACCGATGAACTCGACCGGATCCCCGAACTCGGCGACGAAGTAGCACTCGACGACGGCGTCCTGCGCGTCGAGCGGGTCCTCGCCGCCCACGTCGAACGCATCCGCTTCACACCCACCGATCCCGCAGACTACCCGCAGGATCCCCGCGCTGCTCAACAGGGCCGCCACGACCGGACGATCGACGAGCTGACGAAGGACCTGACCCATGAGTGAGTACCTGCCCGGCATCATCTGGCTGGTCGTGCTCCTGGCCGTCAACGCGTTCTTCGTGGGCGCGGAGTTCGCGGTCATCTCCGCGCGCCGCTCCCAAATCGAACCGCGGGCCGAGGAAGGCAGCAAGGCCGCGAAGACCACCCTCTGGGCGATGGAACACGCCACCCTCATGCTGGCCACCAGTCAGCTCGGCATCACCGTCTGTTCCCTCGTGATCCTGAACGTGTCCGAACCGGCGATCCATCACCTGCTCGAGTACCCGCTGGCCCTGACACCGATCCCGCCCGAAGCCGTCGGCGTGATCGCGTTCGTCATCGCCCTGCTGCTGGTCACCTTCCTGCACGTGGTCCTCGGCGAGATGGTCCCGAAGAACATCTCGTTCTCCGTGCCCACGAAGGCAGCCCTGCTCCTGGCGCCGCCCCTGGTGTTCGTGTCGAGGGTCGTCCGGCCGGTCATCTGGGCGCTGAACGGGATCGCCAACGCGATCCTGCGCCTGTTCAAGGTCGAGCCCAAGGACGAGGCGACCAGCGCCTACACCCTCGACGAGGTCGCGACCATCGTGGAGCAGTCCACCCGGGAGGGCGTCCTCGCCGACGGCAGCGGCACCCTGAGCAACGCGTTCGAGTTCACGTCCAAGACCGTCGCCGACGTCGAGGTCCCCATCACGGACATCGTGCACCTGCCCGTCACGGCCAGCCCCGCGGACATCCAGCGCACCGTGGGGGAGCACGGCTACTCCCGGTACATCCTCACCCGCGACGGGGAACCGGCCGGCTACCTGCACCTCAAAGACGTCACGGATCTGTCCACCCCGGAATCGTTCACCGCCCCGGTGCCGGCCAAGAGGGTCCGCAAGCTCGCCTCCGCGTACCGCAGCAGCGACCTCGAGGACGCGCTGGCGACCATGCGGCGTACCGGCGCCCACATCGCCCGGGTCTTCGACACCGCAGGCAACACCACCGGCATGCTCTTCCTCGAGGACATCCTCGAGGAACTCGTCGGCGAAGTCCAGGACGCCACCAGCACCCCATAGGGCGCCACTGCTGGCGCAGGCACACCCGGGCTCAGTGGCCTGCGCCAGCACCATCAATACTCCGACTGAGGACGACTCAGGACTTCGAGAGTGGTTTCCGTACGGTCAAACGGCGCCGTGGTGGGGCCACCATCAACCGTCCCCCTGGGTCCATTTCCTTGACACAATCACTGGCGGTCTCAACCGGTCAATGCACCACTCCTTGGGCAGGATGAATGGTGGAGGTACGTGTGAAGTTCACGACGGGCAGCAGCAGGCCATCTGGGAGCGTTCAGCGTTCCTGTAAGTCCGTCACGCAGCGCTGGAGGATCACCGCGATTTACCGTTGCATTTCAGAGCCGCTGCCAGCATTCTCGTCAACGGCAACTATCTCCACTAAGCGATCACCGACGACCGCCCTCTAGCGATCAAATCCGCAGTTTCTGAGATGCCCGCCGCTGACCGCCACTGCCTGGTCAGGTGGTGATCGCGGTCATCCGAATGGAGACGAGGACTCCGGGCAGCTCGACACCGAGTCTGGCTACGTAGCGGGTGGGCGGATCAGTTGGAAACGCCCGGGCGTACTCCTCGTTCAGGCCGGCGAAGTCGGCTGGGTGGGTCAAGAGGACGCCTATCTCGACGATGTCGTCAGAGCTCGCATGGCCAGCTTCTAGGATCGCGAGACAGTTGGTGAGGGCCTGGCGAGTTTGCTCCTGAATCGTTCCGCCGGCAAGGGCGCCGGTGGCCGGGTCGGTGCCGGTCATCCCGGAGACGTAGATGTGATTGCCGACCCGAACACCTTGGCTGTAGAGGGAAGAGCCGGGGGCACGGTCGGTGCGAATAAGCTCTCTGCCCATGGCGGCATCATCCCATGGGGTATCAGACACGACAACCCGTCGCTATCATCCGTGTGGGCGCCGTCAGCACCGGCGAGAAACCGGCGAATGACCCGAGAATCAAGGTCAACAGATAGGTCAGGTCTTTTTGGTTTGACCAGGGGAGGAGTCGCCGCAGCTAGAGGTTGCTGCGGTGGGCGAAATCCAGTTGCAGTACGAGCTTTCCGCGTACTCGGTGGCTATCGATGCGTCGATGCGCGTCAGCGATCTCCTGCGGGGAGTAAACGTGCTCAATGACCGGGGCGACGCGGCGGTCGGAGATCCATTGGTCGATGTGCTGGAGTGCGTGACCGTCGGGCCGTACCTTCAGCCACCGGAATCGGCGCCCGCGGAGAGCGGCGCGAAGGATGCGCACGGGGTTGGCTAAGGGCACCACCGACACGTAGGTGCCTTCTCGGACCAGTAGCCGGTGGGCGTGGGCTGGTCGGAGGGTGCGTGCGCAGTCGAGAATGGCGTTGACCTGTCCGATGCTCTTCAGCGCATCGGCTTGTCCGTAATCGAGGCAGACATCCGCGCCGAGTGTCCGCATGGTCTCCTGGTTGCGGGCACTGGTGAGTGTTACAACATGGGCGCCGGCCACGTGGGCCAGCTGTACTGCGAAAGTGCCGACACCGCCTGATGCGCCGGTGATCAGTACTGTGTCGCCTGCCTTGATCTTTGCTCGCTCGAAGAGCGCCTGATAGGCCGAGAGCGCCGCGAGTGGTATCGCTGCTGCCTGAGTGAGAGTGAGAGCGTCGGGCACAAGCGACAACGAGTCCTCGTCGATGGCTGCGAATTGGGCGTACGCGCCGGTTTCGAGCAGGGGCAGGAGACCATGCACGCGGTCGCCGACCGAGAACCTGGTCACCTTTTCACCGACCTGCTCTACTGTTCCCGCGAGGTCGGAGCCCAACACAAGAGGGAACGGGTGTCGGATGAAGAACCTGAACTGTCCTGCGCGCAGCGCAGTGTCGGCCGGGTTCAGGCCCGCGGCGGCGACCCTGATCACGACCTGATTCGGGGCCATCCGTGGCGCCGGGAGGTCCATGATGGCCAGCACCTCCGGCCCGCCGTATCGCTCGATGGCGATGGTCTTCATGGTTGTGGCAGTCACTTCTGCTCCCTTCGTATCCATCCGTCCAGAAGCATGTCCACGAAACCGCGTCCGAGCTCCGTTTTCGCTTCGGGGGTCGGCAGGTATCGGGCCGGCACGGAGTGGACGCTCTGCACGAGGGCCACCAGGGCCATCGCTGCCTGGTCCAGGTCCGTGATCGACAGCGCCTCGGATCGCGCGTCCCGCGCCGCGGCGAGGGCGGCCGCGATCGGTTTCCGCAGCGAGTCATACGCCAGGGTGGTGAGGTCGTCCGCGGCGGCCGGGGGGAGGGCAGGGAAATCCGCCAAGGCCATGCGAGCCACATCTACCGGGGGGTGGGAGGTGAACCAATCGGCCACGGCGTAGAGCGGGCCCCGGACCCCAGGAGGAGCAGTTGCCACGGCTTCCTCGAGCCCGCGGCGATGTTCGTGGAAGCTGGCTGTCATCACGTCGACGTAGATCTGTTCCTTGCCGCCCGGGAAGTAGTAGTAGATCGAGGCGTGATGCAGGTCCGAGGCCTCCGCGATGTCGCGCAGCTTGACCGATGAGAATCCGCGGGCCGCAAACAGCTTCTCCGCCTCGGTGAGCAACGTCGCGCGGGAAGCATTATTCAGGCTCTTCGGCCGTGCCATCTCAGGCTCCCGCCGCGGGCTCGGAGCCCGAAGATGGCCTGGGAGATGCACTGGTGGGAGGCTCATCGATGCTCAGCATCTGCATGCTCTGCCGGCGGGTACGCAGGTGCGCCACGGTCGACCAGGTCAGCACAAAGACCGCGAAGGTGAGTACCAGGCCGGAAACGAGGACGACGCTGAGCACGATCTTTGCCGCTTTCACTCCCACTGCGATCACCGCCCATGATTTAAGGCCATCCGGGTTCCAGATCGCCAGGGCGAAGAAGACGTTCTCGGTCCAATCGAACAGCGCCCCGACCAGAGGAATGAGCACCACCCTGTTGACCGACGGGAGCCCCCGCAGCCTCTCCAACACGGTGAGCGATCGCGCCAGAACGAGGCAGAGAAGCACGGACGCCACGAGTGGGAAGACGGTGTCGACCACGAGGAACAAGAGGTAGGCCCGGCGTGCGGGGGCTTCATACAGGGGGGCCTGCGAGAGGACCGCCTCGACGCCCAGAGGCGTCTGCAGGTCAAACGGCGGGTATCCGACGAGTCGATCCACACGGGCACCCACAACCTGCAGAAGGATCAGGGAGCCCGCCGTCGCGACGGCGCCCACGGCGATCACCCACCACGTCCGCGACCCGGCGACGAGAGCGGCTGCCAGTCGATGCATGATCACACACCCTCTCCCGTTTAATCCACCAACATATTGGTTAGATTATCGCTCGGCGTACGACACCACACAAGAGACGTCCCGCAGAATCGCTGGGCGTGCTGCTGACCTGCTTCCCGCTGGCAGGAGCCGCCCGCACACCCGGCCCGGAGGACTTTCGGCGGTCGGCGTCGTCGGATGTTCACCCGGGTTCCAGCGGGGATCACCCTGTTGCTCACCTCAACTATCTAGCGTCGGAGGGCCACCTGCCCCCACCCGAAAGTTGAGGACCATGTCCATCGCCCGGCCTTTCGCCCTGTTACTTGTCTGCTCGTCGCTCGCTGTCTCCGTTGCCGTTCCGGCGAACGCGTCTAAGCCTACGAATGACGTTGTCCTCGGGACCCCCCGCGAGGCAGCGCACGCCCACAACGACTACGAACACGACCGCCCGCTGTTCGATGCCCTCCAGCACGGCTTCACCAGTGTCGAAGCGGACGTATGGCTGGTCGACGGCGAGCTTCTCGTAGCCCACGACCTCGCAGATGTCACTGCTGGAGTCACGCTCGAAAGCCTCTATCTCGATCCGCTCGATGAGCTGGTGGACGGCAGGGCCGGCAGCGTGTACCCGGGGTGGGACGGAGAGTTCCAGCTGCTGGTGGACATCAAGGGTGACGCCGAGCAGACCTACGCCGCCCTCGAGGCCGAGCTCGACGAGCACCGCTCCCTGCTCACGCGCTTCAGCAACGGCAAAGTGAAGCAGGGTGCCGTGAGCGTCGTCGTCAGCGGCAACCGCCCCCTGGCAACGATGGCCGCCGACCAGCACCGCTCGAGCTTCTACGACGGACGCGCCACCGACCTGGGATCGGCGCTGCCCTCGAGCCTCATGCCCCTGATCAGCAACAACTGGAACCAACTCTTCACCTGGCAGGGCGTGGGCGAGATGCCGACCGCGGAGCGCGAGAAGCTCCGGGCCTATGTCGCCACCGCCCACGAACAGGGCGCACGGGTCCGCTTCTGGGCGACCCCTGACCTCCCCGGTGCGGCACGCGACGCCGTCTGGTCGGAACTTGCAGATGCGGGCGTCGACCACATCAACACCGACGACCTCGCCGCCCTCGACCAGTTCCTCGCAGCGCGCGACTAATCCCCGATCACGCGGTGCCAGCCCGCACCGCTGGACAGGCACCGCACGACCGAAAGCTTTCTCACAGGGCTGTGCCGGGGTTGGCCATCCAGCGGGCACTATCCGTTCAGGCTCGTTCTACAAGACCTTCCATCAGGAGTCCGGCAGGCCATATTCTGAAGTCGTGACTTCAAAATATGTTGAGCGGCGCTTGGTTGCCTCGAGGGCGGTAGTCGCGTCTTTGGCCGTACCGGCTCGGCTGTCCATCTTGAATCACCTGATGAGTACGGGGCCTCAGACGGCAAGTGAGTGTGCTGCGGTAGTAGGTCAGAGTCCGTCGAATTGCTCGTGGCACTTGCGTGAACTCGCGAAGGTTGGGCTGGTCGAGCGCGACGATGAAGCAGAGGACCGTCGCACGAAGCCTTGGCGGGCCACGGTCACGGGCATTGAACTCGGACCGGCGGAAGGTCCAGCGGACGCAATAGCTCAGTCCGCTGTGAAGTTGATTTCGGTACACGAGGCTCACGCCCTACTGATTGACTACCTGGATCAGGAGCACAGGGTGCCGACGGCGTGGAGCGATGCGGTGACTTTGCATGATTACGCGGTGCTGCTCACGCCGGCAGAGCTGGTCGATCTAGGTCGTCGTATCGATGACGTCGTGCGGCCGTACTTGCGTCCCACGCGTCGGGAAGTGCCCGATGGAAGCGAGGTTGTTCGCGTTTCTGTGCGGGCGTTTCTTGATCCACGACTCACATCCACGGATCAATGAACGCCACCGTTTGGGCGGCGCGCGGAATACGGCGGTTGTTCGTAGGTGGAGTGGTTGCAGAAACGGCCGACTGGGCTCTGCTGGTCGCCTTGCCGTTGTTCGTTTTCTCCCTTACTGCGTCGCCGTTGGCCACTTCGACGGTGTTCATCGTGCAGACCGCACTCACGGTGGTCAGTGCGCCGATAGCAGGGGTACTGATTGATCGGGTCAATGCGTGGCGCCTGATGGGGGCCACGGCGGCGCTACAAATGGTGGCGCTCGTACCGTTGCTTTTCGTCACCGGAGGCGACGATCTGTGGCTGGTGTACGTGGTCGTCGTCGCTCAGGCCTTGTTGGGCGCGATCATCGAGCCATGCCGTCCGTCGACGGCAGCGGCGTTGGTGTCAGCCGACCAGGTTCCGGGAGCCAATCAGTTGCTGGGAATCGGCTCGAGCCTCGCTCGGCTTGTGGGCGCACCTGTCGGAGGGTTCGTGATTGGCGTGGGCGGTGTCACCCCGCTCGTAGCTACTGCCGGAGTCTTCTATTTGGTCGCCACGGTGGTCCTCGGTAGTGGGCCTCGTGTTACCACTGCGGGCGCAGCACCGACGTCGCACCCTCTCGCCGATATGCGTGACGGCTTGCGAGTGGTCAGACGCACGTCTCGACTGGCGCGGCTCATGCTGGTCGCTGCCCTGATGGCCGTCGCGCAGGGCCTGTTCACAATCCTCTTCCTGCTGTTCGTCCTCCGAGATCTCGGCGGAGGTGAAGCGGAAGTGGGGGTACTGCGGGGAGTTCAGGCCGTCGGGGCGCTTGTCGCTGGTCTCGCGCTCATCCGAGTCGTCGCAAAGGCATCGCCGTCACGCCTCGCATCAGGCTCTCTGCTCCTGTTCGCCTTACTGTCGTTCGCCGTATGGAACGCGCCGCTTCTGACCACCAATTTCGCAGTGTACGTGGTCCTCTTCGTTTTGGTGGGTGCGCCCGGTCTCACCGCCATGACCGCTCTGCTGACGATCGCCGAGTACTCAAGCCCGGCCACTCATCGCGGCCGCGTCACCAGCCTGCTGTTCGCAGCGCTCACCGCATTCCAATCCCTGGGGATGCTCGCCGGCGGCCTCGTCGGCACTGGGGTAGGGCTCACTATTGCGCTGCAGGTACAGGCCAGCCTCTACCTCCTGGCCGGCTTGGTGGCTCTCAGCCTTCGAACCGGAAGGTCTCATCAAGAACGTCCCCGCCCGTAATACTCCGCCCCAACAGATCAGCTGTTGCGCCGGGGTACACCCAACGCCACAGTGCATCCGCTCTGGAATCATGTAGATCTTGGGTCCGTTGAGGGCTTTCGCAACAGGGATGGTCAAGGGTTTAGACATCATGCAACGCCGGGCTTGTCGGTCGTTGGTGGGTGGGGGGGGGTCCTCCCAGCGTGCACACATGGCAAGTGTCGAACCGGTACCGGCCGGACCGTGGCTGTTTCCGCCTACTTGGCGGTTTTGGGCTGGCGCCACTGGTTGGCCCGCCGGCCGTCGGCCGCCTCGGTGACCGTCTGGTGGATACGGCGTTCCCGGGTGGTGTCGGTTCTGGCGGTGCTGATCCACTCGAGGATTGCCCGCTTCGCTGAGCGCGGGAAGTCGTCCCAGTGTGCCCGCGCGGACGGGTGGGCATCGAGTGCGGCACGCAGGGCGTCGGGCTCGATGAGGTCTTCGACGTCGTCCAGGGCGGTCCAACTGCCGTCGGCCTGGGCCGCGCGTACGGCGTCGAGCCCGGCCTGAGTCATCAGGCCCGCCTCGGTGAGCCGCTGCACCCGCTCCTTGTTGACCCGTGACCAGTTGCTTCCCGGGTGGCGCGGGGAGACCAGCCGGCTGCTGCGGTCCTCATCGACCGTCCTGGGTTGGCTGTCGATCCAGCCGAAACACAGCGCCTCCTCGACCAGATCGTCGTAGGACAGGTACGGCCCGGCGCCCTTCTTCCATGTGACGAGCCAGATGCCGGGACTGCCGGCGGCATGAACGGTCAGCCACTCCCGCCACTGCCCGCGGGAGTCGACCTGTACCTGGTCGTAAGCGACGCTCACCTCGGCGCTCCAAGGCCCTGCCGGATCGACGGTCGGGTAGTCCTCATCCTTCCACGGTACAAATCGGTCCCCTATGATCCAAGGACCCTGCGGAATGGAGCAGATCATGAACGGACCTGTCGCCCTTGTGACCGGCGCGGCGCACGGCCTCGATCGGGAGGTCGCGCAGCAATTCGCCGCCGCCGGCCTGCAGGTGCTGATTACCGCCCGGGACGCCGACCAGGCCGCACCGGTGGTTGCAACGCTCGATCCGGGCCTTGCATGTGAAGGACCTGCAGCAACTCAAGGACCTTGTGGAGGGCTCTCATGTCCGCTGACCCGCATTCAGAACCGGTGTCGGCCCGAGCATGGGCTGAGGATGAAGTGGCGCGTGAACGCGGACGTGTCCAGATGTTCAACGCCACACGACCGGATGGTCTGGACGGGTGGACCATATCCCTCGAGCAATACGATCTGCTCGTGGAGGTCATCCTCGGCGCTATCGACGTGTTCGCCGCTGACGACGACACCGTGCCCCTGAAGGTCGTCGTCGATGAGGCCCAGAGCAGGTTAGGGTCCCACCCGGCGTTCCCAAACGGACGCCTGTCCAACTACGTCCGCTACACCAAAGTTGACCTCGAAGCCCGAGGTCTCGTTGAACGCATTCCCAAGAGCTCACCCCAACGCATCCGCAGAACACCACGCGCCGTTGACACCTGAACCAAGATTTCGGGGGAAGCAAGATTGTCCGTCATCGAGCGCTAGGAGATGCTCAAGCGACCCTTTCTACGGCCGCGCACTGACGCTCCCGTAATCGGTTTCGAATCCAGTGCCGAATCCGGGCCCGAAAAGAATTCCTCGGCGTGTGTCGATGGTGGTCTTGCTCGTTCGCTGTATGGGTGTAACGGTTCCACTGACGAAAGGAAACACCGTGAAGTACGTGATCATGTTCACCACCAACCCCGAGTTGGACGCGCAGGTGCCGGAGGACAAGCAGCAGGAGACTTACGCCCGCATGTACCAGTGGTTCGGTGAGCACGCGGCGCACATCGCACCTGTCGGTGCGCAGCTGCAGCCGGTCGAGACGGCCACGACCGTGAAGCACAGGGCGGGCGGAACGGTGGTCGTCGATGGACCGTTCTCCGAGGCCAAAGAGGTCGTCGGCGGTTTCCAGGTCATCGACGTCCCGGACCTGGATGCAGCAATCGCCCTGACGAGGACGTGGCCGGGGCTGGAGCACCCGGGCTGCGGCGTGGAGATCCGCCCGATGGTGGACTTCAGCCAGCAAGAGCAGTGACCGGATCGGATGCGGCGGCGGGGCCAGGCGGCGGGGCCGCGGCATCCGATCTACTCCTCGCGCGGGTCGTGCGTGAACAGTCAGGCCGGATCGTCGCTTCCCTGGCCAAGTCGCTGGGTAGCTTGGATATTGCCGAAGAAGCAGTTGCCGAGGCCGTCGAGGAAGCACTGCGCGCGTGGCGGGGCGACCGGATCCCGCCGAACCCCGGCGGGTGGCTCACCCAGGCTGCACGTCACAACGCCCTCGACCGGATCCGCCGAGCAACCCGTTACCGCGAGAAGCTGGCGAGCATGGCACCCGAGGCCGAATGGGGGACTGCGACTGCGGATCCAGCCGACACAGACTCGTTCGACGAGATCAATGAAACTGATGACCGGCTGCCGCTGCTATTCGGCTGCTGCCACCCCGCGCTGTCGCCGGATGCTCAACTCGCACTCACATTGAGAGCGGTGTGTGGCCTCACCACCGCGCAGATCGCACGTGCCACCTTCAGCACCGAGCCCGCCACCGCGCAGCGCATCGTGCGCGCCAAACGGAAGATCGGCGCCACCGGTATCCCGCTGCGTATCCCGGACGGGCCGGATCGGGCGGAGCGGCTCGACATCGTTCTCACAGTCGTGTCGGTGATGTACAACGAAGCCCATCTCATCGCCGGCGGCGACGCCACCTCGAACCGCGGCCTCGCCGACGACGCCCTCTGGCTGGCAGGCGTGATCGCGTCTGCCCTGCCACATGAGGCGGAGGCTCACGGCCTCCTCGCGTTACTGCTGTTCCACCGCGCGCGCGAGTCAGCCCGGTCCGTGGACGGCGAGCTCGTGCTGCTGGCCGATCAGGACCGGTCAAGATGGAACGAAACTCTCATCGCTCGCGCACGCGCCGAGCTGGACCAGGCCGCCCGGTTACGTCGCCCCGGCCGCTGGCAGCTGCATGCCGCGATCGCCGCGTGCCACGCCGATGCCAAGACCGCAGCCGAAACCGACTGGCTGCAGGTCCTCGTCCTCTACGATCTGCTCCTCGGCTACGACCGATCGCCTGTCGTGCGGCTCAACCGTGCAGTCGCACTCGACCGGGTCGGAGCCCCCGCTGCAGCGCTCAGCGAGGTCGACACCCTCAAGAATGACCTCGAGCGTGCGCACCTCTGGCACGCCGTCCGTGCGCACCTGCTCAGGCGGCTCGGTCGTGACGACGAAGCTCTGGCGGCGGATCTCCGCGCCCTGGAACTGACCGCGAACGACGCCGAGCGCCGACTCCTCGCAGCACGCACCCATCGATGACCTATCGATCACAGGTCTGACACTCAACCCTCATGGCAGCCCGCGTGCACGAGCAGAGGCGTTGTCCGGGCTGCGACGGCCGGTGCCGACAGCAACGCAGAAGGCGTCGTGAGCCAGATGAGTCGTGGCACGAGCGCCCTGGCCGGTTCCGTGCGAGCTGAGCAGGTTGCCGTGACCGTACTCGCAGCGGACATGGCGGTCCGCCGAATCCCCGCACCCAGAGTGCACCTCAACGCGCGCAGCGGACTCCGACACGCACGCCGGTGGCGCTGGAAAGGTTCGGAAAAGAATCCTGGCCTAGATGTCGATCCGGCGGCAGGTTGTTCGCTGTAGTGATGACGGAGCCGGACAGGCCGGCCCGCGACCCAACGCAGGAGGCACTGCCATGTCCCAGTACATCGTTCTCATCCACGAAGACCAGAGCCGGTACTCGACCATGTCGCCCGAGGGGTGGGGCGAGTTGGTCGCCTCGCACGGCACGTTCACCGAGAAGATTTCCGAGCTCGGTGGGACCCTCACGGGCGGAGGGGCCCCTGCGTCCCCGAAGGACGCTAAGAAGATCGACGGTGACACGGTCACGGACGGCACGTTCGTCGTGTCCAAGGAGACCCTCGGCGGCTACTACACCTACGAGGCGCGCGACATCGACCACGCCGTCGAGATCGGCAAGCACGCGCCGGCCCCCTTCGGCGGCGTCGAGGTTCGCCCGCTCGTGGACCCCTCGACGAACCCGTTCGTATAACTCCCCACACAGCGACGGTGTCCGCCATGCAGGCGGACACCGTCGCCACCGTGCTGGCGGAGGCCCACCCTGCCCAGTGGGCGTTCGCGCTGTCCGCCACGGTGCGCGTCACGCGCGACTCGGACCCCGCCCGTGCTCCTCTGAAGAGGTTGGATGGCTCTCCCACTACTTGGCACGATCCTGATCATCGCGGCCGTCGCCAGCGTGACGACCCAGTTGTTCGCGATTCCCGCTTCACCAGAAAGCCTTACCGCTCAGAAGCAAGATTCCGGTGAAGGATGGTTCACCGAACGTGGGACAAGATGAGCTGTGCCTACTACCGAGAAGATCCGATCGCGATTGCTGACCGCGCAGCAGGAGCAGTCCCTAATGCGCATCGACCGGGTATCGCGTCCCGGTCAGAGACTCGACGGCTTCGTCGTCGCGGTGGGCCGAAAGTGGGTTCTGCTCGCGCAGACAATGGATGGAGGGTTCTTCGACGGGTACGCAGCTGTCCGTCTTCGCGAGATCGCACACGTGCGACCCGACCGGACATTCGAGCAAGAGTTCGCTAAGACCCGGCCTGAATGGCCGCCCACTCCCCTAGTGGATCGGCCGCCACCCGACCTGGATACAACCTCGAGCATGCTCTGGTCCTTCCTCGCTCCAGGTGTCCTGTTCTCCATCGAACGAGATAGGAAGTACGACGCCATGTGGATAGGTGCTCCGGCCGAGCTAACGCGACGGTATCTCTACCTTTGGGAGGTCCGCCCGGACGCAACCTGGCACGACGTTCCGCTCGGCTATCCGCTGCGGAGCATCACAGTCGTCAGGACCGGAGATCACTACCTCGAAGGTCTCGCCGCGATTGCTAGCCCCGTTCCTACGGAGGAGTTCACCCACCGCGAGGCCGCACGCGTAAAGGCCAAACGTCTCCGCTAGCCAAGAGGTCGTAAGCGAAAAGATGTCGGCCTGATGATCGGCAAGAGGGCGCCGGGCTCGTGAATAGCTTCGGATGAAAGACTGCTTCCATGGACGTTTACATGGTGTGGCACATCCATCACGCAAAGTGGCTCGACGGTTCTCCGACTGATCACTTTGGTGATGACGGTCAGATCCTGCTCGATGAACAATCTGGGGACGACGCGAAGATGCTTGGTGTCTACGCATCCCACAGTGAAGCGCAGGCGCGCATCGATCGAGCGCGCACCCAGCCGGGGTTCAAGGACGAACCCGAATGCTTCCTCATCGACGCTGCGACTCTCGGTAATGACCTGTGGACCGACGGGTACGTATCGGTTCCGACCTAGAACACCTCAAGTGCCCGCTTGTGGATGCCTTTATGCGCGCTCGGCGCCCAAGATCGTCTTGCTTCCACAAAGTTCGACATTCAGGTGAACCGATTGAGGCACGCTTGTCAGGAGCGACAATCCCGCTTTTCTGGCCGTACCTGCTGCGATCGTGTTTGACCACCCTCGGGATCGGGGCGGACAGCGCCTCAGAAATGACAGCGTCCTACTCGAAAGCGAGGTCGGTGAAGAACAGTGACTTGGCTTCTTCCACGTCGTCACTTTGTACTTTGAGCATGTTGTATTGCTGCCGAGCGGTTTTGTCCAGGCGCATTCGTTCCCACGACCGTACAAATCTGCGGTCGTGTTCGGAGTCAAGGATAGTTACTGCAACTCCTACAGGCGGCGTGGAGGCTTGCTCGAAAACCGCGAACCAAGGAGTCCAGATATCCTTCCGCGCCACGGCGTAGAGGCCCCGAAGGCGTGACACCGCGACAGCGAAGTCGTCCGAAGTAACCCGCAGGTGAAGGTCGATATCTCCTTTGGTGAGGAGGCCCTCGATGCTGCTGCCGCCGGTGAGGGTGAGCTCGCCGGGCACGTTTTCACGAGATAGGCCGCGCCGGTGGTGCTCGAGAATCGCGCGGGCTTGCGCCACCGTTTCTGCAGTGGTGAGCTGCCAATGCACTGTGTCATCCCTTCAGAAGGGTCGCGTCACGCTGACCGGGGAGATTTCGCTACACCTTACAGGTCGGGCCCGATGAAGACGCCGTTCGCATGGAGCGCTTCAACACCAGGGATCGCGATGAACGTTGCGCAGTATGCACTGTAGTACTCCGAGCATGTCCGTAAGTGGATCCTCTACCGGGTACTTCGGCATCAGGTAGCACTGTCCGTGCCGCATACAGCCGTGATGACTTCGAGTCGAAGAGCAGCTTTGGGCTGCCCGAAACTCAGATACCGACGCCCGACGCCGAGGTAGCGCTTGATACGGGGCCGTTCTTGAATAGCTACAAGGGCTAGTTCCAAGATCTCCTCCACCGACTCTTCTGATACTTCTCCGCCGTCGAAGGGCGTGCTACCTGCCACCCCATCAGGCTTTTGGTAAACGAGGTAGAGCGACCATGGATCCAGGACGTCGATTCGTACCAGGGGCACATCACTGACTGTCACGGCGTCGAACGTGCCGGGTCCGTAACCATGCAGGCGGTCCAACCGGGGATTGAGCTTCTTTACGCGCGCACGCTCCATGAGCAATGCTACGAAACTATCTTGATCAGGATCTGGCGCGGAGCTCATATCCATACCTCTTCGCGGTCTTGGCTTGACCTAAACACTAAGGCTGCCCGCCCAAGGATCCATCAGCGGGCAGACGGATTCAAGCGGTCAAGGTAACGCTTGGTGGTTGTCGAGCTCGTTTCTATGCTCAGGCCACGGACACAAACAGCAGGGCGATTATCGCAAGCAGGAGCAGCGAGACAATCAAGTACAGGCGTCGGGTGTTGGTACCCGATCCTCGCGTGTTGATTTTATGGAGCACGATATAAGCGACAATGCCAAGTGGCACGGCGGGGATGGCCCACATCCACTGCTGCATTGGGTCTCCTTCTGTAGAATCGCTGTTCCGACCCTAGCTCAACGGGCACGGTAACAGGCGACTGCACGATGAGGATGGTTTCTCTACTTTCCGCATAACAAGTGGGACGTAGTCCGTCTCTCTATAAGCTCAATGAAGCTTTGCTCTGCACAACGCCGCCGTGCATCACTATGCGCGGATCCGCCTTCACTATGCTGAGGGTTCACCTGGCTTGAGGGATGGATGGAGCGAATGGCTGCTACACAATCTGATGTGCAGAAGTACGCCGAAAGCTGCACAGTGGGCGTCACGCACATGCCTGCGGGCCGTGGAGGTAACGAGGATGAGATCAGCGGAACTATCGTCCAGACCCTCGCGCGGATGGGTTATCAGGCCGCCGCTCACCCCATTCACGGCTTTGGGGCAGGGGCAACGGGTATGTCCGATATTCCTCTCGGTGTGGTTGTCACAATAGTTCGGAGCCTCAGCAAGTGGATCTCGGAAAGGCTTGAGGCCAAGCGGCAGCGGGAGATTAACGCTCTACACCCCCAATGCGTCGTCCAACTGGTCGTAACCGCTAATAATGGAGCCCAGTACGGAAAGCCTTCCAACCTCGCCGCGGGACTGTTTGCCATCCTGCCCGCGGTTCTTGCCGACCTGCAGGAGGCGGACTACCGCCGCCGGTATCTCTTCATGATTTACGCAAGCGCTCCTGAGTACGTGTCTGTAACGATGAACCTGTACGAGGACGACATGGACAACAAGGGCCTTCTCAAGTTGGTGCGAGCTTGTGAGGCGAAGCCTAGGATTGAGCAAGGGCCGGCAGGAGCTACCCTCAACCTCTCCTTCGTCAAAGAACATTGGTGGATGCCAAAGAAGGTGAACCGATCGGTCTCTCCCGTCTATTTAGGCGTGAACATAGTGGGCCAGCGAGAGAAGACCTGAGTCTCCTACTTCACCTGGTCCAGCGAATAGCGGAAGGACCGGGAGAATCCGGGCGAGTGGAATTAAAGTTGACCCTGCCAATCAGGACGAGCCACAGCATCAGTTACGCAGCGTCTGAGTGACCGCAAGCCGGTCGTTCATTGTTCCTGCTGGGACCCCGAGTATTGGCTGGTGCCGTCAGGTCGGGGAGTGTACGTATAGCCGGGACGATGAGAACGGGCGCAGGGCTACCTCAAGTGAAACGCTGGTTCTGGCCAATCAAGCATTCGGAGTGTCTCGAAAAACTACAGTTTTCTGAGATACGCGGTGGGCACCCGATGAGCTCTAGAACTTCTGCGAAATGGCAGGGCACGCACTATCTTGGAAAGTCGTCTCACCGTAAGGTGTCTCACCGAGCATGCCGCTAGGACTTTCAGAGGCACACCGATCAGATGAGATGAACCCCACCGATCGAGCCGTCACGCGGCCAGGTGGCGGGAGGCGCACCAGGCCCGGACCGTTGAATCAGACTTCCCCGCGTCTCGTATGAGAATGAGGCGTGATGAGAACTGAAGAGTCGGAACCGCGCCCGGACATAACCGTGCGACGGATTCAAGGCAATGGCGCCTGGGCGCGCGTGAGTTCCGTCGGGGAGGTGGGGGAGAGGCCCTTCATCCTCGTCTGCGGCATCGGGGTCTCCTCGCACTATTTCGAGCAGCTCGCCCCGCACCTCATACAGTTCGGGCCCGTGCATGCTCTGGACCTGCCCGGATTCGGCGGAGTGCCGCACGCGCGTCATGCCCTGACGATCAGCCAGTTCGCGGAGTTGGTCGGCAAGGCCATCGACGATCTGGGGCTCGAGGATCCTGCGATCGTCGGGCACTCGATGGGCACGCAGATCGGTACCGATCTCGCCGCCGCACGGCCCGATCTCACCACACTCGTCCTCATCAGCCCGGTCATCGACGCCTCAGCCCGCACCATCCCCGTGCAGGCCCTTCGTTTCCTGCGCGCCAGTCTCCATGAGCCCTCCCGCGTGAAGATCCTCGCCGTGGTCGCCTACCTCACGTGCGGGTTCGGCTGGTTCTTCAAGATCCTGCCGCGCATGATGTCCTACCCGATCGAGCGGACGGCCGCTCGCGTGGGCGCGTCGGTACTCGTCATCCGCGGCGAGCACGACGCCGTGTGCCCGCGCCCCTGGGTCGCGCGGTTGGGCAGTGCATTCTCCCGCACTGTCGACGTCGTCGAGATCGAGGGCGCGGTCCACTCGGTGATGCACGCTCACGCTCGCGAGGTGGCCGGGCTCTGCGTCCGGCACGCGAGCGGTGCGCAGGCGAGCGGCGACGACGTCGCCACGGTCCGCGTCGGCGCAGGGCGTGGCGATGGTGCGAGCATCGCCGTCGTTCCTGAAGTGCCGAAGCAGAAGGCCCCGCTCAGCCCGACAGACGCGGCGAAGGCCCTCGTCGACGAGGTGGAGGGCGCCGTCATCGAGTTCAAGGGCAACAAGACCGATGACGACCGCTTAGTGGAACTAGGCCGCGAGCAGCAGGCCCAGGCGCGGGCGAGAAGCCGGGGCTAGCCCATCAGGGACCTGAGGGGGGACCACGCGGCCGGCCTGGAACTTCACTATCCTTCTACCTCAAGGGGGGCGTTTCCAGTCAGTCCGAACTTCGAGGAGTGGGAGCGATGCGGCAACCCCCCTACGCCGGCCCTGACGACACCGGTGATTTCGACGGCCTGACGCCGGACGAGGCCGCGAAGTTGCTGCATTCCTACCGCCTTCTCGGAGACTGCTTCGAGCTGCACAGCGACGAGGACCTGGCGCGCCGTGGATGGCTCCTCGCCGACTGGAAGACGCTGTTGGAGAACCGTCAGGAGCAGGTGCAGCGTGCCGATCGGGAGTTGGCCGCTGCTGTCCGACTGGCCCGCAACGAGGGAGCCAGCTGGCACGATATCGCCCGGATCCTTCGACTCCCGGTCACGGAAGCGCGTGCCCACTTCGACTGGCCCCATGGAGGTTTCTAGGT
This sequence comes from Arthrobacter sorbitolis, assembly GCF_054510995.1. Taxonomy (NCBI): domain Bacteria; kingdom Bacillati; phylum Actinomycetota; class Actinomycetes; order Micrococcales; family Micrococcaceae; genus Arthrobacter; species Arthrobacter sorbitolis. The sequence goes on from NZ_JBTNDM010000007.1 coordinate 36,729, forward strand.
CCTCGACGCACGCTGAGCCATCAACTACCGCACCACCGTGAATGACACGTCAGGAACTGCCCGGCGCCCTGGCCGCAGCCGACAAGGACGTGCTGCCGGAACGCCGGAACCAGGCCATGGCAGCCATCGGCGCACGAATGGAGTCCGGGGCTTCTGTGACCGTGGCCGACCTCATGGTCATCAATCGGGCCAGCTACACGTAGGAGGCGACTCGCCCGCGCACGCCGCTCCGGCCGAGGTCGCCTCTCAGGTGGGAGTGGGCCCGAGCCATATTTCGATCTGCACCTGGGCGGCGCGGAGCCTGAGGTCCCGTTCGTCGGCTTCGCTGAAGGGCCGGGGGCGGTCATCGATCAGGCACAGCGTGCCGATCCGCCACCCCGCGGTGCTGCAGATCGGGTGGCCGGCGTAGAAGCGTATGTGTGGCGCTCCGATGACCAGCGGGTGGTTCCTGAACTCCGGGGATTGAGCAGCGTCGGGGATGACGAGGGTCCGGTCGGCCTGGATGGTTCGGGCGCAGAGGGCGATGTCCCGGGGCACGTCCTGCCCGATCGGGCCGATGACGGACTTGATGATCTGGCGGTCGTCGGTGATCAACGCGATCGATGCCGAGCTGACCCCGAAATGCTCTCGCGCTTCGGCGGTGAGGCGATCGAACCGTTCCTCGGCCCCGGTCTCCAGCAGACCGGTCTCGATCAGCGCACGGCACCGGCGCTCCTCGTTCTCATCCAGGTGGCTCTGCCCTGGCAGAGGTGTACTGCCGTCGCCGGCGATGCCTGCTGGTTCGGTGCGCGCGGGACGGTCGAACCGGTAGCCGTCCGGGGAGAGGATGAGCCTGCGGAGCGAATCCGCGAAGCCGGATCCGTAGGCCACGAGATCGGTGCTGTAGTGGGCACCGTCGACGGGTACGTCACGATCCGCGATCATCTGGTTGATCGCGTGCGCAATCCGGTCCCGATCGACGGTGGGCAGCACGGTGATGCCGGCCAGGTACCCGGCTATCTCGATCTCGTCCTGCTCGCCCCCGACGTTCAGATAGCTCGACCAGACATCGCCGATGGAGAAACCGGCCACGCGCACCGTCTGGATGGTCGTCCACTGCTGCAGGTACCTGCTGATCACTGCTGCACTTCCTTCGACAGGCTTGAACAAGCCGTATCGGTCTGTCCTCACGGTCAACCTTAGAGCCCACCCGTCCAAGGATCTCGCTGGACAAAGCCGGGTGGCTCTGTTCGTGGTGCTCCAGGTCGGTGAGGAGGATCAGTGCCGGTTCTCGTGAAGGAGGACGTTCATCACTCTCAGGTCCGCGATGGCGGCGCGCAGGAGTGCTTGCTTGTCCGTCAAGGCGGAGCTGGATTCATCAAGGAGGAGAGTCTCCGCTGTACCTTTGCGAGCGGACGGACGCATAGGTGCTGCGCGCGCGAGCAGCTCCGCCACATCGGCTGCGAGAGTCATGCGGAGATCTTCCGATGATCCCAGCTCATGGTGTTGCCGGGTCTGGATTCGTCCCTGCGGGCTGTAGCGCGTCATCGTGAATCTCGTTTCCCTGTCAGTTGCCTGCAGAACCTGATCGTCCGGTCCCCGGTGGCCCCGGGGGTCTCGCGGTCGAAGGCCCCTCGCTGGGTTGCGCGGTCAGTGGCGGTGGACCGTCCACCGGGCGCCTGGAGGCACCGGATGCGGGGGTACCTCTGCTGCCGTCGGCCGGTGATGGTGCGCGACGATCTCCTGCTGTCGAGGGTACGGAGAGATCTCCAGGCCGGTCAGGGTCGAAAGGCCTCAACCGGCCGGGCGCCCTTGAGCCGGCAGGGGCTTTGTTGAACCGACGAGGACCCGGACCAGTGGCGGGCGGTCGGTGCCCGGCCGTCGTCGACAGCGCGGGGCACTGGACGACGTCCTCCTGGATCGTTCGTCAGGCGGGAACCGGCCCCAGTCGGGTGATGATGTCGATCAATTGCTTGCGCAGCACCTGATCAGGCAATGCAGCCGACACAGCCGCATCTGCGGCTCGTTGATCGATGCGATGGAGGAGGTTCCGTCCTCGCACCGTGATACGGGTTTGCATGGAACGAGCGTCCGAAAAGTCGCGGGCCCTGGATACGAGCCCCTTGAATTCGAGCTTCTCCAGGATCTGTCCGATGGTGGACCCTGTGACCCGTACCAGGGCGGCAAGGTGCGTCTGGGTGATCGGGCCGCTGTCCTCCAGGGCCGTCAGTGTGGTCGCGCCCGCGTGGGTGACGCCCAGATCAGTCAGGCGCTGGGTCTCGTGCTGATCGTTCAATCGGGCGGCCGTACTCAACAGGCGACTGGTGGACCAGTGTGCTGTATTCACGTGCACCTTCTCTCTCATCACTCACCGTAACTCGTGCTTCCTCCCACCGAAGACCCAGGACGATCGCGGAGAACCGGAGGAGCCTGGGACCGAGGGCTGAACCCCCGAGGTGCCGGGGGATCTGCGGGACCGGTTGAGCTCCATTTGCGCGCACCACCGGAGCGGGCACTCGATCGTGGGCATGCCCCGGAGCAGATGGGACGGACAGCGTTGGGCGAAGATCCCTTGAACGAGGTCGAGTCCTACACGCTGAGGGCCTTGTTGATGCGTCTGATGCGGGTGGGCAGGGACAGCTTCTTGCCGTCGTTGTCGACTTCCTGCTTGATGAGGGTCGTCCCGGCGTCCTGGATGGACAGGGCGAGGCCGATCGCGGCGTCCGGGGGCTGGATGAGGCATGCCTCGGGGTTCCCGTCCTTGCCGAGGAGTTCCAGGAGGACGACGTCGTGGGCTGCGATGGTCGTGGCTCCGAGCGGTGTCACGTACTCCCTGCCGGCGGGGATGGGTGTTACCCGGACGACGGGCGGACGGGGCTCGTCTGGGATGGTGAGGGGTTCAGGGGACATCGTGCTCTCCGTTTCGGGCCGTAGGCCGGATGACATTTTTTTGAAGGCCGTTCACCTTCGTGATGCCGAGGGCAGGGTTGCTCGTCCATGAGGTCGCTGTCCAGGAAGGCCGATTCGCCAAATTCGGCGATCTCGGCGTGGCCGGCGCCCCTGACGGATCATGCGTGGCGGGATCGCCTTCCAAGGGAGTCATGGCTGGAGGGTTCTCGTCACACCTGGGTCTTCGTGCCGGTAGATGGACGGGCATGCTGATGGGGGCCGGAGGAGAAGTGCCCGGCGGGGTCTCCCCGCCGGGTACTTCTCGGATCCGTACTGTTCAGTCGTGCGGTAGGACTCTAGGCGTTGACCCGGTAGTAGGAAGGCCCTGAGCCGATGTCAGCGCTGTTGACGACGGTCTGGCCGCCGTTGAATCCGCTGTGGATCGCCTCGCCGCCGCCGATGTACACGGCGTTGTGCGGAACTCCCGCGCCACCGTCTTCGTAATAGATGAAATCACCCGGGTGGGGGACCGCGACGGGGGTCGCCGACTCCATCAGGCCGGCCGGGGATTCATCCCCGACACCACCGACCCCGGCCGCCTTCAGCGCCTGCTCACCCAGAACTGTGCAGTCCTGGCCCGCGCCCAGCTGGGATTCTGCCGAAGCGAGGATCGCCGCGTTGGTGGACGACGCGGGGCTCTCGGGTGCCCCCGCGCCGGGGAAGGTCACGGAGGGCCCGGTCGGGCTCTCCGAGGCGCCATCCGCAGCAGCCCGCGCTGGTGCCGGCGGAGGCCTGGGCTGGAACGCGGACCCCGAGCATCAGCGCCGACGCCGCGCCGAGCGCGGCCACCGGACGGACCACCCTTCCGGGGCTGCTGCTGCGAAGGCGTGGGGCATGGGAAATATTGGACATGTTCAGAACCTCTCCAGATGCCTGCGAGGTGAGCTGTCGGATGCGGATGGAAGTCACCCCGGCCGGAGATGACCCGAACCGTTCTTATGGTCCGGGCCTCGTGCGGCTTGACCCCTAGGACCCCGAGGGGCCCGATCATTGGTTCCCCCGCCTCTGCCAGATGAACGTTGAAACGGAACCTTGCGATAGTGGCAGAGCTAGGCAATCCATCCAAGGGTGCTGCCCCTGATGTCAGGGCACGGCACGCCTTCCACGCTAACTCGGGCTCTTTCCCGATGTCACATCGCGGTCACCTCATCCAGCGCATCAGCAGGGGCTGGCGCCCGCGATCGGCAGGCTGGAAAGTAGCTGAAGCAGGACGGCGCGCAGCACACTCCCGTGCTCGGTCGACTGTTCCTCATGCGAGACAGCTTCTCCGAGCCCGAAACCCTGAACGACCACCCTTCTCGAGCTGGAAACGCCTAGGAGCGCTGCATATTTGCAGCGCCCCTAGGCGTTTCTTGGTGGTGCCGGCGGATCTACCCGCCGATGACCCTACCTGGTGCGGCGGTCCGTGCCGTTGGTGGTGCCGTCCAGGTCGGTGCCGTCGGCGTCGAGGAGTTCGATCTTTTCCTTGCGGACCTCTTCGGTGACGGTTTCCTGGGCGGTGACGGTCTCCTTGTCGAGGCGGACGCGCTCGACCGGGACGGCTTCCTTCTCGACGACGGGACGCTCGGCGTGGAGGACCACTTCGTGCTCCTCCTCGCTGATGGCGGGGCCGTCGTACGCGTCGCCACGGTTGGCGTCGGTGATGGGCTCGCGCTCGATCCGGACCTCTTCGTGGGTCACGGGAACGGTCTGGGTGACGTTCTCGGTGACGACGTACTTGCGCAGGCGTGCACGGCCGGCCTCACGACGCTCGGTGCCGACGTGGAGCTGCTCCTCGGAGCGGGTCATGGCGTCGTCCGTCGTGGGGCCCGAGGTGTCGTAACCGACGGTTCCTGGCGCGTCCTTGCGGTCGACGCGCTCGTCGCCGGCCTGGTAGCCGGCCTCGAACCCGGTCGTTCCCGCGGTCGTGCCGGTCGTGCGGGTGGTGTCCGAGTCGAGGAAGTCCCCATGGGTGTCGCCGGTCGTACCGGTGGTTCCGGTGTGGCCGGAGAGCCCGTAGTGGCGGTAGAGGCGGTCTTCTTCCTCGGGGCTGAGGGCGCCATCGGACTCGATGCGGGGTGCGTCCTTGACCTGGTCCTTGGTGTAACCGATGGTCACATCGTTGCCGTTGACGTTCGCTCCCTGCAGGGGCGCGAAGGACTCCGAGGTGCCGAACAGGCCGGTCTTGACGGTGACCCAGCTCGGATCTTGCGTCTGGTCGTCCAGGTACACCTGGCCGACCGACCCGATCTTGGCTCCATGGGAGTCCAGGACGTGTCCGCGGCCGGAGAGGATGGTGTCGATGTCGTTCTGCGTGATCATGGCAAAGCTCCTTCTGGAAGGAACCGGAGGTAATACCCGGGTCCCTTCCGATATAGGTAGGGCAGTAGCTAAGGGTCGAGCCAGTTCCTCATGGCGCTGGTCGAGGGTGCTGGTCGTGCTGATGTGATGCTGATGCGATGCTGATGTGATGCTGATGCGATGCTGTTGTGTCGCGGGTGGGTCAGATGCCGGCCTGGTGGTCGATGCCGACCTGGTCGACCTTGCGGTGGAAGCGCATGCCGGCCTTGCCGCCGAGGATGGCCCCGATCAGGGGGACGAGGACGGCGATCGCGAGGGCGATGAGGCCGCTGGCGGTCAGCAGGCTGCCGTCGACGGGGATCCGGGGTGCTCCGCCGATGCTGGAGAGGACGTTGAACTGGTCCCCGGCGAGGGCGGCGAGGATCGCGACGACGATCGCGATGATGATGCCCCACGCCCATACGGCGACGCCCTGCTTCACGCCGTCGAAGCGGGCCATGCGCCCGGCGACGTACCCGCCGCAGTAGTAGGCCAGGAACAGGATGATCGCCAGGACGATGCCGCTGACGATGCCGATGGTTTCCGCGTTCTGTGTGGCCTGGTTCGCGGCGTCGGACGCGCTGCCGGTGTTCGCGGCTCCCACGCCCGCACCGATCGCGGTGGCCAGGGCGCTGAGCAGGACGGTCAGTCCGATCGCGGTCAGCCAGCCGAAGAACGCCGACCCCCACTTGATGCCGCCGAAGCGTTCCTTCTCCGCCGCCACGACGTCATTGCGGCGGCTCCTCGGGGTACTCGCCCCGGAGGTGTTGTTTCCTGCCATGTCAGATCTTCTTTCGTCTCAGTCGTACACGTGCCGCTTCGTCGAAACCTTCTTCGGGCGTCGAGGATCCGCTATGGAAGGCCGCGGCAGCATACGGGTGATTGTTCGCCCGCATTCGGGCGCTGAAAGAGCGTCTTCATAACTCCTTCGTGGAGGCATCGCCTCCGCTTACAAGACGTAAGCATACTGATAGTAAGGATGCTTGCCTTCTTCGCTTGTCGACCCCTCCTGTGGGGTTGACATCTGCTGGTGGCGCTTGGGGCGCCCGGAAACGAGCCCCTCGCATCACGGAGCATCACCGGCGTCATCGTCGTCGGGGGAGGCTTGATCGGTCCGATGTTCCGCCTCTGGGAGGGCTACCTCGATAGGGCAGAAGAAGAAGCACCGAGGATCGCAGCTCAGGCCAATGCCGCACCGTCCGCCGCCCAGCAACGCAGGGGCAGAGCCCAGCGGGTCAGGAACCGAGCCAACCTGGCGGGTCAGACCGTGACCGGCCGAGCAGACGGCGCCCACCGCACCTGATCTGCTCAGATCGCGCGACCGGTGGGCCTCCTCTGCTGATGTAGCGCTGTGCCTACACTGGGCCCGTCGGCTGAAACGCCGAAGGCATAACCACTGAAGTCAATTCGAAGGAGAGCCTCATGGGACTCGATGACAAGATCGGCAACGCCGCACAGAAGCTCGGCGGTCAGGGCAAGGAAGCCGCCGGCCACGTGACGGGCGATGAGAACCTGAAAGCCGAAGGCCAGGGCGACCAGGCCAAGAGCGATCTCAAGCAGGCCGGCGAGAAGATCAAGGACGTCTTCAAGAAGTAGGACTCCGTCGCGCGCCTGATCCGGCCGCGAGATGATGAACGACAAGAAGGGAGTGCGCCCGCAACGGGCGCACTCCCTTTCTCATTCCCCCACTACAGCGAGGCGCTTCCACGGAGAGCACGATGGGCTCACTTGCTGCTCGCTACTTGCGCATCGTCAACGGTGAGCCCGCCCTATGGGGGTCGGTTCGTCAGAACCGGCCCCGCCGTTTGATCTTCTGGATCGTGCTATGCCCTGGCGGCGCGGTGACGGCCGCGGCCCGCGAGGACCACGCCGGCACCGAGCGCCAGGAGACCTGCGCCGATGCCCCCGGCGATCTTCACGTTGTCGTCGGTGCCCGTGTAGGCGAGCTGCTCTGTGGTGCCGGTCGTTTCGTCGATCACAAGGAGTCCACCGTTGCCGGCGTTGTTCACGGTGACCTCGTCAGTCCCGGTGCGGTCGGTGTCGAGCTCACAGCCGATACCGTCACTGTCCCGGTCGAGGCCGGCGCGGAAGCCCTCTTCGCCCAGGAGGATGGAGCGGCCCAGCACGTCCCGAACCTCGGCGCAGTTCTCGTAGTAGACACCGACCGCTGCATAGTCGAGCACCGGGAGGACGTTGTCGGGGGTGTCCACGATGACGACGGGCGTAACGGGCACCTCCACGGTCACAGGGACGTGCACCTCGACAGGCACGACGACGACAGGAGTCCCTCCGGCAGGAGCCTCTTCGACCGGCACCTCTTCGACCGGTACCTCTTCGACAGGGGCTTCCTCTACGGGAAGCTCGGGAGTCGGCTCCGCCGGTGTCTCGGGAGTTGCCGGGGTTTCCGGGGTAGGCACGTCGGGAGTTTCCGGCGTGTGAGGTACCTCAGGGGTTCCCGGCACGGGGACCGCCGGTAGCTCGGGAACATGGGGGATCGGGGTCTCGGGTACTTCGGGGACCTCCGGGGTCGGGGTCTCGGGAACTTCGGGGACCTCCGGGGTCGGGGTCTCGGGTACCTCGGGGGTATCCGGGATGGGAGTGACGACGACAGGCGCGGGGACCAGCGTGTAGGAGTAGTGGGAAACGTCCTTCCCGGTGGAGTGCCTGATCGTCACCTGGGACTCGGGGACGGGCAGGACCACGGTCTCGGGACCGTTGCCCTGGTTGGAGGAGCCGGCCTTGACGCAGTAGCTCGAGATGAGCTGTCCCTCCGGGGCGGTGACGGTGACCTCTGAGCGTCCAGGCCCGGTAACGTCCTGCTTTCCGCTCGTACCTTCGTCGCAGACCTGTCCGACAGGTCCGGCCACGTGGCCTGTTGCGAACGCCGGGGCGACGGAGAATGTGCTGAGGCCGGCAGTGACGGCGAGGGCGAGCAGCCCTGAGCGCTTGTTCATATTTACCTGTTGTTCCTGTTGGTTGAGTTCGGGCGTGAATGTGCGCGAAAGGCGCGCCCCGTCGTCGCGTCCGTCGAGGTCGATGTCGGTTGTGACGATCGGGTTCTGTCGGAACCGATGGCGCAGCGGACCTCGGGTATCTCTCCAGCTGCGGCGCCCACGCTGGAGCTACCCAGTGAGAGCAGACCCGAGATTCCCGAGGGCAGCGCGAATGCGCCTCCTTCTCCATTCATCTGAAGTGGCACCCGCGCACCGCGGCGCTCCGAGGACCGTGGTCCGGAAGCGACCCCTGAACTGTTCGATCGTTCTCCGACAGTTCGAATCACCCAGTGCCACGTTCAGAGCGTGCGAATGCTACGAATACTTTTCAAGTGAATGCAGAAGGCGCGGTCGATCGCGCGAAGTATTCAGTCGTACAACACTCAATCTATGAACATGGAGAGGAGGAATCACGAGCAACAACTACGCGTCATCAAAGCGATCGGCCGAAGAAAGCAAGCGGTTACTACCAACAACCTGCCTGTTGGATACTCGAACACCGAGAAAAAACTACTTGCCTGACAGCACTACTCGCCGGGCTGATGACCACCGTGGAGCTCGGCACGGGCCATCAGGGAACCAGGCTTCCACCAGCCGGTCGATGAGGCGGGTGGAAGACCGATCGAGCGTGCCGGATCTCGGCGGTATGGCGCTCTCGGTCCGCCGATCCCTACCGGTTGCCAGTTGAGGAGGATGAAGGCGAGGACGAAGCGGGCATGGCGGAGCGTCCGAAGTAGTTGATCAGCTGACAGGGAGCGATAACCCGCGGCCCGGACAACAGTGATCGGACGCACCCGCCGCACGCCCCGGCCGACCACGCCCGGAATCTCCTGCGAACCGGGTTTCCCCGCGCTACCCGGACAGGATCAGGGTCGGTCGGCGCGTGCGGTGCCGGCGGCTGCTGAAGTGCCCAGGTCGCTTCCGGGGAGTGGCTGCCCGGCGGTCAGGGCTGCGGCCCAGGCCTCTGCGGTTCCGACGGAGGCCCAGTTGGAGTTGAGCAGTGCGAGCAAAGTGGTGTGCACGGTCCTGGCGTCAGCGAAGCCGGCGTCATTGGCGATGTTGATCGCACCGGTCGCATCGGAGAGGACTTCGGTGGTGAAGCCGAGGCCTTCGGCTTCGACGGCCGAGCCGAGGATGCAGTTGTTGGTCATGTACCCCACCAGGGTGACGGTGTCGACGTTCTGGTCACGCAGCCACTGTGCGAGGTCGGTGTCGGCATAGACCGACCCGTAGTGCTTCACGACGCTTTTCCACGTCGCGGCGCGGCGGCTCCCGACCTCGGGATGGAGCTCGTACCCCGGTGTTCCCGGGGCGAAGACGGGAGCTCCTTCGCCTGCCGTGTGCTGGACGACCACGATCGGGATGCCGGCGGCGGTGGCCGCATCGATAGCTGCAGTGATGCATGGCAAGGACTGCTCGTGCGGCGGGTACTGGATCTCGAGCAGACCATCGAAGTACTGCTGCTGGATATCGACGAGGACGAGGGCGCGACGGGGTATGTTCATGGGGCATTCTCCTGGGTGGGGAAAGTGATCGCCGGAGCTGACGCTTGTCTCATCCTTCACGCACTGGCAGGCCTTTGCCACCCTGGGCGAGCGACACCGGACATGCTCCTCGATCGCTCCGTCCCGCAGCGCTCCACCGACGACCCGATAGCTGGGCACTGGGCAACCTCCGTCGACTGCTCACCATCGACCACCTGGCCGGGCAGGTACCTATGAGCCGACGCACGTTCGTCCGCACATTCCGTGCAGCGACCGGGACGACATCGTCGCCGTCGCTACGCCGTCGCTGGGACTGGGACCGGTGCTGCCAAGGGGTCCGGCGATCGACGCGTGCGTCCGCTGTCGCCCACGGTGGCGAAGCCTTCGCGCGACCAGTACTCGAAACCGCCGATGAGTTCACGGACGTTCGTGTACCCCGCCGCAGTGAGAATGAGCGCTCCCCGGGTGCTGCCGTTGCAACCGGGCCCCCAGCAGTAGACGACGATGGCAGCATCGGGGTCGGGTGCCACCTCGGCGATGCCCGCTGCGAGGTCGGCGTTCGGCAGGTGTACGGCGCCGGGGATGCGGCCCTGGCGCCACGACTCGGCAGATCGTGTGTCGATGACAAGCGGACCAGAACCGGAAGCGCGCTCAGCGGCGAGGTCCGCGGGGTCGGTCTCGTAGGCGAGTTTCGCGGCGAAGAAGTCAGTGGCGGAAAGAGACGTCGTCATGCATCAATGGAACCTCTTCCACCAGCGGCAGGGAACGGCCGATCATGCCCATGAACCTCTTCTCACGCTGGATTCCACGGTAGATTCGCCATCATGCCGTCAAACCCACGCCTGGATCTCGATCTCACCGATCACGCGATCATTCAGCATCTGCAGCAGGACGGGCGGATGAGCGTCGCGCAGCTCGCCCGGGTCATCAATCTCTCACCGAGCGCCACCAGTGACCGCCTCCGACGCCTGACCGACGGCGGCGTGATCACGGGATACTCGATCACGGTGGACCCGGAGGCGCTGGGATACACCGTGACGGCCTTCGTTCGCCTTGCCTACCCGAACGGCAACTACAAGCCGTTCCATGACCTCGTCGACGCGCTACCCGAGATCATCGAAGCCCACCACGTCACGGGCGCCGACTGCTTCATGATCAAGGTCCTTGCGCGTTCCATGCGCGATCTCGAGCGGATCACCGGACGTCTCGCCACCCTCGGCGGCATCACCACCAGCGTGGTCTACTCGAGCCCCGTGCCGTCCCGCCACATAGCCCCCGCCTGACGACGGAGGACTGTCCGATACTCCGCAGAGGGGCTTTCGATCGAGTGGATCGGAAACAGCCGGGAGCAACCGGAGAAGCGTGATGCCTCAGCTCCTCAGAACAGCGGCCAGGGCACCGCCGGCATCTCACCTCGAGGGCCCGGGAACCGCCCGGTCGCGCGCAGGGCGGCACAGCGTGCGGCGAGCGAAGAGATCTCCCCGGCAGTGAGCAACTCCGCCAGGTCCCGGCCCAGCTCACTCTTCAGCCCGTCGCGCACGCGATCGACGCCCTCGAGCTCCTCGGCGGTCAGCTCGTCGCCGATCCACCCCCACAGCACCGTGCGCAGCTTGTGGTCGCTGTGGAAGGTGAGCCCGTGATCCACTCCGTGCCGGTGTCCGTCGGCCATCTCGAGGATGTGGTCGCCCTTGCGGTCCGCATTGTTGACGACGACGTCGAAGACCGCCATGCGCCTCAGCGCCGCCGTGTCCTCGTGGATGAGAGCGACGATCCGCCCCTCTTCGTCCTGCCCGTCGAGGACGTGCTTCCACCCTGTTGCCGGCACCTCGTCCGCCGGCATCAGGTCCACGGCGTCCTGGTCGGGGTCCGTCTCCTGCCAGAGCTGCACCATGCCCCCACCGAACGGGCCATCGCGCAGCCAGGTGCGCGGCACGACGTTCCAGCCGAGGGCCTCGGAGACCAGGTAGGCGGCCACCTCGCGGTGGGCCAGGTAACCGTCGGGGAAGTCCCACAGCGGCTTCTCGCCCCGGATCGGCTTGTAGACGACTGCTGCGTCGCCGATGCTGCCCAGGAAGGTGGCGTTCGACGCCGTCGTGATGCGGCCGGTGAGCGTCAGCTCAGCAGTCACCAGGTCGGGCCCCGGCATCAGACCTCGGGGAGGGTGCAGGTGTGCCCGTCGGCGTCGATCGGGTAGCCGCAGATCGAGCAGGTCGGACGCCCGGCGCCCACGACCTCGAGGGTGCGCTTGGCGAACGCGCGGGCGGTGCCGACCGGCATGCGGACGAGCAGCATCTCGGACGCGCCGGCATCCTCGTTGACGAGCGGTTCATCGGTGTCGTCATCCTCGACCTCGATGAGCGGGTAGGCCTCGATGACGACCTGCGCCGTCGTCGGGTCCCACCCGAGGCTCATGGTGCCGGTGCGGAACTGCTCCTGAACGGCCTCGAGGTCGTCGTTGTCGACGAGTTCGACGGGAGTGCTCGTGGGGATGCTGAAGGGGTTGCCCTCCAGGGTGCCGAGTTCGTCGAGGATCTCGTCGATCTTCTCGGCCAGCTGGGCCGACTGCTGCTTCTCCAGCGCGATACTCACGATCTGCTTCCCCGTGCGCACCTGCAGGTAGAACGTGCGCTCCCCTGGGACCCCGATGGTGCCGACGACGACCCGATCAGGCCAGGCGAATTCGTGAACAGTTGTAGGCATAGGCCTATTTTAGGCTCATCGGGCCGGTGGGGCCGTGTGCCCCGCACCACCACCCACCGGCGCATCACCGGAGGGGACGCTGTCCGACAACCAGGACAGATCGCCCGCGTCGGTGTTCGTCGCGAAGACGCTCGGTCGGCTCGCACCGTAGCGCACGATCGACACCGTGGCGGGGCCCACAGTGATGCGCTGGAACAGGTCCAGGTGCATGCCGAGCGCGTCGGCGAGGATCGACTTGATGATGTCCCCGTGACTCACGGCCACCCACACGGCCCCCGGCCCGTGTTCGGCTTCGAAGGCCGCATCATGGCGCCGGATCGCTGCCACCGACCGGGCCTGCATCGCTGCCATCGATTCGCCGCCGGGGAAGGTGACGGCCGATGGTTGCGACTGCACCACGGGCCACAGGGCCTCCGCCGCGAGTTCGGTGAGCATGCGGCCCTGCCACTGGCCGTAATCGCACTCGGTGAGGGCAGGATCGAGCGGCGCGTACGGGGTTCCAGCCTGGCGGTCGAGGATGAACCGGGCGGTCTGCTGGCAGCGCTCGAGGGGGCTCGACACCACGCCGACGAGCGGCACGGGTGCGAGTCGCTCACCGGTGCGGGCCGCCTGGTCTCGCCCGACGTCGTCGAGGCTGACCCCTGCGGTCCGGCCGGCCAGCAGCCCGGTGGCATTCGCTGTGGTGCGGCCGTGCCGCACGAGGATTACTGTCGCCATCCGCCCAGCCTAACCATCTGCCCGGCGGCCAGGTGCACTCCATCGAGAAGCGGCCGGGCACCCTGCGGGTCGACGGGTGCGCCGGGGCCGCCGGTCCGGTCGACCGGAGGAAGGGGGATGACAGGAGATGTCGATGCGTTAGCATGGACGTATCAAGGGGAGTACTCCCGTCTGTGATCGGCCCGTCAATACGGATGCACTGAAGCATCCCGGGCCTGTCGGTTCCGGTTCCATCCGGGCGGAGGAGACCTTGGCGCCTATGTCCGACGCCTACCCTTTGGAGCACCCCTCATGCAGGTCACCCCCCTGATCTGGTTGATCACCATTGCCGTGACGATCCTCTTCTTCGTCTACGAGTTCTTCGCGCACGTGCGCAAACCCCACGAACCGACCATCGCGGAATCGGCCCGCTGGTCCGCGTTCTACATCGGCCTCGCCCTGCTGTTCGGCGTCGGCATCGGCGTCATGTCCGGCTGGACGTTCGGCGGTGAGTACTTCGCCGGTTACCTGACCGAGAAGGCCCTGTCGATCGACAACCTGTTCGTCTTCCTCATCGTGATGACCGGCTTCGCGGTCCCGAAGAAGTACCAGCAGAAGGTGCTGATGGTCGGCATCATCATCGCCCTGATCCTCCGCGGCGGATTCATCGCCGTCGGGGCGAGCCTGATCGAGAACTTCTCCTGGATTTTCTACATCTTCGGCGCCCTGCTGCTCGTCCTCGCCTACCGGCAGGCCTTCGGCAGCCACGACTCCAACCCGGCCGACGGCAGGTTCATGCAGCTCGTCCGCCGCGTCCTGCCCGTCACCGACGAGTACCACCAGGACAGGCTCACCGTGAAGAAGGACGGCAAGCGCTTCGTCACGCCGATGCTGCTCACGATCATCGCGATCGGCTTCGTCGACCTGATCTTCGCCGTCGACTCCATCCCCGCGATCTACGGGCTGACCAACGAGGCGTACATCGTCTTCACCGCCAACGCCTTCGCCCTGATGGGCCTGCGCCAGCTGTTCTTCCTCATCGGTGGGCTGCTCGAACGCCTGGTCTACCTCGCCCAGGGACTCGCCGTCATCCTCGCCTTCATCGGCGTCAAGCTCGTCTTCCACGCCCTGCACGTCAACGAACTGTCCTTCATCAACGGCGGGGAACCGCTCCTCTGGGTGCCCGAGATCCCCATCTGGCTCTCGCTGCTGTTCATCGCCGCCACCGTCGCCGTCGCCACCGTGGCGAGCCTGCTCAAGACCCGCGGCGACGGCGGCAGGAACGACCGCGACGAGGTGCAGGGCGGGCAGGTGGTCAGCGCGGTCCCCGAGGGCCGCGACGAGGATCCCCGGTCCGACGACGACGCGATCACCGCAGGCGCGCAGAAGTAGCAGAAGGGACCGTCGAACGAACGACGACCGCCGGTCCCCGCGAGAACGGGGGCCGGCGGTGTCGTGACGGACCGCGCGAAAAGCGAGCACATGACGTTGACTGGTGGTGTGCCCGGTAGAGCACCGGCGCTACGAAGGAGACATCATGACCACCTGGCTGATCACCGGCTGCTCCACAGGACTCGGACGCGCGCTCGCCGAAGCCGCCCTCCAGCGCGGCGACAACGTGGTGGCCACGGCCCGCGACGCCTCGAAGGTCGAGGACCTCACGACGGCGTACCCCGACACGGCGCTCGCCCTCCCCCTCGACGTGACCGACACCGGCCAGGTACGGGCGGCCGTGGAGCGCGGCACCGAGACGTTCGGCGGGATCGACGTGCTGGTCAACAACGCCGGCTACGGGTACCGCGCCGCCGTGGAGGAGGGCGACGACGGCGACGTGCGCACCCTGTTCGACACGCACTTCTTCGGCACCGTCGACATGATCAAGGCCGTCCTGCCCCAGATGCGGGCCCGGCGCGCGGGCACCATCGTGAACCTGTCCTCGATCGGCGCACGGATCACCCCGGCCGGTTCCGGCTACTACGCGGCCGTGAAGTCCGCGGTCGACGGGCTCACCGGGTCACTGCGCAAGGAACTCGAACCCCTGGGCATCACGGCGATGGTCGTCGAGCCCGGCGGCTTCAGGACCGACTTCTCCGGCCGGTCCCTCCAGCAGTCCGCGGACACCATCGACGACTACGCCGACACCGCGGGCAGACGCCGGAAGGAGAACGACACCAGCCACGGCACGCAGCCCGGGGACCCTGCCAAAGCGGCAGCGGCGATCATCACCGCCGTGGACTCCGCGGACGCCCCCGAGGTACTGATCCTCGGGGCCGACGCGACGGACGCCCACGCCGACGTCCTCCAGGTGCAGCTCGACTCGCTCGAGGCCTGGCGGCACGTCAGCGAGAGCACCGGGGTCGACGAGTAGCCGGTCCGGGCGGCGTCCCTGGGAGACGACGCCCCTGCGGAGACGGGTCCCACCCCCAGCATCCCGGTCGACCGGCACCCGGCCGACCCCCACCCGAGGAGACACCATGAAAGTCCTGATCACCGGCGCGCACGGAAAGGTCGGTCGCGCCACCACGCAGGCGATGATCGACGCCGGCCACGAGGTGCACACCACCGATCTCACCCGGCCCGGCTTCGAACGCAAGGCCGACGACGCGCCCCGGTACACGATGGCGGACCTCACCGACGCGGGGGAGGCCTACGCCGTCGTCCACGGCGCGGACGCCGTCGTGCACATCGCCGCGATCCCCGAGCCGACCGGGAACCCTCCCCACGTCGTGTTCCAGACCAATCTGATGGCCACGTTCAACGTCCTCGAAGCGGCGATCCGCTTCGGCGTGAAGCGCTTCGTCTACATCTCGAGCGAGACCGTCCCCGGGTTCTTCTTCCCCGAGCGCGACTTCCTGCCCGACTACGCACCCGTGGACGAGGAGCACCCGATCCGCCCGCAGGACCCCTATGCCCTGTCCAAGCACTTCGGTGAGCAGCTCATGGACGCCGCGGTCGCCCGGTCGGACATCCGGTGCATCTCGATCCGGCCCAGCTGGGTCCAGTTCGAGGGCAACTACGAGCACAATCTGGGGCCGCAGATCCGCGACGCCTCCGTCCTGAGCCCCAACCTCTGGAGCTACATCGACGTCTACGACCTTGCCGACGCCATCGTCCTCGCCACCGGATCGGACCTTCCCGGGCACGAGGTCTTCTACATCGCGTCGCCCGACAACGTGGGTGGCTACGACTTCGCCGAGATCCTCACGAGGTACTACGGCGACCGGATCGAACTGCGCGAGCTGGACCGCACGGACGCCTCGGGCATCTCCAGTGCGAAGGCCCGGAGGAAGCTCGGGTGGGCGCCCCGGCGATCCTGGCGCGACTACCTCGACGCCGAGGGGAAGGCCCTCCCGCGGGAGGTCGCACCCTGAACAGATGCTCCCGGCCACCCGCGCGGAGTGACCGGAAGCAGTCGGCTCTCAGCGCGTGCCTGCGGATCAGGTCCAGTAGAGGAGCCTGGCGGCCGGCAGGCGCCGCTCCAGCTCCTCCGTGAACCACTCGCGCATCTCCGTCATGGTCCGCTTCGGGTACACGTACTTCACGCCGCCGAACTTCGACCGCTTCTGGCTCCGCAGGTCCTCGTCCATCTCGAGCTTGGTCTTCGGGTACCAGCCCAGCAGCACCTCCTTGCTCGCGGGGGTGAAGCGGTGCGTGATGATCTCGGCGGTGAGGTCGAGGTCGTCGATGCCGGCCACCGCCGCGGAGACGTCGTCGAGCAGCGCGCCGTACTGCTCCCGCCAGCCGGGGACGGGCATGATCGGGGCGATCGTCAGGCCCACCCGGTAGCCGGCCTCGGCCACCGCACGGAGGGCGGCGAGCCGGGCGGGCATGCGCGCGGTCCCGCCCTCGAAGCGGTTGGCCACCTCCGCCGCGTTGACGGAGAAGCGGATCCGGGTCCTGCCCCCGTGATCGAGGGTGACGAGCTCACCGACGTCGTCGAACTTGGTGGTGAAGCGCAGCTGGACGTCGCTGCCGAACTCGCCGGCCCCGACGCGGGAGATCGCGGCAGCGAGCGAACCGGTCACGCTCTCGATGCCGAGGGGGTCGGTGTAGCAGGACAGCTCGAACGTCGTCCCCTCGCCGCCGCGCTCGAGGGTTCCGCTCGTCACGGAGCCTCGGCCCGCATGGGTGCGTACCCCGTCGAGCACGTCGTCGAGATTGGCGTAGGCGCGGGTGACCGGCGGCCCCTGCAGGGATCCGGCGAGGTAGCAGTACTGGCAGTGCGCCGGGCACCCCTTCGCGAGGTCGATCCGCCAGTCGGCGCTCGGCGGGATGGGCTGCGGCTTGAGGGCGCTGGGAGGCGCAACCACCACTGCGAGCGTGTTCTTCGCGGAGGCGTACGTCTCCCGCTCGGTGGCACCGCGGAGGCCTGTCAGCGCGTTCCCGGGCATGATCCGGATGTCGTCGACCCCGGCTCGCTCGCACCGTCGGATGATCTCCGCCGTGTGCGGCAGCTCGGCTGCAGCCCGCGTGATCATCACGTGCTTGGGGACCCACAGGCGTGTCGGAGAGAGGGTGGTCAGGTCCAGTTCCTGGGCTGTCGTCATTACCTTCTACAACAACCCCGACGGCGGGTCTGTTCCGCGCGTTGCCGGTACTGGAGCAGCTCTTCCGATGGGTAGGGCGACGCGACGAAGGGGCCGCCGCGGGAGGTGTCCGCTTCCCGGGGCGGCCCCTTCCTGCTGCCGGTCTAGCCGACCGGAGCGGGCTCCTTCCGGTCGATGTCGGCCAGGTCCACGTCCTTGGTCTCCTTGGCGAAGGAGATGGAGAACATGGCGACGGCTGTGCTGACGATGATGATCAGGACGACGAAGTGCGTGCCGCCCGTCCACAGGACCAGTGCCCCGGCCAGGGCCGGCATGAAGCCGGCCAGCAGGATGGACGCCATCTGGTAGCCGATGGAGATGCCCGAGTACCGGACGGCGGTGGGGAACAGCTCGCAGTAGAGCGCGGGCAGGGGCGCGTAGACGAGTGCGTGTCCGAGCGCGAGGAACAGGGCCACGCCGAGGATGATCGCCCACTGCTGGCCGGTCTGGATGAGCGCGAAGATCGGCCACGCCGTGATGATGATCGCGGTCCCGCCGAGGAAGAACGTCTTCTTGCGGCCGATGCTGTCCGACAGCCGACCGAAGACCGGGATCATGATGATGTTCAGCGCCGAGCCGATCATCACGGCCGTGAGCCCGTACTGACGGGGGACCTCGAGCGTGGTGGTGACGTAGGAGAGGACGAAGACGGTGAAGAGGTAGTAGTTGCCCGCCTCGGCGAAGCGACCGAAGATCGTGATCAGGAGTGGCTTGCGGTGGTGGGCGAGGAGCACCTTCAGGGGCGCCTTCTGCTGCACGTTGGCCTTCTCCATCTTCGCCTTCTCGGCCAGGAACTCGGGGCTCTCGGCGGCATTGAGGCGGATGTAGAGGCCGACGGCGGCGAGGACGACACTGAGCAGGAACGGCACGCGCCAGCCCCAGGTCTCGAACTGGTCGCCGGAGATCGCGGCGGCGAGGGTTACCGCCGCGGTGCCGAGCAGCAGGCCGCAGGACACGCCGATCTGCGGCCACGATCCGTAGAAGCCCCGCTTGCCCTTGGGGGCGTTCTCCACGGCGATGATCGCCGCTCCGCCCCATTCGCCGCCGACCGCGAAGCCCTGCGCCAGTCGCAGGACGCACAGCAGGATCGGGGCCAGGATCCCGACCGCCGCGTAGGTGGGCAGGAGCCCGATGAGGGCGGTGGAGACGCTCATGATGGCGAACGTCAGGATCAGGGTCGATTTCCGGCCGATCCTGTCGCCGAGGTGCCCGGCGACGAAGGCCCCGAACGGACGGGCGATGAAGCCCACGCCGAAGGTGGCCAGGGCCGCGATCTGGGAGATGCCGGGTTCCATGGCAGGGAAGAAGAGAGGCCCGAAGACCAGGGCAGCCGCCGTCGCGTACACGGTGTACTCGTACCATTCGACGATGGCACCGATGGTGCCGGACACGAGGGTTCTGCGTCGAACCTGCTCAGGTGTCATGGACGTTGCAATAGCCATTCAAGGCTCCGTTCGTACGGGTTTTCGATTGGTGTGTGGCCGCTTGACGCGGGATGCGGAAGCGGAAGGTGCGTTGCTGCGAATGCGCGGCGTCGGACGCCGGGCCGGTCTCAGCGGATGGTGTAGCCGCCGTCGATGGTGATGGTGTGCCCGGTGACGAGCGACGCGGCATCCCCGAGGAGGTAGAGGACCGCGCCGACGACGTCCTCCGGTTCCCCGAAGCGGCCCACCGGGATGCGGTTCAGGAGTTCGTCGGCGCGTCCCGGGTCGTCGAGCGTCGACGCGGTGAGCTCGGTGCGGATGAACGTCGGAGCGACAGCATTGACCCGGATGCCGTGGCCGGCCCACTCGAGGGCGAGCGTCTTCGTCACGTGGATGAGCCCGGCCTTGCTGGCACCGTAGGCAGCCCGGTCCTCGATGGCGACGAGGCCGGCCTGGGAGGCGACGTTCACCACGGCCGCCGGAGTGCCGGCCCGGAGCCACGTCCTGGCCAGTTCCGTCGTGAGGAAGAACGGTGCCTTGAGGTTCGTCCCGAGCACCGTGTCCCAGTCCTGCTCGGAGACGTCGACAGCGGGCCGGGGGATGTTGACCCCCGCGTTGTTGACCAGCAGGTCGATACCGCCGCTCGACTCGAGCAGTCCGGCCACGAACGCGGGGATGGCCGCCGTGTCCGCCAAATCGATCGAGAGTGGTGGTGTCCCGTACCGCTCCGCGATCTCCTGGCTCGTCGCCACGTCCCGGCTCGTGCCGTGGACGAGGGCGCCGTGCTCGGCGAGGCCATCGGCGATGGCCCTGCCGAGGCCCCGGCCGGCACCGGTCACCAGGACCTTCCTGCCGTCCAGCCGGAAGTCCACCACGACCCGCGGCCTAGCTGTCGAAGGTGTGGTTCGACCAGGGCAGTTCGGTGCCCCGGTACTTCGCGGCACGGACGTCCCCGGAGCGTGCGTGGCCCTCGAAGCGTTCCACCCGCGCGGCCCGGCCGCAGAGCTCACCGAAGAACGCACTCGACTCGGTGTTGGTGACTTCCTGGTAGGTGACGGTCCGCAAGTACTTCCCGACCCAGAGCCCACCCGTGTAGCGGGAGGCGCCGCGCGTCGGGAGGACATGGTTGGTCCCGATGACCTTGTCCCCGTAGGAGACGCAGGTCCCCTCGCCGAGGAACAGCGCGCCGTAGTTGTGCATCCGCTCGAGCGCCAGGCGGGGCTCGTCGGTGAGGATCTGCACGTGCTCGTAGGCGTACTCGTCGGCGAGGACGTAGGCCTCGTCGATGGAGTCGACGACATGCACGGCGCCCCAGTCGCGCCAGGCCGGTGCTGCGTAGTCGCGGGTGGGCATGTCGACCAGGAGGGTGTCGATGTGCTCGATGACCCGGTGCCCGAGCTCCTCGCTGGTGGTGATCAGCACGGCGGGGGAGTCCGGTCCGTGCTCGGCCTGGGAAAGCAGGTCGACGGCGACGATGAACGGGTCGGCGTGCTCGTCGGCGACGATGAGGACCTCGGTGGGGCCGGCGAACAGATCGATGCCGACCTCGCCGAAGAGCTGCCGCTTCGCCTCGGCGACGAAGGCGTTGCCCGGGCCTGCGAGCATGTTCACGGGCTTGATGGTCTCGGTGCCGATGGCCATGGCCGCGACGGCCTGGATCCCGCCGAGGAGGTAGATCTCGTCCGCCCCGGCGAGGTGCATGGCGGCAACGGTCGCGTCGGGGACCTCGCCCTGGATCAGCGGGGTGCAGGCCGCCACGCGCTTCACGCCGGCCACCTTCGCCGTGATGATCGTCATGTGCGCGCTGGCCAGCAGGGGGTACTTGCCGCCGGGGATGTACGCCCCGGCTGCTTCGACGGGCACGTTCTTCTGACCCAGCAGGACCCCTGGCAGGGTCTCGATCTCGAAGTCGCTCAACGACTCGAGCTGCTTCTGCGCCATGAGCTTGACCTGCTCCTGCACGAAGACGATGTCGTCGATGACCTGCTGCGGGACACGGGCCAGGATCTCGGCGAGCTGCTCGTCGGTGACGAGGAACGAGTCGGGGGAGTACTTGTCGAACTTCTCGGAGTATTCGCGCACCGCTTCGTCGCCGCGCACCCTGATGTCGGCGATCACCTGTTCGACGGCGGCACGCACCTCCGGTGCGCTGCCGCGGGTGGCGTTCTGCTGGGCCGGCGTCTTGAGCATGCGGGACGACACGGCCGAGGTGGGAGTGACTTCGACAGTCATAGGGAAACCTTCCATCTTCATCGATGGGCGTCATGGGGAGCGCCCCGGACACAGGCCGTGTGCGACCCGTCCCGTTCAATGTATACGTATACACGGAGAGGGCACAACCTTTTCGGCAGACAAATGTATACGTATACTCGGCGCGATGGCGGCGTTGTCCGTGCCCGCAGGCACTGTGGTGGGGCCGGATAGGGTGGTGGTACCGGAAAGCCGGTCGAGGACGGAGGTCGGGACGCATGGTGACGAGTCGGGACGTGGCTCAGCTGGCGGGCGTCTCCCAGGCCACGGTGTCGCGCGTGCTGTCGTCCTCGTCGAAGCCCGCACCCCACACCGTCGCCAAGGTGCTGGCGGCCGTCGAGACCCTCGGGTACGTCCCCCACGCGGGTGCGCAGGCCATGAAGACGAGGCGGACGCGCACGGTAGGAGTGGTGGTCGACGACCTGATCAACCCCTTCTACCCCGAGTTGCTGGACGAGCTGACCCGCACGCTCGATGCGGCCGGGTACCGCGTCGTGATCTGGAATGCCGGGGCGGAGAGCCACGTCGATGCCGTCGCGGCCATCCGGGAACGCGCCGTGGACGGCGTGATCTTCACGACGGCGACGAAGGGGTCGGTCGAACTCCAGGCCGCGGTGTCGCAGGACAACCCGATCGTGCTGATCAACCGGATCGTCGAGGGGTTGGAGTGCGACCAGGTGGCCAGCGACAACGTCGCGGGGGGTGCGCTCGTCGCCGACTACCTCCTCCGCCACGGTCGGACCCGCGTCGTCCTGATCTCAGGAACCGAGGAAGCCAGTACTTCGAGGGACCGCTGTGCAGGTTTCCTGCAGCGCATGAGCGATCGAGGGCACCCCGTCCCGGCTGCCCTGCAGTTCCAGGGCGGGTTCTCCCATGATCGCGCCACGCAGATCGTGAACCGGATCCTGGCCGGGGCCGACCGCCCCCAGGCCGTGTTCTGCGTCAACGACTACATGGCCTTCGGAGCCCTGGACGCCCTCCGCGGGACTCCGGAACCGGTGCGGGACGACTGCTGGGTCATCGGGTACGACGACGTCGAGATGGCCGCCTGGGAATCCTTCAGCCTCACCACGATTCGCCAGCCCAGCCGTGAAATGGCGCAGGCAGGAGTCCGCATGCTGCTCGACCGGCTCTCCACGCCGGGCCTGCCGCTCCAGCAGGTCGAGTTCCCCAGCGTCCTCATCCCCCGTCGAAGCACCTCGTACTCGGCCTGACGCGGCACCATCATGCGGGACGCCGGCAGGGTGGTGCCACCGGCTCTTCACGGATAGCCGGTGGCACCGCCGTGCCTGGGGGTCAGCTACTTGGCGACAGGGCCGAACATGGCGTCGATGTCCGCCATCTCCATGTCCGCCGTCGCCTGGATCAGCTCGAGCAGCTCGGGGTCCAGTCCTGGGGCGAACTCCTCGAGCCGCTCGGGGGCGATCTCCGACGGCACGCCCTCGGGGGCCTGCTCGCTGGCGTCGAGGTTGGTACCGTCCTTCGACGGCGACAGCCCCTGGTAGATCTTGCCGGCCTCCGACTGGCCCTTGAGGTCGAAGGTGTACTGCTTGCTGTGCAGCCCGAGATCGAGGAGCTTCTTGACCTCGGGGAACTGCTCGGCATTGGTCTTCGGGATGGGCAGCAGCGACTTCCAGTTCACCCCGAGCGTCTCGAGGGCCTTGGCGAACCCGTTCTCGTGGGCCTGGTCGCGGACGATCAGGTAGGAGATGGTGGAACGCGCGGTCTTGTTGTCCGTCATCTCGTACATGCGGCACTTCTGCAGCCGGCCGGTGGCCTCGAGCATCAGGTTGTACAGCAGGTCCAGGGGGAGGTTCCCGGAGTTGTAGACGTAGCTGCCGCTCCACGGGTTGCCCGCGGCGTCCACGGGCAGGGCCCCCTGCGCGCCCACGAGGTAGTGGTGGATGTTGCTCTGGGACAGGGCGAGGTTGAGCGGAATGGCCCCGCCCGCACCGGGGGTGTCCAGGGGGTCGTCGAGCTTGCCCTGGTAGCGGGGTGAGCCGTCGAGGAGCCGGGAGATCGTGGTGCCGATCAGCTCCACGTGGCTGATCTCCTCGGTGCCGATGCCCTGGATCAGATCGCGGTAGGGCTTGGCCGAGGGGCCGCGGAAGTTCATGCTCTGGAACAGGTACTGCATCATGGTGCGCATCTCGCCAAACTGCCCACCCAGGCCCTCCTGCAGGGCATTGGCGGCCGCGGGATCCGGCTCGTCGGGGACGATCTCGTTGATGAGCTGCTGGACGTGGAAGAACATGGGGCCTCCTCAAATGGGCGGCAGGATGCCACCGGGCCCCACACTTCTCCACAACACCCGCCCCCACAACCGTGCCTGCCTCCAGGGGTCCGGGGTTGCCAAGTGCGGACAACCGGGTCCTCGCCGGCCGGCTGTCCAGGGAACGGGCGCGTACGGCCGTCGCCGGGCCTGCGCCCGTCAGCTCCTGTGGTCGAGCACCGCGAAGGAGGATGCCCCGGTGAGGACGACGGCGCCCATCAGCAGGGCCACACCATCGGCACCTTTGCGGCATGGTGGTGCCGGGTCATCAGGATGGGCCGGCACCACCACGGCAAGCGGACGTTGACGCCCACTGCTCGCTCATCGATGGGGGGTCGATGAGCGCCTCCATCATAAACAGACAGACCGGTCTGTCCGCAAGCGATATGGTTAGGATCGGTGATGATCCTGACGGGAGAAGGCGTATGCACCTCGTAGAGAACTCCTCGGTGAAGACTGCGCGGCAGCGGATCCTCGATGCGTCCTACGACCTGTTCGTCGAGCGGGGCGTCCGGTCGGTGGGCGTCAACGAGATCATCCACACGGCGGGGGTTGCGAAAGCCTCCTTCTACAGCCACTTCCCGTCGAAGAACGACCTCATCATGGCGTTCCTCAGCCGCCGTCGGGACCTGTTCACCATCGGCTATCTGGGCGCCGAAGCCCAGAAGCGGGGGGACTCTCCGGAGGATCAGCTCCTGGCGATCTTCGACATCTTCGACGAGTGGTTCCAGGCCGAGGACTTCACGGGCTGCCCGTACATCCGGGCACTGGTCGAGGCGGGCCCCGGCGACGTCGTCGGGGCGGCGAGCGCGGGGTATCTACGGGACATGCGTGATCAGGTCGAGAACGCTGCTGCAGGGATGGGACTCACCGACCCGCGTGACTTCGCGGAGTGCTGGATGATCCTCCTGCAGGGCTCGGTCGTCGCCGCCATGGGCAGCGGCTACACCTCGCCCGGCAGGATCAGGAAGCTCGGGCAACTGCTCCTCGCCAGCCACGCCCCTGATGCGCCTTCCCACTGACGGACCGGCAGGGCCTTCCGGCTGCCCGGCGAACGGGCAGGTAGGGTGCGTGGTGTCACGGCCCTGGCAACGCCGGGTTCCCGTCCTCCGATGACTTTGCCGGGTTGACCCCGTCCAAGGGGTATCGAACGAACAACTCCTACGTCAGGACTCCCCATGGCCGCACCCCTCGTCTACGTCAGCTTCCCCGGGATCGCGCGGGAAGCGCTCGGCTTCTACGCCGACGTCTTCGGGGGCGAGCTGACCCTCCACTCCTATCAGGACTTCGGCAGGACGGACGGCCCGCCGGATGCCGTGGCCCACGGCGTGCTCGACGGCGTCGTCGCCCTCGCAGGATCGGATGCGGCAGCAGGAGAGCGGGCGGTCCGGGTCGAGGGCCTCCTGCTGTCGCTGCTCGGAACAGCCGAGCCGGCAATCCTCCACGCATGGTTCGACAGGCTCTCGGTCGGCGGATCCGGGATCGACCCCCTGTCCCCGAGGCCGTGGGGTGCCTCGGACGGCCAGGTCACCGACCGCTACGGCCTCCGCTGGCTCCTCGGCTACGAGCCCCAGACATGACAGCACCACCGACCGCTACGAAAGGCCTTCCGATGCCGCACTTCGCCATCCTCATCTATGCAGACGAGTCCCTCCATGCGGTGGACGCGGCAGCGGCCGAACTCGAGGAGAACGACCGACATGCCCGGGACCTCGCCGTCGCCGGCACGATGTCGCTCGCCTACGCCCTGACGCCTCGGGGCAGCGCGGTGTCCGTCCGGCGGGACGGCACTGTTGCCGGCCCCTTCGTCGAGGCCGACCAGTTCGTCGCAGGCTTCTACGTCGTGGAAGCGCCTGATCTCGATGCCGCCGTGGCGATCGCCCGCCTGAACCCTGCGGTCTCCACGAGCACGGGCGGCGTGGAGGTCCGTCCCGTCCACAGCGGAGGTATCATCGGCCATCCCGGGTAGGCGAGGCACGAACCGGGTGCACCGACGCAGGGCCCAGGAACCGACGGCGACTCACATGGACGCCGTGTTCTCCATGCTCCAACTGGCGAGGAACGGTAGTTTCCGCAGGGTCTCCGAGTCGGGTTGCGCCGTGTAGACGACGAGGACCTGGTCGGTACCGCGCGTCGCCTGAACCGTCTCGATGTCGAAGGCCAGTGCCCCGACGATCGGGTGGAGGATCTGCTTGGCGGCCGACGCGTAATCCTGCACCCGGTGGTCGTCCCACCACTGCGCCGCGTCGGCGTCCCGCGACCGGAGTTCCTCGATCAACGCGATGAGCCGGTCGTCGTCGGGGTGGCGGCCGAGTTCGCCGCGGAGGGCGGCGACCGACGAGGCGGCGAAATGGGCCCAGTTCACGATGCGCTCCCGGGCCAGGGGATCGAAGAACATGAAGCGCACCAGCGACGACGCGAGTCGTACGTTCCCGAGGACGGCGGTGAGGAGCGCGTTGGTCGCCAGCACCTCTGCCCGGCGGCCGAGGATGAGGGCCGGCACGTGATCCATGACGGTCATCAACCGGAGCAGGCCCGGATCGGCGTGCTGCACGGGTGCCGCTTTCGACGGAGGGCGGTTCGAGGGGTCGGCGAGGGCATGAAGATGCTTCCGCTCCACCTCGTTCAGGCGCAGCGCCCCGGCCAGTGCGTCGAGGACGCTGCGGGAGACATTCGCCTGCCGTCCCTGCTCCAGGCGGCTGTAGTAGTCGGAACTCACGCCGGCCAGCACCGCCAGTTCCTCCTTGCGCAACCCGGGCACCCGGCGCGGCCCGGGGAACGCACGCATACCGACGTCCGCCGGGGTCAGACCGTCGCGGCGGGAGCGCAGGAAGGCTCCGAGGTGCATGCGATCAGCGGCCATCTCCTCACTGTAGGACCTCCCGCACCGCCCAGCGTGGTCCTGTCGTACCCCGGCTGACCGTGATCTGGTCCGCGGGCCCGCCTGCACCTAGAACTGATCCATGACATCGACATCGAACGCCACTTCCATCGGCACGAGGAACCTGGAGGGCCGGACGGCGCTCGTCACGGGTTCCACCAGCGGCATCGGGGCCGCGACCGCCGTCGCCCTCGCGTCAGCCGGCGCCGAGGTCCTCGTGAGCGGACGCGACACGACCCGCGGGGCAGAGGTCGCACTGCGGATCAGGGAGGCAGGAGGCCGAGCGACGTTCCTCGGCGTCGATCTGGCAGGCGACTACGCGGTCCTGCGGCGGTTCGCCGCGGACGCCACCGACCAGCTCGGAGGACGCATCGACATCCTCGTCAACAACGCCGGGATCTACCCCGCCACGACGACGGCGGACCTCGCCGATGACGAGCTCGACGCCCTGCTCGCCGTCAACATCCGTGCGCCCCATGTCCTCGCCGCGTCGATCCTCCCCGTCATGGCGGGGGCCGGAGCGGGCGTCGTCGTCAACGTCGGTTCATGGATGGCCTCGGTGGGTAGCCCCTTCGCCGCCATGTACACGGCGACCAAGGCCGCCGTCGAGCAGTTCACCAGGTCCTGGGCCGCCGAGTTCGGGCCCCGGGGTGTCCGGGTCAATACGATCTCCCCGGGAGCGACGCTGACTCCAGGCAACGAGGCGGCGCGAGCCATCCTGGATGCCATGACGGCCACGACTCCTGCGGGCGGAGTAGTGCTGCCCGAGGACATCGCGCAGGGAGTACTCTTCCTCGCGTCCGACGCCTCGAGGATGATGCACGGAAGCATCCTCGCGATCGATGGCGGGATCGTGGCGACGCGGCTCCGCTGAGCAGGGCCCACCCAGGAACCGACCCGAGCACCACGACAGGACACCATGACGAGCATCGATTCACCGTTCACCGCAGCGAGTACCGCCCGGGAGGTCGTCGAGGGTCTCGACCTGTCCGGCCGCACCGCGATCGTCACCGGAGGTGCCTCGGGCATCGGGATCGAGACCGCCCGGGCGCTCGCCCATGCCGGCGCGGAAGTCACCCTCGCGGTCCGGGACGTCGACGCCGGACACCGGGTCGCGGAGGACATCACCGGTACCCGACCGGACGTGGCCGTGCACGTCGAACGCCTCGAGCTCGCCGACCTCGACTCCATCGACCGGTTCGCGGACGCGTGGACGGGCCCACTGCACCTGCTGATCGCCAACGCGGGCATCATGATGACCCCGGAGCTGCGGACACCGCTCGGGTGGGAGTTGCAGTTCGCCACCAACCACCTCGGACACTTCGCGCTCGCCCACCGCCTGCACCGTGCGCTCGCGGCCGCG
The DNA here is from genome assembly GCF_054510995.1 of Arthrobacter sorbitolis. Lineage (NCBI taxonomy): Bacteria > Bacillati > Actinomycetota > Actinomycetes > Micrococcales > Micrococcaceae > Arthrobacter > Arthrobacter sorbitolis. Next base: position 64,625 of record NZ_JBTNDM010000007.1, read on the forward strand.
GGCGACGCGAGGATCGTCGCGGTGAGCTCCAGCGGACACGGCATGTCCGACATCGTCTACGACGACCTGTTCTTCGACCGCAGGCCGTACGACGCCGGACAGGCCTACGGACAGTCGAAGACGGCGAACGTCCTCTTCGCCGTCGAGGCGACGCGGCGATGGGCCGGGGACGGCATCACCGCGAACGCCGTCATGCCCGGCGGGATCTGGACCAACCTCCAACGCCACTGGGACCCGGACGTCCTGGCGGCGACGAAAAAGCAGGTCGCTGCCGCCGGCCTCGCCACCAAGACACCCGAGCAGGGTGCCGCGACCTCGGTCTTCGCCGCGACCTCCCCCCTCCTGGAGAACACCGGAGGGAAGTACCTCGAGGACTGCAGGGAGGCGGAGGTGGTCCCGGCCATCATCGACGGGACCCATGGCGTGATGCGGTACGCCCTGGACGGGGCCAGTGCCCGACGGCTCTGGGACGTCTCCCTCGATCTTTTGCCGTAGGCCCCCGCACCTGGACGGTGTCGTGCAGCGTCACCGGTTGATCGGCAGACCCGCCCTGGAACGGCCGGCCTCTCCGCCGTGACCGGAGCTCAGCACTGACCACCGCTCGGGGATGTCCCGCAGCCTAGGCAGCTGGGGGCCGCGCCACCAGGATCTCGCCGACGCCGTCGACCGGTAGTCGCCCCGCACCGGCAGGCACGAGCCAGGTGCTGCCGCGTGGAGCGACATCGGTCCCGACGACGACGTCACCCCCGCTGACGACGAGCACAGCAAATCCTCGGGGGATCGAGATGGGCCCGTCGACCGGGAGCCGCTCCAGGCGGAAGAACGGGTCCGCGCCCGCCGGGAAGACCGAACCGCTGGGTGGCGCCGTCCGCACGAGCCCGGGCAGGGCGTCCCGGGAGGTCGCGGTCCGCTGCACTGCACGCAGCGCCACGTCGAAGCCGAGGCCCAGATGGCCGTCGGCAGTGCCGTCCAGCGCGAAGTCCCTCCATTCCAGCAGGATCGAGAGGTCCTCCGGCTGCTGCAGTTCGAGGAGCAGGACGCCGGCGCCGATCGCATGCAGCATGCCGGGCGGTACCCACACCACGTCGCCCGGCGAGACGTCGATCTCGTGCAGGAGGCCCAGCAACCCGTCGACGTCCTGCAGCTCGACGAGGGCCGCCAGTTCGGCTTCGCCCACCTGCCGTGTGAGCCCCAGATGGACGGTCCCGGCCTCGAGGATGTACCAGGCCTCGGCCTTGCCGTGGCCGGCCCCGAGATGCAGGGCGGCGAAGGCGTCGTCGGGGTGTGCGTGGACGGGAAGGCGCTGACCGGCGTCGAGCAGCTTCACCAACAGGCGGACGTCGTCACCCCAGCGCGCCACATGGTCCGCGCCCAGCCAGTACTCGGGATCCTTCCCGACAGCGTCGCGGAAGAGCATGCCGTCGGCGAGGCGCGTGAGCCCGAGCTGCTCCTCGCCGAAGATCGTCGTCGTCGAGCCGATCCAGTCCTCCGGCTCGAACTCCGCCGCAGCCGGTTCTCCGCGGAACGCCGAGATGCGTACCCCTCCGCGGTAGAAGCGCTCCGGGGGCCGATTCGAGGGCAGCCGTTCGATCACGGTTGCGGCTGCCGGATAGGCGCGTGGACCACCAGGAATCCGCCGACGAAGCTGTCGCCGAGCCCGATCGTGGTCGGCGAGGGTGTGTCGAGGTCGAAGGCAGGGACGCCGACCGCGCCGGTGATCTTCTGCTCCACCCCGCCGACCACGGCTTCGCCGCCGGCACTGCGTGGGAGGCCGCTGGTCGCTTCGAAGTCGGCCGCGGTGAAGCCGTCGCCCAGCCGGTAACGGGTTGCCGCCATCTGCACGGCGCTGGCGAGGGCGGGGCGATGCTGTTCCGCCGTCGGCCCCAGGGCGATCGCCCAGTGCCGGGTGTGCACGAGCAGCGTGGGAACCGGGATGAGCTGGTGCACATCGAGGAGGGCCGCGGCGACGTCCCTGGCGTCCAACAGGTCGACCGGCCGCCCCACGTACTCCTGGAGCTCGTCCTCGTTCATGCCGTACACGTCGATGCGCGCCAGCAGATGCGCCCAGATCCGCTGGGCGAAGCGCCGGACGTAGAAGCCCGCGTCCTCGTAGTAGACGAGCGCCGAGGGGTGCAGGTGCATCATGGCGGCGTCGAGGTCGGTGAGCCGCCGTTCCAGGAGGTCCTCGTCCTGCATCGTGTTGAAACCCGACACGAGCAGCACGGAGGCGTCGTCGAGCGCCGCGCCCAGCTCGGAGGCGATCGCCATGCTGCGGTTCGGCGGGTCGTTCGCGAAGATGAGCCGGTTCGACGACGGCGAGACCACGTCGCCGTCATCGAGCCGTACGCGCGTGCCCGGTGGGTACTGCACGATGAGGTGCGGATCGAGCGTGTCCCCGGTCGCCGAGCTGACGTACGAGATGGACGCCGGCAGGAGCCGGCGCACGTTGTCGTCGATGCTCACGAGGTGCTGAACGGTCGGGATGCCCAGGCGGTCGAGTGCGATCCCTGCCCGCACCCCGGTCCCGCCGATCGTCACCTCGGTGGTGAAGCGCCCGGCGAAGTCCTTCACGACCTCGGAGGATTCCACGAACCGCTCGCCGCCCGCCCCGTCGACCAGGAAGCCGAGGATGGTGACGACCAGCGAGCGTTCGTCGACGATCGGTGCCATGGTGGTCAGCTCGGACCGTCGGATGCCGAACCTCGCAGCGAGCGCTTCGACGACCGCCGCGTCCCACTGCACCTCGTAGTCGACCGTCCCGCCGAGCCCGAGTACGAGCGTTGATCCCATGACACCGATCCCCTTCACCTCAGTCGCACCTGTCCGTCCGTACCGTCAGTACAACTTGGCCTTGCCGTCGGCGCCGAACAGTTCGATCTTCTCGGCCGCGGTCACCTTCAGCGCCGCGATGGCCTCGGGCTGGATGGCGTTCGGTTCACGGAGGCGCTCGTCGGTGCCCAGGATCCGGCGCATCGCGTTGTGGTAGGACACCTTGATGTCGCTCGAGATGTTGATCTTGTTGATGCCCAGCGTCACCGCACGGGCCAACTCGCTGTCCGGGTTGGCGGAGCCGCCGTGCAGCACCAGGGGGATGCCGACGGCAGCCTTGATCTGCTCGAGGAGATCATGGCGGAGTTCAGGGTTCTTCTCCGCCGGGTAGAGGCCGTGCGAGGTGCCGATGGCGATCGCCAGGCTGTCGACGCCGGTCTCCCTGACGAAGCGGACGGCGTCGTCGGGGTTGGTGTAGATGATCTCGGCGGCGCCGGACTCCCCGTAGCTGTCATTCGCGCCGATCGTGCCGAGCTCGCCCTCGACCTGGATGCCGACAGCGTGGGCGGCCTCGACGACCTTGCGGGTGAGCGCCACGTTCTCGTCGAAGGGCAGGAGGGAGGCGTCGATCATGACCGAGGTGAAGCCGGCCTGGATCGCGGTGATCATCTGCTCGAAGGTCCCGCCGTGATCCCAGTGGATCGCCACCGGGACGCTGGAGCGGTGCGCCCGGCTGCGCATCGCCGCGACGAGGTCGGTACGGATGTGGGAGACCTCGTCGGGGTGGATGGCGATGATGACCGGGGCTTCCTTCTCCTCGCTGATGTCCATGACCCCGTTGAACATGGCCCAGTCGCTGATGTTGAACGCGGGGATGGCGAAGTTGTGTTCGTTGGCGATGTCGAGGATGGACTTACCGGTGTACAGCACTGTGGTTCTCCTTGAGTAGATGACGTGCGGGAAAGGGGTGGATGGCGGGCGCTCAGGAGCCGGTGGTCAGCTCTTGACCGAACCGGCGGTGAGGCCGCTGATGAAGTAGCGCTGGAGGAGCAGGAAGAGGATTAGGACCGGGACGGACCCGAGGATGCTCATGGCCATGATCTGGTTCCACTCGTAGGAGTGCTGGCCCATCAGCAGCTGGATGCCGATCGGGACCGTGCGCATCTCCGTGGTGCGGGTCAGTGTGAGCGCGAACAGGTACTCGTTCCAGGCGATCATGAAGGTGTAGATGCCGACCGAGACGATGCCCGGTACCGAGATGGGGACCAGGACCCTCCACAGCGCGGTGAGCGAGCCCGCCCCGTCGACGCGCACCGCCTCGTCGAGCTCCTTGGGCAGGGTGTTCATGTAGCCGGTCATCATGATGATGGCGTAGGGCAGCGTGAACACCATGTAGGTGAGGATCAGGCCCGGGTAGGTGTTGTAGAGCCCGAGCCCGACGACCAGTCCGAAGTACGGGATGAGCAGCGTGATCGGAGGGACCGCCTGCACGCTGACGATGACGACGTTCAGCACCCTCTTGCCGCGGAACTCGAACCGGCTGAACGCGTAGGCGGCGTGGATCGCGACGAGCAGCGTCAGGATGGTCACCGCGCCGGCGACGAGGTAGCTGTTGAAGAAGAACCGGAGCGTCTCGGAGTTCGTGAGGATCGCCGTATAGGCGTCGAACGAGAACGAGTCCGTGATCAGCCGGGGTGGGAGTTCGAAGATCTCCGTGTTCGACTTGAACGAGCTCGACAGCATCCAGAGAATCGGACCGGCGGCGAAGATCGCGCCCAGGACGAGGCCCCCGATCACTCCGGAGCGGGCCAGGCGGTTGCGCCCCTGCGTGGTCAGCGCCATGTCAATCCCTCGCTTTCTGGTGTCGCACATAGAGCACGGCCAGCACCATCGACAGCAGCAGCACCAGGACCGCGGCGGTCGCGGCGAGTGAGAAGTCGTAGTTGGCGAAGGCGAGCTTGTAGGTATAGGTGCTGAGCATCTCGGTGACGTCGATGGGCCCGCCGCCGGTGGTCAGCCAGATGAGGGCGAACTGCTGCGAGGTCCAGATGAGATCGAGCAGCAGCAGGCTGACGATGATCGGGCGGAGCTGGGGGATCGTGACGTTCCAGAAACGCTGTACGGGACCTGCACCGTCGATGCTCGCCGCCTCGTGCAGATCCTGCGGGATGCCCTGCAGGCCCGCGAGCAGGCTGACCATGAAGAAGGGGTAGCCGGCCCAGATGTTGATGAAGGTCACCGTTCCGAGGGCGAGTTGCGGGGAGGCGAGCCACTCGACATCGGTGTTCAGCAAGAAGTTCACGATGCCGTTGGGGGAGAGCAGCATGCGCCACAGCACCGCGATCACCGCTGCCGTGAACAGCCAGGGCAGCACATACAGGGCCCGGAAGAAGGCCCGCGACGGTGCGCTGATGAGACGGCTGTTGAGCAGCATCGCGAAGGTGAGCCCCAGCACCAGGTGTGCGGCGACGCTGATGAGGGAGAAGTACAGGGTGTTGCCCGTGGCTTTCCAGAAGCCGGGGTCCGTCAGCACGGTGACGTAGTTGGCGATCCCGGTGAACTCCGAGGAGGACTTCAGGATCACGTTGTCCTGGAAGGAGTAGCCGATAACCATCACGATCGGCACGATCATGAGGACGAGCAGCAGGAGGAGGGTGGGGGCGAGGAAGCCGTAGGACTCGCCGGCGCGGCGAAGCTGCCGGCGCTTCCTGGAGGGTCGGGCTCCCTTGACCAGGGTCTCGGGGTCGGGAGCGGTGAACGTGCGGAGGCTCATGAGGGACGACCTTCGTGGGGGATCGGGCACCGCGTGGGGGCAGCGGTGCCCGATCCGGGTGGAGGAGGGACTAGAACTCGCCTTCCCACTCCGTCTGTGCCTTCTCGAGGGCTTCGGAGAGGGACTGCTGCCCGTCGAGTGCGGCCTGCAGCTGCGCGCCCAGCTGGCGCATCAGCTCCTCGGCCACCGGGAGTCCGACGAACTCGTTCGCCGGGTAGCCCGCCTGGTAGATGTCGAAGGCCTTCTTGAACAGGTCGTCGTCCTCGACGAACGCGGGGACCGATCCGGTGTTGCCGGGGAAGGCGTTGGCCATCGTCGAGAGCTCGGAGTTGGTCTCCTCGCTCATGAGGAACGAGACCAGCTTGGCGGCCGCGTCCTTGTGCTCGGAGTTCTCGGCGACGCCGATGCCCCAGGAGGCGTAGGGGATGCCGCGCTCGCCGGAGTAGCCGTCCTCGGCCGGGACGGCCGAGATGGAGAAGTTGAGGTCCGGGTTGGTCTCGCGGATCAGGTTGATGTGGGCGAGGGAGTCGATCATCATGCCGACGCGGCCGTTGGTGAACTCCTCGACCTTGTCCTGCTCCTTCATGGTGAAGCTGCCCGGAGCGATGACGCCGTCGTCCCAGAGGCCGCCGATGAAGTCGACGGCGGAGGTGACGTCGTCGTTCGTGAGGTCCGGCTGGCCGTCCTTGAGCATCGAGCCGCCGGAGGCCCAGGCCCAGGACATGACGTCGTTCTGCACGCCGTTCGGTGCTTCGAGGGAGAGCGGGAGCACCCAGCCGGAGGCGTCGCCGTCGAGATCGGAGACCTTCTTGGCTGCATCGGCGAACTCGGTGCGGGTTTCCGGCGGTGCGGTCACGCCGGCCTGGGACAGCAGGTCGTCATTGGTGAACATCGGATAGACGAAGTTCACGACCGGGACCATGTAGGTCTTGTCCTCGACCTTGACCTGGCTCACGAGCTGGCTGTCGTCGAAACCGGCCTCGTCCAGCAACGGGGTCAGGTCGGCGATGACGCCCTGCTCGGCGAAGTCGCTGACCCAGGCACCGTCCAGGCCGACCACGTCCGGCATGGTGCCGGAGGCCGCTCCCGCGAACAGTTGCTCCTTCGTGGAGGCGTAGGGGCCGCTGACCAGCTCGACGGTGACCTCCGGGTTGGCCTCCTCGAACTTGTCGATCATGGCGCGGAACTCGCCGTCGGGGAGTTCGGGCTCCCACCACTGGGCGAACTCGATGGTGACGTTGCCGTCCGCGGACTCGGAGCCGCTGCTGGAGCCGCAGCCGGTGAGTGCGACGACAGAGGCTGCAGCAGTGGCAAGGCCGGTGAATAGAACTGCTCGATTGCGCATTCGCCGATGGGTGGGCATCAGGTCTCCTCGTTGAGATGGTGCGATATTTCGCTTGATTATGCGTTCTTTTGCGTCTTTCACCTAGATTGTGCGCTTTACTGGCAGGCCCGTCAAGACTTCCGGGCAGCTTTACGCGCCCTATCGGCAGGAGATGGCTACGGCCCCGGGAGCCGGAGCGCCAGAATCTGCTGTTTCCTGCAGGAATACTGCGGCTTCTGGACGGCATGTGTTACAGATGAAGGCATGACTTCGCAAGAACTGCAACGCTCACGGCAGCTCCCGGCGGGAAGGAAAGCAGATCTCGCGGCTTACGTCGACGAAGTAGGGCGCGTGACGGTCGCGGACCTCGCCGCCCATTTCAACGTCTCCATCGACACGATCCGTCGTGATCTCGACCAGCTCGATCGTGAGAACGTCCTGGTACGCACGCACGGCGGTGCCGTCAGCGCGGCCGAGCGGGCGGGGCGCGACCGGGAGATCGACGTGCGCCTCAGCATGCAGACGACCGAGAAGGAAGCGATCGCACAGCTCGCGGTCGAGTTGGTCGCCGACGGGTCGGTGCTCATGATCAACGCGGGCACCACGAGCCTCGCGGTGGCGCGGGCGCTACGGAACCACCGCAACCTGACGATCGCCACCAACAATCTCCGGATCCCGGCGGAGATCTCACCCACCGTCTTCCGCGACCTCTACATGTTCGGCGGAGCGGTGCGTACCCTCACCCAGGCGACGACCGGTCCCGTCACCCTTGCCATGAGTGCGGCAACGCCGGAGGTGGATATCCGCTGCGACATGGCGCTGGTGGCGGTCGGAGCGGTGGACGCCTCGGGGTATTCCGCTTCGAACCTGGGCGACGCCACGATGATGGCCGAGATGGTCCGGCGTGCGGACCGGACGGCCATCCTCGCCGATTCCACCAAGCTCGGTCGTCGGCTGTTCGCCCAGATCGTGCCGCTGGAGGGAGCCGACTTCCTCGTGACCGACAAGGCTCCTGAACCGGGACTGGCCGCTGCGCTCGATGCGGCGGGCGTGACGGTCCTGCTGCCCGAGGGCGAGGCGGACTGAGCCGCAGTCGGTCGGGAGACCCCGACCGACGAGTGGATCAGGAGCCCGACGTCTCCTCGACGGCCTTCAGCACCGCCGCGTCGTCGAGCTTCTGCCACGGCGACGCGTCCGAGCCCTGCTCGGCCGCCTCCGGGCTGTCGCTCTGGCTCCACCACTTCGCCTCGTACACCCGGCCCCCGACGAGGATCCGGTCGCCGCGCTCGTACACGGCCTTCGCGTCCCACTCGGGGTAGAGCCCGGCCGGCGCGGTGACCGCGGGCACGGGCCGCTCGTTCGGCAGCACGGGTCCCAGCAGCGTCCAGGGGGTCTCCTCCGCCTGCAGCACGGGATCGTCCGGCAGGTCTCCCTGCGTCCAGTACTTCGCGGTGTACACGTTGCCGTGCCACACCACGCGGTCGTCCTCGCGGTACGTGCCGACGTCGGACCAGACGGGGTAGGGGCTCGTCTCGGGGTCGTCCTCGACCAGGGCTTCGGGAGCCTCCTCGACCACGGGTTCCCCGGCGAGCGTCGCGGCCCGGCCCTCGAAGCCGGCCCCGAGCAGGGGCGCGAACTGGAGCCCCTCCTGGTCGATGCCGCTGCAGGCATCCGAGACGACGGTGGTGTCGGCGTAGTTCTCGCTGCAGGTGCCGTCACGGTTCAGCGACCACATGGACATGCGGCCCACTCCGCGCTCGGCGGCGAAGGCGTTGAAGGCCTTGGCGTCGTCGAGTGTGAAGACCTCGCCCTTGACGTCGTTCTGCCCGATCATCGGCGTCAGCCCGATCTTCCGCCAGGCGGCCTGCGGCCCGATCTCGATACCCGCCCGCTCGTACAGCACCTGCAGCTGGCGGTGCGTGGCGTCGGCGGCGTTCTGCGACGCGGTCAGCATGCTCGTGCCCTCGGGCCGGCTGCCGCCGTAGTCCATGGTCATGACATTCACCCCGGCGAGGTCGACGCCGGCCTCGAGGAACTGCGCGACGGCGGCGGTCCCCTCGGCGGTCAGCCCGGTCGGGGCGACCGGCAGGGTCAGCCAGACGTTGAGCGGGGTCTCCGTGCCGGCCCGCTCGGACTGCAGGGCCGCAAGGGCCTCCGCGCGGCGCTGGCCCGCCTCGGTGTCCTTCAGGTTCTCGCCCTCGATGTCGAGGTCGACGGTGGAGAGCCTGTACCGGTCGACGACGTCCGCGTAGGCGTCCTTCAGGTCGTCGGGATCCGTGCAGGCGGTGGCGAGCTCGTCGTTGAGGAGGCCGCCGAAGGACACGATGACCTCCCCGCCGTCCTGCGTCAGTCGGGCGACGCGACGGTCCAGGTCCAGCCCGGCCTCGGCCTCGTCCAGCCCGTAGAAGGTACCCCAGGACGGGGTGCACGGCTCGGTCTTCGACGCCACGATGAAGGACAGCACCACGCTGCCGCCGGTCTCAACGGCCGGGTCCTCGAACTCGTACGACGGCGTCGCGGTGACGTCCACGTACCCCGCGAAGAACGCACCCGTGCTCTCGGCGGCCCGCGCGTCCTCCCAGCGGTCGAAGCCGGTCAGGCCGCCGACGGCGAGACCGCCGACGACGACGGACAGGACACAGAGGCGGAGGACGGAGAGTTTCCGGCCAGGAAAGCGTGCAGACACATGGACCCCAGATGACAGCCTCGAGGGAGGCGGAAGAGCGCACCCCGGGTGCGCGAGACGCTTGAAGCGTAAAGGAAAATACCGCCCCCGTCATTCTTTTCCCTAACGCTGACGGCGGGCGGGCCGATGGTGGAGAGTGACGCTGCGTGTCGCGGGAGCGACGTCGTGCGTCCACCCGTCCGCCTACTGCCGAGGTAGCCATGTCCAGACCCAGCGATGCCACCGAGTCCGCACGCGGACGACGATCCCCTGCCGGTTCCCTGCCGGCCGGGACCGCGGGCGCGACCGCCGTGCCGTCGTCGGGCGTTGCCGCCGCAGCCGTCCTCGAACAGGTGGCCGCGGCGGCTCCCGGCGCCGCACCGGCCCGACGCCGGCAGTGGGGTGCCGAGCGGCGGTCCGAGCCGCTGTCGATCGTGCACCCGACGCCGTCGTCGCGGAAGATCGCACTCGGCCGGATCGGCATCGTGGTCACGGTGCTGGCCTGGCTCACATACATCGTCACGACGATCCTGCGGCAGTTCGCCAACAACCCGAACGCCGGCTTCCGGTTCCAGATCGAGGCGACGTCGTACCTGATCGTGGTCACGTTCCTGACGTTCTCGGCGCTCATGTACCTGCTGGCGCGCCAGGGTGCGCTGTACCGGTTCCGCGACCACCGGCGCGTGCCGCGCGGTGAGCTGGACCGCCACTTCGCGCACCACGAGGAGGGCATCACGGTGCTGGTGCCCTCCTACGCGGAGGAGCCCGCCGTCGTCCGTGCCACGCTCTGGTCCGCGGCGCTGCAGGAGTTCCCGAACATCCGGGTGGTGCTGCTCCTCGACGACCCGCCCCACCCCAAGGACCCCGTGATCCGCGAGCGGCTCGACGCCACACGGGCGCTCTCCTTCGAGATCGAGTCCGCGCTCCTCGAGCCCTCCACCCGGGCGACCGCCGCACTGGGGGACTTCGAGGCGGACCTCGCCGCGCGCGACGGCGACACCCCGCCGTCGTGCGACGACCTGCCCCCGCTCATCGCCGCGTACGAGGCCGCCGCCGTCTGGCTCGAGGACATGGCCGACGCCGAGACCGTGGCCGACCACGTGGACGAGTTCTTCGTGGACCTCGTCCTCATGGGCCTCGCCCGCGAGCTCCGTCTGACCATGTACGCGCTCGACGCCGCGCTGGTGCAGGAGCAGTGCCCGGAGCCGGACCGCGTCCGCGAGCTGTACGTGCGGCTCGTGCGGATCTTCAACACGCGGCTCGAGACGTTCGAGCGGAAGGCCTACGCGTCCCTCTCGCACGAGGCGAACAAGGCCATGAACCTCAACGCCTACATCTCCCTCATGGGTCACCGCTGGCGGAAGGAGCAGGTGGCCACGGGCACGGTGCTGCGCCCCCTGGCGGACGGGGAGGGCGGCGAGGGCGACGACATCCTCGACGTCACCGACTCGACGTACCTGCTCACGCTCGACGCCGACTCCCTGCTGCTGCGCGACTACTGCCTGCGCCTCGTCCACCTGCTCGAATCGCCCGGCAACGAGCGGATCGCCGTGACGCAGACGCCGTACTCGTCCTTCCGTGGGGCGCCCACGCGCATCGAGCGGGTGGCGGGCGCGACGACGGACATCCAGCACATCCTGCACCAGGGCATGTCCTACTACGGGGCCACGTTCTGGGTGGGCGCCAACGCCGTCATCCGGAAGCAGGCGGTGGAGGACATCGTGGAGGTCGAGAACGTGGGCGGCTTCGAGATCAAGACCTACATCCAGGACCGCACCGTCATCGAGGACACTGAGTCCAGCGTGGACCTCGGCACGCACGGGTGGACGCTCATGAACTACCCCGAGCGGCTCAGCTACAGTGCCACGCCGCCGGACTTCGGATCCCTCGTGGTGCAGCGCCGGCGTTGGGCGAACGGTGGCCTGCTGATCCTGCCGAAGCTGTGGAACCAGCTCCGCCGGCGCCGCCACCTCCGCGAACAGGTGCTCGCCCGCGAGGTGCTGCTGCGCGTCAACTACATGGCGTCCATCGCCTGGGCGAGCTTCGGCCTGCTGTTCCTCCTCGCCTACCCCTACGACAGCAGGCTCCTCAGCCCCGTCGTGTTCCTCGCGGCCGCGCCCTACTTCCTCGCGATGGGGAGTGACCTGCGCGACTGTGGGCACCGTTTCTCGGACATCTTCCGGATCTACGGCTTCAACCTCGTGCTGCTGCCGGTCAACCTCGCCGGCGTGCTGAAGTCCATCCAGCAGGCGTTCACGGGGGAGAAGATCCCGTTCGTCCGGACACCGAAGGTCAAGGACCGCACCGCGGCTCCGGGCCTCTACGTGGTGATCCCGTACCTGATCGTCGCGTTCTCGCTGCTCACGCTCGCCCGCGACGTGCTGGAGCAGAACTGGGGCAACGCCGTCTTCGCCGGGCTGAATGCGGTCCTGGCCGCCGGTGCCATCCGCGCCTACATCGGGATCAAGAACTCCCTGGTGGACATGTGGCTCGGCGTCCTGAACTGGCTGTACGTGGCGCCGCGCACGAAGAAGGTCGAGGAGTCGAAGGTCGTGCCGAAGACCGCGGCCGAGGCGGACTGGTCGTCGATCCTCTACCACGGCGACCGCCGCCTGAACCGGGACCTGCGCTCGGGCAACGACCGCCGCCGTCGGGCCGGGGTGCGGTAACCGGCCCCCGACGCACAGCGCCCGCCGGCACCTCCGGGCGCTGTACGTGGCGCTGCGGTGCCCGCGGTCCGGGCGCCCTTCGTGACGCGACATGACAGGTGCGTCTGGACCCGCCGTCGGACCCCGTCCTAGGCTCGGGAGCAGAATCAAGAGTTCCAACGCAAAACCCTGGTTTGTTGGACGGCAACCCCCGCGCTGTAGTGGGGTGCCCCAGGTGAGGATTCGGCCCGGCACGCAACGTGCGGGCAAGTACGGCGCTCCCTCCATGGCAGTGCCTCGATCCGGAGGTTTCCCGATGCCCGCAGTACCCCGGCACATCCGCTTCAACGCGTTCGACATGAACTGCGTGGGCCACCAGTCGCCCGGACTCTGGCGCCACCCGGACGACCAGTCCTGGCGTTACAAGGACCTGCGCTACTGGGCCGATCTCGCGCAGACCCTGGAGAAGGGCCTCTTCGACGGCATCTTCATCGCCGATGTGCTCGGCACCTACGACGTCTACGGAGGCTCCAACGAGGCGACCCTCCGGCAGGGGACCCAGACACCGGTCAACGACCCGTTCCTGCTCGTCTCGGCCATGGCGCTGGTGACCGAGCACCTCGGCTTCGGCGTCACGGCCGGTACGGCCTACGAGCACCCGTATCCGTTCGCCCGCCGCCTCTCCACGCTGGACCACCTCACCAACGGCAGGGTCGGCTGGAACGTCGTCACCGGGTACCTCCCCTCGGCCGCGCGCAACATGGGCAACGAGGACCAGCTGGAGCACGACGAGCGGTACAACCACGCCGACGAGTACCTCGAGGTCCTCTACAAGCTGCTGGAGGGGTCCTGGGAGGACGACGCGGTGGTCCGTGACCGCGAGTCCGGTGTCTTCACCGACCCCTCGAAGGTCCACGACATCAACCACGACGGCACCTACTTCACGGTCCCGGGTATCCACTTGAGCGAGCCGTCGCCGCAGCGCACCCCCGTGATCTTCCAGGCCGGGGCATCGTCGCGGGGTATCGCGTTCGCCGCCGGCAACGCCGAGGCGGTCTTCGTGGGGGCGCCCACCAAGGAGATCCTCAAGGACGTGGTGGGCCGCATCCGCGACGCGGTGGAGGCCGAGGGACGCGACCGCTACTCCGTCCGCATCTACACGCTGCTCACCGTCATCACGGACGAGACGGAGGAGAAGGCGTACGCGAAGCACGCCGAGTACCAGCAGTACGTCAGCTACGAGGGCGCCCTGGTGCTCGTGTCCGGCTGGTTCGGGGTGGACCTGTCCGTCTATGGTCCCGACGAGCCGCTCGGCAATGTGGAGTCGAACGCCATCCACTCGGCGGTGGCGAACTTCCAGAAGGTGAACGACGACGGCGCCCCCTGGACGGTCCGTGACATCGCCGAGTGGGCGGGCATCGGCGGACTCGGGCCGAGGATCGTCGGGTCGGGTGCGCAGGTCGCCGACGAGCTGCAGGCCTGGGTGGAGGAGACCGACGTCGACGGCTTCAACCTCGCCTACGCCGTCACCCCCGGCTCGTTCGAGGACGTGATCCGGTACGTGATCCCGGAGCTGCAGCAGCGCGGGGCCTACCCGACGGAGTACGTGGAGGGCACGCTCCGCCACAAGCTGTTCGGCAGGGGTGACCGCCTGCCCGAGGAGCATCGGGGGGCCGGCTACCGCCTCCAGCACGTCCGTCCCTGACGGACTGGGCCGCCGAGCGCGGCCACGGACGACGACGGCGCCCGGGACCTCACGGGCGCCGTCGTCGTCTGCGTGCTAGGAGGTGGCGGTGCCGCCCGGGGCCGGCGCATCCCCTGCGCGCCACACGAACTCCGGTACCGTCCCGTTGATCTCCCAGTCGCCCACGACGCGGGACTTGTAGATGACCGGGTTGTGGGAGGAGATAGTGCGCGCGTTGCGCCAGTGCCGGTCGAGCTGGAGTCCCCGGCGGGTCGACGACGCGCCGAGGGCGTTGAAGATCGCGGCCGCAGCGCGCTGCACCTGCTCCGTCACCACGATCTGCGCCTGCGAGGAGGCGAACTCGACCGCCACCGCAGCCGCATCCGCCTCCCCGGGCGGGAGGCCGAGGTGTGCCTCGTAGGCCTCCTGCAGCAGTTCGGCCACCCGGAGCGCGGCAGCCTCGGACGCGAACGCGAGTGCCGAGACCTCCCCCACCACCTGCTGCACCTGGATGTCCTCGCTGGGTCTGGTGCCGTTGCCGTGGCTGAAGGTGCGGGTCCTGCCGCGAACCTCCGAGGCCACGTCCCGGACGGCGGCGCGGGCGATCCCGGCGAGGGTCGCCACGTGGATGAGCTGGTACACCCCGGTGTCGTAGGGCGGGTGCTCGGTGTCGGTGATGACGTCGGTGCCGGGCACGGGGACGTCGCGGAACACCGTGGTGCCGCTCGCGGTGAGCCGCTGCCCGAACCCGTCCCAGTCGTCGATCACCTCGACGCCGGGGGCGTCCCGCCGCACGATGGCGATGACGTCCTCGCCGTCGTCGGTGCGCGCGCCGGTCTGGATCCAGCCGGCGTAGAGGCTCCCGGTGGTGTAGAACTTGGTGCCGTCGACCCGGTAGCCTTCCCCGTCGCGGGTGATGGTGGTGCTCACCCCGCCGACGGGGACCGGCCCGGTCTCGGTCCAGGCGTTCCCGAGCACGGCTCCGTCGGCGACGCGCCGCAGCCACTCCGTGTCGTTCGCGTACAGGCGGTCCTCGACGAAGGCGATGTGGCTGCGCAGGGCCTGGGCGAGGTTCGATTCCGCCGCGGCGAGTTCGACGAGCAGGCGGAAGAAGTGCGGTGCCGACACCCCGCCGCCGCCGAGTTCGGCGGGGACCCGCAGGGCCGTGAACCCTGCGGCCGTGAGCCGGCGGATCTGCGGGTGCAGGAGGATGCGCTCGGTCTCGCGCTGCGCGGCACCGGCCGCGATCTCCTCGAACAGGGGGCGGAAGCGTGCGGCGAGCCGGGAGTAGGGGGCGGGCGCGGTGATGGCGTCGACGGTCATCGGAGGGCTCCTTCGGAGGTCGGGAGGGCGGAGGTGCTCATGGTGCGCCTCCGGTGCGGGAGGTGGGGACGCGGGCGGGCAGGTCGGGGACGGCGGCGAGCAGGGCACGCGTGTAGTCCTCCGCGGGTGCGGTGAAGAGGGATTCCGCGCTGCCGGACTCGACGACGCGGCCGTCCCTGAGCACGAGGACCTCGTCGCTCACGTGGTGGATGACGCCGAGGTCGTGGCTGATGAACAGGTAGCTCAGGCCCAGCTGTTCCTGCAGGTCGGCGAGGAGATCCAGGACCTGCGCCTGGATCGACACGTCGAGGGCTGAGACCGGCTCGTCGAGAAGCAGGATCTTCGGCTGGAGTGCCAGCGCCCGGGCGATCGCCACCCGCTGCCGCTGCCCGCCGGAGAGGGTGAGGGGCCGGCGCTCGATGAGCTCCAGGGGGAGTCCCACCTGCCCGAGCAGCTCGGCGGCCCTGTCCTTCCGTTCGCCGGGCGTGCCCACGGAACCTGCGTCCAGGGCGTCGGTGATGACGCGGCCCACGCTGAAGCGCGGGTCGAAGGAGCTCAGCGGGTCCTGGTTGACGAGCTGGATGTCCGGGCGGTGCGGGCGGCGGACCTGCTCGGAGACGATCCCCGCGCCGTCCTGCTGCCCCACCCAGGGCAGGCCGCCGAGCGTCACGGTACCGGCGTCGGGCTCCGTCAGTCCGAGGGCCATGCGCGCGGTCGTCGACTTGCCGGATCCCGACTCGCCCACAATGCCGAGCGTCTTCCCGGCAGGCAGGGTGAAGGAGACGTCGTCGACGACGGTCCGGCGGGTGCCGTCCGGGGACGCATACGTCTTCACGAGGTTGCGGGCATGGAGGGCGGGGGCGTCCACCGGGACGGCCGAGTGGCGTGTCGGCCGTGACGCCACGACGGCCCGCCGCGCAGCGGACAGGCGGGTGCCCTTGCCCGCTGCGGAGGGGACGGCGTCGATCAGCTGCCGGGTGTAGTCGTGCCGCGGATTGCCGAGCACCTCCGAGGCGCGGCCCGTCTCCACGATGCGCCCGTTCTGCATGACGGCGATCTCGTCGGCGAGGTGGCTGACGACCGCGAGGTCGTGGGAGATGAAGATCAGGCCGCGGCCCTGCTCCTTGAGCCCGGCGAGCAGCTCCAGGATCTGGGCCTGCACCGTCGCGTCGAGTGCAGTGGTGGGCTCGTCGGCGATCACGAGCCGCGGGTTCAGCACCGTGGCCTGGGCGATGAGCGCCCGCTGGCGGAGCCCGCCGGACAGCTCGCCCGAGCGCTGCCGGGCGCGGACCTCGGGGTCGGGGATCCCGGCATCCCGCAGCGCGGCATGGACCCGCTCCTGCCGCTCGGCCTTCCCCCGCACACCGTGGGTGCGGAGTGCCTCGTCGATCTCCTGCCCCACCGTGCGGAGGGGATCGAGGGAGACGAGGGCGTCCTGCAGCACGTAGCCGATGTCCTTGCCGCGCAGTCCCCGCCACTGACGCTCGGTGAGGCGGGTGGCGTCGCGGCCGAGGACGTCCAGGCGGTCGGCGGAGACGCGCGCGTTGGAGGCGTTGAGTCCCACGAGCGTGCGGGCCGTGACGGTCTTGCCCGAGCCCGATTCGCCGACGAGGGCGAGCGCCCTGCCGGGAGCGAGGGCCAGGGAGACGTCGCGGACGACGTCGACGACCCCGCGCGGCGTGGTGAAGGAGACGTTGAGGTTGTCGATGGCGAGCAGCGGCTGCTGCTCCGGGGTGTCTGCGCTGTTCTCGGTCATGGTCAGACCTCTGCTTCCAGTCGGCGCTGCAGGTGGTGGCCCACCACGGTGGTGGTCAGTGCGGCGAGGGTGATGAAGATGCCCGGGAAGGCGGCGATCCACCAGGCGACCTGGAGGTAGTTGCGGCCGTCGGCGAGCATGGCGCCCCACTCGGCGGCGGGCGGCTGGGCGCCGAGACCGAGGAAGCTCAGGGAGGACGCCCAGACGATCGCCTGCCCGATGCCGAGCGTCACCAGGACGAAGAGGGGTCGCGCCACGTTGGGGACGATCGTGTGCCACAGGATGTGCGACTTTGACCGGCCGAGCGCGAGGGCCGTCTCCACGTAGGGTGCGGCGACGACCTGCAGGGTCTGCGTACGGAGCATCCTCGCGTAGCCGGGGGCGGAACCGACCCCGACGGCGATGGCGGCGGTGACGACGCCGGTGCCGGACACCGCGATGACGATCAGCGCCAGCAGGAGGCCGGGGAAGGCGAAGAGGATCTCCACGAAGCGGCAGATCGCGGAATCGAGCCACTTGCCGGAGACACCGGCGGTGATGCCGAGCGCGCCGCCGAGCACCAGGCCGATCGCCGTGGCGGCGAGGCCGAGGAGCAGGGACTGGCCGGTGCCGGCGATCACCCGGGAGAAGACGTCCCGGCCGTTCTGGTCGGTGCCGAACAGGTGCGCACCGTCCGGGGACTGGAAGGCGTTCGCGGGGTCGATCTCGAACGGGTCCTGGCGGAGGAAGACGGAGGGAGCGACGGCGGCCAGCACGAGGAAGGCCAGCAGTGCCGCGGCGATCCAGACCCCGATCGGGGTGCCCCGGACGAGGCGGGAGGTGCGCGATCGCGCCGTGGACGGCGTGGTGGCGGCCGAGCCGTCCACGGCCGTCGTCGTGGGGTCGAGGGTGAGGCTCATGCTGCTGTTCCCTTCGGGTTCGTGCGCGGATCGACCACGCGGTAGAGGACGTCCACCACGAGGTTCACGAGGATGTAGACCGCGGCGATGATGAAGACCACGGCGAGGGTGATGGGCAGGTCCCGGTTGATGATCGCGTCCACCAGGGACCGTCCGAGGCCGGGCCGGGCGAAGATGATCTCCGCGACCACGGCGGAGCTCACCAGGGAGCCGACCGCCCACGCCGAGAGCGTGAGCCCCGGCAGGATCGCATGCCGCAGGGCGTGCGTGATGCGGACGGAGGTGTCGCTGAGGCCGCGGGCGCGGGCGCTCAGGATGAAGGGCTGGGCGAGGGCGTCCTGGAAGGAGGAGCGGGTCACCTGCGCGATGAACCCGGCCAGGGGGATGGCGAGGGAGAGCGCGGGCAGGACGAGCGAGCGGAAGCCGTCGTTGCCGGCGACCGGGAACCAGCCGAGGGTGACGGCGAAGACCACGGCGAGCATGATGCCGACCCAGAACTGCGGGAGGGAGGCGAAGAACACCTCGACGGCCCGGCCCGCGCCGTCGAGCGTGCGCCCGCGGCCCACCGTGAGGAGCGTGAAGGCCAGCGCGATCACCCAGGCGAAGACCAGGGCCAGCCCGGCGAGCTGCAGCGTGGGCAGGATCTGCGGTCCGATGATCTCCAGGACCGGGACCTTGAAGATGTAGGACACCCCGAAGTCGCCGGTGAGGAGATCGCCCAGGTAGGCGAGGTACTGGACGAGGACCGGCTGGTCGAGCCCGTACTCCGCCCGGACGGCCGCGACCGTCTCAGGCGAGGGGGAGGAGCCCGCCCCGCCGAGGATCGCGGTGACCGGATCGCCCGGCGTGAGGCGGAGGACGAAGAACGTGAGGGTCACGGCCGCCCAGAGGACGAAGAGGCTGCCGGCCGCCCGCCGCACGATGACCTTGCCGGCGGTACCGGCCGTCGCCGTCGTGCGGGGTGCTGCGCTGAGTGAATCGAGGGACTGGGTGCTCATTCTGAATCCACCGCCGTGACGTCGTAGAGGTAGGGGAGGGACAGGCTCGGCTCGAGGGCGAGGTTCTCGTAGCGGTCGCTGCGGAGCGCCACCTGGCTGGCCTGGTTGTACAGCGGCAGCTGCAGGGCGTTGTCGCTCACGATCTGCTGCGCCCGGTAGTAGAGGTCCTCGCGCTCGGCGGGGTCGTCCGTGGCGAGGGCGTCGTTGAGGATGCCGTCCAGGCCGGGGTTGCGGAAGCCCGACCCGTTCGGCACGAAGCCCGCGGACTCGGTGTACTCGGAGGAGAAGACGATGCGCAGGACATCGGCCGTGTTGGTGTTCCAGTAGTCGGCGCGGAGGTCGTACGCGAAGTTGTTCCCCAGTTCGCTGACGGTCGCCCCGTCGCCGTTCTCGATCAGCACCTCGAACCCGGCCTTCTTCGCGGTGGCCTGGATCTGGGTGACCAGGGCCTGGTGCGCCGTGGGCCAGGCTCCGGGCGTGTAGGGGAAGTGCACGGTGAGGCGCTCGCCGTCCTTCACGCGGTAGCCCTCGTCGTCGCGCTCCGACCAGCCGGCCTCGTCGAGCAGGCGGGCCGCCTCGTCGGGGTCCGGGTCGTACACGTGCTCGAAGTCGGGGGAGTAGAAGCCCGTGGTGGAGCTCAGGGGTCCGCCGGCCCGGGTGACGGTGCCGAAGTAGACGCTGTCGATCCCGGCGTCCACGTAGGCGCTGTGCAGGAAGGCCTTGCGGACGGCCAGATCGTCGAACGGGGCGCGCGTGGTGTTGAGGATGAGGTTGGTCGGGTTGCCCGGCCGGTCCTGCAGGATGAGTTCGACGTTCGGGTCCGCCTCGGCCTCACCGAAATGCACGGACGGCATGAGGTCCAGGGCGTCCACCTGCCCGGCGCGGAGGAGCCCGTAGCGGGTCGAGTCCTCGGGGACGATGCGCCACTCGATCTTCTCGAGGTGCGCCGGACCCTCGTGCTCCGCGTAGGGCGGGGCCGAGTTGTAGTCCTCGTTCCGGACGAGGCTGACCTTCGACTGCGGGACGTAGTCGACGATCCTGTACGGCCCGGTCCCCACGGGGGAGTTGCAGTTCTCGGCCTGCGGACGCTTCAGCGCCTCGGGGGATTCGATGCCGAGGAACGGCTGGGCGAGGACCTCGAGGAACGCGGCGTAGGGGCGGTTGAGGGTGACGACGGCGGTGGTGTCGTCCACGACCTCGGTTCCCACGTAGGGCTTGAGGTAGCCTCCGGCCGTGCCGGACTGGGTGTCCGGATCCACCATGTGGTCGAGGTTCGCCTTGACCGCTTCGGCGGTGAGTTTCGTCCCGTCGGTGAACGAGACGTCGTCGCGCACGGTGAAGGTGTAGGTCAGGCCGTCGTCGGAGACCGACCAGTCCGTCGCCAGCCACGGATGGATCTTCCCCTCGCTGTCCTGTGACACCAGGGAGTCCAGGTAGTTGGCAGCGATGGACGCCTGCGGCATGTCGCCGTTGACGTGGGGGTCGAGGCAGGAGATGTCCTTGCCGGTCGCGAAGACGAACGTGTCGTCCTCGCCGGCCGCGGCCGTTCCGCCGCACCCGGAGAGGGTGAGGGCGAGTCCTGCTGCGCCGAGCAGGGCGAGTGTGCTGAGGGTGCGGGGGTGTGCTGTCGTCACGCGGGGCTCCTGAATCATCGCCCGATGGAGGGCAGACAGGACAGCCAGCAGTCACCACCGGACGTGCGCGCGCACGGCGGGGGAGACCAACGAAAGCGTGAAGCAACTCCATCGGTCCTGGCAGTAGCACCGTTCCCCGTTGCTACACGGGGAGGGTTGCTGCGGCGTCGTCGATCCAGGTCTCTCGGCCGCTCGGGATGGTTATGGACCCAGTCAAGCGCACCGGCCGCAGGGAGCGCCAGTGGTGCCCGTCATACGGGGTCATGCGGCGACCATAGGGGGTCATGCGGCGACGCAGGAGGCCCCTCCTTCGCGGAGCGACTCCGGGAGCCCGGGCCTCAGGTCCCGCAGTACGTCGTGTACCGGCCGAAGTCGTCCGGCGCGCCGGCCGCGTAGCGTTCCAGCCCCGGCCTCTCCTCGAAGGGGTTCGCGACGACGTCGACGAGCCGCGTGAGCGGATCGAGGTCGCCCGCGGTCGCGGCCTCCAGGGCCTCCTCGACGAGGTGGTTCCGCGGGATGTACACCGGGTTGACGCGGTCCATCGCGTCGGCGTCGGGCCCGAGGGCGAGCCACCGCTCGGCCCAGGCGTCGAACGCGGCGACGTCGAGCACCCTGTCGCGTGCGGGCCGGACGTCGCCGCGCACCACGGAGCCGAGGCCCCGGAAGAAGGACGTGTAGTCGACGTGGTTCTCCTGCAGCAGGGTGAGGACGTCGTTGGCCAGCGGCGAGGCGACCTCGTCGTCGACGTCGTCGGGCAGCCCCAGCTTGGCCTTCATGCCGGCGAGCCAGGCGGCGCCGTAGCGGGATCGGAAGGATTCCAGCACGCCGACGGCCAGGGCGACCGCCTGCTCCTGGTCCTCGTCGATGAGCGGCAGCAGGGTCTCGGCGAGGCGTGCGAGGTTCCACTCGGCGATCAGCGGCTGGTTGGCGTAGGCGTAGCGGCCGCCGCGGTCGATGGAGCTGTAGACCGTGGCGTAGTCGAAGACGTCCATGAACGCGCACGGCCCGTAGTCGATGGTCTCGCCCGAGATGGTCATGTTGTCCGTGTTCATCACGCCGTGCAGGAAGCCGACGAGCATCCACTGCGCCACGAGCGACGCCTGCGCGGACAGCACCGACTCGAACAGCGCGAGGTAGGGGCGTTCGGTGGACGCGGCCTCCGGGTAGTGGCGGCTGATCGCGTGATCGGCGAGGCGCGTGAGGAGGTCCTGGTTGCCGGTGGCGGCCGCGTACTGGAAGCTCCCGACGCGCAGGTGGCTGCTCGCGACGCGCGCCAGGACCGCGCCGGGCAGCATGGTCTCACGGCGCACCTCGCGTCCGGTGGCGACGACGGCGAGGGAGCGCGTGGTCGGGACGCCGAGGGCGTGCATGGCCTCGCTGACGATGTACTCGCGCAGCATGGGGCCGACGACGGCGAGGCCGTCACCGCCGCGCGCGAAGGGCGTGCGGCCCGAGCCCTTGAGGTGGAGGTCGCGGAGGCGGCCCGCGACGTCGGTCAGCTCGCCGAGCAGCAGCGCCCGGCCGTCGCCGAGGCCCGGGTTGAAGCTGCCGAACTGGTGGCCGGAGTAGGCCTGGGCCACGGGCGTCGCGCCGTCGGGTACCGAGGTGCCGACCAGCAGGGCGAGGCCCTCGGGGGAGCCGAGGAACCCCGGATCGAGCCCGAGGTCCGCGGCGACCGGACCGTTGAGGGCCAGGAGGCGGGGTGCGGGGGCGTCGTCGGCCTGCCAGGCGACCGCCATCTCGGGCAGTTCCCGCGCGAACCGGCTGTCGAAGCTGACCCTGGAGTCCGTAGGCACGCTCATCCCTCCACCGTACGCCGGGCGACACGAGGTCTGTCACGCGAGGAAGTTCTTCGATGACGCCCTTGTGCACGGCCCGGTTGGCCGACCTGCTGTCGGAACCCTACGATGACCGACATCAGGCGCAGCCCCTCGACGGCTGGCACCAGTCCACCGAAGGGTCCGCGATGCCGCAGGGCGACGACGCAGCACGGCAGGTCTCCGAGCGGATCCTGCGGGAGGCGGCCGGGGCGCGCATCATCTGGGACTTCGACGGCGTCGTCGGGCACACCGAACCCCTGCACGAGGCGAGCTACCGCGAACTCGCGGAACGGCGGAACCACGAGTTCCCGTCCGGCTTCTTCGGCGACCTCGTGGGCCACACGGAGCAGTGGATCTGGGAGCGCGTCATCGCCGACGGCTTCCCGGCCGCGGAGCGGGAGATCCCGGCCCTGCACGGCGAGCGCGGCGAGGTGGTCGCCGCGGCGGCGCTCCGAACCCTCGACCCGTCATGGCTCGCGGCGTCGCTGATGCCGGCCGTGCACGGCACCGCCGCCGAGCAGGTGGTGGTCTCCAACGGGGACCCGGATCTGATCACCGCGCTGCTCGGGAAGTGGGACCTCGCCCGGTTCGTGCACGTCGCCCGCCGTGAACCCGGGCGGGACAAGGAAGCCCTCTTCCGGGAGCTGTGCGTCCCGCCCTGCGTCGTCCTCGAGGACAGCGACACCTACCTGGCGCTCGCCCGGCGGGCCGGAGCCTTCACGGTGGGCGTCCGGCACTCCCACAACCCCCGCGCCGCCCTCGACGCCGACCTGACCACCGCCCTGTGAGCCCGACAGACCGAGGACCAGCCATGGCCGAACCCACGAAACCCGTCGTCCTGCTGAAGCCCGCCCCGCAGAAGCGGGACAGGATCTTCACGCCCGAGGCCCTCGCCCGGCTCCACGAGGGCTTCACCGTGGTGGATCTCGAGGACGCACCCGACGACGCCCTGTTCGAGGAGTACCTGCCCGGGGCCTTCGCGATCGTCGGGCAGCCGGACCTGGGCGCCGACCGGCTGGCGCGTGCCGTCGGCCTGAAGGCCCTCGTCAATGTCGAGGGCAACTTCTTCCCGAACGTCGACTACGGCACGGCCTTCGCGAACGGCGTGCGCGTGCTCGGGTGCGGGTCCGCCTATTCGCAGGCCGTCGCCGAGTACTCACTGGGGCTCGCCCTCGATCTCGCCCGGGGCATCAGCGGCCAGGACGGCGCGATGCGCGACGGCCGCGAGCAGTACGTCGGCGCGTCCGCGGGCGACGCCGTCCTCCTCCACCGCGCCGCCGTGGGGATCCTCGGGTACGGCAACCTGGGGCGCAGCTTCCATCGCCTGCTGCAGCCCTTCAACACCACGGTGCGCATCCACGATCCCTGGCTCCCCGCCGCCGTCATCGAGGACACGGGTGCGCAGGCGGCCGGTCTCGAGGAGACCCTGCGCACCAGCCAGTTCCTCTTCGTCTTCGCCACGGCGACGGCGGACAACACCCACCTGCTCGACGGCGCGGCCCTCGACCTGCTGCCTCCCGGCGCCCGCATCGTCCTCGTGAGCCGCGCGGCGGTCGTGGACTACGACGCCCTCCTCGAACGGCTCCAGCAGGGGCGGTTCCTGGCGGCGATCGACGTGTGGCCCATCGAGCCGCTCCCCGGGGACAGCCCGTTCCGGGGGCTGGCCAACACGGTCCTCTCCCCGCACCGGGCAGGCGGCATCCCGCAGGCGTTCCACGCCATCGGGGACATGGTGGTGGACGATCTCACCCTGATGGCCCGCGGGCTCCCGCCCGTCCGGCTGCAGGCGGCGGCCCCCGAACTCGTGGGCCGCTACCGCAACAAACCGGTCACCTAGTCCGCGCAGCTCCGGCGCGGACGTCGAGGCGGGGCGGCTCCAGCAACTGCCGTGCGACGTCGGAGTCGGTGATGAGCACGTTGACCCAGCCGCCGTTGATCGCTCCCCGGATGGCATCGAGCTTCCGCATGCCGCCGGCTACTCCGATCCTGCGGGGGATGCGGAGCATCGCTTCGGAGCTGATGGAGACCATGCGCTCCTCGATCGCCGAGTTCATCGGTGCCCCGTCGATGTCGAAGTAGCGCAGGCAGATCTCCCCGACCGCGCCGGAATCCAGGAGCGCCTTCTCCTCGGTGCTGGTCAGGGCATTGCCGCTGGCCTGCCACAGCGGTGACGCGGGGAACGTGCCGATCCCGACCAGCGAGGTGTTGACCCGGTCCCAGGCTTCGGCGGTGCCGGCAACACCGGGATCGGCGAGGAACGCCTGACGGATCTGGTGATTCGCGACGAGGCCCGGCGCCGCCATGTAGAACGGCCTGGCGGAGGTGAGTTCGGCGAGATGCGACACCAGTCTGGTCGCCTGGATCTGCGCCTGGGGGCTACCCACCCCTCCGATCATCTGGATCACCTCGCTGAGGACCTTGCGGGGCCTGGACCTCATCGCCTCCACCGTCTGCAGCAGGGTCGTGCTCCAGTTGGAGATGCCGACGACGTCGTCGACCTCGATGGTCGTTTCCAGGTAGGTCGCAGCACAGGACCCCAACCGCATCCCCAGGGAGGCATCGTCCACCATGTCCGCGACGACGACTTCCTGCAACCCGTACTTCTCCTCCAAAGCCTTCTCCAGTCCGACGTAGATGCCCGGCGGCTGTACCACGGAGGTGCGGACGATCCCGAGGTCAGCGGCGAGCTTCAGGCACCGCGACACCCTCGCCTGGGACAGGTTCAGACGGCTCGAGATGTCCGACTGCGCGAGCCCCTCCTCGTGGTACAGGACGGCGATCTTCGTCAGCAGACGAAGCTGGTCAGGGCTCGCCGTCGAGAGTGACACAGGGTCGCTCGGGGGTGTCATACACCGGTTCCTTCCGAAGGGACTGCGCGTCCGTTGAATATATATGCAAGCCCGATCCTGCCCTGTCCATCGGGGCCGGGACGGTGTGCCGCCACGGTGCCGGGTGTTATCTGCATCACGCGTCCCAGCGCGCGCAGGAGCCTCCCTGAATGGATATTCAGGCTCGACTAATCGTTACAAGAGATCGTCCTCCAGCCCTTTTCCCGGCCCTGCGCACTCATAGACTCCGAGCACAAGATCAACTTCAGCGCCGAAGTTCCGGAAGGAATTTTCTCGACTGACCGACCCGTCCCAGGGAGAGAAAATGAAGTCAACGAAGACAGCATCACCTGCACCGAAGCTCGCCGGGGTCCTCTCGATCCTCGCGTTCTCGTTCGTCCTGTCCGGTTGTGGAGCGGCTGCTCCCACCTCCTCCGGCGGATCCAGCGCCGGGGCCGCGGAAGGAACATCCTGCTCCGTGGATGGCGAGCCCTTCAGCACCGACGACGCCGAGGACAGCGTCGAGTACACCGAACTCGAGAGCACCCTCGGAGCTGTTCCCGAACCCGCCGAGGGAACCGAGATCGGCTCCATCATGAAGTTCCTCGGCAACCAGTACTGGGTGGCCCTGTCCGAGGGACAGACCGCAGCCGCCGAGCAGTACGGCGTGAAGGTGGAGGTCCAGGCTGCGGCGACCGAGTCCGACCAGGTCGGACAGCTGAACTCCGCGGAGACCATGCTGCAGAAGAAGTACACGATGCTCGTCTCCCCGCAGACGGACACCAACCTCTGCCCGGCCGTGGAGAAGGCCGAGCAGCAGGACCTCCTGGTCGTGAACGTGAACGACGCCGTCCTGCCCGGCGCCAAGCAGTGGGTCGGCCCGAACCAGCGCCAGAACGGCGTGAACGCCGCGGAATTCGTCCTCGAATCCGCGGACGAGGGTGCCCAGGTCGCTGTCGTCGAAGGACAGGCCGGCGTGTACGCCGCCAAGCAGCGCACCGACGGCTTCACCACGACCGCCGAAGAGGGC
Organism: Arthrobacter sorbitolis; assembly: GCF_054510995.1. NCBI lineage: Bacteria > Bacillati > Actinomycetota > Actinomycetes > Micrococcales > Micrococcaceae > Arthrobacter > Arthrobacter sorbitolis. Next base: position 90,776 of record NZ_JBTNDM010000007.1, read on the forward strand.
GGCCTCGAGGTGGTCGCCAGCGTCCCCGGCGACTGGGACATCGCGAAGGCGCGCGACGCAGCCACCACGATCATCAGCCAGTACCCCGACCTGAAGGCCATCTACGCGAACAACGACGGCATGGCCCTCGGCGTCGTCGAGGCCGTGAACTCCGCGGGCAAGAAGGGCGAGATCATGGTCATCGGCACCGACGGCGTCGAGGCCGCCTACGACGCGATCCGCGCCGGCGACCTGACCGCGACGGTCGACTCCTACCCGTACCTCACGGGCCAGGTGTCCGTGAACGTCGCCCTGCGGATCCTCGGCGGACAGGACGTCCCCCGCGCCGTCTACACGCCGCAGGCACTCATCACCAGCGAGAACGTCGACGACGCACCCCCCACGCTCGACTGACGTCCGTCGCACACCCTGCCAACATTCCAGCAGAAAGTTCCTTGGCGTGACACTCCCTATCAAAGAACCAACGCCTGCAGTGCAGGCCAGCCGCGGCGCAGCGGCCCCGACGAAGAAGGCGTCCCGACTCCCCGACTTCGCCAACAACAGGATCCTCGGCGTCATCTTCGCCCTGATCGTCACGTTCGCCGTCTTCACGGCGCTCGTGCCGTCCTTCCTCAGCATCTCCAACCTCCTCGAGATGGGCGTCCAGTCGGCGATCATCGCGATCATCGCGCTCGGCATGACCCTCGTGATCGTCACCGGGGGGATCGACCTCTCGGTCGGCTCCATCGTGGGCCTGGTCAGCGTCATCTGCGCCTCGAACCTCGACACGTGGGGTGCCTTCCCGACGATCATCGCCGGCATCCTGCTCGGCGCCGTGCTCGGCTTCATCAACGGAAGCCTCTCGGCGGTGTTCTCCCTCGAGTCCTTCGTGGTCACCCTGGCGACCTTGAACGTGTACCGGGGACTGGCGTTCCTCTACACCGACGGGCTGCCGATCTTCGGCCTCGACCAGGGGTTCCGGAACATCCTCAGTGGAACGACCGGGGGCATCCCCAACCCGATCATCCTGCTGGTGGCAGTGACCGTGATCTGCTACCTGATCCTCAACCGCTCCAAGCTGGGCGTGCACCTCAAGGCCGTCGGCACGAACGCGGACGCCTCCCTGAAGAGCGGCATCGCGGTCCGGCGCACCAAGGTCTCGGCGTTCGTCATCGCCGGCGGCCTGGCGGGCCTCGCCTCGGTCCTGCTCATCAGCCGCATCGGCGCCGCCGAGCCGATCTCCGGCACCGGCTACGAGCTCACGGTCATCGCCGCGGTCGTCGTGGGCGGCACGAGCCTCATGGGTGGCCGCGCCTCGATCGTGGGCACCGTCCTCGGAGCACTGCTCCTGGGGTCCATCCGGACCGGCCTCACGTTGCTCAACGTCAACCCGTTCTTCCAGCTCCTCATCACCGGCATCATCATCCTCCTCGCGGTCCTCGTGGACCGTGCTGCATCCCGATCGAAAGCGAAGCGCTAATGTCCTCCGTCAAGTACTCCACCCGCGTCAACTCCTTCGCTCTCGGCAAGGGCAAGAAGCTGCCCACGGGGGACGAGCCCATCCTGGAGCTCATCGCCCTGGCCGGCACCGTGCCGGGCCTCACCTCGCTCGAACTGAACTACCCCGAGCACTTCAAGCACGATTCCGTCGAGGACATCAAGGCCGCCGTCGCCAAAGCGGGACTGGACGTGCCCGCTCTCCAGCTCCGCTGGCCCTCACCCCGTTTCGCGAACGGTGCCTTCACCAACGCGGACGCCGAGATCCGCGCCGAAGCGGTCCGGATGGTCACCGAGGCCATCGACCTGTGCGCGTCCTTCGGTGCCGACCACGTGCTGCTCTGGCCCGCGCACGACGGATACGAATACCCCCTGCAGATGGACTACACGAAGTCCTGGGCGTGGATGGTCGAGAGCCTGCGGGCCGTCGCCGACCACGACCCGGCGATCCGCGTGTCCATCGAGTACAAGCCGGCCGACCCCCGGGGACGCACCATCCTCAACACCACCGGCGCCGTGATGAACCTGATCAACGACACCGACCGGCCGAACGTCGGCGTGACCCTGGATTTCGGGCACCTGCTCATGGCCCGGGAGAACCCGGCACAGTCCGCCGCGATGTGCCTGCAGGCGGGCAAGCTCTTCGGGCTGCAGCTCAACGATTCCCACGGCGTCGCCGACGACGGGCTCATGGTGGGCAGCATCCACCTCTCGGAAACCATCGAGCTCGCCTACTACCTGATCCGCGAGGGCTACGACGGGACGTACTACTTCGATACCGACCCGGTGCGCGAGAACCCCGTGGCGGAGTGCGCCATGAACATCGTGCGCATGGGTGCCATCATCGAGATGGCCCGCAACCTCGTTCGGAACCATCCGGACCTGCCGACAGGACACGCCTTGGATTCCGCTCCCATCCTGTGGGAGACAGTCATGGGGGAGAAGTGGAACACCACCGTATCTGTGTAGCCGGATCCATCAACGTGGACCTGGTCGCGTACCTGGGCGATGCGCAGGACGCGACCAGGTACGCCGACGGGACCGGATTCCAGATGTCCGCCGGAGGCAAGAGCCTCAACACGGCCATGACCATCGCGGCACTCGCCCCCGTCCAGCTCCTCGGCAGGGTGGGCCAGGACGATTTCGGCGCCTTCATCGCCCGGACCGTCACCGGCGCCGGGATCGACGTGAGCTCCCTGATCGTCGATCCGGAGGCCGGGACCGGCATCGGACACGTGAGGGTCAGCGCCGCAGGGGAGTACGACACCGTCGTCATCCCGGGCGCGAACGGTCACTTCGCCCCCGGCGACGTCGATCGTTTCCTCGAGGAGAACACCGCTCCGGACTATGCCGTGCTCAACCTCGAGGTCCCCCTCGCCACGACGCGGCACGCAGTGCAGCGGTTCCGGGCCCTCGGGACCACGGTGGTCCTGAACCTCTCGCCCATCCACGAGGGGGCGGCGGATCTCCTGCCGCTCGTCGACGTCGTCGTCCTCAATCGGGAGGAAGCCCGGCTCGTCCTCGACCGACCGGGCGAGAACGACCCGGACGGACTCCTGCAGGGACTGCGGGACGCCGGATCCCTCGCGGCCGTCCTCACCCTGGGATCGGACGGGGCGGCCTACCACGACGGAGGTCGGACCGGACGGATCCACGGAACGCCCGCGACGGTCGTCAACACGATCGGCGCGGGGGACACCTTCCTCGGCGCGTTCGTTGCCGGCCTCGCGTCCGGACGTCCGTTCGCCGAGGCCCTGACCTATGCCGACGCGGCCGGCCGGATCGTCTGCGGAAAATCATCCTCCTACCTGGCCGGTGCAGACCGCCGGGACCTGGAGCAGCTCACACTCGCCTCGGAGCACCCCGCTCCCGACCTGAAAGCATCGGAACCAACTCATGGCTGAGAACATGATCGAACTCATCGACGTCGAGAAGTACTTCGGCGGCGTCCACGCCCTCCGCGGCGTCTCCATGCAGGTCCCCGCCGGGAAGGTCACCGCCATCATCGGGGACAATGGCGCCGGCAAGAGCACACTCATCAAGTGCCTGTCCGGCATCCACCAGCCCACGACCGGCCAGATCCTCGTCGACGGTGTACCGGCCGACATCTCGTCCCCCCAGGCGTCACGCGATCTCGGCATCGAGACGGTGTACCAGGACCTCGCGGTCATCGACACCCTCAACGTCATGCAGAACCTCTACCTCTCGCGTGAGATCCGTACCGGGATCTGGCCCTTCCGCCTCCTCAACCAGAAAAAGATGAAGACCGGCGCGAAGGAGATGCTGGCCCGCATCGGCAACACCACCCTCTCGCTCACCCAGGAGATAGGAGGCATGTCCGGCGGCCAGCGGCAGGCCGTGGCCATCTGCAGGGCCGTCGCCTGGGGCGCGAAGACCGTGATCTTCGACGAACCCACCGCGGCCCTGGGCCCGAACGAGAGCGCCGAGGTCCACCGACTCATCACGCAGCTCCGCGAGCAGGGCATCACGGTCATCCTCATCAGCCACAACTTCGAGGAGGTCATGGGCCTGGCGGACGTCATCTGGGTGATGCGCCAAGGCCGGGCCATCGCGAAGCGGAATGCGTCGGAGACCACGGGCCGGGAACTCGTGACGCTGCTGACCGGTGCGGACATCGCGGCGCAATGACCCGGAGCGGGCCGGTCACACCAGGCTGGCCAGCCCGCTGCGGGCCGCGACGGCGCGCTCCGCGAACGCGGAGAAGGCGCGCGTCGCCGGTGAGAGGTAGCCGTGCTTCCGCTGCACCAGGGCGATCGTGTCGAAGAGCGGCTCCGCGAAGGGGAAGCTCCTCACGCCGTCCTCGCGCCGCAGGGATTCCAGGATGCCCCGCGCCATGAAGGAGTCCCCGGCTCCCGCGGCCACGAGGCCGTAGGCCGTCTCCGCGTGTTCGACCTCCATCTCCGCCTCGATGGACAGTCCCGCGAGGTTGGCGCGGTCCCGCAGCTGGCGGCGTGTGGGGTCCTTCCACCCGGCATGGGCGTCGTAGAGGACCAGCTTCGCGGCGGCCAGTTCCTCGATGGTGACCGCCCCGGCGTCGGGGTCGCGGGTGGACGAGATGAAGCGGACCTCGTCACGCGCGAGGTGCCGGACGTCGAGGTTCTCGCTGTCCACCGGGAGCACGACCAGGCCGCACTCGATCTCCCCGCTCGCCACCGATGCAGCCACCACGTGCGAGTTGAGGCCGATCATGCGCACCCGTACGCCCGGGTGCTTCTGGTGGAACTGAACCACGAGGTCGGCGAGATCGTAGTTGGCCGCGTACCTCAGGACGCCGAAGGTCGAGACCCCGCCGCTGAGCGTCTGCAGCGCCTGCACGGCCTCGACCCCACGGCGCGCGGAATTCACGCAGTCCTGGGCGTGGGTGTGCAGCTCCTCGGCCGCCGGCGCGGGGGAGAGCCCCTTCGAGGTGCGGGCGAAGAGGGCCGAGCCCAGTTCCTGCTCGAGCCGCGAGATCAGCTCGGACGCGGACGCCTGCGTGATGCCGAGCTCCTTCGCCGCCGCGCTGAGGGACCGGCAGCTGTAGGCCGCGAGGAAGGCACGGAGCTGGTTGAGGGTCATAGGGAAAACCTATATCTTCCACTGGTAAAGGGTGGGTTCCCCTATGTCCCCTCCCGGTCCTACGCTTCGTGGATGGAACTGACAGCACACCATGCCTCCTTCATCTCGGGCTCCTACGAATGCCTGAAGAGCGCTGCGATCGGCGGAGTGCCGGCGCAGCGCCTGCCCCAGGTCGTCGAGACGGTCTCGGAGATGCTCTCGGTCATCGAGAAGGGCGGGCGCGACGCCGTCGCCGAGTACTCGCGGAAGCTCGACGGCTGGGGCGGCGGTGACGTCGAGATGGACGCCGACTCCCTCCGCCGGACCGGCGACTCCCTGAAGCCGGCCCTGCGGGCCGCCCTCGAGGCCGGAGCCGAACGGACCCGGACGTTCGCCGGCCTGCAGCTCGAACACCTGCAGGACTTCCAGGCCGAGGTGATGCCCGGGGTGACGGTCGGCCACCGGTACATCCCGGTCCAGCGCGTCGGCGCCTACCTGCCCGCCGGGCGGTTCCCCATCCTCGCGAGCGCTTTCATGACCGTCGGCGTCGCGAAGACGGCAGGAGTCCCCACGGTCGTCGCGTGTTCGCCGCCCACCTCCCCGACGGCCGGCAATCCCGCGGTGTTCTACTCCGCCTACCTCTCCGGCGTCGACCGGGCCTTCGTCGTCGGCGGCGTCCAGGCCCTGGCCGCGATGGCCTTCGGGCTGCTCGGCGAACAGCCGATGGACATGCTCGTGGGTGCCGGCAACGCCTATGTCACCGAGGCGAAGCGGCAGCTGTTCGGGCGTGTGGGCATGGACCTCCTCGCCGGTCCCTCCGAGGTCGCCGTGATCGCCGACGACACCGCCGACCCCGTCCTCGTCGCCGCGGACCTCCTCGGCCAAGCGGAGCACGGCCCCCAGTCGCCGGCCGCCCTCGTCACGACGTCCCGGGACCTCGCCCTCGCCGTCATCGCCGAGGTGGACCGCCAGCTCGAGGACCTGAGCACCCGCGACATCGCCGGTCCGGCCTGGCGCGACTACGGCACGGTCTACGTCGCCGAGGACGACGCCACCGCCGTCGAACTCATGGACGTGCTCGCGCCGGAGCACCTCGAGGTCATCACGGCCGACGACGACTACTTCCAGCGGAACCTGACGAACTACGGGTCCCTGTTCCTCGGGCCCTGGTCCACGGTCGCCTACTCGGACAAGGGCATCACGGGGACCAACCACGTCCTGCCCACGGGCGGCGGCGCGCGGTCCTCGGCCGGTCTCTCCGTCGCGCGGTTCCTGAAGCCGCTCACGTTCCAGCGCATCGACCGCTCGGCGACCCTGCAGCTGGCCCCCCTCGTGTCCGAGATCTCCGCCTACGAGGAGATGGAGGCGCACCAGCGCACGGCCGACCTCCGCATCACCCGATTCGAGTCCGATCCAGCATCTACCAAGGAGCAACCATGAACAGCAGGCGTGCAACGACGTCCTTCGCAGCCGGGGCGATGGGGATCGCCCTTCTGCTCACCGCATGCGGTGGCGGGGACTCCGGCGGCAGTGAGGCAGGAGGCGGCGAGGACGGCGCCATCGAGACGATCACGATCGCCACCTCCAACGACGCCCCCTTCTCCTTCACGGACGAGTCCGGCGCCCTGCAGGGCATCGACGGCGAGATGATCAACTGGATCGCCGAGAAGAAGGGCTGGGAGGTCGAGGTCTTCGTGTCGGAGTTCGCCACCCTGATCCCCGCGATCCAGGCGGGCAAGGCGGACGCCGTCGTCGACGCCATGTACATCACGGACGTCCGCAAGGAACAGGTCGACTTCACGGACACCTGGTACCAGCAGGGCGAGGGCATGGTGGTCCCGGGAGACTCGACCATGACCAACCGCGACGACGCCAAGGGCACCGTGATCGGCGTCCAGACCGGCACCACCTTCATCGAGCTCGCCGAATCCCTCGAGCCCGAGGAGATCAAGTACTTCGACTCGCAGGCCGCACTCCTGACCGCCGTGGAGAACAAGCAGGTCGACGTCGTCTTCACCGACGCGGCCGTGGTCGCCTACAGCCTCGTGCAGAACCCGAACGACGCCATCAAGATCGTGGACCCCTACGAGCCCTACTTCCCGGGCCTCATCGGTGCCGCCGTGCCGAAGGAGAACACCCAGCTCCTCGAGGAGCTGAACTCCGGCCTCGCCGAGCTGAAGGCGTCCCCCGACTACATGGAGATCCTCACGAAGTACGGACTCACCGAGAGCAACGCCGTCGACTGACCGTCCTTCGTTCTCCCGAGGTTGAAAGGAAGTCCGGCCATCGAGTTCATCGAAAGCACCCTCAGCTACTTCCCCCGCCTGCTGGCGGCCGCGCCGATCGTCATCCAGCTCGCCCTGGGGGCGATGGCGCTGGCCCTCGTGCTCGGCCTGCTGGTGGCGCTGGCGCGGATCTCGAAGTCGAGGATCCTCCGCGGGATCGCCCTCGTCTACGTCGAGGTGATGCGCGGGACGCCCCTGCTGGTCCAGCTCGTCTACATCTTCTTCGTGCTGCCGGCGATCGGGGTCAACATCGATCCGGTCCCCGCCGGGATCCTGGGACTGGGACTCAACTACGCGGCGTACCTGTCCGAGGTGTTCCGCTCCGCCATCCTGTCGGTGGAGGCGGGGCAGACGGAGGCGGCGCTCTCGCTGGGTTACACGCCGGGCAAGGCGCTGTGGAAGATCGTCCTGCCGCAGTCCTTCATCGTCTCCCTGGGGCCGATCGGCAACTACTTCATCGCGATGGTGAAGGACACGGCGCTGACCTCGGTGATCGCCGTGACGGAGATCCTGAAGACGGCGAACGTCATCAACGCCCAGACGTTCGAGACGACGCAGGTCTACACCGCCGCCGCACTGCTCTACCTGCTGATCAGCCTCCCGCTGTCCCGCATAGTGAGTGCCCTGGAGAAACGAGCGAGGGTCCATGTCTGACGAAGTGATCGTGAGCGTCCGGGACGTCCACAAGACGTTCACCGTGACCAAGACCCCGGGACTGCTGCAACGCCTGCGCGGCAAGCGGCGGGAGGTCAACCGGATCGAGGTCCTCAAGGGCGTCGACCTGGACGTCCACAAGGGGGAGACCGTCGTCATCCTCGGATCGAGCGGTTCCGGGAAGAGCACGCTCCTGCGCTGCATGAACAAGCTCGAGACGATCGACAGCGGGCGCATCCTCGTGAACGGCCACCTCGTGGGGTACGAGGAGCGCGGCGGGAAGCTGGTCGACGAGAAGGCGTCCGTCACCGCGAGGAAGCGGACCGACCTCGGGATGGTCTTCCAGCAGTTCAACCTCTTCCTCAACAAGACGGCCCTGGGCAACGTGATGGCGCCGCTGCAGGACGTGAAGAAGATGTCCCGTGCCGAGGCCGAGGAGCACGCCCTGGCGAGCCTGGGCAAGGTGGGCCTGCTCGACCGGAAGGACAACTACCCCTCCAAGCTGTCCGGCGGGCAGAAGCAGCGCGTCGCGATCGCCCGGGCGCTGGCGATGGACCCGAGCGTGATGCTGTTCGACGAGCCGACCTCGGCGCTGGATCCGGAGCTGGTCGAGGAGGTGCTCGCGGTCATCAAGGCGATCGCCGCCCAAGGCACCACCATGGTGATCGTCACGCACGAGATGCAGTTCGCACGCGACATCGCCGACGTGATCGTGGTGATGGACCAGGGGATCATCGTCGAGGCGAACACCCCGGACGAGGTGTTCTTCCGACCGAAGCACGCCAAGACCTACGCCCTCCTGAAGCGTTCGGGACTGGCCGTGGAACCTCCGGGGGCGGTCTGATGCCCTCCTGGTCTTGCGCCACCGCGTAAACTGGTAAGCCACCTGATATTTCTGGGTGCAGATGAGCAACCGAAGGAGATCATCATGGGAATCAGCAACAGGATCAAGACGGCGGCCAACCGCTACCTGAGCAAGTCCGGCACCGGGACGACGGGCAAGCCCGTCGGAGGGGTCGCCGGCAAGCGCGGCACGCCCGTTCCCTCCGGCAAGGCCGGCGGGATCCTCCGCAACCTGCTCAACCGCAAGTAGCAGCGACGCTCAGGCCCTCCTCCGGGAATAGGGCCTGAGCGTTCCGCGGTTGCGCCAGACATGCACATAGAGATCTGGTCCGACGTCAAATGCCCCTGGTGCTTCGTCGGCAAGCGCCGCTTCGAGAAGGCCCTGGCGGACTTCCCCCACCGCGACCGCGTCGAGGTGACCTGGAAGAGCTACCAGCTCGATCCCTCCCTCCCCGATCACTACGACGGCACGGAGCAGCAGTATCTCGCCGAACGCAAGGGCATCGCGCCCGAGCAGGTCCGCGAGATGTGGGACCACCTCTCCCGGCAGGCGGAGGGCGAGGGCCTCGACTTCGACTTCGACCGCGTGGTGGTGGGCAACAGCTTCACCGCACACCGCTTCCTCCACCTCGCGAACTCCCACGGCCGGGGCGACGCCGCGAAGGAAGCCGTCATGTCCGCGCACTTCGAGCAGGGCCTGGACACCTCCGACGTCGAGGTGCTCGTCGCCCTCGGCACGGGCATCGGCCTCGCCGGGGACGAGATCCGCGAGACCGTCGCCGGCGACCGGTTCACCGCCGACGTCCGCCACGACATCGAGGAGGCCCGCACCCTCGGGGTGCAGGGCGTCCCGTTCTTCGTCGTCGACCGCAAGTACGGCATCTCCGGCGCCCAGCCCGTCGAGTTGTTCCGGCAGGCACTCGACCAGGCGTGGCGCGAGTCCGATCCGCTGGTGTCGCTCACGCCGTCGCCCGACGGCCCGGCCTGCGGCCCCGACGGCTGCTGACCCCCCGACCCGCGCCGACAGCCGGATTCCGCCGCCGTCAGCGGCGCGAGCCCGCGGCCATCCTCCGCAGCTCGGCCTGCACGCGAGCCAGCTCCCGCCGGCGCTGCGCCTGGAGCTCCTCCGGGTCCACGCGCCGGTGCCGGACCGGCTCGGCGATGGGCCCGGCGGTCTGCTCGGGCACAGGCGCCGGCGCGGGTGCCTGTGTGGGCGCGTCGTCCTCGGCGTCGAGGGGATCGAAGAACAATCCGTCGCGGTGCATGGGCGTCTCCTTCGTGGGGTGATGTCCCGACCCTAGCCCCGTCGTGTTTCGGGCACTTTTCGCGCCCTCAGCCTCCCCCGGCCACGCGGGCGACCGCCATGGCGCCGTCGTCGAACCGCATGACCGCCCAGCCGATGCCACCGAGGGCGTACAGCGAGACGGGTACGAGCAGGCACCACTCGCGGATGGAGCCCGCGTTGCCGAGCACGGGCACCGCGATGTTCCCGTTGGGCCGCCACACCTGCGCGACCACGGGCACCTTCGCCAGGCTGCGCGGGCGGCGGAGCCGGAACGGGTACACCGGATTGCAGCCGCCCGTCGTCAGCATGTCGCCGAGGATGTGCGCGACGACGCCGATCCCCACCGCGAGCGGGAACCAGATCTGCTCCTCGGGCGCGAAGGCCGTGACGAAGGCCCCCGCGGTCAGGCCCACGGCCCAGGGTGAGCGCCGCATGCGGTCCGGGATGATCTTCAGGGCCTTCGCCGCGAAGGAGACGAGCAGCACCGTGAGGACGCCGGCGCCCGGGTAGACGGTCCCGAAGTCCACCGTCTCCACGGTCCACAGCCCGGCGATGAACGCGACCGCCACGAAGGCGGCGACACCGAGCAGCGAATGCGTGCCGCGTCGGTGGCCGCCCGAGATGGCCCCGACGCCTGCGCACAGCAGGTTGGACAGCGGCGGCAGGGAGTGGGCGATCGTGGCGCTGTGGTGGTCGGCGTCGGGCAGGAGCGCCGCGCCGGCGGTCACGAGGGCCCCCGTGACGACGCCGACGGGGCTGACGTCCAGCAGCCCGAACCCGAGGGTGACGGCGTCGGGCAGGACGGGCAGCAGGGCGCCCGGGTGCACCTCGATCCGGGTGGTCGCGGCTACCCAGGCGGCGGCGCCGCAGGCAGCATGGTGGGCGCCCATCATGGCGGGGGGTCCTTTCGGTGAGACCGCGCCGGCCCGCAGGATCACGGCCGGCGACGAAGTCCCATCCTGACGCGTGCCACCGTCATTATCGGAAGGGTGCCCCTTCCGCCGGTATCAGTGGGGGCGGAGCTGCCGTGCGCCGGGACCGGACGGAGCGGTGGTCGAGCGCAGCCACTCCTCGGCGTCGTCGCCCACGGAGACCGGCAGTTCGATCCTCTCGAGCCGTTTCCGGAAGCTCGCGGTGATCTCGCTCTGGATCCGCAGGCGTGCCTCGTCGCCCGGTTCCGCGCGGCCCGCGGCGACGCGGTCGGCAGTCAGGAGGAGCCGCGCCTGGGAGTGGGCGATGCTGTCCGCGAGGTAGAGGAGCTGGCTCTCCGCGCCCGCGGTGGATGCCGCCGGGGCGGCGGGCTGCTGTGGGCGACGACGGAACCTGGTGAACATGCGCATGACGCTGACCCCGCTGGTGTTCTCGGCCGGCCGGACCCCGTTGTTCGGCTGGCTCGGGCGGCATCCCTGACGCCCGTGGCGCAACACTACCGGAATGGTGTCGCGGCGTCGCTGGTTCCACGGATATGACTTCCTTCGCCGGCGTATCCGTCCTCGACCGGGCACAGTCGCGCCTCGGGTCCTCCGAAGCCGGGACGCTGCAGGCAGTGATCGGGCGGGCTCGCCGGGCCGAGGAGCTCGGGTACCGGCGCTTCTGGGTCGCGGAGCATCACGGGGTGCCGGGCATCGCGGGGTCGGCACCCGCCGTCCTCGCCGCGGCCGTCCTCTCGGGTACGACGACGATGCGCGTGGGCACGGGCGGGATCATGCTGCCGAACCACCAGCCCCTCGTCGTCGCCGAACAGGCCGCGACGCTGGCCGCCCTGTCCGGCGGCCGGTTCGACCTCGGGATCGGCCGGTCGCTCGGCTTCACCCCCGCGGTGCGTGCCGCGCTGCGGACCGGGAAGGAGGAGGCGGACCGGTTCGGGGAGGACATCGCCGAACTGCTCGCCTTCCTCGGCGGCACGGCACCCGTCACGGCCCGCCCGCAGGACGCCGGCCGCACGCCCGTCTTCGTCCTCGCCACGGGGCAGGGCGTGGACATCGCGGCGCAGGCGGGACTCGCCGTCGTGCTCGGCGGGCCCGCCCTGTTCCGGGACGGCCAGCCGGCCCTCGAACGCTACCGCGCCGCCTTCCGCCCGTCCGCGTGGTGGGACAGGCCGCACGTCATGGCCTCGCTCAACGTGGCGGTCGCGGAGACGACGGCGGCGGCGCGGCGGCTGCTCCTGCCGGAGGCGCGGGCACTCGCCGTCTCGCGGACCAGGGGGTACTTCCCGCCGCTCGAGTCCTCCGACGAACGCCTGACCGCCCGGGAGGAGGGGCTCGTCGAGGAGTCGCTGGCGACGGCCGTGTACGGGACGGCGGCCGGGGTGGAGCGGCAGCTCGACGGGCTGCAGGTACGCACCGGCGCCGACGAACTGCTGGTCAGCGGCGGGGCGTACGACCTCGAGGCGCAGGCGGTCTCGGACGAACTGCTGGCCGGGCTCACCGCACCGTGACGCGGCAGGGGCCGCCGTCGTCGACGCCAGCCCGACACAGATAGTAAGTATGCTTGTTATCTGGGGTGGAATCGCCCTAGTCTGGCGGGATGCGTCGCCTCAGGCGGGCGACACCGACGACAGGACCACCATGCTCACGATGCACGATCTCGACCCCCTTCTCGGCCACCGCAGTACCGTCGTCACGGACCAGGGGGACAAGGTGGGCTCGATCGGGGAGGTGTTCCTGGACGACGCCACGGACACGCCGACCTGGATCACCGTCCACACCGGGCTGTTCGGGACGAAGGAGTCCTTCGTCCCGCTCGAGGGGGCCACGGTGCAGGCCGGCCAGCTCGTCGTCGCTTATCCGCGGGACCTCGTCCGGAACGCTCCCTCGACCGAACGCGACGGCCACCTGAGCCCTGAGGACGAGAGCGCGCTGTTCCGGCACTACGGCCTGCAGGACACAGCGACGGCGGACGACGACGTCCAGCGGGCGGACGACGCCCCCGTCCGGGAGAGGCGCGACGACGGCGCACCGTGGATGATCCGCTCGGAGGAGCAGCTCCGGGTCGGGACCGAGACGTACGAGGCCGCCCGGGTGCGGCTGCGGAAGTACGTGGTCACCGAGCAGGCCAGCCTGACGGTGCCGCTGCAGAGGGAGGAACTCCTGATCGAGCGGGAGCCGATCACGACGTCCGCCGCCATCTCCGAGGACTCGCTGTTCCAGGAGGAGATCGTCGAGTTCGTGGGCCACGCGGAGCACGCCGTGGTGGTGGGCACGGAGACCGTGCCCGTCGAGCGTGTGCGGCTGGGCAAGGCGACGGTCACGGGCAGGACGACGGTCAGGGAGCAGGTGCGGAAGGAACGCATCGCCAGCAGCATCGACGGCGTGCCCATGACCGACGCCGGTACGCGACGGTCCGGGGGCCGCACGCGCCGCCCGACGGCCGGTGGCACGGGCGGCCGGACCGTATCGGCCGAGGAGTCGGGGCGGGCCGCGACGAACAGCCCCAACCCGCTCCTCAAGGGCAAGAACAAGCGGCGCTGAGCCCGGGACGGGACTGCCGCCGGTGAGGCGGCAGTCCCGGGTGCGTCGGACGGGGCCCGTGGCGTGCCGGTTCGCCGGACCGCGAGCGCCCGCGAGTTGCCCGCGAGCGCCCGCGAGTTGCCCGCGAGCGCCCGCGAGTGCCCGCGAGTTGCCCGCGAGTTGCCCGCGTGGCGCGTGGATCCGCTAGCGTCGGGGAGAGCACAGGCGAGCACGGGGAGGAAGACATGACGCGTCCGATCGACCCGCCCGCGGGCGCCCCTGTCCGGGTGAGCCTCGGGTCCTGGCCCACGCCGCTCGAACCCGCGCCTCGCCTGTCGTCCGCCCTCGGTCTCGACCCGGACGACCTCCGGATCAAACACGACGACCTCATCGGCCTCGGCGGGGGCGGCAACAAGGTGCGCAAACTCGAGTGGACCGCCGGAACAGCGCTCGCGCAGGGCGCCGACGTGCTGGTCACCAGCGGGGCGGCCCAGAGCAATCACGCCCGCCTCACCGCCGCAGCGGGCGCCCGCCTCGGGGTCGACGTCGTCCTCGTGCTGACCGGGGAGCCCGTACCCACCGGCAACATCGCCCTCGACACCCTGCTGGGCGCCTCCGTCCGCTGGTGCGGCGACGTCTCGGACGAGGAACTCGCCGCCCGCGTGCAGGAGGCCGCGGACGAACTGGCAGCGCAGGGCCGACGGCCCGCCATCATCCCCTTCGGCGGGTCGAACGCACTCGGCGCCACCGGTTACCGCACGGCAGGCGACGAACTCCTCCGTCAGGATCCCGCCGTGCAGCACGTCGTGGTGGCGGTCGGGTCCGGTGGAACCATGGCGGGACTCGTCGCGGCTCTCGGGGCCGGGCGCGTCCTCGGGGTGGATACCGGAGCGTTGCCGGAGCCTGCCTCGGCCGTCGCCCGGATGACCGCGGAGCTCACGGGACGGCCCGCGGACGCGTCGGCCCTGCGGATCGACGGAAGCCTGCTCGGGCCCGGCTACGGCTCCGTCACCGACGTCGTCCTCGAGGCGATGCGCCTCGCCGCGCACACCGAGGGCCTCATCCTCGACCCCACCTACACGGCACGCGCCATGGCCGGGCTCATGATGGCGGTCCGGCAGGGTGACCTGGTCCCGGGGCAACGCGTCGTGTTCTGGCACACCGGGGGACTACCCGGACTGATGGGAACCACTCCGGCACTCGAGAGGATCATGGCCGGATGAGCCCTTCCGCCGAGCACGACGACGCCGCTGCCTTCGCGTCCTACACGGAGTCCTTCACCGAACCCCGCGGCTACCTGAACTTCGCGAGCTACGGGCCGCCGTCGCGCGCGGTCCGCGAGCGGGTCGCACACCTGCTGGAGGTCGCCGGCGACGCGCCCGCCGGTGCGAGCGAGAACCTGCACGCTGAGGACCTCCGTGCACGCGAAGCCTTCTCGCGGCTCAGCGGGTTCCCCCTCGAACACGTGGGCCTGACCGGCAGCACCTCCCTCGGCCTGTTCCAGGTGGCGTTCGGCCTGCCCGGCGGGTCGGTGCTCGTCGGCGCCGGCGAATTCCCGTCCAACGTCTATCCCTGGCTGCGCACGAACGCCCTGGGGCGGGCGCGCGTCGACCTGACCGGCGCACCCGGCACCCGCATGACGCCCGACGTCGTCGCCCGTGCACTGACGGACGACACCCTCGCGGTGAGTGTCAGCGCCGTCGACTTCCGCACCGGCTACCGCGCCGACCTCGCGGGCATCCGCGAGGTGATCGGCCCCGACCGGCTGCTGCTGGTCGACGGCATCCAGGGCTTCGGCGTCGCGGATCTCGAGTGGACGTCGGCCGACGTGCTCATCGCCGGCGCGCAGAAGTGGGTCCGCGGTGGCTGGGGCGTCGCCGCCCTCGCCCTGTCGCCGCAGGGCATGGAGCGGATCGAGCCGTTGCTCACCGGGTGGACGGGCGTCACGGACTCCCGCCGGTACGACGGCGAGGAGCACCCGCCCCTGCCCGGAGCGCAGCGCTTCTCCATCTCCAACCTCTCGCCCTACGCGACCGGCGCCTTCGCGGAGGCCCTCACCCTGATCGAGTCGGTGGGCCTGCCGGCGATCGACGGCATCGTCGCGACCCACGCCCAGGCGCTCGTCGAGCAGCTCGACGCCGCCGGAGTGGAGGTCCTCTCGCCCCGGGAGCGTTCGGAGAGCGCCGGGATCGTGGTGGCAGGGCTGCCCGCCCGCGCGGCGGAGGCGCACGGGGCGCTTGCGGCCGCCGACATCACCGCGACGCTGCACGGGGAGGACCGGATACGCCTCTCCGTCCACGCGACGACGCGCTCCGAGGTGTTCGGCGAGGCCGCGGAGGTCCTCGGGCAGTTCACCTGAGGGCCGGGGCGCCCGCCGTCGTCCCTGGTTCTGCACCGGCACCCGCCGCGGCACTATAGGCCGCCCGCTGCCCGTGCGCCAGACCACGGCACGCCGATGGTTCACAGAAGGCAATCATCCCTCGAAGTGTCCGAGGCCGGTGCTAACGTCCGAGCCAGAACATGTGACCTAGGCAACATGTTCGTGACCTCAGGCATCTGACCTGGGCGTGTTTGCATCAGCTGGGACATTTCACTAAGGAGAACCCTTGAATCTCACCACCCGAACCGGCGGACTGCGGTGCGCGATGGCGCTCGCCGTGACCACCGCCGTCGTGCTCGCCCCCGTGAGCGCGCAGGCCACCACCGGCACCGCGGCGGGCTCAGCCGCCGCGACGTCGTTCACCTCCTCGCCGAGCGCTGACGGCGCCGCACACAAACTCGACGACCGCTCCGATCCCGCGGCCGAGGAACGCCGCGACCTCAACCAGCAGGGCGTGGCCAAGGTCCTCTCGGGCGAGGCGAAGGTCGAGGACCGTGGCGGATCCAAGGCCGTCAGGATCGCGCCCGGCCAGTGGGCGCAGTACGGCCTGCAGGACAGCGACCAGATCCTGTCCTTCCTCGTCGACTTCGGCGACAAGGCCGACCCCCGCTTCCCGACCGCCGCCCCGGGCCCCACGAACGGCGCGATCAAGGAACCGAACCGCGCGGTGGACAACTCCACCTACTGGTCCGACACCTTCGACCGCGAGCACTACCTCGACATGTTCTTCGGCACCGAGGGCGAGTCGCTGAAGGGCGTTTACGAGGAGATGTCCAGCGGCCGGTACACGGTCGACGGCGACGTCAGCGACTGGGTCACCGTCCCCTATTCCTCGGCCAGCTACGGCGAGACCGAGAGCCAGGCGGACATGACCCGCTTCGTGCAGGACACCGCGAACGCCTGGTACGACTCGCAGGTCGCGGCCGGCAAGACCGCCGCCGAGATCGACGCGTACCTCGCGGGCTTCGACCAGTGGGACCGCTACGACTTCGACAAGGACGGCGACTTCGACGAGGCCGACGGCTACATCGACCACTTCCAGGCCATCCACGCGGGCGAGGGCGAGGAGGCCGGCGCGGTGTCGTCGGCCATCTGGTCGCACCGCTGGGCCGTCGGCCAGGCGGGACGCGGCACGGCCGGGCCCGCAGCGAACCCCTTCGGCGGCATCAAGATCGGCAAGTCCGACGTCTGGATCCGCGACTACACCACGGAGCCCGAGAACGGCGGTCTCGGCGTCTTCGCGCACGAGTACGGTCACGACCTCGGCCTGCCCGACCTGTACGACACGAGCGGCGGCGAGAACGGCACCGGCTTCTGGACGCTCATGAGCTCCGGTTCCTGGCTCGGCCACGGCGACGGCTCGATCGGCACCACCCCGAACCACATGGGCGCCTGGGAGAAGCTGCAGCTCGGCTGGCTCGACTACGACGTCGCCACGGCGGGTGTGAAGTCGACCCACAAGATCGGCCCCTCGTTCCACGCCACGAAGGCCCCGCAGGCCGTCGTCGTGAACCTGCCCAAGGACGCTGCCGGCAAGAACCGCTTCTACATCGCGGAGAACCGGGTGTACGCGGGGTACGACGCCACGCTCGCCACCGGTCCGTACAACTTCGGCTGGGGCCTCACCGCGCCGGACACCGTGGAGCACTACAAGTACCAGGACGGCCTGAGCATCACGTACTGGAATACCGCGCAGACCAACAACAACACGCGCCAGCACCCGGGCGCCGGCCTGGCCCTGCCGGTCGATGCGCACCCGAAGGCCCTCCGCTGGTCCGACGGCACCGTGCTCCGCAACCGAATCCAGAGCTTCGACGCCACCTTCGGCAAGGAGTCCACGGATCCGCTGAGCCTGCACCGCGAGACCGCGGCAGGCATGACGACGGCCACCGCCCCGTCACAGCCGGGCGTCGCCGTCTTCGACGACACCAACCCCAACGCCTACTACGACGCCACGAACCCGCAGGGCTCGGTCGTCGTCGCCGGCACCGGGACGAAGATCGAAGTGGTCCAGTCCAACTCGACGGGCATGCTGACCCTGCAGGTCCGCTAGTCCCTGCATGAACCCCGAAGGAGCCGGGAGGGAACTCCCGGCTCCTTCGTGCGTACGGGGCCGGCTCGGTCCACCGCCGTCGTTCCCGTCGTTCCCGTCGTTCCCGTGTTTCCCGTCGTTCCCGGATTTGCCGTCGTTCCCGCGGCCGGAGGTTCCCGCGGCCCGAGGGCGGAACGCGGCGTGTCCCGGCAGGACCTGGGCGGTCCGGGGTGAAGAGCGCGAACGACGACGGGACGGCGGCCCTGCTAGTGCGTGGGCTTCCGGCGCCTCGGCTGGGCGACGACGGCGATCGCGACGGCCAGGGCGAGGGCCACGATGCTGAGGACTCCGGCGGCGACGTACCGTCCCGACGGGACGAGGTCCACCTGCTCTCCGCCCGCGGCAGCCTCCTCCGCCTCCGCTTCGGCCTCCGTGTCCGCCTCCGCCTCGGGCGACGGCGTTCCGGGGACGGTGGGTGTCGTGCGGACCGTGTCCGGCAGCGGATCCGACGGCTGCCGGACCGGGGCTTGAAGGACCTCCACGCCGGCGGTGCCGTCTCCCGTTCCCTCGGGGGCGGGCACGGGGGTGGACGTCGTGGGCGCAGGCGTCCCGGGACTGGACGGCGAGGGCGTCGCTTCGGGAGTGGGCGGTGCGGTCCCGGCAGGGGCGACGGGCGGAGGAGGAGTCGCCTCGGGCTGCACCACGGCCGGCGGATCCGACGGTGCGGGGACCTCCGGAGTCGGCGGGGTCGGCGGGGCCGGCGGGGGCGCCGGCGGGTCGCTCGGGGGTTCCGCGGGATCCACGGGAGGTTCGGGCGGCGTACCGGGCTCCGTCACGGGGGGATCCGACGGGGGCGCCGACGGTCCGGGGGCGACGCGCGGCGGAGCGATGGCCTCCTCAGGGGGAGGCGGCGCGGGCTCCGTGGACGGGACGACCTGGCCGATCATCCCGGGACCGACAGCGGAGGCGGTTGCAGGACTCGCGAGCAGGAGCCCGCTGCTCAGGGCCAGTGCACTGAGGGTGGTGGCAAGGCGCATGGCGGGGTCTTCTCCGAAGGGGCGGCGAGCGGCTGCGGGGGCGACGGGACGGACTCCCGCAGCATGCTGACGATCACCCACCATCCTACGGGGCGCGGCTGTTCGTCCCCGCTGGTCGCCGTACCGGTCGGGCGCTTGCCAGGTCGGCCCGGCGCCGGGTAGCACCGGCTTCCGCGATCGCCCGATGGGCTCAGGCGCGCTCGAGGACCGCCGGCCGGAACACGAAGAAGCGGTACGCGACGTAGCGGAACACATTGCCGAGGAGGACTCCCACGATATTGCCGGAGACGTTGTCGGCCAGCGGGCTCGTGAGGCCGAGCATGTAGTGCGAGGCGAAGAGGCAGGCCGCCGCGATGCCGAGCCCCACCAGGTTCGTCAGACCGAAGAGGAGGGCCTCCTCGTGCTTGGGACGTCCGACGAACTGGCGGAACGTGACGTAGTGGCTCCCCAGCCAGGAGACCCCGGTGGCCAGGGCCACGGAGGCGACCTTCGACGTGATCGGCCCGACACCGAAACCCGAGGCGAGGATGTTGTAGACCGAGATGTCGACGATGAACGCGACGGTCCCGACGATGGTGAAGGAGCCGAGGCGCTGAACGGCACCGCTCATGGCCTTCCTCCCTCACAGACAACGCCTCATGCTACTCCTTAGGTTGCCTAAGTAACTAATTGGACGTTATGCCCCGAGGGCTTCGTCAAGGTACCGCCGCCGGCACCGTCCCCGTTGCCGCGGGCGGGCTCAGGAACTCGGGCGGCTCGACTTCGCACGCTCCATCGGCGACACCCTTCCGCTGCGCGATGCGGTGGTGGCCGTCGAGCGATTCGAGTGCAAGGCGGGCGACCCCATCCGTCTCGTCTCGTGCCCTGACCCTGTCGGACGGCCCGACAGGTGGCTCGCCGTCAGCCGAGCATCGACCGGTCGTCCAGCCGATGGTACGAGCGGTTGTGATAGACGAGCGGCGCCGCGGCGTCGGGCCGGCTCCGCTCGATGGACAGGACCTCCGCGGCGAGGATCATCGAGCCGCCGACCGGCAGGCGGTGCAGGATGCGGCAGCGCAGGGCCCATGGCGCGTCGACCAGCAGCGGCTCGCCGGAGGGCAGCGGCCGCCAGGCGACGGCCCCGCCGAAGCGGTCGGCGCCGCGGGTCGCGAACAGCTGGGCGGTATCGAGCTGGTCGGCACCGAGCAGGTGCACCACGAGCGTGTCCGCGCGGACGAGGGCAGCGGCCGACGACGACGCCGTGGACACGGAGAACGCGAGGACGGGCGGCTCCGCCGAGACCGAGGACACCGACGACGCCGTCAGGCCCACCGGGCCGTCCGGTCCCTCCGCGGTGATGACCGCGATCCCTGCCGGGTGGGTGCGGAAGGCGTCCTTGAAGAGGTCGGCGGTGGGGCGTGCGTGGTCCGCGGGGGCTGTCATGACGTCAACGCTAGAACCTCAACTGAAGTTGAGGTCAAATCGGCGGATCAGGGATCGAGGAGGGTGGACGAGATGCCGCGCCGGCCGGCGTCGTCGTTCGGGTTCACGAAGCCACACGTCGCCAGGGAGAGGCAGCCGCACCCGATGCAGCCGCCCAGCCGGTCCCGCAGGTGTTCGAGCTGCACGATGCGTTGCCCGATCTCCTGCTGCCATGCCGCGGACAGCCGCTGCCAGTCCTCCTGGTCGGGGACGCCGTCCTTCGGTAGTTCGGCGAAGGCCTTCGCGACCGTGGCGAGGGGGATGCCCGCGCGCTGCGCGGCCCTGATGACGGCGACGCGGCGCAGGATGGAGCGGTCGTACCGGCGCTGGTTGCCGGTGGTGCGGCGGCTGTGGATGAGGCCCTGGCGTTCGTAGAAGTGCAGGGCGGACACGCTCATGCCGCTGCGCGCGGCCAGTTGTCCCACGGAGAGATCCTGGTCCGGCATGGATCTCCTTCCTGCTACGTCGGCGTCGTGCCAGCGTAGCGTCGGGCGTCACCCGGCGTCCTCCGACACCCGGCGCGGTGGGTGTTCCGCTACCGGCCCAGCAGCTCCGTGACGTACTGCTTCAGCGGCGTCGTCGGGCGGCCGATGATGCGTGCCAGCGTGCCGTCGGTGTCGGCAAGCGCCCCGTCGGCGATGTTCGCGTCCAGGGCGGCCGTGAAGCGGGCCGTGCCTTCGTCGAGCCCGGCGGCCGTGAGTGCCGCGACGTACTCGTCCCCCGAGAGCTTGTCCGCGGAGACGGGCATGCCGCCGACCTCGGAGACCGTCGCGGCGAGCTCCTCGAACGTCCAGGGCTCGTCGCCGCCGAGTTCGAGGATGTCGCCCGCGTAGTCGTCGGACAGCAGGACGACGGCGGCAGCCTCGGCGAAGTCGCGCCGTGGTGCGCTCGCGACCCGCCCGCTGCCCGCACCCGTCAGGAAGCTGCCCGTCGACGCGGCCTGGTGGACGGTGTCGTCGTAGTTCTCGGTGTACCAGTTGTTGCGCAGCACGGTGTAGGTGAGGCCGGAGCCCTCGAGCAGACCCTCGGTGGCCTTGTGCTCGGGGGCGAGGACGAGGGGCGACGTCGTGGCCTTCGGTGCGCTCGTGTAGACCAGGGACGCGTCCGCCTTCCGGGCGGCGTCGATGACGGCCTTGTGCTGCACGGTGCGCCGGCCCGGTTCGTTGCCCGAGATGAGGAGGATCTTCTCCACGCCCGCGAAGGCGGCGTCGAGCGAGGACGCGTCGGCGTAGTCCATGAGTGCCGTGCGGACGCCCTGCTCGGCCAGCCGGGCGAGGACCTCCTCGTTGCGCCCGCTGGCCACGATGGTCGAGGGGTCCACGCCGCGCGCCAGCAGCTGCTCGACGACGAGGCGGCCGAGGTGGCCCGTGGCTCCGGTGATGGCGATGGTCATGGTGATCCTTCCGTTCACGCACCCGTGCGGTACGTCTACCAGCGGTAACGGGGTGCGGCCGAAAAGACTTCCCGGGGCGCCGCGTGGACAGCAGCCGCGGCGAGACGGTAGGACTGCAGGGACAAGAAGGCACCCACAGAGAAGGACCTCCGCCGTGCGCCAGACCCCGTCCAGCCCGCAACGCCGCCTGAAGGTAGGGGTGGTGGGGATCGGCTGGGCCGGCCGGCAGCACCTCGACGCGTACGCGAACAGCGCCGACGTCGAGATCATCGGGCTGGCCGGCATGGAACCGGACCTGCTCGCCGAGCTCCGCGACGAGTACGGCATACCCCACGCCGTGGAGCGCTGGGAGGACCTGATCGCGCTCGAGGGGCTCGACGCCGTCAGCGTCGCCGTCCCCACGTTCCTGCACGCTCCCATCACCGTCGCCGCGCTCGAGCGTGGCCTCCACGTCCTCAGCGAGAAGCCAATCGCCCGGGACGGCGACGAGGGCCAGCGCATGGTCGACGCGGCCCGCAGCGCCGGTCGCGTGCTCGAGGTCGCGTTCAACCACCGCCGCCGCGGCGACATCACGGCCCTGAAGCGCGTCATCGACGACGGCGGACTCGGCCGCCCCTACTACGCGAAGGCCTCCTGGCTGCGCCGCTCCGGTATCCCCTCGCTGGGCAGCTGGTTCACGAACCGTGAGATGGCCGGCGGCGGCCCGCTCGCGGACATCGGCGTGCACGTGCTCGACTACGCACTGCACCTGCTCGGCGAGCCGAAGGTCCTGTCCGTCTCGGCGTCGACCTACTCCGAACTCGGGCCGCAGGGCCGCGGTGGTGGCGGCGGGTACGGCGCGCAGGCCATGGGCTCCGCGTTCGAGGTGGAGGACTTCGCCTCGGCGTTCATCCGCCTCGAAGGGGGCGCGACCCTGCTGATCGAGGCCGGCTGGGCCGCCTACCGCGACGCCGACGACCTGCTGGACTTCCGCGTCTACGGGACCGGCGGCGGAGCGGAGCTGACCCGGGTCGGCGGTCCGAGCGACGCCGTGGAAGCCCTGCACGTCTTCACCGAGGAGGGCGACTACGACCCGGAGGTCGGCCCGTCGCCGGGCCATCAGGGCGTCGTCGACGACTTCCTCGCCACCGTCCGCGCCGGCGGGTCCGAGTGGGGCAGGCATGACGGCTCGCTCGCGCTGGGCCGCGCCCGCATCATCGACGCCTGCTACGCATCCGCAGCCCAGCACCGGGAGATCCAGCTCTGATGACGATCGAGACCAATGCCCCCACCTTCGACGGCAAGCCCACCGTCGTCGTCTGGAACGAGGGCGTCCACGAGGCCCGCAACGAACCCGTCACGATCGGCGAGATGTATCCGCGGGGCATCCACGGGGCCATCGCGGAGTCCCTCGCGGGCTACTTCCCCGGGGCGGACGTCACCACCGCCACCCTCGCCGATCCGGAGCACGGCCTCACCGAGGAGCGCCTCGCCGGCACCGACGTGCTGCTGTGGTGGGGGCACATCGCCCACGGCGAGGTGTCCGACGACGTCGTCGAGCGCGTGCACCGCCATGTCCTCGGCGGCATGGGCCTCGTGGTGCTGCACTCGGGCCACTTCTCGAAGATCCTCACGCGGCTGCTCGGGACCACCTGCTCGCTGAAGTGGAGGAACGACGGCGAACGCGAACTGGTGTGGACGGTCAAGCCGTCGCATCCCATCGCCGCCGGCATCGAGAGTCCCATCGTCATCCCCGAGCAGGAGATGTACGGGGAGCTGTTCGACATCCCCGAGCCGGACGACCTGATCTTCATCAGCTCCTTCGAGGGCGGCGAGGTGTTCCGCTCGGGCGTGACGTTCTCGCGTGGCAAGGGTCGGATCTTCTACTTCAGCCCCGGCGACCAGGAGTACCCGGTCTACCATCACCCGCAGGTCCGGCGCGTGCTCGCCAACGCCGTCGACTGGGTGGCGCAGCCCGGCATCGACCGGACGGCGCCCGGCGTGGAGAACCCCGCGCGGGACTGGTTCCTGGGCTAGCCGGCCAGGCGCGCCACGAGTGCCGCGGCGCCCTGTGTGTGCAGCGTTCCGAGCGCCTCGAGGTAGGCCTCCACGAACGCGGGCTGCTCGGCGAGGTCGAGGAACAGGTCCTGCTGGCGGAGGAACGCGAGCGGATCGGTGCGGCTCCGCGAGGCAGCCTCCCGGACCTGGTCGTGCAGCCGGTCGACGATCTCGATCGGCTCTCCCGCCTCGTCGGTCCCCTCCGCGTAGCGGGCCCAGGCGGCGATGATCGCGGCTCCGTACCGGACGCTGCGGCCGGCCTCCAGGTTCTCCCGGATGAGGGGCACGAGCCACTTCGGGATGCGGTCGAAACTCTCGGCGCACAGGCGGGGGACGGTGTCGCGGACGGCCGCGTTGGAGAACCGCGAGATGAGCTGGCGCCGGTAGGCGTCGAGGTCGACGCCGGGCACGGGCCGCAGGGTCGGGGTGGCCTCCTGCTCCATATAGGCGAGCAGGTAGCGGGCGAAGGCGGGGTCCTGGCAGACGTCGTGGACGAGGCGGTACCCGGCGAGGTAGCCGGGGTAGCAGAGTGCCTGGTGGCTCACGTTGAGCAGCCGGAGCTTCATGAGTTCGTAGGGTTCGACGTCGTCCACGAGCTGCACGCCCGCGTCCTCCCAGGCGGGGCGGCCCTGCGCGAAGTCGTCCTCGAGGACCCACTGCTCGAAGTCCTCGCACACCACGGGCCAGCCGTCCTCGACCCCGAAGCCTTCTGCCACCCGGGCCCGGTCCTGGTCCGTCGCCGGTATGGCGCCCGGGGCGAGGTCGGCCCGCAGGGCCGGATGGCCGGCGTCGACCTCGCCGGTCACCGGATCGATGCAGTAGCCGCCCTCGGTGATGGTCATGGAGACGATGCGGACACCGGGAGCAGCGATCGCCTCGATGACGGCCTCCGGATCCTCGGGCGCGAAGAGGTACTCCACGATCGAGCCGATGACCCGGGCGTCCTCCGAGCCGTCCGGCGCCTTCGCCACGAGCGTGTAGAGGCAGTCCTGGCTGTCCAGAACCCGCTTCATCGCCGCGTCGTGGGGGAGCACGCCGACGCCGAGGACCGCCCAGTCGCGGGCCTGCCCGCTGTTCAGCAGGCGGTCCACGTACATGGCCTGATGGGCGCGGTGGAACCCGCCGACGCCGAAGTGCACGATCCCCACGCTTAACCCCGACCTGTCGTAGGCGGGCACGGACACGGTGGAGGGGAGGGAGGACAGCGTCGCGGCTGAGAGGTGGGTCATGGCGCGCCTTCGCGTAGGGGTCCGGGAATCAGGTGAGCTGCCACGAGGACACGTCCAGGACGCGGTCGGCGCGCTCCCGGCCGGCGGCGACGAGCGCCCCGTTGGGTTCGTCCACGCGACGCACCCACTCCTCCGCGGCGGCCGGCGTCTTCCCGAACAGGATATGCCGGGCGACGAGCCGCCGGCGGCGCAGGTCGGGGTCGACGTCGATGAACCACACCTCGTCGAGGAGGTTCCGGGCGTCCTGCCAGCCGGGTCCCTCCAGCAGCAGGTAGTTGCCCTCGGTGACGAGGAGGGACGACGACGGCGGCACCGGCAGGGCATTGGCGAGCGGCTGCTCGAGGTCGCGTTCGAAGGCGGGTGCGTAGACGGTGTGGTCCGGGTGCGCGCGCAGCCGCGCCAGCAGGGCGGCGTACCCGTGGGCGTCGAACGTCTCGGGCGCGCCCTTCCGGTCGAGGAGCCCCAGACCCGCGAGCGCCTGGTCCGCCAGGTGGAATCCGTCCATCGGCACCAGGGCGTGCGAGGCCGGGTCGAGCGCCGCGACCGCCGCGGCGACCGTGGACTTCCCGGCGCCCGGCGCGCCGACGATCCCGAGCAGCGCCCGCCCGCCGGAGACGGGACGGGGGAGGATCCCGCGCAGCTCGACGGCGTTGCGGACGGACAGACGGTCCACGTCACTTCCTCCTGCGGTCGGGGAGCGGTGCCGAGCCGTTCCTCCATCCATTCTGCCGTGCGGCACGGGATCGGACCGATGGCGGACCGATGGTGGGCCGACGGGGCGGTCCCGTCGGCGACGTGGGCCCGGCCGGAGGGTCCGGCCCGCAGCGCGGATGTCCGGGTGCAGCGGGACGGGGTGGGCGCCGTCGCGCGCGTGTACCCCGATTCCGCGCCGCAGCGTGACGTGGTGCGGAGTGGTGACCGGACCGTCCGGCGGGTCACGATGGAGGGACGACCCGACCAGGAGGCCGCATGGGACACGTGGTATTGCTCGGAGACTCCATCCTCGACAACGGACGGTACGTGGGCGGCGGTCCCGACGTCGTGCAGGTCCGCGACGCGCTACCGGACCCGTGGCGGGCCACGCTGCTGGCCGTCGACGGCGACGTCGTCTCCGGTGTCGCGCGCCAGCTGCGCGCCCTGCCGCCCGACGCCACGCACCTCGTCGTCAGTGTCGGCGGGAACGATGCACTCGGGTACCGCCACCTGCTGGAGCGCCCGGTGGGCGGGGTCGTGGAGGCGCTGCTCGCCTTCGACGCACCCCGCAGGGCGTTTGCGCAGGACTACGGCGTGATGCTCGACGGCGTCCTCGCTGCGGGCCTGCCCACGAGCGTCTGCACCATCTACGACACGCCGGCCTCCGAGCCCGGCTCGGCGGTGATCAGCATGGCGCTCACGTTCTTCAACGACTGCATCACCCGGGCCGCGTTCGCGCGGGGCGTGTCCGTCGTCGACCTCCGGCTGGTGTGCGACGACGACGGCGACTACGCCAACCCCATCGAACCCTCGGTCCAGGGTGGGCGGAAGATCGCCGCCGCCATCGCCGCGTTCCTCCTGCCCGCGCAGGACCGTGCACGGTCGACGGTCATCGCCCGATGACCGGGCAAACCCGGAAGTTCCCAAAGCGCACGACCCCGGCTAACGTTCGGCTGGGGGGACGGGAGTCCGACCGCTCAGCTGCACCCGGCGTGATGCCGTTCCGGTCCAGGCGTGTCCGAGTCGCGGGGAAGCAGCGGAGCCGCGACCACGCCCCCCGTTCCCATCCCCAGAGGCGCGGAGTCCCAGCATGACCGATACCGGCACGATCGACCCCGGCACGATCGACCCAGGCGTGGACGGATCCGCCGCGCCGGCCGCGGGCACCCCCGACCGGCAGGCCCTGTTCGCGTCCGTCGTCACCCACGCCAACGACGTGGTCCTCGTGACGGAGGCGGAGCCCATCGATGCGGCGTCCGGAGGGCCCAAGGTCCTCTACGTCAATCCGGCCTTCACCCGTATGACGGGGTACGAAACCGACGAGATCGTGGGCCGCACACCCCGGATCCTGCAGTCGCCCGCCACCGACCGCCGGGAGCTGGACCGGCTGCGGGCCGCGCTGCGGTCGTGGGACGCGGTGGAGGTGGAACTCCTGAACGTGCACAAGGACGGCACCGAATTCTGGGTGCAGCTGAACATCACGCCCGTCGCCGACGAGACGGGCTACTTCACCCACTGGGTGGCCATCCAGCGCGACATTACGGCGCGCAAGCACCGCGAGCTCGCCGTCCGTTCCATGCTGGACAGCACCTCGGATCTGCTGCTGGTCCTCGACGGCGGCCGCGTGGCGGCGGCCAGCGCCGCCTCGCAGCGGATCCTCGACGTCACGCCGGCGCAGCTGCAGGGCACGCAGCTCGTGGACCTCGTGCACCCCGAGGAACGGCCGGCCGTGCTGAGGCTCCTCGAGGACTCAGCGGTCCCGCGGCTGGTCGGACGGACCGTCGCGACGGTGCGCATGCAGCACGCCGACGGGTCGTGGCGCCGGCTCGAACTGAGCGCCGCCGCCGCCCCCGACGGCGTGGAAGGCCTCGTCGTGGCCTGCGCCGACGTCACCGAGCGGGTCCGGGTGGAGGAGGAGCTCGAGGAGACCAACCGGCGTTTCCGCAGCGCCTTCGACGACGCCCCCATCGGCATGGCCATCACCTCCCTGTCCGGCAGGTTCCTGCAGGTCAACAACGCCCTGTGCGGACTGCTCGGCCATGCGTCGTCGGAGCTGCTCGCCATGACCGTGCAGGACGTGACGCACCCGGAGGACGTCCTCCACGCCGACCGCCAGCGCCAGGCGCTGATGCGCGGCGCGTTCGACAGCCACCGGCACGAGACCCGCTTCCTCCACGCCGACGGGAGCGTCGTCGGGATCCTGCACTCGTCCTCCACGGTGCGCGGCGCGCACGGGGAGCCTCGACTCCTGATCGACCACATCGAGAACATCACCGACCGGCAGGCCTTCGAGGCGCGCCTGCGGCACCAGGCACTGCACGACACCCTGACGGGACTGCCGAACCGGGCGCTGTTCATGGACCGGCTGGACCGCGCCCTCGCCACCGACGGCGTCGACGGTGCGGGCCGCGTCGCGGTGCTGTTCTGCGACGTCGACCGGTTCAAGACCGTCAACGACACCTACGGCCATCACGTGGGGGACCTCGTCCTCACGTCGATCGCGCAGCGCCTCCACGCGGTGCTCCACCCGACCGACACGGTGGCCCGGTTGGGCGGCGACGAACTGATCGTCCTCTGCGCGGCTTCCGGTCCGGAGGAGGCCCGCGCGACGGCGGACCGCCTCCGCGCGTCCCTGGCCGAGCCGGTCACGGTGAACGGGGTGCAGATCCAGGTCACCCTCTCCATCGGGATCGCCCTGTCCGCTCCGGGGCGCAGCACCGCCGAGCAGATGCTGCGCGACAGCGACGACGCGATGTACGCCGCGAAGGGCTCCGGCCGGAACCAGTACACGCTGCACGACGAGGAGCACAGCGGGGCCGTCCGGCGCCGCATGGTGCTGAAGGCGGCCCTTCCCCTGGCGATCGCCGACGGTGAGCTCTGCCTCCACTACCAGCCGCAGCTGGACCTGGCCACCGAGGAGCAGGTCGGCAGCGAGGCCCTCGTGCGCTGGAACCACCCGACGCTGGGCCTGCTCATGCCGGGGGAGTTCATCGAGCTCGCCGAGGAGTCGGGGCTGATGCGCGACCTCGGCCGGTGGGTGCTCGGTGAAGCCCTGCGGCGTGTGGCCGCGCTCCTCCGCCGCGGGGCCGTCCCCGAGGTGACGTGGCTCAACGCGTCCGCCTCCGAGCTGGACGACCCGGACTTCGCCGCCGGGGTGGAGGCCGCCCTCGCGGAGCACGGCGTGCCCGGCTCCGCGCTGGGCATCGAGGTCACCGAGAGTGTCCTCATGACCAACCTCACCCGGGCGCACGGGAACCTCACCCGCCTGCGCTCCCTCGGGGTGCAGCTCGCCATCGACGACTTCGGCACCGGGTACTCGTCGCTGTCCTACATCGGGCAGTTCCCCGTGGACACCATCAAGATCGACGGCTCCTTCATCGCCGGGCTCGACAACCCCGCGCGTCGCCGAGAGTCCTTCGCGATCGTCACCGCCGTCATCAGCCTCGCGCACTCGCTGGGACTCACGGTCGTCGCCGAGGGAATCGAGACGCCGACGCAGTCGCTGATCCTGCACGGCCTCGGCTGCGACCAGGGCCAGGGGTACCTCTTCGGGAGGCCGCGGGCGCTGGACTCCTGATCCTCGGGGAAGATCAGTCCGCGGGACGCAGCGACGTGATCATCGTCCTGATGTCCTGGTACTCCGGCGTCTCCATGTAGGCCTGGGGGGTGTCGATGTGCTGCGGTTTGCCCGGGTAGACCGCGTAGGGGTCGTAGATGCCGCCGAAGGCGGCCCCGGACGGCGGCCACGAGAAGAAGTGGGCGAGCGGGCAGGCCGTCGGACCCGTGGGTTCGGGCGCCGACGTGATGCCGTACGCGAGGGTCGAGGCCGCCACCGGGTCGGGGACGGCGGGGTCGGTACGGCCCTCGAACACGAACCGGGGCGTCGCCGAACCCTGCGCGAGGGCCGGAAGCGGCTCCGTGTCGAGCAGTGCGTAGGGGATCTCCGCCGGGCACACGGCGCCGGTGACGAGCTCCGTCCGCAGGGTTGCCAGCTGACGGCCCGTCTCATCCCCGACGACGACGGACACCCCCTCGGGCGGGGGCTCCGGAGCGTCGGCGACGGTCCAGGCGGCGGGATGGTCGAAGGACAGGGCGCCGTCCGACGTCGTGTACGTCGCCCAACCCTCCGCCGGCTCCGTGGCACCGGACGAGGGCTGCCCCGCCGGTGGCGACGCCGTCGGGCCGGCGGCCACCGGCTCGGGCTGCCGCGATCCGGTGTCCCCGGGCGTGGCGCCCGGGCCGGGACTGCAGGAGGAGAGGAGGAGGACGAGGCTCACTGCCCCCGATGACACCACTACCGGCACGGTCAGGCGACCCATGGCTACTCCTTCGTATCGCTGGCGGATCGTTCCATGGTGATCCCTGCCCGGCCCCGGGAACAGGGACGCAACCCAACTGTTGCCAGGGCCGCCGGATCGTTGCCGTTCCGTGTGCGCTTCGTAGGCGATCCGTGACCTCCCGGGAAGCACCGGAATCACTGGACCACCCCCGTACCCGGTGCGATGGTTGGTCCATGGTCAGCGAAGACGACGTCCGGTCCGCGTGCCTCGCCCTGCCCGGCACCTCGGAGCGGCTGAGCTGGAACCGGCCGGCGTGGTTCGCCCGGACCCTGTTCGCGCGCATGTGGGACGACACCGTGCTGACGGTCAAGACCGACGAGCGTGCCGCGCTGCTCGCGACGCAGCCGGGCGTCTTCCTGCTCCACCCCCACCACGAGCGGTACGACTCCCTGGTCCTCGTGCGCCTCGGGCGCCTCGACCACGACCAGCTGACGGAGCTGATCCAGGAGTCCTATTCGATCGCCAACGACGCGTCGTCCCGGCGCTGACGTCCTGCCCGGTGCGGGCTGTGGTGTTCGTCACGCGAGGGCGCGGCCCGGGTCGGTGCCCTCGCCGCGCCAGGACGGGAAGGCAGGTAGTCCGGAGCGGGGTCCGCGAGTAGGGCCGTACCCGCGGACAGGTAGGCATCGGGTGGAAGCGGCGCGGGTGGCCTCGTGAGGTCGCGGGACCCGTACTCGTGAAGCGGTTCCCGTCCGGTGGATACCTTGAATCAGGTGCTCGCTGGCAGAGCCGGCGACGACGCACCCTACCCCTTCGGGATGGGCGGACGCACCGGCCCGGCCACGGCACACAGCCACCGGGCGGCCTCCGCCGCCCCGCGGCTGGAACTCCTGTCCTCCTTCCGTCTCACACGAGGCCGTCCATGCCGTCCCGGCTGCGACCGGCCCAGGGGAAACCATGACCTCTCTGCAGTCCCTCCTCCAGGACTCGTACACCCGACGCCGCACGGTGGCCATCATCGTCGCGCTCATCCTGACGGCCCTCGTGCCGCTCGCCGACACCCTCCTGCCCGCCGGCTGGTCCTCCGTGCTGCTGGCCGCGGGCGTCCTGCTGCTGATGGCCACGCTGCTGATGCTCGCGCGCCCCGGCTCGTCCGGCGGCATCGACCCGCGGCAGTCCGACGGCAGCAACCGCCGCGGCGCCGGACTGCTGCTGTACCTCTCGCCGGTCATCCTCCTGAACCTCGTGTACCCGCTCGTCAGCCCCGCCATGGCGGCGGTCAACGTCGGAGGCGTGCAGCTCACCCTCGTGGTGCTCGCCTCCTCCATCACCGTCCCGTGGCTCGCGCAGGCCGCCTGCCTCCCCGCCTACCGCGCCATCGGCGACCTCATGGCGGAACGGGACATGGCCGCCATCACGCGCCGTTTCTGCACCACGTGGCCCGCCATGTTCGTCCAGTCGCTGCCGCTCGTCGTCGTGTTCGCCCTCCCGCTGTGGCTCGCCACGCGCTGGTCGCTCCCGGCCCTCGCCACCTACGCCGCCCTCTGCGCCCTCCACCTGCTCTTCGTGCAGTCGCTCATCCTCGCGAACGTCGGGGAGCGGCGCGGACTGTGGGCCGTCGCCTGGGTGGCGTACGCCGCGGCACTCTTCGCAGCGCCCACCATCTGGTGGCTCCCGCCGCTGCTCGGGACCCTCACCCAGGTCGCGGCCATGGGACGCGGCCTGGTGGCCGTCCGGCTCGCCCGCCGCCTCGATGCCCGTCACTTCTCGGCCGACCTCGTCCGCGGGCTCCTGCTCGGCGCCGTGCTCTGGGCCGACAAGTTCGTCCTGTTCCTCGTCACGGACGGCGACTTCCAGGTGGTGATCGTGTTCCTGGCGATGCTGCCCGCCGTCATCGCCTACAACTACTACTTCGTGAATCTCGCCCCGCGGGTGGACCGGGCTGTGGCGACACTGCACCGCACCATCGCCGAGGAGCCGCTGACGGTCCTCGCGACGAGGTCGAAGCGCCTGAGCCGGACCGTGGACCGTGCCATCCTCAGCACGGGCGCCGTCGGCATGATCCTCACCCTCGTCGTCGTGCTCCTCCTCGAGGGCATCCAGCCCGTCAACGTGCTGCTGGCCGTCTCCGTGGGCGTGGCGTCCTGGGCCTTCATGATCCTGACGCTCCTCAGCTACGAACTGGACTACATCGGGGAGAAGGTCCTCCCGCAGGTGCTGGGCGGCATCCACGTGGCACTGTGCGCCGCGGCCTTCCTGCTGGTCGGCGTCGTGCAGGGCTCCGCCGGAGCCGTGCTCGCGTACGGCTCGCTCGTGGTGGCGGACCTCGTGCTCGTCGCCGTCGCGTGGGTGCTCTACAAGCGGCACTGGACCCAGCCCGAGTACACGCTGTTCTGGCGCCACGCCACCTCCTGGTAGCCCCGCCACCCCGACCCTCCACACGACCCGCCACACGACCCGCTCCCAGCCCCGCTCCCAGCCCCAAGGAAGAACCATGTACGTGTTCAAGACCCCGAAAGCCCGCCGAGCCGCACTCGAGCAGTCCCCGGCCGCGCTCCATCCGGCCCAGGCGGCAGCGCAGGCCTCCTACGCGGACGTCGACGTCGCCATCGTCATGGAATCGACCTACCCGTACCTCAAGGGCGGCGTCTCGGCGGTGGTGCACGACATCGTGACGCACAACCCCGACCTCACCTACGGCATCATCCACATCACCTGGGACTCCTCGTCACCCCAGGACGACCTGTACGGCATGCCGGAGAACGTGGTCTGGGTGCGCCCCGTCTACCTGAGCATGCAGGAGCACCGGCACGACTTCATGGCCGTCTCCTCCCGGGACCTCGGCATGGGCCCGGCGGAGAGGGCGGCGCTCGCGGACCGCCTGTTCGACGCGCTGTACGCCCTGTCCGAGCGGCGCGAGGTGGAACCGCTGTGGCAGCTCATCGACGAGGGCTTCAACGAGCGCACCCGCACCTACCCGCTCTGGGCGCTGCTGGGTTCGAAGGAGTTCATGGAGGCGCTCTCCGTGCGGATGCCGCAGCTCGACCTGTCCCTGGCGGACTCCTTCTGGACGCTGCGGAACTTCCTCTCGCTCGCCTTCGCCATCCTCGGGGAGACCATGCCGAAGGCGCGCGTCTACCACGCCCACACCACCGGCTACGCCTCGCTCCTCGGCGCCGCGGCGGCCCGGGACCACGACACGTCCTTCCTGCTGACCGAGCACAACCTGTACGTGCGCGACACCGTCAACACCCTGCTGGACCGCAACATGGCGCTGTCCATCACCTCGGAGGACTACCGGACGTTCGACGTCACGCCGGAGCAGCGGGCGTGGATGGCGTGGTGGACCGAGATGGGCCACTTCTGCTACCCGAGCGCCACCCTCATCACGTACCTGTACCCGACGGCGATCACGGAGGCCGCGCGTCTGGGCACCGACATCGACAAGGCCGTCGTCGTGCCCAATGCCATGGTCATCGAGGAGTTCGACGACAAGTACCGGGCGCGGCGTGCCGCACAGGAACTCCTGGAGCAGCGCCGCGACGACCACACCTGGAAACTCGTCTACATCGCCCGGGTGGTCCCCATCAAGGGACTGCTCGACCTCCTGTCGAGCATGGACATCCTGCGTCGGCACGGTTTCCCGAACCTCCACCTCGACGTCCTCGGCCCCACCGAGCACGTGCCCGAGTACTACGAGGCGTGCCTCGCGAAGATCGAGAGCCTCGGACTCCACGACCACGTCACCGTCCACGGGACCGTCAACGTCCGCGACATGCTCGACCAGTTCGACCTGCTCGTGCTCCCGAGCTACAACGAGGGCCAGCCCATCGTGGTGCTCGAGGCGATGGCCGCCGGCATCCCCACCGTCGGCACCGACGTCGGCGGTATGCGCCAGCTGATCGGCGACGAGCTCCACACCCGGGACGGCCGGACGGTGGGCCCGTGCGGCGAGCTGGTGGTGGCGGGCGACGTGGAGCAGATGGCCGACAACATCCGCGCGGTGATCGGCAGCCCGGAGCTCTACGGCACCTATGCGGAGAACGCCCGCACCCGGGTCCAGGAGTTCTTCCAGATGCACGAGATCATGTCCTCGTACAACGAGATCTACCGGACCGTCGGTGACATCACGGACCTCGGCAAGCTCACGACGACCGGGCTCGGCGACCTCGCACGGTCGGGCTCATGACGGGGGTCGGCGCCTGGATCCGGTACGGCGACCCCCTGCTGCCGGGCCAGCTGGAGTTCGCCGCCGAGCACTACCGGGTGGCGATCCTCCAGCCGTGGGAGGTGGACGCGGCGAAGGAGCTCAAGCGCCTCCGGCCGGACATGACGGTGCTCTGCTACAAGTGCCTGTCCTCCACGCGGAGCTACGAGCCCGGGCCCGTCTTCAGCTCCGGGATCTCCTCCCGGGAGGCGGAGGAAGCGGACGGCGGCTGGTTCGCCCGGCGCCTCGACGGCACCCGCCTCGAGTGGGAGCGCTACCCCGGGCACTGGCAGATGCGGGTGTGGGACCCCGGCTACCAGCGCCGCTGGGTGGACAACGTCGTCGGGGAACTGGAGGACTCGCCCTTCGACGGCGTCATGGCCGACAACGACGTGTTCGACGACTACTACGGCCTGCGGCTGCCGATCGAGGGCCTGGCGGACATGGCCGCGCTGCGGACGGCCCTCGGCGACCTCGTGGCCGCTGCGGGGACGGCGCTCAACGCCGTCGGCAAGATCCTCGTGCCGAACATCGCGGAATCGCGCCGCGAACCGGGCCGGTGGGAGGCGCATGCGGCCTTCGGCGGGGGCTTCGAGGAGGTCTGGCTCGGGTACAGCCCCGTGGACCTGTTCGACCCGGCCACGGCCGAGGCACAGCTGTCGCAGGCCGCCGGACCCGGGCTCGCCATCCTCCGCGTCCCCACCGACGGCGACGACCGGCACCCCAACTTCACCTACGGGCTCTCGGCGTTCTGGATCTTCGGGGAGGGGCGGGGAGCCTACAGCGCCACGGCCCACGACGACTACAGCCGCCTCCAGTACGCCCCCGAACTCGACTGGCAGCTCGGCGCCCCGCGGACCGCACCGCAGGGCGGGAAGCACACCTGGTGGCGGGAGTTCGACGGCGGATTCGCCGCGGTGAACCTCAACCAGGACGGCCGGCGGCGCCGCCGGGTGCGGATCCCCGCGGGCCTCGTGGATGCCGAGGGGCGGCCCGCGCCGTCGTCGGTGGTCCTGCCGCCGCACCGCGGAGTCCTGTTCCGCCGTCCCGCCGCCTGACCGGCCGGCGCACGGCTGACCGGGTGACCCGCAACCGCCCGAGCGGGCGCCGGGCGCCGCCCGTCCCGGCGGCCACGTGGCCCGGGTGATCGGCGGCCACCCCGGGTGACGGCCTTTGCGCAGGTTCTGCTCAGGATTGCCGACGGGCGGGCTCCTGCCCTGTCGCGCGCGTCCGGGGCGCACCCATCATGTGGGTATGAAACTGAACGCCGCCGGCACGATGGTCGCTTCCACCGTGCTCGCCGTCGCCTTCGCCGTCGGCTCGCTCGTCGCCCCCGCGAACGCGGGCAGTGTGCCCGCGGGTACGGGCCAGCAGCTGCCCGCCTACCTCCAGGGCTACCGGCAGGGCCAGCTGCTCTGCCCGGGAGCGGCCCTCACGGGCAAGGTCTCGGTGGCGATCGTCGATCCCATGATGGCCACCACGGACGCGCCGGGGGACTGCACGCTCTCCGACATGAAGGCCGCCAATCCCGGGACCACGTTCCTCGCCTACCTGAACATCGGTGCCATGCGGGACGCCGAGCCCTGGAACGGGGTCTTCCAGAACTCCTGTGCCGACACGGCGACGGCGGCGGGGAAGCGGTTCGCCGTGACCACGCCGAACCCGAAGGTGGCGCGGAACGAGGACGGCTTCGCCTCCTATCCGGGATACTCCTACCTCACCGTGGCGGACCTCTCCCCGGCCTACGCCGATGCCTGCGCCGCGACGGCGCGGACCCTCCTCACCACGGACGCGCAGCGGGGCACCACGAACGCGGCTCCCGCCCGGTTCGACGGCATCTTCCTCGACGACGCGTCCATGTCGCCCTCGCACGGCCAGGACATGGTCGACGTCGGGCAGTGGGGTCCCTGGGCGAGCGACGACGCCTACGGCAGGGCCCTGATCTCCGCCGTCCAGCGCTTCGACGCGACGCTCACCCGCACCCTGGGGCGCAACGTCCCCGTGGCCGTCAACCTCGGCGTCTACCCGGCGTGGAGCAACCAGGTGGACCTCGCCCGGCAGCTCGCCGCCACGGGCAGCGTGGACTTCGCGGTCCGCGAGCACACCGTGGCCGGCGGCACGGGCCGCCCGCTGCCCGTCGCGGACCTCGAGCAGGCCACGGCGGCGTACCGGATCATCACGGCCGCCGGGATGCCGGTGGTGGAACACGACTACTCGGTGCCGCTGCGCGAGCTCCCGACGACCGCGTACCGCCAGGGCGGCGACATCGGCTCCTCGGCCCCGTGCCTGCGCGACAGCTTCGGGGCGAGGGCGGCGGTCGTGGCGGCCGGCAAGGCGCGGCGCACGCTCGACCACCGGATGACGCTCGGTCACCTGCTGCAGGCCCGGACGGCCGCGGCCCGGCAGATGACCGCGACGCTCTCGCAGGCCGAGCCCACCTGCCAGGACAACGCCTGGGACGACGACGCCAACTTCGAGACCGTCACCACCGCCTCGGTGGACGCCGCCGACGCGCAGGTCGCGGCACTGACGAGGGCGGTGACGGGCGGGGCCTACGTGACGGCCGGCCCGCTGAAGTTCAGCGGGGTCAGCGTGGTCAAGCTCTCCAACGGGAGCGTCGTCGCGGTCAACACCACGACCCTCACCCGCTCGGTCACCGCCTACGGCAGGACGCTCAGCGTACCGGCGCGGTCCGCGACCGCCGGCTGACCGCGTTCACGCGCGGTCGCCCACCTGATCGGTCGCCTGGTCGGTCGCCGGGCCGGCCACCCGATCTGCCACCGGGTCGGCCGGCGGCCGGAGGTGGATGGGCAGGACGCTCCCCGGCGCCCGGCTGCGGATGAGGGCCAGGTTCCGGGCATGCTCGTGCAGGCGGCGGTCCTCCTCCGACCTGGGCACCCACGGCGGCACCGGGACCGCCGAACCCTCGTCGTCACGCGCCACCATGACCGTGAGGCACGTGGTGGTGAGGTCCATCTCCCGGGATCGCGGGCTGCCCGACCGCACGTGCACCGCGACGTGCATGCCCTTCAGTCCCGTGTACACCAGGCGTGCCTCCACCTCGACGACGTCCCCGATGTGCAGCGCCTTGAGGAACCGGACGCCACCTGAGAACACGGCGACCGTGTCCCGCCCGCAGTAGCGCGTGGAGCAGACGTAGGCGGCCTCGTCGATCCAGTCCATCACCGTGCCGCCGTGCACCTTCCCGCCCCAGTTCACGTCGGTGGGTGCGGCGAGGAACCGCAGGACCGTCCGCTCCGCGGTGCCGGCGTCCGTGTACACCTGGCGGCGCATCTCCTCGACGATCTCCTTGCGGACGTCGATGCGCGCCACCGCGTGCTCGCTGTCGAGGCGCTCGGCGTCGGTCCGCGGCTCGAAGGGAGGGACGCGGACGGGCCTGCCGTCGGGGCCGACCGCCACGAAGATCACGAGGCACTCGGAGCGTCTGTCGGCGTCGTCCCCCGACACCGAGCCGGACGAGACGACGGTGCGGATGTGCATGGACGAGGTGCCGGTGTGCACGATCGTGGCCTCGACCTCCACGAGGTCGCCCACGGTCACCGGGTCAGCGAAGTGGATGTTCCCCACGTATGCGGTCACGCAGTACGTCTTCGCCCACCCGACGGCGGCGGCGTAGGCGGCCTTGTCCACCCACTCGAGCACGGTGCCGGCGTCCACGGACCCGCTGTGGCCGAGATCGGTGGGGGAGGCGAGGAACCGCAGGGTGACGGAGTTCGAGGGGCGCATGACCCAGTATCACCACGTTCGCCGGGCATCCGGAAGCGCCCGCGCTTGGAGCCCGTCGTGCGCTACCGGGTCGTCCTCGATCTGGACGTGTGGGTCAGCCCCCGACGTCGATGACCGTCACGCCGCCCGCGGAGCGGTCCCCGGCCATCGCGACGAGGGCGTCCGGGACGTCGTCGAGGGTGATCCTGCGCTCGATGAGGTCCTGCGGGCGCAGCCGGTCCGCCGCGACGAGGTCGAGCAGCCCCGGGTAGTCCAGCGCGGGCATGCCATGGCTGCCCAGGACGGAGAGTTCCCTGCCGATCACGGCGCCCATCGGGATCACCGGGTCCGAGGGGAAGAGCCCGATCTGCACGTGCCGGCCGCGGGGCCGCAGCGAGAGGATGCCCACGGCGGCGGTCTCCTCCCGACCGAGGGCGTCCACCGAGACGTCGAACCCGGACGGTGAGGTCTCCGCCAGGGCGGCGAGAACCCCGGCCCGGGACAGACCGGACGAGTCGATCGTGCGGGCTGCGCCGAACCGGGCGGCGCGCTGCAAGGCGGCGTCGTCGATGTCCACCGCCACCACGTGGGCACCGAGCGCCACGCCGATCATGACGGCACTCAGCCCCACCCCGCCGCACCCGACGACCAGGAGGAACTCCCCGCCCGCGAGGCGAGCCTGGTGGACGAGTCCGCGGTACGACGTCGCGAAGCGGCACCCGAGGAGCGCGGCGGCGCCGGCATCGAGGGAGGCCGGGACGGCGATGAGGTTCGTGTCGGCGTCGTGGAGCGCCACGGACTCGGCGAACGAGCCCCAGTGCGTGAAGCCGGGCTGCGTCTGGTTGCGGCACACCTGGCCGTTCCCGGACACGCATTCGGGGCAGCGCCCGCACGCGCACACGAAGGGCGTCGTCACGCGGTCGCCGACGGAGAAGAGCCGGACGTCGTCGCCGACCGCCGCGATGGTGCCCACCAGTTCGTGGCCGGGTACGTGCGGGAGGGTGATGCCGTCGTCATGTCCCAGCCAGCCGTGCACGTCGCTGCGGCAGAGGCCGGTGGCCTCGACGCGGACGACGACGCCGCCGGATGAGGGGAGCGGGGCGGGGACGTCCCGGAGGACGGGGCGGGCGGAGAACCCGTCGAAGCAGACAGCGCGCATCGCACCATTCTGCCCCGCGCGTTCCCCGCCCGGTGCATCGCCCGCGGGGCCCGTCAGCCCCGGGTCGGTGCGACCTTCCGCGCCGTCCGCGACCCGGTGCGGCGGGCCCCGGTGATGATCGGGTCCTTCGAGAGGTCCATCATGAGCGCCACGCACAGCCCGATCATCACGAGCAGGAACGGTGCCGCGGCGATGATGGTGAGCGTCTGCAGGGCTTCGAGGCTCCCGACGGAGAGCAGGACGGCGGCCACGCCACCGGTCAGCGTCCCCCACAGGATGGTCAGCCACTTGCGGGGGACTGCCGCACCGAAGGAGGACAGCGACCCGAGCACGATCGAGGAGGCGTCAGCACCCGAGATGAAGAAGACGGCCACCAGGATGACCACGAGGATCGAGGTCACGGAGGCCAGCGGGTACTGGGCGAGTAGCGCGAACATCGCGGACTCCTGGCTTTCCGCGTTGGCGGCGGCGATGTCGACGCCGTTGTCCTGCAGGTTCAGCGCCGAGCCGCCCCACACGCCGAACCAGATGACGCTGATGACGCTGGGTACGGCGACGACGCCGATGACGAATTCGCGGATGGTGCGCCCGCGCGAGATCTTCGCGAGGAAGGAGCCGACGAAGGGCGTCCAGGAGACCCACCATGCCCAGTAGAAGATGGTCCACGCGGCAAGCCACTCGTGGCCGCCGAACGCGCCCGTGCGGGACGACATCTGGGGCAGGTTGATGAGGTAGTTGCCCGCCGAGGCCGGGATCAGCTCGAGGATGAACACCGTGGGCCCGACGACGAACAGGAAGAACAGCAGGGCCAGGGCGAGGATCATGTTGCCGTTGGACAGCCACTTGATGCCGCGGCTCACGCCGCTGACGGCGGAGAGGACGAAGCAGACCGTCAGCACCGCGATCAGGGTGATCTGCAGGGGCAGGCTGGTGCCCACGCCGAAGACCTTCGAGAGCCCGCCGTTGATCTGCAGGACGCCGAGGCCGAGGGAGGTGGCCGATCCGAAGAGGGTCGCGAAGATCGCGAACACGTCGATCGCCCGGAGTGCCTTGGGTGCGGGGCGGCCACGGAAGAGGGCTGTGAACGCGCCGCTGAAGCCGGCGCCGCGGCCCTTCCGGAAGGCCGAGTAGGCGAGGGCCAGGCCGACGACGGCGTAGATGGCCCACGGGTGGATGGCCCAGTGGAAGAGCGTGTAGTTCATCGCCTGCCGGGCGGCCTCCGAGCTGCCGGGTTCGATGCCCTCGACGGGCGGTGCGAGGTAATGGGAGATGGGCTCGGTGACGCCGTAGAACATGAGCCCGATGCCCATGCCGGCGCTGAACATCATCGCGATCCAGGACGCCCGCGAGTACTCGGGCTTCTCGCCGTCCTGCCCGAGGGGAATCCGGCCGTACTTGCTGAAGGCCAGGAACAGCGCGAACACGACGAATCCGGTGGCCGTGAGGACGAACGCCCACCCGAAGTTCGCCACGAGGCCGTTGAGGACGGAGGTGGTGAACTCCGAGAAGCCGGCGGGGAAGACGACCGCCGTGAGCATCAGCAGGATGACGATCGAGAGCGACACGAAGAGGACGGGCTTGTCCAGCGCAGCCTTGACGGGAGCCTCTCCGGGAGGGACCTCGAAGGGTGTGTCCTCGCTGGGCGGTGATCCTTGAATGGGCTCGGTGGAATTAGACATACGGCTTACGGTACGCGGGCCACGAGCGCCGGGTCCGGGCGGATCGGGGGCGAGAAGCTGCTTGCGGGGGCCTCCCGCTGATGGTTCGGACCGGACGATGGAGCCTCCCGGGCGGCGCCGGCCCTCCGGGTCGGGGAAGCCCTGCTTCCCAGTGCCTGCGGCGATCCCGGCGTCCCCGCCCGGCACCGGCGGGGCGGCGGTAGGCGCCGTCGGGAGGCCGCGGTCGGAGCCCCGGCCGGCCCCCGTGGCGGAGCCCCGCCGGGACCGCCGACTGTGACCAAGGACCCATCCTGAGGGCCCGCAGACGTGCGACGATGCCCCGAAGCGGGTCAGGCGGCGTGGAGCCGGTGGCGTTCCCGTCGGTCCTTCACGGTGTCCGTGGAGAGGCTCAGCCCGAGGCCCGCGGCCACGAGCAGGATCATCACGAAGGGCAGGACGTCGAGGCCGATCCCGTCGAGCAGGAGCCCGCCGAGGAGGGCCCCGCCGCCGATGCCCACGTTGAACGCCGTCGTCTGCAGGGCCGCCGAGAGGTCGCGGGTGCGGAAGGACGCGGTGCGCAGCATCCTCGTCTGCAGCATGGCCGGGATGCCGCCGAAGGCAGCGCCCCATACGATCACGGCGATCAGGACCACCACCGTGTTGGCGGTGAAGAGGGCCAGCGTGAGGACGGCGGCCATGACCAGGAGCACGACGCCGGCGAAGGCCTTCCGGGGGAACCGGTCGGCGGCGTAACCCGCCCCGACGAGCCCGATGATGCCCGCGCCGCCGTAGAGGAACAGGACCAGGGCCACGGAGCCCGGCTCGAAGGACGAGACGTCGGTCAGCCAGGGGGCGATGTACGTGTAGAACGTGTTCTGGCCCGTCAGCAGGATCAGGATGACGGTGCACAGGAGGAGGACGCCACGGAAGCTGGGGTCGCGGCGCAGCGGGACGTGCGCCTCGCCGGCCTTCCGTTCCACGTGGTGGTTCACGGGCGGCAGGAACTTCACGATCACGAGGGCGAGGACGGCGACGACCACGCCGATGATGGTGAACGCGGCGCGCCAGCCGAGGGCGTTGCCGATCGCCGTGCCCACCGGGACGCCGAGCACGAAGGCCGCCGTCCCGCCGCCGGCCGTGATGGCCACGGCCTTGCCGAGCTGGTGGGCCGGGACGAGGTGCGCCGAGTAGGCGGCGACGACGGCCCAGAACAGGCCGTGCGCGAGTCCGCCGAGGATGCGCGCCGCGACGAGGATGCCGTACGTCGGGGCGATGGCCGCGAGGACGTTCGCCAGCGCGATCACCAGGAGGACGACGACGATCAGCGACTTGCGCGAGAAGCGCTGGGTCACGGCGGCCAGCGGTGTGGTGGCCACGACGACGGTGCCCGCGAAGATGGTCACGAGGTACCCGGCGGTGGAGATCCCGACGTCCAGGTCGCGGGCCATGGCGGGCAGGAGGCCCGTGGGCAGGAATTCGCTGGTCACGGAGACGAAGATCGCCCCCGCGAGGGACAGCAGCCCTACATAGGGGAACGGGGCGGCTTTCGCCGGGGTCTTCGGCGGGGAGGAGACAGACAAGGGGTACCAATCATCGGGAGTGCCGGCGGTCGTCGCCCCGGTTGCGCCGTTGAGAACCGGAAGGCGTGGCGGAGCCGGCGCCCGGTGGCGCGACTCCATCGGTGGGTAACGCGGGGGAGCCGTGGCGCATTCCTGCCTCCCCGTCCTGCCTCCCCCTCGTGCCGCCGCGCCGGGCGCCCAGACCCGCGGGGTATCCCCCACGGGTCCGGCACTCCGCCCCGGGTCTGCGGCGAGGAACGCCGTCTCCCCGGGTCTGCGGCGAGGAACGCCGTCCGTCCCGGCGGCACTACCTGCGGCGTGGCTCCGGATCCGGTGCGAACCCGGCGAGGGCGGGAAGCGCCCGTCCGTCGAAGTCGAACATCGCCTGGTTCTCCCACGCGTTGCCGCTCGCAGGGTCCGCCGGATCCCAGCCGTTGCCCTCGACGGCGGTCCACGCCGGTTCCCAGCTGACGACACCGATGCCGCGGCCGCCCGGGGCGGAGGCGACGACGTCCTGCACGGCCCGGAAGTTGGCTGCCTGGCCCTCGGGGGTCGCCGGGTAGCCCGGCACCAGCTGTGTCCCGAGCGCGATGACGTTCTCCCACGGGTCCACGGGATCATCGGCCAGGGTGAAGGGGTAGGAGTTCTCGACCACGAGCACGTCGCGGTCGTACCGCGCCGACAGCGTGGTGACCGCATTCTGCAGGTCGGCCATCGACCCGTGCCAGTAGCCGTAGTAGGACAGCCCGATGGTGTCGAACTGCACGCCGCGCGCCGTCACCTCGTCGAACCACCAGGTCAGCCCGCCGACGCCGTTGTTGATGTTGGTCAGGTGCAGGATCACGTCGGTGGACGCGTCCACGTCCTTGACGGCGCGGGACCCGGCGGACAGGAACAGTGCCAGGTCGTCCCATCGCGCGCCGTCGACCCCGTCGCCCGGGACCACGTCCCAGGTCTGGCCGAGGGGCCAGAGCATGCCCGGGTTGATCTCGTTGCCGACCTGCACGGCGTCCGCCGTCGCCCCGGCGTCCTTCAGGGCGGTGAGCACCTCGGAGGTGTGCCGGTAGACCTCGTCGGCCACCGCCTGCGGGGCGAGGCCCACCCAGGCGGCCGGCATGCCCTGGGCTCCGGGATCGGTCCAGCGGTCGCTGTAGTGGAAGTCGACGA
Source organism: Arthrobacter sorbitolis (assembly GCF_054510995.1). Classification (NCBI taxonomy): domain Bacteria; kingdom Bacillati; phylum Actinomycetota; class Actinomycetes; order Micrococcales; family Micrococcaceae; genus Arthrobacter; species Arthrobacter sorbitolis. Next base: position 134,344 of record NZ_JBTNDM010000007.1, read on the forward strand.
GCACCTGCATGCCGGCGGCCTTCGCGCGCTTCGCCGTCGCCACGACCTCGTCGGTGGTGTTGTACCCGTCGGCCGGATCGACCCACACCTTGAGCCGCACCATCGTCGCACCCGCGTCGGCGAAGGCCCGGACGGCGTCGACGGGGCGCCCCGCGGCGTCGAGGTACACGGCGCCCCGGTCCTCGTTCTTGGCCAGGTTGGAGAGATCGGCACCGCGGACCGCGCGGGACACCTCGCCGGGCGTGAGGGTGACGTCGTCGACGACCACCCAGTCCCCGGCGGTGCCGCGCGTCTCGATGACGACCTCGCAGGAACCCTTCGTCACGTAGGCGTCCGCGGCGATGGTCAGCCACGCCCCGTCCTGCGCGGTGGACGGGATGACGGTCTCGCCGTCGGTCCCGCAGTTCCGCAGGCCGATGCGCGACGCCGCCAGGGAGCCCTCCGACTTCACCCGGGCGGACACCGTCCACCAGCCCTCCGCCAGCCGCCCCGTCTTCTGGCGCGCGGAGACGGTCCCGTCCGCGGTGAGGCGCTGGATGAGGTGCGCACCCTCGGCGTCCGTCTCGACGGCGGTCGAGCGCGGGGCGCCCGTGGTCTTCCAGCCGGTCAGGCCGGCGTCGAACCCGGGATCGGCCAGGCCGGATCCGGGTGCCTGGGTGGCTCCCGCCGCCGGGACCCCCGCCGACAGGGCGAGGGTCGCGAGCACCGAGGCCGCGACCACCGTCCTCGCCCGGGGGGCCGTGCGCGTGCGTGCTCGGGTGTCCTTCATGCGTCCTCCTCGACGTGGTTCCCCGGGTGGGGCTTGCGGTGCTGCTACTGTCCTGCGGTCTGCTTCCGGTGCTCGACGACGGCGGATCCGCCGGCCGCGAGCGGATCGCCCGCCGTGACGGATGCACCGCTGACGAGGTCCGTGCCGCCGACGGGAAGCGGTGCTTCCGCGTCGGTGTGGTTGAGCACGAAGGTGAAGGTGGCGCCGTCCGCGGTGCGGCTGACGATCTCCACGCCCGGCCCGGGGGGCCCGTCCGGGATGCCGGCGGCGGCGAGGGCCTCACCCAGCAGGGCGTCGAGGGCCGCGGCGGCGGGACGCGTGGAGATGTACCAGGCGGTGCCCCTGCCGTAGGCGTTGACGGTCACGGCGGGCTTGCCCGCGGCCGGACCGGAGCTGTAGGCGGTGTGCGGCTGCGCCCCGTGGAGTTCCAGGTCCTCCGCCCAGACGTCGGCGGTGGAGCCGTCGTCGAGGGTCACGGTCTCGTGCTCGAGCAGGGGGAGCCACTCGGCGACCGTCAGGCCCAGGACGTCCCGCAGCTGCCCGGGGTGACCTCCCGCGGGGACGGCGTCGTGGTCGTCGACGATGCCGGAGAAGAAGGACACGACGAGGTTGCCGCCCTCGGCCACGTAGGACTCCAGGTTCAGGCGCGCCGGTGGCGAGACCGCGTAGAGGGCGGGCGCGAGGACGAGGTCGTACCGGCCGAGGTCCTGCTCGGGGTGGGCGAAGTCGACCGTGACGTTCCGTTGCCACAGGGCCGTGTAGTAGGCCTCGATGCGCTCGCGGTGGTCCAGGTCCACGGAGGGCCGCCACTCCAGGTCCTGCGCCCAGAATGACGCGGTGTCCCACAGGATCGCCACCCGGGCGGGGACGGTGGAGCCGCGGACAGCGGAGGCCCGTCCGAGCGTGCGCCCGAGTTCGGTCACCTCGCGGAAGATCCGCGACTCCGTCCCCTGGTGCGGGACCATCGCCGAGTGGAACTTCTCGGCGCCGAACCGGGACGCCCTGAACTGGAAGAACATGACGGCGTCCGCGCCGCGGGCCACATGGGCGAGGCTGTTGCGGAGCATCTCGCCGGGCCGTTTGGCGATGTTGCGGGGCTGCCAGTTCACGGCCGACGTCGAGTGCTCCATGAGCATCCACGGCCTGCCCCCGGCGAGGGAGCGCGTGAAGTCCGCATCGAGCGCGAGGAGCACGTGGTTGTCCGTGCGCTCGGCGGTCAGGTAGTGGTCGTTGGCGACGACGTCGACCTCGCGCGCCCAGGACCAGTAGTCGAGCGAGGGACAGCTGGTGGCCATGAAGTTGGTGGTGACGGGCAGGTCCGGGGTGTGCTGCCGGATGACGTCGCGCTCGAGGACGTAGCACTCGAGCAGCGCGTCGGAGGTGAACCGCTTGAAGTCGAGGCGCTGGGCCGGATTGACCACGGTGGCGCTCAGGCGGGGGGCGTCGACCTCGTCCCAGGCGCCGTAGCGCTGCCCCCAGAAGGTGGTGCCCCAGGCGTCGTTGAGCGCCTCGAGGGAGTCGTAGCGCTGTCCGAGCCACGCGCGGAAGGCCAGCACCGACTGCTCCGAGTAGCACTCGCTGACCGGTGCGCCGTACTCGTTGTGGACGTGCCACATGCGCAGCGCCGGGTGGCCGGCGTAGCGGCGGGCGAGTTCGCCGGTGATACGCGCTGCGTGGCGGCGGTAGTCGGGCGAGCTCGGGGACGCCATGCCGCGGGATCCATGGCCGAGCGTCACGCCCTCGCGTGTCACGGGCCGGGCCTGCGGGTACTTCGCCCAGAACCAAGCGGGCGGCGCGGCCGTCGGGGTGCCGAGGTCGACGTCGATGCCCGCGGAGGCGAGCAGGTCCAGGACGTCGTCGAGGAAGGTGAAGTCGAACTCGCCGTCGCGCGGCTCCAGCAGGGCCCAGGAGAAGATGCCGATGCTGACCAGGTTGATGCCCGCCTGCTGCATGAGGGCGATGTCCTCGAGCCACACGTGGCGCGGCCACTGCTCCGGGTTGTAGTCCCCGCCGTAGCGGAGCTGCTGGGTGCCGCCGGGCCAGGACCGGGTGGCGGGAGCGGTGCCGGGAGCTGGAACGACGGTGCCCGGAGAGGCGCCCCGGGTGGTGACCTCGGACTGGTCAAGCGACATGGAATATCCCCTTCGACTGTGTGCGCTCCCAGTTGTAGCACGGACGATGGGCGCAGCGATAGCTAAATCACCCGCTCTTGACAGCATCCTGGCGACCGTGCGCTACTGGAACCGCTCACAGTCTGGCGCCGTACTCGTTCGAGGGGCGTACTGGATTGCTTTCGACAAGGAGGACGAAATGCGTTCAATTCTTCGCGTCGGTGCCATGGCTACCGTCGCTGCCACCGCTCTGCTGACCGCGGGGTGCTCGAGCCCCGCTGCGGACGAACCCGCCGCCGAGGGACCCGTGGAGCTCAGCTTCTGGGCCTGGGCGCCGAACATCGAGAAGGTGGTGGAGCTGTGGAACGAGGAGAACCCGGACATCAAGGTCACCGTCAGCAAGCAGGACGGCGGCGATCCCGCCATCACCAAGCTCCTCACCGCGATCAACGCCGGCAGCGGTGCCCCGGACCTGATCCAGGCCGAGTACCAAAAGATCCCCACCCTCGTGGCCTCGGACGCCCTCGCGGACATCTCCGAAGGCGCCGGGAACCTCGAGGAGAAGTTCCCCGAGGGCGTCTGGGACTCGGTGACCCTCGGCGGCGACGCGCTCTACGCGGTGCCGCAGGACTCCGGCCCCATGATGTTCTACTACCGCGAGGACGTCTTCACGGAACTCGGCCTCGAGGTGCCCACCACGTGGGAGGAGTACGCCGACGTCGCCCGCGCCGTCCACGCCTCCGACCCGAAGCGCTACCTCGGGACGTTCTCGGCGAACGACGCCGGCTGGTTCGCGGGCATGGCCCAGCAGGCGGGCACGTCCTGGTGGAGCATCGACGGCGACTCCTGGGGTGTCGACATCGACAGCGAGGCCACCGAGAAGGTCGCCTCGTACTGGGGAGGCCTCGTCGAGGAGGGTGCCATCGACAACAAGCCGATGTACACGCCCGAGTGGAACGCCGGCCTCAACGACGGCAGCCAGGTCGGCTGGCTCAGTGCGATCTGGGCTCCCGGGGTCCTCTCCGGCAACGCCGCCGACACCGCAGGACTGTGGAAAGCAGCACCCATGCCGCAGTGGGAGGGCGAGGAGGCCACGGGTAACTGGGGCGGGTCGTCCACCGCTGTCACCTCGCAGAGCGAGCACGCCGCGGCCGCCACCGAGTTCGCCACGTGGCTGAACACCGATCCCGCAGCAGTCCAGGCCCTCGCCGACGTCTCCAACGTCTACCCCGCCGCGACCGAGGAGGCCGAGGCGGCGCTCTCGACCGCTCCGGAGTTCTTCAGCAACCAGCCCGACTTCTACGACGTCGCCGCCGACGTGGCCCAGACGGTCAACCCGTTCACCTACGGGCCCAACGTCAACGTCGCCTTCAGCGCCTACAACGACGAGTTCGCCAAGGCAGCCGACGCGAAGACGGAGTCCGCCTTCGTCGACGCCCTGAAGGCCATGCAGGAGATCACGGTCACCGATCTCGAGGACAACGGCTTCAACGTCAAGTAGGAGCAGTCCAGCAGGAGCACCAGTACCAGCGGTGGGGGGGGGGGGGGGGGGGGGGGGGGGGGGGGGGGGGGGGGGGGGGGGGGGGGGGGGGGGGGGGGGGGGGGGGGGGGGGGGGGGAGAGGGGGCGCTCCTACCCCCCCCCCCCCCCCCCCCCCCAGGGCGACTAGAAGTCGTAGTCG
>NZ_JBTNDM010000008.1:0-137863 GCF_054510995.1 Arthrobacter sorbitolis
CAGGGGTGAACTCAGCGACGAGGACGTCGCCATCGGACAGGCGCTGGCGGACGTGTCGACGATCAGCATCCTGCAGGAGCGCGCCCTCCGGGAAACGGCTGTGATCAACGATCAGCTGCAGCGCGCCCTGAACAGCCGGATCCTCATCGAGCAGGCCAAGGGCATGATCTCCCATATCTCGACCGTCGACACGAACGAGGCCTTCCGGCGACTCCGTGCCCACGCCCGGGCGCACAATACGAGCCTGCGCGATACGGCGGAGGCGGTCCTGAACCGCACCCTCACCCTCTGACCCGGTTCTACCCATGGTCCTGGCTAGCATCGAACACTTGAACTAGAGCACTACCGGATCGACTGAAGCGACCGCGTTGTCCGAGGAAGGGGTGGAGAAGATGGTGCGCTGGTCCCACGTCCTGCTTGTCGGAGGCGGGGTGGGTTGCCGGTGAGCGGGGAGAAGCTCTCCGAGCTGGATGCGGTGTTTTCGGCATTGTGCGCATCGTTTATTGATGCGTTGCCGGTGACGGGGGCCGCCCTGTCGGCGTTCGGTGGTTCCGTGCAGGAGACCGCCTTGTATGCCACCGATGACGTCGCGGCCAGACTCGATGAGTTGCAGTTCGACTTGGGGGAAGGCCCACGGTGGGAGGCCGCCCGCTCCCGGATGCCGGTCTTCCTTCCCTACGCACGCTGGATGCCGCACGAGAAGTGGCCGGTCTTCGGCAAGGCCCTGGCAGAGACCGATGTGCAGGCGCTGTTCGTCTTCCCCCTGGTCGTCGGCGCCCTGGACGTCGGAGTCGTCGAGCTCTACCGGACCACTCCCGGGGAGTTGAGCGAATCCGAGCGGATGACCGCGCGGGCACTGGCCGATGCGGCGGCGTGGAGTCTGCTGCGTCGCGTGCTCGTCCCGGACGACGGGGACAACCCCGACAAGATTGGGTTGTCCCCGTCCCGCCGGGAAATACATCAGGCAACCGGGATGGTGCTCGCCCAGACCGGGGGCACAGCCGCCGAGGCCCTGCTGCTGCTGCGGGGTCATGCTTTCGCGAACGGACAGAGCGTCCGGGAAACTTCCACGGAGGTGCTGGCAAGACGGCTGGACTTTACGCCACCCCCCGACCCATAAAAGAGCGGATTCGGGCCTACAGTGGGCTGCATGGAATCCACGACGCGTGCGAGCCAGGTCAGTGCGGCTTTTGTCAGGATCGCGCAGACACTCGTCACGGACTACGACGTCCTGGACCTGGCGCAAACACTCGTGGAGGAGTGCGTCGACCTGCTCGATGCTTCCGCCGCCGGGCTGATGCTCGCCGGTCCGGACGGCGTCCTGCAGGTCCTGGCCTCCACCAGTGAGGAAACCTACGTGATCGAGGTCCTGCAGCAGGAATCAGGGGCCGGCCCGTGCATGGAGTGCTACACCACCGGCGTTCCGGTCACCATCCACGACATCGCCGGCACCGGGAACCGATGGCCCACATTCAGGGACGCAGCCGCCGCCCAGGGATACAAGTCCATGCACGCCTTCCCGCTGCGCGCCCATGGCAGGACCATCGGGGCGATGAACCTCTTCCGCCCCGCAGTCGGCGAACTAAGCGCGGAAGATGTTGCCATCGGGCAGGCGCTGGCCGACGTGTCGACGATCAGCATCCTGCAGGAACGCACCATCCAGCAATCGGCCGTCGTCAACGACCAACTGCAACGCGCCCTGGACAGCCGGATCCTTACCGAACAGGCCAAAGGCATGATCGCCCACATGGTGAACGTCAGCACCAGTGAAGCCTTCCAACTCCTGCGCGCGTACGCCCGATCACACAACACCACTCTTCGCGACACCGCGGAAGCGGTCCTCCGCCGTGAACTCACCCTCCCACCTTCTCCAGCGCACGCACGAAGGTGACCCCGGAAACCCTGGTCGTCAGCATCACCAGGTTGAGAACTGGCGGGTGGAATCGGCTGTTCAGTCATGGATTGCTGCCGACAGCGCGAGTATGTCAACGCTATTCAGGACCACACGGTCTGAGTCAGGACCACCCTGCGACTCTCGTGCTTGTGCACTGTAGTACTGGTTGTACTCGGCGCAGCTGGCTTCCTTGAGTCTCGATGGCGGGGAAAGTGCCAAGCTCTATGCGGCTGCAGTATCTGGTCAGATGTCCGGGTACTGTGCGTCTTGTTCGTCGCCAAGGAGGTCGCCGCTGCTAACGAGGTGCTCGGCGACGATCCGGAGTTTGGTGTTGGTCCGGGAGCTGGCCAGGGACAAGGCGATGAACGCCTGCGATCCCGTGATCTTATGGCGTTCCATGAGGATTCCCTTGGCCTGGCCGATGAGGTCCCGGGAGTCGATAGCTTCTTTGAGTTGTCGGGATTCCAGCGCTTCGACGAACGCGATGGCGGCGTGGGAGGCGACCAGCAGGCCGACCTTCTCCGATTCGTCGGTGAAGGCGTTAGCCTCGTAAGAGTACAGATTCAGGGAGCCAAGGTCGTCGCCCTTCACCCAGAGCTGGATGGAGAGCATGCCCCGGGCGCCGGCCTCGGTGGCGCGCCTGGCGAAGTGAGGCCAGCGCTGTTCGTTCCCCATGTCCGGGACGCGGATCGTCCGGTGCGTGTACGCGGCCTCCAGGCAGGGACCCTCATCGGTTTCCATCTGCAGGGCGTCGACGCGCCGGGGAAGGTCGCTCGAGGGTGCCCGGGATCCGATGTTCTTGCGGCCCAGGACTACGCTGACGGATCCCTCGTCGGCGCCGGGCACCAGCTCCAGTGCCGCGTGGACGAAACCTTCGAGGATCGCGTTCTCATCGGGTTTTTGTTGCAGGGACCGGGCGAGGTCCGCCAGTTCGGTGGCAAGATCATGGTCCCGCTCGACCCCGCCGAAATGGGACGAGGGTTTGCCCCGGTCTACTGTTGGCTGCTGGCTCATCGGTCGTCCTTTCGGCCCATCCCGTCGTCGTTGTTGATTGCTACTTCGTGGGATGAAGGCATAGAGCGCCTCATCCCGACACCTGTGGCAGCGCCAGAAGCACGCCGCGTCACCGGATCAGTTCACGGCACGAAGCCCGAAAAGTACGAGGCCGGAAAAGTTCAGGGTCATGCCAGTATGCGCACACCCCGCCCACCAACACCCTGTTGTTCCCATCACGATCCATCCCAGCAAAATAGGTCGTGTGTTCGGTGCATCTGTGCAGGGATCGTCTTTGTGCAGGGGAGGCTCGGCGGACGAGGTGGGGTGGCGCAGAGGCACGGATGTACCGTCAGCAGGCTTTCCTTTACAGTTGCCGTGAGGACCCAGCGTCGGGTCCCCGGACCATGTCAGGGAAGGTGTTCCTCATGTCGATCGCTCCGCTTGCATCCCTGGACCCCGTGATGTCTGCCGGTGATACTCTGCTTCCCGCGGGGTGGGACAGCGACTGGTCGACGGTCTCCCGCGACCTGACGAACATGTCGACCCGTGAACTCAGGGTCCTTTGCAACCAGCTGTACAAATCCCTGGACAAGGACTTCCCGCCCTCCGGGGCGCAGGAGGGGTACGCGGTGGTCGTCGAGGAACTCGAGCAGCGCGAATGCCGGGCCCAACAGCGGCAGCCCGACCGTGCCGCGCCGGCCGGGGTGGCTGGGGTTCGGCGGGAGAGGTTTCGGGATAACCCGCTGGCGTCACGCTTCGAACTTTTCAGCGACGGGACAAGGATCGGGTACGTGCGATACGACCTGCGCGCGGGAGAGATCATCCTCCTGGAAACCGTGGTCACGGAGCCCTACGAGGGTCGAGGCCTTGAGCCTGTGCTCGTCCGGCAGGCCCTGCTCAACGCGCACCATCGCCGCCTGAAAACCGTCCCGTTCTGCCAGCATGCCCGGGCTTTCCTGACCGCGAACCCCCAGTTCGCTGCGCTGATTCCCGCCAGTTAGCCCCACCCGCACCTCACTCGCGCACCCGAATCGAGGCAAATTCGAGGCCGGACAGACACGAACATAGGGAGGAGCTGAAGGATGGCTTCCACCGACCGGAAGTACTCCGTCTCCGAGGAATCAACGAGCAAGCATCCCCAGGACTGGGGGCGAGCCATGGCGCGGGCCATCTCCCGGCTGACGGATCTGGCGGAAGATGCAGGTGACGCGGTGGAGCACGAAGCCCTACTGGGGGAGGACCTGCACCTCTACGTCCAGGACTCCGAAACCGGGCGTCACCATCACCGTCTCCTGGACTCCAAGGACGCAGTAGAACGACGCAGTAACCCGCCGCCGCGTCTCTTCGCGGATCACGGCGTGGTCGACGGTACGCTCAGGCGGCTGATCAAGACCCGGCTTCGGGCGTGATGAATCCGTTGACGTTCCGGGCGGGACTCCGCTAAGGGTGAGTAACGCTACCGCGCTGACATTCCTGCTGCTGGTCGGTGTGCAGGCGCGACGTCCGGCCGCCGCACTCCCTGCTGGTCCTGCGTGAAGGCCTTCGGACGCCGGTAGCGGTCGTTTACCGGTACTTGTGCCGGCATTACTTTGGGACCATCCGGGTGAGGCCGATTTCTCCTCAGCACCGCGAACGGGCTTCCCCGGTACCTGTCCGAACCGGCCACAGCGCCCACCCCTGGTGGGTTGTGCAAGGAACCACCATGGCACAGAACCTGAATCAGCCCGTTACCGATGACAGCATCAAGGTCCGTCAGCTCAGCCACTACCAGTTCAGCTGGGTCGCCGGCGACCCGGGCCAGCCCGGATCGTGGACCCTGCAACTGGTCCTGGACTAGGGGGCGTGGGAGGAAGTCCTGACCATCGACGCCGATGACGCCGACAACTTCCAGGACCTGCTGTCGTCTGCGGAGACCGTGTACTACGACGTCCAACGCCGGACCCTGATATTCGGCACCACGAAAGCCGGCCACCACTAGTCAGGCGCCAACGATCGGCCCGGATCTACCGGGTTCATCGACCTGCACGGTCGCCAATCGACGTGAGATCTAGCACGGAAGGAAGCATAACGGGCAGCCAAGCGGGTGAAGCAGGTGCCTTCAAGAAGGAACACCCGCCCATCCATACTGGAAAGTACCTCACTGTTTCTCGTCGTGTTCCTTGAGGAATGGTCTGGTACATGGACGCACCTTTGGTAGCGCTGTGGGAGTTCCTCCGGGCGTCAAGCAGCTGGCATCCGGAGGGGCACCAGGCCGACGAAAGCTACTACCCTGACCATCAAAGGTCGGGCCAAGTGTTGGTTCCTTCCCGGATCCCTGAACTTTCAAGGGCGGGGAGATGGGTTCGGCTGACGGTGTGGGTGGTAGAGAGATGATCGCGGCGGACACCCGCGATGAGGAGGGATACGCGTCGACGACCCTGGGTCATCAATCGGCTTGCTCATTCCACTTCTCTACGTGATGGCCTCTGGAACTGTCTCGCAACCAACACTTCCGTCATGATCTCGCCCGGCTGCTCATGAGACAGGGTGGCAAGACACGGACAGAGTAGTAGTGGCGGGGGAGCGGTCATGTCTCGTCCAGCTGTCTTGCAACCCATCGGTTGCGAGACAATGCTGTACCAAACTCGGGCGCTCACCACGCAAGCTCGCGAGGGTCTTCTAGGTATCGGCAGATTTGGCACCTAAGCCGAGACCTGTAATTGTTCCAGTCGGATGGCCAAACTCTGAATGGGAACTCGCATCGATACAGCATCGGAGTCCGATCAGCACGATCACGCACGTAAGCCTCCGTTGAGCTACGCCGCCACCATCTTCCTCGTGATCATTACATCATCTCCGAACTCAAGAAAAGCTAGCGGCGCAGTCGAGTGTGCTGTCCACAGCAAGAATGACTAAAGCTTCGCACCCGCGAGCACCGCCGATTGAGAAGTGTCCTTGCGGCAGGGCGTGACGTTCGGAGCCTCGACACATGTACCTTTGAACTTATGAGTTCAGTAGCACTACACGACTGGCAGTCGTCTCGTTCTCATGGCTTAGACAATTTGATGGCCGTGCATAGTACGGTCACGGGCGGCAGGCAAGGTCGTCAGTGGGCCACTGAACAACTCAACCACTCAGTGATTCTGCGATTAGCATCTGAGTTTCAGGGCTTCAGTCGAGATCTTCATAACGAGGCAATCACCTTCCTTCTCAGCGTAGGGGTAGTAGCTAAACCTGGCGTAGAAACAATCCTTCGAGCCAACTTGCAGTTCGGGCGGAAGTTAGACCAAGGCAACGCAAATAAAGGCAATCTAGGGAGCGACTTTGCACGGCTAGGGCTACCTATCGTGCAGGAAATCAAGGCTAGTTCCGAAATCAACAAACGGCGGCTTGAGGGACTCGAGCGTCTGAATGACGCTCGAAATGCTATTGCACATAACAACCCCACGCAGCTGGCCGAGGTTAGGGCCGTGCAGCCGCTTACAATGCGTTCAGCAAAGGCTTGGCGAGGGAATTTGAACGGGCTGACGGTAGCTATGGACAGACATGTAGGCGCATACTTGAAAGACATGACTGGGAAGCGACCCTGGTGAGGAGGTGTGAGCGGCTGTGTCTAGGAGGACTGTAAGAAGTTCCGCGAAGTCTGGAACCCGGCGACTTGAGCCCAAGCGCGGTTCAAGCACGGTGAAGGAGACTGGGCTGGGCTCAACCGCAGCGTTCACCTTCGGAAGTTCCGTCAGGGTTCACTTCGGCGCACGTGACTTCACGGCCAAGGTACTTGAGACGGCCAACGGTCGTGTGACCGTCAAGATCGACGTTGATGAGGCGGCTGATCCAATTATCACATCGTATAGCGCGCATGAAGTGAAGAGCCTGGAATAAATTCAGCTCTGTGAGACGTCGAGCTAGCTGATTAGAAGTTGGCCGCAGCGACCGTGAGGGCAACAGCAGTGCACACCGGTGACTTTTAGCGTCTTTCTCAGTTATCCATCGCAACTGATGGCTGTCGAGGCATTTCTCACGGGGCTTCGACTATTGAATGGAGATATTTGGTCATCGCTATCTTACATCCGCGGATTGCGAGACAGCAGGTCGCCGTCGGGCATTTCCTCAGGTGGATGGATGCTTTGGGATTTGGACTAACCACAACACCTGTCAGCGATTCTCGGCTTCCGAAGAGTGACCGTCTTCGTTCTCGATCAGGCCGTAGGGCGGGTCATCAGGGTTTTGTGAGTAGCGGACGACGATGTGCTGGTCGGCCACAGATGGCGGTTGGTTGTCGACGAGAATGATCTGCGCGCCGGGGTTCTTGGCGAGCCAACTCGCGACGTGGCGGTAAATGTTTTCTACGATGTTCCGGCTGCGAGCGGTGATGAGCTGGCTAATTTCGGCACCTCCGTCGTCCGCACCGGGATTAGGCGTAGTCGGGGTAGTGACAGCTCCGGGAACGAGGTTTTTTTGGGGGCTGTCGACAATGACAAATCCGGGATGGCCTGAACCCTGCTCGAACGCCAACTCGAAGAGCGCGAGTTCCCAGGCGAGGGCGATGAGCGTCATTGCACCAGAAGAACCAACCTTGTCGTAGCGGCGTCCGCGAACGTACGGTACGAGGTACCTGTCAACGTGCACGCGATCGACCTTCGGATAGCCGAAGTCCTCGAGAATGCTGAGCAGGCGTTCGCCGATGCGAGTGAGGGTCGTGTCGCGAGGAGTCGCATTCTTCAGGTACTGGGCCTTGCGTGCTCTCGCTTCCTTGAGGGTGGCTGCCGTTCGCAGGAGTTCCAGCTCCTTTTGCTGCAGCTGTAGCAGCATCTGGCGTGCGCGGAGCATCGTTTTGAGCTCGACGCGAGTGTTCCCGAGTGACTGCTGGATTTCGTCGCGCTGTGTCAAGAAGGGAGAAATGATTCCGCCGGAGATTCGGTCGAGTGCTGATTGCGCCTCTCCCACCGCTAGGTCCGCGGCGGCCAGGTCCCTCCGAAGTTTGTCGCCCTCTGCACGCACTTCCTGGGCGAACTTGAGGAGCTGGTTAAGGCGGCGCACAAGACTGCGTTGTTCGGTGCTGAGGTCGGGAACCCCGTCGCCATCGATGGCGTCTGGAGTCAAGTGGGAGTGGCACAGAGAGCACTGGTTCCCGAGAATCTTAGGCGATGCTTGAAGCTTGCTTTGGCAGGCCGGGCATGTCACCACGGTGAGAGAGTCGAAGAGGTTTAGTGATTCAGCGACCAAATCAAGCCGTCTGATCTCGTCGGCGTACTGAGCGCGGAGAGGTTGAAGCCGCCGCGCAAGGGTGTCCCGGTCTCGCAATTTGGCCTGGATGCGCTGTGCCTGCTCCTCACTCCGGGCGTAGTTCGCACGTAGCTCGGCGCTGAAGTCGCTGCGGGCGGAAATGTTGTCGTCGATGGTCCGCGTTTGTGCGTTGAGCTCCGACATCCGGATTCTGAGCTGGTCCGACGCGGGGTCTATTTCTGCAATCGTGGTGAATCCCGCGTCAGTCATGAACGTTCGAAGCGTCTGGACAGCTCGTGTGAGCTCCCGTTCCTCCGCGCCGAGTTCTTCAACGGCGCGGGATAGCGTCGACTGCTCGTTGTCCGAGACGCCAAACAGGATATTCACGACCTGGTTGAGCTTAATGGATCGGTGCGGTTGTCTTTCGTATGCGAGGTCGCCGTTGTCAAGCCTCCTATTGGTGAGAAACCAGAGCGGCTGAAGGTCTCTGAAGCTAAGTGCGCTGGTCTTCGAGTCTGTCTGAGACGGTGACTGGTCTAGGCGGAGTCCGCTGAGACCACACAGCTGCAGGAGATAATGGGATAGCGATTCGGTGTCGGCGGGGTCGGATGTGAAGGACCGAACTGGTGTGTCGGACATCGTGGCGAGGTCACCGGTGTAAAGGTAGGCACTCGTTGTCGTGGTACCAAGCGCTCTCTCGACGACGTATTGCGTGGAGTTAGCATCGCCCGATTCCACGACGTCGATGGCAAGCTGGGCGGATCGTACGTTCGCAATCACTTCATCGTGTTCGGGATGCTCTTTCGCGCCGAGGCACCAGTCGATGAACTCCAGCACGGTGGTCTTACCAGTGCTGATTTCGCCGGCGATAATTGATAGCGGCTGGATCAGCTTATCGTTGTGCGGGTCCGTGAAGTCGACGCGGTACGAGTGCCTCGGGCCGATCAAGCGGAGGGCTCGTATATTGAAGGCGGGAAGAGTCGTCATGGGTGTCGTCGGTTCCTAGAAGAGCATGTCGCGTGATGAGAGCCCGGAGGCTTCAGCCTCGAACTCGTCGATTGTTGGACTGTCGATGAGGTCAAAGAGCACCGGGTCCACCCGAAGCCATGTTTCGAGGTGCTCTCGCATTCTTTGTGAAGACAGCTTCATCACGAGAGGGGCAACGGTCGCAACACTGAGTCGGTATGCATCGGCGTACACGGAGCACAGACTGTCCGCTGACTGCTGCCCTAAATCAGTAACGGTGAAGACTCTCTGCCCCTCATGCGCGGTAAGTCGAACAAGCCCGAAAGCGACCAGTTGGGCGATGTCCGAAGTCACTCGTTCCCGCCGAGAAACGAAGCGCTGGCTGGGTGAGGCATAGGTGATGGAGTGGCGACCGAATCCTTGCAGCCGTAGCTGATTGTAGACGGGAGAATTCATGTCCACCACAAGGAACGGATTTGCCGATAGGAACTCGATCACCGAAAGCCGCTCGAGATCTAGCTTGCTCTTCTGGGCTTGTGTGCTCACCAGAACGAGCAAGATTTGGGCCATCCGAAAAGCGGGTACGGACTCAGCGCGCAGCGTCGATGCTGCGTTGTCGTTCGGATCAACTTGAGCGATCACGGTTCCTTCTCCGTCTCTTCCTCATCTTTATTCCGGCTAGAAGCGCTATCCGGGACCCGTGCACGGTGGACTTCGGCGACATCACGCCAGTCCCGAACCCATCCCGCGCGGCCATTGTCCACGGCTTGATGGAGCAGGCCTACGCCGTGAAGGACATGCGCCCGGAGGCTCTCTGCCTCCTGCGCATGACCAGTCTCGATGCCTCCGAGTACCTCGCTATACAGTTGCGGGAACCGCCGGTCCGCCGACATCTGACATGCCGTGTTGAAAGCTGTCGACCAGGTCGATGAAACTCGTACACGCCATGTCGAAAGCGCCGAGACTTCAGGCTGGATACCCTTGTCCGTGACCTCGCGCTCCAAGATCTCGGCGTTGAAGAACGCTTCTCGGGCAGCAAAAGTCTCTGGCAAGCCGGCTTCGTTCATTTGGCGCACGAAGAGAGCGCCGTCGTACTTCGTGTTGTCCACAAGTTCCTCCAGCCCCCGTGGCTTTTCGGGGTCGGCGGTTGCCGACGCCAGCGGAAAAATAGGCGAGAAGTAGTGGTTTCGAACGTTCGCCGCGGCCGGTGCCTGGAGTCGCCGCCGCAGCCGCCCTGCGGTATCGAGGCTCACCGTGAGGGTGTCGGCTTTGGACGTTCGCTTCTTCCACCCTTCCCACCAGGTGAGCATCGGACCATCCAGTTCGCAGGGGATGCAGAGCGTCCAGGACGCGATCTTGTAGCCGTTCTCTTGGGCAGCGTTCTGCGCCGCAACGTAAGACTCTCGAACGTCGCCCTGCTGTGTCTTGCCAAACCCGTTGATGAAGTACTTTGACTGCCAGACATGAACTTCACCTCCTTTTCCGAGATCGCCGACGTAGGCGTCGATGCCCCAATCGCCCGGGTTCGCTTGGACCTCCTGGACGTCGGGATGAACGATCCCGACGATGTCGGCAATAAGTCGTTCGAATGCGTCGCGGGCACCCGCGGGGCCGGCGAAGCGCGTTTCAAGGAAGCGGAAGTCGACGTCGCCGGAGCCCACTACAGCAATCTGATCTGACAATCGGCCCCCAAGCCCTGTTCGGTAGAATCAGCATATCTATAAATTATGCGACGGCATGTTCCGCGGTGGCGCTCACGCCGACCCTCTCATCGCCACCGAAGTCAGAGACCAAGTCGCGTGGTTCACTGGCCCATGCGGGGGATGACTGGTTCTCGTTGAACGAGTGGCGGCTCAGACCAGGCCCACCTATCGACGCGATGCTCGACTGTTTCGATGACTTCAGCACAGGCCTCTACGAGCCGTGGCTCCTCGCAAAGCGCGCCTGGTCACGACGCCGGTTGCTGTCGGGGTCTGCCATAGGATCGTCCCGTCCGATGGGTGTGCGTAGAAAGCACCCAATGCGTGGTGATCCACACAGTCGAGGCGCACGCCACCGGCTCATACACCGCGGATCGAAGAGTCTATCTGAGCATCGTAGGTACAGTGCGACAGGGCGGACGACTGTTGCAGGGGGAGGGTGGGAATTAGTGTCTGCCTGGGAAGAAGATCACGCACGGCTTTTGCTTTCGGAGGAGCTCGGAGTGGAGTTCCGTCTCCACGACGACAACTCCGAGGCGAGCATGCCCGACCTTCTATCTCTAGACGGCAAGCATGTTGCGGAGGTGATCACGACTGTTTCGGCTCGAGCTCGTGAAGCAGAGAAGAACCTACCAGCCATGATCGAGGCGGGGCTTCCCCACTGCGTCCGGGTACTGATTCCGTACACGAATCTGGCACGCGTCAGCAGACGAGCACGCGAGAAGATCAGGGCGGACGTCTTTCGGTTGACCGTTGGCGCTGGGTGCGTCGATCACTGGTCTTCCACAGATGAACAAGGACTGAGCTCTGGCATCAACCCGCTCCCGATTTTTGACTTGGCTGCCTACGACGACGGGGTCCAAGTTGTGTGTTGGCAGTGCCACCACGACTCACCTAGTGAGCCCCATCAAATCGTGTGGACCTTCATGCATTCCCCTTCACCTACTGATCCCTGGACTTTGCTTGAGCGATCGTTGCGCATCATCGAAGAGGAACAGCAGGGAGGTGTGCAGGCCCTCGCAAAGAAGCTGACCGGGTACCCGAACAAGCACTTGGTGATGTACCCGTTCGGTCCGCCCGGGAATCTGACAGCAGCTATCAGCGACTACGTGCTTCCTTCAAATCTGTTAACCCTCGCACCACCACGGCTACATCCACCGCTAACCGATGTGCATCTATGGATCCTGTATCGGTACCAAGACAATGACCTCACCGAAGGGCTCCATGTGTGTGACAACTACTGGGCGAGATTTGGAAGGCGACCGCCGAAGCAGGACAGATCGTCGTTCCTATGGCGGCTCCATTACGCAGACGCCTGAGTTCTCTCCCTTACTCGCCGAGGTACACCCAGGGCGCCCTAAGGGAGTCTGCACTGTGGCGTTGGGGCACGCCTCAACGCCACACGGCAGTCCCGGCCTGATCGTGTTGCTCTAGGGTCCTTTGCGGCTTTCGCAACAGAACCGTGCGAGGGTCTAGACACGGTGCAACGGTGCACCGCCGCCCAGCCCGTTGGAGGGTTTCCTCCCCACGCCTGTGCGTGAGGTGGGGGAGCAGGGGCGTAATCAGCACGAGGGAGAGCAGAATTCCGATGGCTTCAGCAGTGACATTGATCCGGTCCACCGCGCTGGCCGGTGCAGTCCAGTACGCCTACGCGGCTACCGCGCCGGCCGATGCGCACCTGATCTTCCTCGCGGGGGCCTGTCCCCTCGATGAAGCCGGAACAACTGTGGGTGAAGGCGATTACGGGGCTCAGGCTGAACAGTGCGTTAGGAACGTGACGAGGGCCCTCCAAGCATTCGGAGCCTTGCTCGAGGACGTCATCAGTACCCGCGTACTCGTGGCATCGACCCGTCGGGAGGATCTCGTCACTGCCTGGGAGGTTGTACGCCGGGCGTTCGGAGCTCATGATGTTCCGAGCACCCTGCTGGGTGTCACCGTTCTTGGATACGAGCACCAACTCGTAGAAATCGAAGCCGTGGCCGCTGTCAGGGAATGACGGCCCGCCCGCAGTGTTCCGCTGAGGGATCCCCTGAGTGAGGAAACTCTGAGGCCGGACTAGCCATCTCCAATGTTCTGGAACCGGGTACGAGCATCCTCGAAGATTTCCTGGTCATCGCCGAACCCTGACTCTCGTCGGAGATTGCACCACCGGTATGCGGCGCGGAGGTTTTCGAGGTCATCTGTGCCCCCGTCGCGCAAGGGGATGATGTGATCAGGGGTGGGGGACCGGTCATCGAAAGATGATGCGTTGCGGTCGATGGGTAGCGCGCAAATCTCGCACATCCAGTCGGAGCGCTCCAATACCCGTTTCCGATTTTCTCGATACGCTGGGGTAATGACGCGGCCCAACTCGCGTGAGCCGGATGAGTTCCGCTTCAGCTCTTCGCCTCGGGCCCGAGTGCATGCAGCGCACCAGCAGGCAGTCAACCGCCCGATGCTGTCGATCTTCGCGCGACGGCAATGCTGGTGTTCTTTGGCGAAGACCAGTCCGAGGCGTTCGGCTTCCGCGCGCAACTCCGGGGTCGGCCAATACCAGATATGGTTTGGGTCCTTGCATCCACAGATAGTGCATCCGATGGACGATTTCGCCATCCGGTACAGGAGCCAGCAGTCATAGGAGCAGTAGAGCCTGTTCCGGAGGTGGCTCTGCAGGGTGAACCCGCAGCCCTGGCACGTCCACTCTGAAAGTTCACGTTTCGTCCTGACCATTAGATGGACCCCTTCCTCCTTCGCGATATTGTCTCGGTCGCCACTGGCCAGATTATTGATTTCCAGTATCAGCGGTGATTTCCACCTGGCGCTCCGCCAGCTGTGACAAGACCGCCGACAGCTAGAGCTGTCAGGAGGACGAAGAGGCCGATCGCCCTAGGGGCGATCGGTCTCTTTTCCTGCCGTGAGACGCTACGTCGTGCGGCCCCGATTGTCGGCGTCGACCCGCGACGGATACTGCCCTGAGCCCCTAGGGGGGGATTAGTGGGCTGCGTTGTAAGCGTCGACGATGGACTGGGAGGTCCGCCCCCGAGCGCTGGTTGAGTGCCCGTCCTCCTGCGCCCACTGGCGGATCCGGTGCGTTTCCTCACGCTTGGACCTACCTGAGGCGGATCCTAAGGAGGAAGGGGACTTGCTGCCCTGGCCGCGGCGGCCGCTGGCCTTGCGGGCCTTGTCCGTGTACTCGGTGAGGATTGCACGGAGCTTCTCCGCATTGTCGGTGGTCAGGTCGATCTCGTACTCGGTGCCGTCCACCCCGAAACGGACGGTTTCCTGGGCTACTTCACCATTGAGGTCATCAACTAATTCAACCTGTACACGCTGCGCCATATGCCTTCATCCTTTCTGAAATCGGTGTCGAATAGTGCTGTGCCCCATTACCTTCACCCTATCGCGTCACAAGTATGTGTTGTATGCCACTAAACACCTGAGAATTGCCGGCAACTACTCGCCTGTATAGGGGTTGGTGTAGAAAATTGCACTCCTTCGCAGAGTCACTTGGCGGTAGAAGCATGCCACGCTGCGATTCGGGAAATCGTTTCCGCAGGGCGCGGAGCCACTGAATAGACCTGCAACTCAAGGTAGTCGGGCGAATGTATGTCCAGCGACGGGAGGTTGTCCTCGCGCAGACGGACCACGCTGTATCCGGCGGCCAGCAGGTCGAGGCTCTTGCGCCGATCCACCTCCATCTTCGCCTTTGGGCTGTGCCAGTACGCGCCGTCATACTCCACGGCGATGGTTCTTTCCCCGTCCTGGATAAGGATGTCCACCGACCACCGCCTGCGGGTCTTGAAGGCGTTGCTACGAACGTATGGTCCGGACTTCACGTCGGCGAACGCCTTCTTAGCGGCATCGAGGTGCTGCAGTTCGACTCGTGACTTGCCGGCCTGTCGGCACTCTGGGCACTCGGACCCGTTGGAACGCGACGTCAGGGTGGCCTGCCATTGGTGGGCCCGGTCTATGGAGCAGATCCAACGCGGCGTGAATGCTGTGGTCCCGTGAGGCCGGACATGCCACGGCGTCGTCGGGTTGGCAGGGTCCCACTCGGCGGCAAGGCCCGGGTCGGACCAGGCGAGGGAGTCCAGGATCGTCATGCAGCGCGGGCAGCGCAGGCGCTCACGCTTGTTGCGGGCATGGACAGGCGTCGACCACTCATGGCCGCAACAGCCAGCGATCCAGTGAACCATCCGCTTCGAGTCGGGCCCGACGGTCTCGGGCGTCCACTTGCCGTTCAGGGTCGGATGCCACTGGCTGGCAATCTCTGGGAGCTCCTCGGCAAGAGTAAACGGAAGTGGGGCAGAAGCCGGACGCCTGCGGCAGAAGCCGCACCCGCCCTCCAGGTAAGCGCTCGGCGTGACCCTCGGGCGGTGGCCGTTCGCGCAGGTGAACTTCCGCGGCTGATGGCTGGCCACCATGACTAGCCGTGGATCGGCGGCATCACTCCACGCGGCAGCAAGCTCTGGCACATCGGCCACCGGAGTCACCTTCAGCCGCGCCCACTTCTCTTTCCAGTTGGCGCTGCGTCGCTTGTCGCATTCAGGGCATTCAGGGGTCCGCGACATCCACCACATTGCATGGGCGAACTGGTGGCCGCAGGATGGGCACTTCCACCAGCACTGCGCGCGGGCTTGCGTCGTGAGGGTCGCCAGGACGTTCGGCTCGTTGAGCTCGTGGTCCCACCACGCGATAGCCGGGCTGCCCGAGTCGACAAAGAGGTTCTTTTCGCCCCGCGCATTAACTGTCCGCGACGTTCTGGGTGCCGCATTCGTCCTGCAGGAGCAGCTCAGGTCACCGATCCGGTGGGCGCCCTGGACGCCGCACCGCTGGCAGCGGGTGATGACGGGCCATCCGCCGTCGGGCAAATCGACCAAAGCCTCTACCGGCTCGTATTCGCGGCTTTCGAGGCGCTCCGCCACCTGCTCCTTGCTGACGGGGGTAAGGACCCGGCCGTACTTCAAGGTTCCCTCCACGGTCCACCGGATCCAGAAGCAGCGTCGGCAGGGAGGCTCATCACGTGTCCTCAGGTCCAGCAGGTAGCTGAGTTTGTAGTCGCACTCCGCCTGGCAGTCTTGGCAGCGGGTACGCCAACGCTTGTCCTTACCCGGGAACTCCGTCACTGCGTCCATCTTCAGCTCGTTCAAGATCACGGTCAGGCAGTCACCGCACCACGCCGGTTTGGTCCTCGTCGTGAAGGCGGCGGTGTTCGTGCAATTGTCAGTGATGCACTGCTGTGCGGCTTTCAATGGGTCCCCTGTCCACCCGATTCTGATTGCCGCACGGTTGTTGTTGCTGAGACCGGAGGGCGACGTGCAAACCACAGGATAATGCGCAGGGCGCCCGGGAGAAGAAAGCGGGCTCCGGGCCGCACCGCGGGACCGATCACGCCCCTGGGACTGGTTCAGTGTTGCGGGACCCCCGCAACACTGAACCGCAGCTAGTACCGCCCACTATCAAGTTCTTTGCCCGTCCACGGGCCAATGAACTTTCCGCATCATATTTGTTGTGAAGCCTCTACTGCCGCAGCGACCTTCCGCCGCTTCGCATTCGCGACGATGCCGAAGACGACGCACCCGATGAACAGTACGGGCCCGATTACCGGGATGAGGGCAAGGAGACTGCCCAGCAGGACACCGAGAACGATCATGGCTATCCCGGCGGCGCGATGCAGCGCCGGTGAGTGCTTCAACTGCTCCCGAGTTACGACGACTGGCCCATTTGCCTGATGGATAACGTTTCGTGCGGTGAACTGCGCTGCGGAAATGGGCACCGATTGATGCAAAGGAGCAGGCTGCCTAACCCTGTCCCACTCAGTGAAGGCCGGCGGGGCGGTGTAGGAAGGCGCCTCGGGAATCATCATTGGCACCTGCGGCATGGAGCGTAGCCAAGCATCATCGAGGTCCGTCGCTCGGGCGCCCTGGATCACAAGCTCGGCAGCCAGACCTGATCCCTTGATGCGGGCCCAAATCCCAAGATGCTTGCCCATGTCTGCCGCGTGGCGAACCGTGGGCAGGTAATGCCCGGAGGTGGCTGCTGTGAGTTGGCCTACCCGCTCACCATCGAGGCGTACTTCGATGAGTTCGCGTTCCGCACCATTCTTCAGAGTGTGGATCAGCCTATGGAGCGTCAGGACAACCAAACCCTCCCCGTCTGTCGAGACATAGTTGAACAGGTAATCAAAGTGCTTGTCCTCGCCAGTGACCTGCAAGGCACCACCCCACGGTAGGACCGCGATGTCAGTGAGCGGTGACCTATTGAGGGGAAGGATCTGATGCGGCTCCGGAAGGAACACCGAGACCCTTGAATGAAACCCGATACGAGTCTCGTCCGACCACGATCGTGACGTAGTTGCCCACACTCGGGCCGAAGTGACAGCCGTGTGACCGCTGGCAGCTATGCGATGGAAGATGCTCGCGTACTTCGCCGCAACTGACCTCTCGAGGTAGCCGACGACGTGACCCTTGATACGCACGGATACGGCATTCGCATCATGTGGGTTGTCCGGCTCCGGAATCAACTCCGCGTCGTGCTGCTCTTCCAGCTCCTCATCGAGCCGAGGTCGACGACCGAGGACTTGTACAAGCTGCTTCTCGCGGAACTGCTCGCCCGCGACCTCCGTGTTTTGCCAAGAAGCTTGACCAGGCAGGTAGTAATAACTCATCCCCATACTTTCCACGAACAAAACCTTTCGAGACCGACTGCACGAGTTTAGGTCGAGAAACCACAAATGTGCCTAGTCAACGGTTGCAGTCCTTGCGGCGCGGCTCACCGAGGCGATGTGCGGATCCACCAGGCTCGGGCAGTGACCAGCGCGGGCTGTGCAAGTCGAACTCTCTGAAAGCGGAGATCCTTGCTGACTACCTACCAGCATTGCCTCGAAAAACTACAGGTTTCTGAGACACGCGGGCGGCATCCTCTGAATCTGACGACCTTTGTGGAACCCCGGAGCGCCCCCTGTCTTGGGAAGTTGCCTCACCGCAGATTGTCTCAGCTGTCGTCTCACTAGGACTTTCAGAGGCACACTGATCGAATGAGGCATCTCTGATCCGGCCGTATAAGCACCTCGACTCAAGATGCAAAGCTGCAACTCAACTCACTCGTCACTGCTGATCTAAATCTGCTGGCTCAGCTACGCGCTTGGGGGCCGTTCCGAGAACGAAGCGTACCTGGGCTTGCTTGAGCATGGTGAAGGGGTCCATCTAAGGCACGCCCATGGCGGGTGAGTTCCGGTTAGCTCCGGTGACTGCCGGGTGGTTCCGTGGGGAGCGCGGTCGCGGTGTCAGAGAGGACGCGGGGCGTATGCTTCGGCGAGCCGGTCCATCAGCGCGTCCATGTGTGCGTCCACTGTCCGGCGTGTCGGGTCCGAGTCATGCCACGCGATCATTTCGCGCGCGCCCTGACTGAAGGGGATGCTGGCGGCGAATCCGGGGACGAGTGAGCGAATTTTCGTGTTGTCGAAGATCATTGTGTGGGATTTATCGCCCAGGAGGCCCGCGCCCCACTCAGCGTCGGCTTCGGCGATCGATTCTGAGGTGACATGGACCAGGACGGGGTCCGGCACGCCGGCAGCGGCGGCGACCAGGGCATAGATCTGGTTCCATGAAGGTGCCTCCTGGCCGGTGATGTGCACAGCTTCCCCGATCGCGGAGGTATTTCCCAGCAAGCCTGTGAATCCTCTTGCGAAATCACGGCTGTGGGTGATCGTCCATAACGAGGTTCCGTCTCCGTGCACGATGACGGGTCGTCCGGCGCGCATGCGTTCGACAACTGTCCATCCTCCGTCGAACGGGATCAACGTCTCGTCGTAGGTGTGAGAGGGACGAACGATCGTGACGGGAAATCCCTCTTCACGGTAGGCCGCAGTGAGGAGGTCCTCGCACGCGATCTTGTTACGCGAGTACTCCCAGAAGGGATTCTTCAACGGGGTGGATTCCAGTACGGGTACGTGCGTGGGCGGTGTCTGATACGCCGATGCTGAACTGATGAAGACGTATTGTCCGGTTCGTCCGGCGAATATCTCGATGTCCTGCTTCACCTGCTCGGGCGTGAAGTTGACCCAGCTGACGACGCAATCGAAGTTGTGACCACCTATGGCATCGAGGACAGCCTGCTTGTCCCGCGAATCCGCGATGAAGGTGGTGACACCCTCGGGTACCTGACGCAGACCGTTGATGCCACGGTTGAGTAGATAGACGTCCATGCCTGCGTCGACTGCCTGTCTCGTGCAGTGGGCGCTGATGATTCCACTGCCGCCGATGAAGAGTACTTTCAAGCCCTGCATGGTTTCTCCTGGTGGTTCCTGTGATCCCGCCTGCTGTAAGTCCGCCAACGATACGCCGCCGGCCGCTCAGGGCGGCGTCGCGGCGTTCGGTAGTGGAGTCGTTGACGCATTCGCGTTCAATCTCGCCTTCCATCTGAGCCAGCGACGTAGCCCTGACACCCCCAATTGACTTGCCCATGCCGTTCCGATCACTCGATCACCCCGAAAGCCGTCTCGCAACCGACCTATCAGTCATGAATCAGTACACCTACTCGACCCGTCAGTCCGCGGCCGGCGCGGCCGTACTTTCACGCACGACGAGACGCGTTGCGAGGTCCATGCGGGGAATGGCCTCGAGGGTGCTCTTGCTCATCCGGATCACGAGCCGCGCCGCTTCCTCGGCCATCGCCGTGAGCGGCTGATGCACGGTTGTGAGCGCAGGACTCGACCACTGAGCGAGCTGCAGATCGTCGTAACCGACGATGGACAGATCAACGGGCACTCGGAGCCCAAGGGTTCTGGCAGCCTCGATGACGCCGAGCGCCTGGAGGTCGCTTCCCGCGAAGATCGCCGTGGGGCGGTCGGGCAGCGTCAGGAGTTCGAGAGCGATGCTGCAGCCACCGTCGACCCGGAAGTTACCGAATCGCACGAAGCGTTCGTCGATCTCAATGCCGGCCGTGTTCATGGCAGACCGGTATCCGTCGAGGCGGGCGAACGAGCACATCATGTCGTCACGCCCGGTGATCGCGGCGATCCGTGTGTGTCCCAGTTCGATGAGATGGCGAGTGGCGACGAGGCCGCCGGACCAGTTCGCCGACCCGATCGCGGGCACATCCGGGGCCGGATCTCCGGCAGGGTCGATGATCACGAACGGAATGGCGCGGGACTGGAGGGTCGCCTTCGCTTCGGCCGCGAGATCGGCGAACACGAGCACCACCCCGACCGGGCGCCGGCGGAGAACCCCGGTGATCCAGGCCGGGGATGGGGAGTGGCGGTCACCGGATTCAGTGAGTACGACGCTCAGATCGTTGGTGCGAGCGACATTTTCGACTCCACGGATGATCTCCATGGCCCAGGCCGTCTCGAGTTCAGGAAAAACGAGCTCGATCAAGGTGTCCCTGCTGGGTAGGCCTGCACGTCGTTGGTATCCGTGCTTGCCGAGGAGCTCTTCGACTCTTGCCCGCGTCTGCGCGGACACGTCTGCCCGTCCGTTGAGGACCTTGGACACGGTGGAGAGCGAGACGCCCGCCTCATCGGCCAATTCGTTGAGTTTGACCTTGCGATCTGAGTCGATCATGAGGATCCAATCTTCCTATGTTGCGGCAAACACTTGCGTCTCACCGGGTCATCACTGTTACGCTCACCACACACTAGGTGTCTTCGACGAAAATGTCGAAACTTTCGAGAGGTGTTCAAAGATGAACAAGCAAAGCATGAGGAAGCTGCTGACTGTTGGGGCGGTGTCAGCAATCGCCCTCGGCGGTCTGTCAGCGTGTGGCTCCGAGGGTGGAGCAGCAGAAGCAGGTGGCGACGTCACCATGACCTTCTGGCACAACTCGACGACCGGCGCTGGCAAGGCACACTGGGAGAAGACGGTCGCAGCGTTCGAGGAGGCGAACCCCGGCGTTACGATCGAGATCCAGTCCATCCAGAACGAGGAAATGGACGGGAAGCTCCAGACGGCGCTGAACTCCGGCGATGCACCCGACATCTTCATGGCGCGCGGCGGCGGCAAGCTTGCGGATGTCGTTGCGGCCGGACAGGCCATGGACATCACGGATTCCATCGACGACGCCACCAAGGCCGCTGTGCCCGAAAGCGTGTTGAGCGCGTTCGCGGTCGAGGACAAGATCTACGGAATGCCGACCGCTTTGCTGCCCGGTGGCATCTACTACAGCCAGGACCTCTTCGCCGAAGCGGGCGTCGAAGGAACACCGACGACCATCGACGAGCTCGGGTCCGCCGTTGACGGTCTCAAGGGTGCAGGAAT
This sequence comes from Arthrobacter sorbitolis, assembly GCF_054510995.1. NCBI lineage: Bacteria > Bacillati > Actinomycetota > Actinomycetes > Micrococcales > Micrococcaceae > Arthrobacter > Arthrobacter sorbitolis. Next base: position 20,997 of record NZ_JBTNDM010000008.1, read on the forward strand.
CGATCCCATCGCCGTCGGCGCGAAGGATGCCTGGCCTGCAGCGCACTGGTACTACTTCTTCGCGGTTCGAGCCTGCTCGCAGGACGCTATCGACACGGCCGCCGAAACGATGGAATTCGAGGACCCGTGCTGGCTGGAGGCGGGCGAGAACCTCCAGGAATTCGTCGACACGGAGCCGTTCAACAACGGATTCCTGACCACCTCGGCGCAGCAGGGTGCCGGTAGCTCGGCTGGACTCATCGCGAACAAGAAGGCTGCCATGGAGCTCATGGGGGCATGGAACCCCGGTGTCATCGCTTCGCTGACTCCTGACGAGAAGCCTCTGCCGGACCTGGGCTGGTTCCCGTTCCCTGAGGTCGACGGCGGCGAGGGCGAGCCTGGCGCCATGATGGGCGGCGTCGACGGTTTCACCTGCTCCGCCCAGGCCCCGAAAGAAGAGTGCACCGCGTTCCTGAACTTCTTCATGCAGCAGGAGCACCAGGAAGGCTACGCGGAAGCGTTCCAGACGATTCCCGCGAACCAGGACGCCCAGGCAGCTGTCACGGACCCGGCGCTCCAGTCGATCCTCGAGGCGTACAACGACGCACCGTACGTGACGGTGTGGCTCGACACCCTGTTCGGGCAGAACGTCGGAAACGCGCTGAACAAGGGTGCCGTCGACATGTTCGCCGGTCAGGGCACAGCCGAAGACATCGTCTCCGGTATGAACGACGCAGCGGCCAAGGGATAGCAGCAGATCATGATTGAACCTGCAGGGGGTGCTCCGTCGATGACGGACCAGCAGCCGCCGCGGGGCACGGTTATGGCAGGGGATGGCGCTCACGCGGCGTCCCCTGCCGTGCCGCGGCCCAGACGGCGTGCAACGGACTGGCGCAAGCGCCTCGAGATCACGCTTCTGGCCGGGCCGGCGATCGTCGTCTTCGTCAGCTTCGTGATCTTCCCGGTCGTCCTCGCCGGCTACTACGGTTTCTTCCGCTGGAAGGGCTTTGGGCCGGCTACCGACTTCGTCGGTTTCGAAAACTACCTGATCATCTTTCAGGACAGCGCGTTCCACGACGTGCTGCTCCACAACGGGTTCATCCTGGTGCTCTCCCTGGTCCTCCAGGGACCCATTGCGATCGTCCTCGCGCTCCTGCTCAACCAGAAGATCCGTGGGCGCTCGCTCATCCGCGTGCTCATCTTCGTCCCTTACATCATCTCCGAGGTCATCGTCGGGATCGGTTGGGGTCTCATGCTGCAGACCTCCGGTTCGGTCAACGGGCTGCTCGACAGCATCGGGTTGGGCGCTCTTCAGAAGGACTGGCTCTCCGATCCAGCTATCGCTATCTGGTCCCTGATGGTGATCATCTCGTGGAAGTACATCGGCTTTGCCGTCATCCTCTTCCTCGCCGGGTTGCAGAGCATCCCGGACGAATTGTTCGAGGCGGCCGCGATCGACGGCGCCAGCTACTGGCAGATCCAGCGCACCATCACGCTGCCGCTCCTCGGGCCGACCGTGCGGATCTGGGCGTTTCTGTCGATCATCGGCTCGCTGCAGTTGTTCGACCTGGTCTTCATCATCTGGGGTCAGTACGTCGCCTCGACTGCTGGAACCTCGACCATGGCCACCTACATGGTCGCCAACGGGCGCACGTCGGGTAATTTCGGCTACGGCAGTGCTGTCGCCGTCGTCATGTTCCTGATCTCCCTCGTCATCGCATTGATCTACCAGCGGTTCGTCCTTTCACGCGACACCGCCGGTGCCCTTACCGAAGGAAAGAAGTGATGGCTGTTCTCGAAGCTCCCACGCGCCTGGGCAAGAAGCGTTCACCGAGCGACCGTCAGGAGTGGGGCAGCCCGGCGACCTACTTCATTGCCTTCGTCTTCATCGCACTCTGTCTCGGACCCGTCATCTACATCATCCTCGGTGGGTTCCGTGACAACTCGCAGATCACCAATTCGCCCGCGGGATTCCCGAACCCATGGAATTTCGACAACTACGCTGAGGTGCTCGCCAGTTCGACCTTCTGGCGGCAGGTCGCTAACTCGGCCATTGCCGGGCTCGCTACGACCATCGGTGTGGTGGTGCTCGGCCTGATGGCGAGCTTCATCCTCGCTCGATACAGGTTCGCCGGTCGCGGAGCGATGTATTCACTGTTCGCCGCCGGGCTCATGTTCCCGATGACTGTGGCGATCACGCCGCTGTACATCCTCGTCAGGGAGCTGGGTCTGATGAACAGTCTGGCCGGCGTGATTCTCCCGCAGATCGCCTTCGGCTTGCCGGTGACGATCATCATCCTGGTGCCGTTCCTCAAGGCCATCCCCGATGAGATCGAAGAGGCGGCGTCGATCGACGGCACCAGCCGGCTGGGCTTCTTCTTCCGGATGGTCGTTCCTTTGTCGCTGCCAGGCGTGGTGACAACGGGCATCCTTGCTTTTGTGGCGAGCTGGAACAGCTATCTTCTGCCGCTGTTCATCCTCGGTGACCAGGCGACGTACACCCTGCCGCTCGGCGTTCAGGCTTTCGCGTCGCAGTACTCGGTGGACACTGCCAAGGTGCTCGCTTTCACTTCCCTGTCCATGATTCCGGCACTGATATTCTTCACGCTGTTCGAGCGCCGTATCGTCGGCGGACTCACCGGCGCCGTCAAAGGTTAGGACTCCCTTGAGCACCACGACATCCACGACGACCACGCCGGCGTGGCACGACGTCACCGCATCCGCTTCCGACCGCGTCGAAGCACTTCTTCCCGAGCTCACGCTCGAGGAGAAGATCGCCCAGCTGTTCGGCGTCTGGGTCGGCGCATCCAATGAGGGCGGGGACGTCGCACCGCATCAGAACGACATGGACGACGTCATCGACCTCGATGTGCTCCTGCCGAACGGGCTCGGCCAGTTGACTCGGCCGTTCGGCTCGGCTCCGGTCGACCCGGCGCTCGGGGCGCTGTCCCTCCTCCGCAGCCAGCGCCGAATTGCAGCATCCAACCGGTTCGGCATCCCGGCTGTTGCGCATGAAGAGTGCCTCGCCGGTTTCGCCACCTGGGGGGCGACCGCCTATCCGGTGCCCCTCGCCTGGGGGGCCTCGTTCAACCCAGGGCTGATTGAGCGCATGTCACACCGCATCGGGTCCGACATGCGCTCGGTCGGCATCCACCAAGGGCTTGCCCCGGTGCTCGACGTGGTGCGGGATGCCCGCTGGGGTCGGGTCGAGGAGACCATCGGTGAGGACCCGTATCTCATCGGCACCATCGGAACGGCGTACGTCCGTGGCCTCGAGTCCACAGGAATAGTCGCAACTCTCAAGCACTTCATCGGATACTCAGCGTCGAAAGCCGGCCGCAACCTCGCGCCGGTCTCGGTCGGTCCGCGTGAACTCGCTGACGTGCTGCTCGTCCCGTTCGAAATGGTCATGCGGGACGGCAAGCCGCGTTCGGTCATGCACTCCTATACCGACATCGACGGCGTGCCATCGGCGGCTGACGAGTCGCTGCTCACCGGAGTCCTGCGTGACACCTGGGGTTTCGACGGCACCGTCGTGGCCGACTACTTCGGGATCGCTTTCCTGAAACTGCTCCACGGCGTCGCGGGTTCATGGGGCGAGGCTGCAGCTCTCGCGCTCACTGCGGGCGTCGACGTCGAACTGCCGACGGTGAAGACCTTCGGTGCGCCGCTGGCGGAAGCGGTGCGGTCGGGCTACCTGCCCGAGGTGGTCATAGATCGTGCCCTCCGGCGTGTGCTGCGCCAGAAGGTCGAACTCGGACTGCTCGATCCTGACTGGGATGCCACGCCCGAAGCGTTGCGGAACGTCGACGTGGACAACGCGGGAGGCGTCCGCGGCACCATCGACCTGGACAACGCCGGCAATCGGGCGGTTGCCCGGGAGATCGCCGAACAATCGATCGTGCTCGTAAGCAACGACGGGATCCTTCCGCTCGCCACCCCGCGGCGGATCGCTGTCGTAGGACCGACGACCGACGACCCCTTCGCTGTTCTGGGCTGCTACTCGTTCCCTGCGCATGTCGGCGTGCAGCATCCTGAGACACCTCTCGGCATCACACTGCCGACCCTTCTGGACAGCCTCCGCATCGAGTTTCCCGAAGCCGACATCGACTACGTGCTGGGCACGACGATCGACGGAGGAGAAACCGCCGGGATCTCCGCAGCGGTGGATGCTGCAACGCGGGCGGACGTCGTCATCGTCGCCCTCGGCGACCGGGCCGGGCTTTTCGGCCGCGGCACGAGCGGTGAAGGCTGCGACGTCGAGTCGCTCCGTCTGCCCGGTGCCCAACAGAACCTTCTCGACGCCGTCCTGGCAACATCGACTCCTACCGTCGTCACCCTGCTCGCTGGACGACCGTATGCGCTGGGATCCGCTGTCACGGGCGCTGGCGCGATCGTGCAGGCGTTCTTCGCAGGAGAAGAAGGAACCGGGGCACTCGCCGGCATCCTGTCCGGCCGGGTCAATCCGAGCGGACGCCTGCCTGTCAGCATCCCGGCATCAGAGGGAACGCAGCCGTCCACCTACCTGGCCGCTCCGCTGGCGCGCTCCAACGGGGTATCGAGCATCGACCCGACCGCGGCCTTCGCGTTCGGGCACGGGATCGGTTACACGACCTTTGACTGGAGCGCCGGTCAGCACGGGCCGGATGCGATCGGAGTCGACGGCACGGCGACCCTCGGCCTCCGTCTCCGCAACACCGGGGACCGTTCCGGGACGGAAATCGTCCAGATCTACGTCCATGATCCAGTCGCGTCAGTGGTGCGCCCGGTGCAGCGTCTGGTCGGTTTTCAGCGCGTCGACCTGAAGCCGGGCGAATCCGTCGAGCTTTCGATACAGGTCCCCGCAGATGTCACCGGCTTCACCGGTCGGAAGGGCGCGCGGGTCGTCGAACCGGGAGAGATCGTCCTCGGTCTCGGAGCGTCGAGCACCGACATACGGATCACGCACTCGGTGCAGCTCTCCGGTGAAGCCCGCGTCGTGGGCTTCGATCGGGCCTTCCACCCGAGTTTCCAAGAGATCGCACGGAGCGCCTCATGAGTGTCGATCACCGCCGGGTGACCGCGGAGGTCACAGTGCTGGACGCTGTCGGCAACCCTGTGCGCAACGCGGATGTCACCGTCGAACAGCAGCGTCATGACTTCGCCTTCGGCAACATCGGTTTCGACTTCATCCCGCTCGCCAACGGGGAGACCGAGCAGGATGTCCCGGCGGAGCCCGTTTTCGGTGGGGCCGGGCTCGCCGGCCTGCCGGAGCTCGGGACAAGGTGGCTCGAGCTGTTCAACACCGCGACCCTTCCGTTCTACTGGCGAGGGTTCGAGCCGACCCGCGGCAGGCCCGACACCCGAAGACTTCTCCGGACTGCCTCGTGGTTCGCTGAGCAGGGTGTGGCGGTGAAGGGGCATCCGCTCACCTGGCACACGCTCGCGCCCGAGTGGCTCACGGGTCTGTCGGTGGCCGAGATCGAGCGGCTGCAACGCGAGAGGATCCGGCGTGAGGTGACCGACTTCTCCGGGGTCATCGACACATGGGACGCCATCAACGAAGTCGTCATCATGCCCGTGTTCACCGCAGAGGAAAACGGTATCACTCGGCTTGCGCAGAGCCTTGGCCGCGTACCCATGATTCAGCTCGCGTTCGAGGAGGCTCGCGCCTCGAACCCTGCGGCGACGCTCGTCCTGAACGACTTCGACCTGTCGAGCGACTACGAGGATCTGATCGAGCGCGTGCTCGAAGCGGGGATCGCCGTGGACGCGATCGGCCTGCAGACGCACATGCATCAGGGGTATTGGGGAGAAGAGACCATGCTCGCGATGGTCGACCGATTCGCCCGCTTCGGGCTGCCCCTCCATCTGACCGAGACGACTCTGCTGTCGGGAGACCTCATGCCGCCCGAGATCGTCGACCTGAACGACTATCAGATCCCATCGTGGCCGTCGACGCCCGAGGGGGAGACCAGGCAGGCGGATGACATCGTCCGCCACTATCGCTCACTCGTGGGCCACCCGGCCGTGCAGGCCATCACGTACTGGGGGTTCACCGACGACGGAGCGTGGCTCGGTGCGCCGGGCGGGCTCGTTCGCGCCGACGGCACACCGAAACCCTCGTATCACGCACTGCGGTCGCTGATCAAGGGCGAATGGTGGCTGCCGCGAACGTCGATGCGCACGGATCAGGACGCACGCATCTCGATCACGGGCTTCCTCGGTGACTACGTGATCAAGCGCGACGGGCAGAGTGCGTCGGTCTCGCTCTCGCAGGGGCGTGAAACGGACACCGTCCAATTCCGCTGACGCCGACGTGATCGCGCCAACCGGACGATACCCGCTCGACAAGTGGTCAGAAGGTCCCGGGTCGGCCGTCGTCGCGGTCCCTGGAACAGGTGGGTTCAGTCGTTGCACCACCACTTGTCGGGGTGAGGTGTTGTGCGTGGTGTCGCTGAGGAGCGGATCGATCAGGAGGCGCGGTTCTGGGTGGTGTCCCAGGGATCGACGCTGACCAGCTCCCCGCTTCAGACCAGGATCAGGGGCCGGGGCCGGGGCCGGGAGCCTTGCCGTCACCGCGCTCCAAGGCTCCGAGGAGGTTTCCTCATACGTGACTATGGACAGGATGATGTTGTGACCGATGCCCGTATTCTGATTGAGCGTTCAGCGGTCGTTGCGCCCCTGAATCGCAGGATCTTCGGTTCGTTCGTCGAGCACCTCGGCCGGTGTGTGTACGGCGGAATTCACGAGCCGGACCATCCCACCGCCAACGAGGACGGGTTCCGGCTCGACGTGGTCGAGCTGGTCAAGGAGCTCGGCTCGACGACGATCCGCTACCCTGGCGGCAACTTCGTCTCCGGCTACCGGTGGGAAGACGGTGTGGGTCCACGCGATCAACGCCCGGTACGCCGTGACCTCGCGTGGCATGCTTTGGAGTCGAACCAGGTGGGCATCGACGAGTTTGCGCGCTGGTGCAAACTCACCGGATCCGAGTTGATGATGGCCGTGAACCTCGGGACCCGCGGGATCGACAGTGCCCTCGACCTTCTGGAGTACGCCAACCACCCATCAGGAACGGCACTGAGCGATCAACGGGTCGCCAACGGCGCTGTGGAGCCCTACGACATCCGCATGTGGTGTCTCGGAAACGAGATGGATGGACCCTGGCAGACCGGATACATGAGCGCCGACGCCTATGGCCAAATCGCTGCCCGCACCGCACAGGCCATGAAAGCGGCGGACAAGAACCTGGAACTCGTGGCCTGCGGATCCTCCGGCTCATCGATGCCCACCTTTGGCGACTGGGAGCGCATCGTGCTCGAACACGCCTACGAGCACGTGGACTACATCTCCTGCCACGCGTACTACCAAGAGCGCGGTGGCGACCTCGACTCCTACCTCGCCTCGTCATTGAACATGGAGTACTTCATCCAAGCCGTTGTCGCCGCTGCCGATCACGTCAAACACAAGTTGCGCAGCGACAAGACCATCAACCTGTCCTTCGACGAGTGGAACATCTGGTACCTCGACGAGCACCAAGCCTCCGGCGAGGTCAACGACCAGTGGACGTACGCGCCCCGCCAACTCGAGGACGTCTATTCCGTCGCCGACGCCGTCGTGCTCGGCAACCTCCTGATCACCCTGCTCAAGAACCACGACAGAGTCGCGTCCGCGTCCCTGGCGCAACTGGTCAACGTCATCGCGCCGATCATGACCGAACCAGGTGGTGCTGCATGGCGTCAGACCACCTTCTTCCCGTTCTCGGTCACAGCACGCCTAGCCCGCGGCGACATCCTTCGCCCAACCATCGAGGTGGACACCTACGAGACCTCCGTCTACGGCCGTGCGCCCCTCGTCGACGCCGTGGCAACAAGGGATGTGGAGACCGGCTCGTCGGCGGTGTTCCTCGTGAACCGCAGCCAGACCGCATCGATCGACGTCTCGATCGACGTCACAGACCTTGGTGCCACCACGATCACCGAGGCGCTCACCCTGCACGATGACGACGTCCACGCGAAGAATACGTTCGAGGACCAGAACCGGGTCAGCCTCAAACCACTCGACGGCGTCTCGGTCGAGGAAGGGATACTCACAGTGACGCTGCCACCCGTGTCATGGTCAGCCCTCAGCCTCACCTAGCCCCGATATCCGGCTGCGGCGACGGACGCCAGGGTAGCCCAAGGGCAGATAGTCCCTTCCGGCACTGTTTCGGATCCTTCCCGGGGGAAGCGTCCGGCTGAGTGCCTCATCCCGGTGAAAGCCTTCCGAGTTCGAAGGGCCGTTGACTGCCGAATGTGATGTGGATAACTTTGCACGTGGTTTGTTGCCTTCGAAAACATTTCGACGGTCGCCGGGCAGGTCCTCTACTGCACACGGCGGGAATGAGCCGCAGGCATTCGTTCGTGAAAGAAAGGAACCACCAGTCTCATGACGCTCACGTCGCAACCCGCCCTGCGGGTCGGAATGATCGGCTACGCCTTCATGGGCGCGATGCACTCCCATGCATGGCGCACCGCGCCGCGCTTCTTCGACCTCCCGCTGCATCCCGAACTCGCCGTCCTCGCCGGGCGGAACCCGGCGGCCGTGACGACCGCTGCCGAGAGAATGGGCTGGCAGGACACCGAGACGGACTGGCGGGCCCTCGTGGAACGCGGTGACGTCGACCTGATCGACATCTGCACCCCCGGGGACACGCATGCCGAGATCGCCATCGCGGCGCTGGAAGCCGGCAAGCACGTGCTTTGCGAGAAGCCGCTGGCGAACTCGGTCGAGGAGGCGGAACGCATGGCGGCTGCTGCGAAGGCCGCCGCAGCGAAAGGGGTCTTCGCCATGTGCGGGTTCTCCTACCGCCGCACGCCGGCCCTGACCCTCGCTCGGCGGCTCGTCGAGCAGGGAAGACTCGGGACTATCCGGCACGTCCGGGCGCAGTACCTCCAGGACTGGCTGTCGGATGCGAACGCGCCGATGACCTGGCGCCTGGACCGGACGAAATCCGGGTCGGGAGCCCTCGGTGACATCGGGGCGCACAGCATCGACGCCGCCCAGTACGTGACCGGTCTGGAGATCTCGGGTGTCTCGGCGCTGCTGAACACCTTCGTGCACGAGCGTCCCCTCAGCGGGACGCGCGTGGGTCTCGGCGGGGCGGGTGCCGACGACGGTGGGACCGGACAGGTCACCGTGGACGACGCGGCGATCTTCAGCGCGCGGTTCGGCGGAGGAGCGATCGGCGTGTTCGAGGCCACGCGCTTCGCGCTCGGCCGGAAGAACTCGATGCGCCTGGAGGTCAACGGGACCCTCGGTTCGCTGGCCTTCGACTTCGAGAACATGAACTCCCTCGAGTTCTACGACGGGACGGTGCCGTCGGAGACCGCGGGCTTCAGCACCATCAACGTCACGGAGCCCGACCACCCCTACACCGGGAACTGGTGGCCCGCCGGGCATGGTCTCGGGTACGAGCACGGGTTCACGCACCAGGTGGTGGACCTGGTGCAGGCCATCGCGGAGGGCAGGACGCCGTCGCCGTCGTTCGACGAGGCGCTGCGGGTGCAGAAGGTCCTGCACGCCGTCGAGCAGTCGGCCGCGAGTGGTTCGGGGTGGCAGCATGTCTGACACCGTCCCGGCCGTGAGCACGACGCCTCGTCCCGTGACGCTGTTCACGGGGCAATGGGCCGACCTACCGTTCGAGGAGGTGGCGCGCCTCGCCGGCGAATGGGGGTTCGACGGCCTGGAGATCGCCTGCTGGGGAGACCACCTCGACCCCGTGCGTGCCGCCCACGACGACGCCTACGTCTCCTCCAGGCTCCGTATCCTGGAGGAGAACAACCTGTCCGTCCACGCCATCGCCAACCACCTCACCGGGCAGGCCGTCTGCGACGACCCGATCGACGAACGCCACCGGGCCATCCTCGCCCCCGACGTATGGGGGGACGGCGACGCCGAGGGCGTCCGGCAGCGCGCCGCTGGTGTCCTCGAGGACACCGCCCGTGCAGCGGCACGCCTCGGGGCGCCCCTCGTGACCGGCTTCACCGGCTCGTCGATCTGGAAGTACGTGGCGATGTTCCCGCCCGCCTCCGAGGAGATGATCGCGCGGGGCTACGAGGACTTCGGCGCACGCTGGAACCCCATCATGGATGTGTTCGACGCCGAAGGCGTGCGTTTCGCCCTCGAGATCCATCCGTCCGAGATCGCCTACGACTACTGGACGGCCCGGCGTACCCTCGATGTGATGGGCGACCGGCCCGGGTTCGGGCTCAACTTCGATCCCTCGCACTTCATCTGGCAGGACCTCGACCCGGTGATGTTCCTGCAGGACTTCGCACCGCATATCTTCCACGTCCATGTGAAGGAGTCGGTCCGGCGTCTGAATGGCCGCAACGGCCGGCTCGGCTCGCACCTGGCCTGGGGCGACCCGCGCAGAGGGTGGGACTTCGTCACGGCGGGCCACGGTGACGTCCCCTGGAACCCGATCTTCCGCATGCTCGACTCGATCGGCTACCAGGGCCCGACCAGCATCGAATGGGAGGACGCGGGCATGGACCGCCTCGTCGGTGCCCCGCAGGCACTCGCACTCGTGCGGGAGCTGGCGAGGATCGCGCCGTCGGCCGCGTCATTCGATGCAGCATTCTCGGCTCCGGCGCAAGGCCCGGAGCGTCAGACCACGAAAGAGGGATCATGACCGGCAAGGAAGCTCTCGTCGTCCGGGGTGGATGGGACGGGCACCAGCCCGTCGAAGCCACGGACCGCTTCATCCCGTTCCTCCGGGAGCACGGGTTCGCCGTGCGGATCGAGGAGTCACCGAAGATCTACGCGGACGCGCACTACATGCAGACGGTGGATCTGATCCTGCAGTGCAACACGATGAACACCATCGAGAAGGACGAGTTCGCGGGCCTCCGCACGGCGGTGGAGGCGGGAACGGGACTGGCGGGTTGGCACGGGGGGATCGCGGACTCGTACCGCAACGAGTCCGACTACCTCCACCTGATCGGCGGGCAGTTCGCCTGCCATCCGGGCAAGCACCCGGACGAGAGGATCGGGGAGCAGTCCGACAACTACGTGCCGTATCGGGTCACCATGCTCCCGGCCGCCGCGGAGCACCCGATCACCCAGGGCATCGGCGACTTCGACCTCGTCACGGAGCAGTACTGGGTACTGGCCGACGACTACATCGACGTGCTCGCGACGACCACCCAGGCCGTCCGCGCGTGGGACCCCTGGCACCGCCCGGTGACGTCTCCCGCGATCTGGACCCGACAGTGGGGCAAGGGCCGCATCTTCGTCTCGACCCCCGGTCACCGCGTCGAGATCCTCGACGACCCGAACGTCCGAACCATCATCGAAAGGGGTTTGCTGTGGGCGAGCCGCTGAACGTCGGAATCATCGGCTGCGGAGCGATCGTAGCCCAGTACCTGAAGACCCTGCCGTCCCTGCCGTCCGTGAACCTCCTCGCGGTCGCCGACCTGGATCCCGGCCGCGCGGAGGCCGTCGCGGCGTCCCAGGAAGGCGTGCGGGCGCTGACCGTGGACGACCTCCTTGCGGACCCCGGGATCGACACCGTCCTGAACCTCACGATTCCCGCCGCGCACGCGGAGATCGCCACCCGGGCGATCGCTGCCGGTAAGCACGTCTACGGGGAGAAGCCGCTGGCGGCGAACACGGAGGAGGCCCGGAAGGTCCTGGACCTCGCCGCCGAGGCGGGAGTCCGCGTGGGATGCGCGCCGGACACGGTTCTCGGGACGGGCATCCAGACGGCCCGTCACGCCATCGACAGCGGTATGATCGGCCGGCCGATCTCGGCGTCGGCCACGATGATGGCGCCGGGTCATGAGCGGTGGCATCCCAATCCGGACTTCTACTACGTGCCCGGCGGAGGGCCCCTGCTGGACATGGGCCCGTACTACGTCACCGCCCTGGTCACCCTGCTCGGCCCGGTCACGTCCGTGATCGGTGCGGCCAGCCACACGAGGGACGAGCGGACCATCGGGGGTGGGCCCCGTGCGGGTGAGACTGTGCCGGTCTCGATCGACACGCATGTCACGGGAGTCCTCGTGCACGAATCCGGAGCACTCTCCACCCTGATCATGAGTTTCGACGCCGTGCAGACGAGGGCTTCCAACATCGAGATCCACGGCGAACAGGCCAGCATGACGGTGCCCGACCCCAACTACTTCGACGGCGAGGTGTCCATCTGCCACCTCGAGCACAGGGAGCAGAACACGTGGAAGGTGCTCCCCACCAGTGCGGGCTATGTCGGAGCCGGCAGGGGATACGGCCTCGCGGACATGGCTCTGACGCCATCCGGTGAGGAACACCGCGCGAACGGGCAACTTGCGTACCACGTGCTCGACGTCATGGAGTCGCTCCTCAAGGCGGCATCGAGCGGCAGCGCCGAATCGGTGGGAAGCACCGCGGAGAGACCCAGGTCAGTGCCACTCGAGTCCCTCACGGACGTGACGGCCTCGACCCCCCGCTGAGAGAACTCCATCCGCCTCACGGGACTATCGAATCTGCTCACCGGAGGAGGGTCTTCGGAAGACCCGTTGATTGCTCTACGTCCCGTCCGGTCCGCGATAGCTGGATGGGTGCTCGATCGGTTGGACCACGCAGGAGCCGGTCGAGGAGGAGGGCCTGATTGCAGCGAGTGGCTGCAATCAGGCTCCTCTCGCCGCGACTCCGAAGATCTCGACAACGCGATGAATTCATGGCCCTTGTTTCGCCCTGACTGAATCATGACCGGATGTCGATCTCTTCCGGCAGCCTCATCCGGGGTCACTTGCCGAAATCTCAGGCGGCCCGCAGTGACGCCGGGTTCACCAGCACGCCCTCCGGCTCGCGGATCCACACGAGCCCCGTCCGCCGTTTCTCCTCCCGCGTCGCGAACCGGTAGACGAAAATGCGCGCCCGCACGTAGCGGGGCCGTGCGCCGTCGAACGGGTCCTTCCGCAGCAGCTTCAGGATCAGCGGGTCCGCCTGGAGGAGCCTGACGAGGAACGGCGTGAACCAGCCCCCGTCGGACCCGAGGGCGAGGAACCACATCATCCAGTCGAGGCGCAGGTGATAGGGCGCGAACTGACGCGGCCTCCGGGACGGGTCCCCGGGCTTGCCCTTGAACTCGTACTCGCGCCACTGCGCACCCGGGCCGGCGTCGTCCAGCGTCCCCTCCACGATCACCTCGTAGCGGACCTGCGTGACACTGCCGAACGCGCCGTACGCATTGCCGAGGTGCCAGCGGTTGAAGCTCGCGTTCATGAGCTGCCGGCGGGCGAACAGGTTCACCAGCGACGGCCAGCTCAGGTAGGCCAGGAGCAGCATCGCGAGGACGACGACGAGCGTGAACCACAGCGGCGTCGGAGCGTACGCGCCGGACACGTCGAGCGCCGGGAACACCGCCTCGTAGAAGGAGTCGGGCACGGCACCGAACGCCAGGACGATGGTCAGGATGTTGAGCCACGCGAAGTTACCCGACAGCACCAGCCAGCCCTGCGTCACGATCATCACCAGCGCGGCGAAGCCTGCAACCGGCTGGGGTGCGAAGAGGAGGAACGGCACGGCGAGCTGCGTGACGTGGTTCCCGGCCACCTCGATGCGGTGGAGCGGTCTGGGCAGGAGGTGGAAGAACCGGCTGGCCGGGTTCGGCATCGGCTGGGTCTCGTGGTGGTAGTACAGGGCCGTCAGGTCACGCCACGAGCGGTCGCCGCGCATCTTGATCATGCCCGCACCGAACTCGACGCGGAACACGAGCCAGCGGATCATCAGCAGGACCAGGAAGGGCGGCGCCACCTCGTCGGAGCCGAGGAACGCCACGATGAAGCCTGCCTCGAGGAGCAGGCTCTCCCAGCCGAACCCGTAGAACGTCTGGCCCACGTTCACGATCGAGGTGTAGAGCCACCAGATGGTGAGGAACGCCGCGAGCGGCACCCAGGGCGGCCCGGCCTGCGGGAGCCCGAGGACCAGCAGGGCGGAGACGGCCGCGCCGGCCCACGCAACGATGAGCAGCAGGCGGTCCGAGTAGCGCCGGTGGAACAGCGAGGGCCCGGCCCGCTTGCCCGCCCGCTCGAGGAACGCCGGGACGGGCATCAGGCCCTTCTCCCCGAGCAGCGCGGGGAACTGGGCCGCCGCCGACAGGAAGGCGATCAGGTACACGGCCGCCACGCCGCGCTGCACGATCTGCCGGCCCACCTCGTAGTCCTCGGCCGTCAGGACCCCGGTCACCCACTCCATGCCTCCAGCGTCCTGTCCCCATCGGGACGCCGTCAAGGAGGGAGGGCGTCGCCGAGGGGAGGCGCATTCTGCCGGCGATGCGGCGGCTCCACGACGTCACCAGGACACCGTGGCCCCGGTCCTCACGGTGCAGTCAGGACGGTCGCCCGTCCGCGGCCGGGCTTCAGCCGAGGTGGTCCACGAGGCGGCCGGCGATGCCGGTGTAGAGCGCGGGCGACAGGGCGAGCAGGCGCTGCTCGGCGGCGTCGCTGAGTCCGAGGCTACCGACGAACTCCCGCATCCGGTCCGCGTCCACGCGGTGCCCGCGGGTCAGCTCCTTGAGCCGCTCGTACGGGTCGTCGAGGCCGGGTACACCCGCGATCGCCTCGGCCCTCATGACCATCTGCACCGCTTCGCCGAGGACCTCCCAGTTCCCGTCGAGGTCGGCCGCGAGGACGTCGTCGGCCACGTCCAGCCGGGCCAGGCCCTTCGCCACGTTCGAGATGGCGAGCAGCGAGTGGCCGAGGGCCACGCCGATGTTGCGCTGGCTCGACGAGTCCGTCAGGTCGCGCTGCCAGCGCGAGGTCACGAGGGTCGACGCCAGGACGTCGAGCAGCGCCGACGAGATCTCGAGGTTGGCCTCCGCGTTCTCGAAACGGATCGGGTTGACCTTGTGGGGCATCGTCGAGGAGCCCGTGGCCCCCGCCACCGGGATCTGGGCGAAGTACCCGATGGAGATGTAGCTCCACACGTCCGTGCAGAAGTTGTGCAGGATCCGGTTGAAGCGGGCCACGTCCGAATACAGCTCCGCCTGCCAGTCGTGCGACTCGATCTGGGTGGTCAGGGGGTTCCAGGTCAGCCCGAGACCCTCGACGAAGGACCGGGAGACGTCCTGCCAGTCGGCCTGCGGTGCCGAGGCGTAGTGGGCGGCGTACGTGCCGGTGGCCCCGTTGATCTTCCCGAGGAACTCCGTCGCGGAGATGCGCTCGAGCTGCCGGGTCAGGCGGTGCGCGACGACGGCCATCTCCTTGCCCAGCGTGGTGGGCGTGGCCGGCTGGCCGTGCGTGCGGGACAGCATCGGGGTGTCCCTCGTGGACCGCGCGAGATCCGCGATCGACGCGACGAGGCTGCGGGCGGCAGGGAGCCACGTCTCGAGGACGGCCCCCTTGATGCCCAGGGCGTAGGAGAGGTTGTTGATGTCCTCCGAGGTGCAGCCGAAGTGGACGAGGGGCTTCAGGTGGCCGATGCCGAGACCCTCCAGGCGCCGTCCGATGTAGTACTCCACGGCCTTGACGTCATGCACGGTGACGGCCTCGATCTCGCCGAGCTCGGCCACGGAGCCCGCGTCGAAGGAGGTCACGACGGCGCGGAGACCGGCCTCCTGCTCGGCGCTGAGCGGCTCTGCGCCGGGGAGGACGGAGCGGCCGGTGAGGTGGATGAGCCACTCGACCTCGACGTGCACGCGGTCGCGGTTGAGGGCCGCCTCCGAGAGGAAATCGATGAGCGGGGCGACCGCCTCCCGGTACCGGCCGTCGAGCGGGCCGAGGGTCAGTGAGGTCCCGTCGCCTCGGGACAGCGCAGCGAATTCAACCCGGGACAGTGAGGAGTCAGCCATGGTTCCATCATTCCACGGCACGGCGAGGGCCCCCATGCCGCTGTCCACATAGCCTCCGGTCCCTCCGCGGCCGGCGGCTCGCCTTCCTAGCCTCGGGGTACGCCAGGAAGGGGAGCCGATGGACAGCGGAGCAGGCGCTGCAGCCTGTGGGCCCGGAGCTACCGCCAGCGGCCAGGTCGAGGCGATGGCGGCAGCGCTGCGGTGGCACGCGGGGCAGCTCGAGGGCATCCGGCACCATGCGCTGTCGGTGTCCCTGCTGGCCTGGGAGTCGCCCGCCGGTGCGGCCTTCAGGGCGTATCTCGCCGAGCGCTGCACCGAGCTGTCCAGGACCATCGACCTCCTGGACTCGGCGGCGGGCGAGCTGGGCGTCTACGGAGGGCTCCTCCGCGAGGCCGAGCTCCTGCAGGCACAGGAGGCGGGATGACGGACGGCCTCGGACCGGTGCAGGGCGACGATGGCCCGTTGACCCTCCGCGGGGGCGTGGGCGGCATACGGTTCCAGTGGGAGGAGCTGGAGGAGGCCGCGCGGGTCCTCGCGCTCCTCGCGACCGACGCCGGGGACGTGGCCGTCGCGCTCACCTACCTCGACCGTGACCTGGCCGACCTGCCCTGGCGGATCCTCCACCTGCAGCCGCCCGGAGGCGTGGCCGGTCCGTCCTACCAGGCGGCCCTCGCGCACCTCGATGCGGCCTGGGCCTCCGCGCTCGACAACGGGCGCACCCTGTCCTCCACCGGGGAAGGACTGCGGGCGAGCCTGCTGGCCTACCGGCTTGCAGACGGCGTCGCGGTCGCAGTGACCGAGGCGGCCCGGACGAGGAACGCGGCGACCGCACGGGCCCTCGCCCGCGGGGCCATCGACAGCGGGGCGTTGGAAGTGGGCCCGATCGGGCTCCGCGCCGGGGATGCCGGCGCGGACGTCGCCTTCGACGGCACGGTCACGGGAGTCGTCGACCGCCTGGCCGCCGTCGAGGCCGAGGACCCGGGGACCTTCGAGGTGCTCCGGGCAGGGACCAGCACCGACCCGGTCTACGTCGTCGTCCTCCCGGGCACGCAGGCGGGGCGGCTGCGCGGCGGAGGAAGCAATCCGTTCGACGCGGGCGGGATCGCCGAGGCTGTCGGGGTGGACAGCCGCTTCACCGGTGCAGCCGTCCTCGACGCCCTCGAGCAGGCGGGGGCGGAGGAGGGGGATGCACTCCTGATCGCCGGCTACAGCCAGGGCGGTCTCCATGCCGTCAACCTCGCCGGCCCGGACGGGCTGGGGAGCCGGTACGACGTGCAGCTGGTCCTGACCGTCGGCGCCCCCACGGGGATCCACGCGTCCGGGACGAGCGAGTACCTCCATCTCGAACACCGCGACGACGCCGTGCCGCGGCTCGACGCACTGCCCAACGAGGACGGCCGCCACCGGACCACCGTCGGGCTCGACAACCCCGTCCCGGACCCCGGCCGGGACGGCGGATCGGTGGAGCAGCCGGGCCTCGGGCCCGCCCACACGCTGGCGAACTACGCGGCCGGGGCACGGCTCGTGGACGCGAGCGACGCCCCGTCCCTGGCCCCGGCGGCCGCCCTGCTCGCGACGGCGGCGGCCACGGGGACGGTCCGCCGCTACTCCTTCACGGCCACTAGGCGTCCCGACCCGCCGCGGGCCGCCGCCCCGCAGCGCCCGCGCGGGCCCGGGGACCGCGGGTCTAGGCTGAACCCATGACGTCGATCGATGACCTTCCGGCAACGCCCTCCGAGCCCGCGCCCGCGGACACCCGCAGCGGACCGGGCGTCCAGCCGCGGAACGTGCTCGGCAGGCTCCCGCGCTACGCGGCAGGCAAGCCCCCCGTCGTCGTGGAGGGGCTGGAGAGCTTCAAGCTCTCCTCGAACGAGAATCCGCTGCCGCCCCTTCCCGCGGTGCTCGAGGCGATCGCGGCCGAGACCTCGATCAACCGCTACCCGGACCCCCTGACGACGGCCCTGCGGACCGAACTGGCGACGTACCTGGGGGTGCCTCCCACCGACATCGTGACCGGGGCCGGCAGCCTCGGTGCGCTCAACCAGATCCTCGCCACCTTCGCCGGGCAGAACGATTTCGACGCACCCGACGAGGTGGTCTACGCGTGGCGTTCCTTCGAGGCCTACCCCATCAGCGTGGGCCTCGCCGGCGCCACGGGCGTGCAGGTCCCCGTCCGGGCGGACGGCACGCACGACCTCGAGGCCATGGCGCGCGCCGTCACCGACCGCACGCGCGTGGTCCTGCTCTGCACGCCCAACAACCCGACGGGGCCGATCCTCACGCGGGACGAGGTGGTCGGCTTCCTCGCGAAGGTGCCGCGGCACGTCGTCGTGGTGATCGACGAGGCCTACCAGGAGTTCGTCCGGCACGCCGACGCCGTCGACGGCATCGAGCTCTACCGGAAGTACGCGAACGTCATCGTCCTCCGCACCTTCTCGAAGGCACACGGTCTCGCGGGCCTCAGGGTGGGGTACTCGGTGGCCCAGCAGGGCCTCACCGAACACCTGCGGGTCAGCGCGGTCCCGTTCGCCGTGTCGCAGGTGGCCGAGCACGCCGCCGTGACGTCACTCCGACACATCGACGAGGTCGAGGCCCGGGTCCAGTCCATCGTGGACGAACGGACCAGGGTGGTCGCAGGCCTCCGCGAACTGGGCTGGACCATCCCCGAGGCCGAGGGGAACTTCGTGTGGCTGTCGCTCGGCGACCACACCCAGGACTTCGCGGCGAAGGCTGCGGAGCGGGCCCTGTCGGTCCGTGCGTTCGGCGCCGAGGGGGTGCGGGTCTCCATCGGGGAGGAAGCGGCCAACACCCGCTTCCTGCAGCTGTGCGGAGAGTACAGCCACCGCCCCGTCGAGGGGTGACAGCGTCTTAAATAGGCCCACGAGCGGGCGCTGACTAGTCTTGGTCAGGATGCCGCCGGAACATATGTTCTCCGGTGTATGACTTACGGTACACATTCCTATCACGGAATGTATTGCCTCGGGTGAGGAGCGGGAATGAACAGCAGCCGATTGCCGGCAGCGGAGTTCGAGGTCGAGGAAGTCGTGCGCGCCACGCACCCCCCGTACCCCGACGGGGACCACGGCGTGGAGACGCTGCAGGTCCTCGCCCCCGACGGCACCATGGCCCGCGGCCTCAGCGCCCGTATCGCCGGGGACACCGTCGACTTCTCGCCCTACCTCGCCGCGGACGCCGACCACCTGCGCTCCCTGTACCGGGACATGTTCACGATCCGCCGCTTCGACCAGGAGTCCACCGCCCTGCAGCGGCAGGGCCAGCTGGCGCTGTGGGTCCCGCTCACGGGCCAGGAGGCGGCGCAGATCGGCTCCGGCCGCGCCCTCGCGCCGCAGGACTACGCCTTCCCCACCTACCGGGAGCACGGTGTGGCCCTGACGCGCGGCGTCGAGCTCTCCGAGATCCTCCGCCTGTTCAGGGGCGTGACGAACGGCGGCTGGGACCCCCGCGAGCGGAACTTCCACCTGTACACGCTGGTGCTGGCGGCGCAGTCCCTGCATGCCGTCGGTTACGCCATGGGCCTGCAGCGGGACCAGCTCGCCGATCCCTCCCTTCCCCCGGCCGCCTCCATCGCGTACTTCGGCGACGGCGCGAGCTCGGAGGGGGACATCCACGAGTCCATGGTCTTCGCGGCGTCCTTCGACGCGCCCGTGGTGTTCTTCTGCCAGAACAACCAGTGGGCCATCTCCGTGCCCTCGAGCGTCCAGACGAAGGTGCCCCTCGCCCAGCGGGCCGACGGCTACGGCTTCCCCGGCGTCCGGGTGGACGGCAACGACGTCGTGGCGGTCGAGGCCGTCACGCGCTGGGCTCTCGAGCATGCGCGCTCCGGCAAGGGGCCGGTGCTGATCGAGGCCTACACGTACCGGATGAGCGCCCACACCACGGCCGACGACCCCAGCAAGTACCGGCTGTCCCGCGACGAGCAGGAGTGGCAGCCTCGCGACCCGCTGGTCCGGCTCGAGACCTACCTCCGCTCGGCGGGCCTCGCCGGGGACGCCTTCTTCGACGACCTCGGTGCCGAGGCCGCCACCATGGCCACCGAACTCCGCCGGTCGGTGCTGTCCATGACGGCGCCGGACCTCGCCAGCCGCTTCGCCGCGGTCTACGCGGAACCGCATCCCCTGGTCCAGGAGGAACTCCGGTTCTTCGAGCAGTACCAGGCCGGGTTCGCCGATGAAGGGAAGCACGCCTGATGGCGACGATGACCATCGCGAAGGCGATCAACGAAGGACTGCGTGCGTCGCTCGAGAACGACCCGAAGACCCTGCTCATGGGCGAGGACATCGGCGAGCTCGGCGGCGTCTACCGCGTGACGGACGGCCTGAAGAAGGACTTCGGCGCCCTGCGGGTCGTCGATTCGCCGCTCGCGGAATCGGGCATCATCGGTACGGCGATCGGGCTCGCCCTCCGCGGCTACCGCCCCATCTGCGAGATCCAGTTCGACGGCTTCGTCTTCCCCGGCTTCAACCAGATCACCACGCAGCTCGCGAAGCTGCGGACGCGCAGCGACGGCATGCTGAGCGCGCCCGTGGTCATCCGCATCCCCTACGGAGGCGGGATCGGCAGCGTCGAGCACCACTCGGAGTCGCCGGAGGCGCTCTTCGCCCACACCGCCGGGCTGCGGATCATCACCCCGTCCAACGCGCAGGACGCCTACTGGATGATCCAGCAGGCGGTCACCTGCGAGGACCCCGTCATCGTCTTCGAACCCAAGCGCCGCTACTGGCTGAAGGGTGAGGTGGACACGTCGGCGCCGGCCGCGGATCCGTTCTCCGCCTCCGTCCTGCGATCCGGGACGGACGCGACGATCGTCGCGTACGGCCCGCTGGTGCCCGTGGCGCTCGCCGCCGCTGCCGCCGCGGAGGAGGACGGGCGCAGCGTCGAGGTGATCGACCTCCGCTCCATCTCACCGATCGACTTCGACACCGTCACCGAGTCGGTGACCCGCACGGGCCGGCTGATCGTCGCCCACGAGGCGCCGACGTTCGGCGGCATCGGCGGGGAGATCGCCGCGCGCGTCTCCGAGCGCGCGTTCCTCTCCCTCGAGGCGCCCGTCATCCGCGTGGGCGGATTCCACATGCCCTACCCCGTGGCGCGTGTGGAGGAGCAGTACCTGCCGGACATCGACCGCATCCTCGAGGCACTCGACCGTGCCTTCGCGTACTGAAGGACCGCCATGACGCTCAATACGTTCAACCTGCCCGACGTCGGCGAGGGCCTCACCGAGGCGGAGATCGTGCAGTGGAAGGTGGCTCCCGGGGCTCCGGTGTCCGTCAACGACGTCATCTGTGAGATCGAGACCGCGAAATCGCTCGTCGAGCTGTCCTCGCCCTACGCTGGCACCGTCGCAGAGCTGCTCGTCGCCGAGGGCGAGACCATCGAGGTCGGCACCCCGATCATCTCCGTCGAGGACTCCACCCCCACCCCGGGTGCGGGGCACAGCGGCGGCGCGGGTACCGCAGCCTCGCCGGACGCGACAGCCCACGATGGCGCCAGCGACGACGTCCGGGTCGTCGAGGCCGATGTCGAGGCGCGGACCGACCACCAGCAGGTTGCTGCGGGCGCCGCGCTGCAGGGTGCCGGTGGCGCGGCCGACGACGCTCCGTTGCCCGTGCCCGAGATGCCGGGGGAGTACGCGAGCCCCCGGACCGGCGGTCGTGCGGGGACTGCGGCCGCCGCGCCCGGTGCCGCCGCACCCGAGGCCGCGCCCGGCCCGCTCGTCGGCACGGGACCGAAGGCCGACGCCGTGAAGCGCCGCCCCCGCAAGCCGCAGGCCCCGGCCAACGCCTCGTCCAACGCGTCGACCAGCACGGCGGCCGGTGCGCCGACCAATGCGCCGACCGATACGGGGACCGGCACGGCGACCAGCGCCTCGGCCGGCGCAGGACGGCCCCCGGCCCCGGCAGGCGAGGAGCAGCCCGCCCGGGTGAATCCGCTGAACCAGCTCATCAACCGCGTGCTCGCCAAGCCGCCGGTCCGCAAGGCGGCGCGGGACCTCGGCATCAACCTGGCCGACGTCCCCGCCACCGGGTCCGCGGGGGAGGTCACCAAGCAGGACCTCATCAGCTACCAGTCCCAGCGGGACGCCGAGCAGGACGGCGCCGATTCGTTCTGGGCGGACAGGAAGCTCCTCGGCGGCGGCCGCATCGAGCGCATCCCCGTGAAGGGTGTGCGGAAGGCGACGGCCAGGGCGATGGTGCAGAGCGCGTTCACGGCCCCGCACGTCAGCATCTTCGTGGACGTCGACGCCTCCCGGACCATGGAGTTCGTCAAACGGCTGAAGGCGTCCCGCGACTTCGAGGGCATCAGGGTCTCACCCCTGCTGATCCTGGCGAAGGCGGTCATCTGGGCCGCGGCCCGCAACCCGTCGGTCAATGCGACCTGGGCGGACGACGAGATCCTCGTCAAGCACTTCATGAACCTCGGCATCGCCGCGGCGACGCCGCGCGGACTCATGGTCCCGAACATCAAGGATGCCCAGGACCTCTCCCTGAAGGAACTCGCGCTGGCGCTGAACGATCTCGCGACGACGGCGCGGGCCGGGAAGACGCAGCCCGCCCAGATGCAGGGCGGCACGCTGACCATCACCAACATCGGAGCCCTCGGCATCGACACCGGGACGCCGATCATCAACCCGGGCGAGGTCGCGATCGTGGCGTTCGGCACCATCAAGCAGAAGCCCTGGGTGCTCGACGGCGAGGTCATCCCGCGCTGGATCACGACGCTCGGAGGCTCCTTCGACCACCGCGTGGTCGACGGCGACCTGAGCGCGCGCTTCATGGCGGATGTCGCGTCGATCCTCGAGGAGCCCGCGCTGCTGCTCGACTAGGGTGGGCTCATGAACCAGCCCCTTCCCGGCGACGGCCCCCGCAGGCCGCGTCCGCGCTACCCGGTGAGCAGGCTGCTGCTCGTGGTGCTGATCGGGTTCGTCGCGTCGATCGTCCTGCAGGCGGCCTTCCCGGGGCTGGGCACCCTCGCGCGGCTGTCGATCCTCCTGATTGTCGCGGCGCTCATCTCCATCGCGGTGACCTTACGCCAGCAGAGGCGCCCGCCGCGCTGACGGTACGGCGAGCGGCGCTGCTCAGGCGCGGTTCTCCTCGATCGCGGTCCGGAGGATCGGCGCGAGCCGCCGCACGCCCTCGACGATGTCCTCGGGCGAGACCGCGCTGAAGGCCAGGCGGAGCTTGTTGGACGGCTCGTCGGACGGCGTGAACGCGGCGCCGGGGATGAAGACGACGCCGGCGTCGATCGCCGTGTAGAGCAGCGGGTAGGTGTCGATGCCCTCCGGGAGGGTCACCCAGACGAAGAACCCGCCGTCGGGGGTGGTCCAGTGCACGCCGTCGGGTAGTTCCTCGGCCAGGGCCCCGAGCATGGCGTCGCAGCGCTCCCGGTAGAGGTCGCGCATGGAGTGCAGGTGGCCGCGCCAGTCGTAGTCCGTGAGGTACGCGGTCACGAGCATCTGCGTGAGCGGCGACGGGCAGAGCACCACGGCCTCACAGGCGAGGTAGAACCTGCGGTAGAGGTGGCGGGGGACGAGCGCCCAGCCGAGCCGTACGCCCGGGGCGAAGATCTTCGAGAAGGAGCCGAGGTAGATGACGTCGTCGGGGTTGTCCGCGCGCATCGGCTTCAGCGGTTCACCGTCGAAGCGCAGCATCCCGTAGGGATTGTCCTCGAGGACGAGGATGTTGTGTGCACGGCAGATGTCGACGACGCGCTGGCGTCGGTCGGCCGCCATCGTGATGCCGCTGGGGTTGTTGAAGCTGGGGATCGTGTAGAGCAGCTTGATGGCGCGGCCCTGCGCCTCGAGCTCGGCGATGGTGCGTTCCAGCTCGTCCGGGATCAGCCCGGCGTCGTCCATGGGGATGGTCACGACGTCGACCTGGTAGGCCTCGAACGTGTTGAGCGCGCCCACGTAGGTGGGATCCTCGCAGAGGATCACGTCACCCGGGTCGCAGAACACCTTGGCGGCGACGTCCTGCGCCGACTGGGAGCCCGTGGTGATCACGACGTCCTCGGGGACGGCGCCGGTGATGCCCTCGGCCGCCATGACGTCGCAGACGAGCCTGCGGAGCTCCTCCATGCCCTGGCCCCCGCCGTACTGCAGCGCCTCGAGGCCATGCTCGGCGATGATCTTCTGCGCGGTGCGGCCGAGGTCCTCGAGCGGGAGGGACTTCAGGTAGGGGCTGCCGCCGGCGAGGGACACCAGCCCCGGGCGGATCGAGATGTCGAAGACATCCCGTACCGCGGACTGCTTGATGTTGGCGGCACGCGACGAGAAGAGCCGGTCGTGGCGGGCGGCGGAGTCGACCGCCCGCTCGAGGGCTGCTTCGGTCTCGGCGGGCAGGAGGTCGGCGGGGGCTTCGCTGGAGGACGTCACGCCCAGAGTCTAGGCGGGGGTTCACCGTCAGGCAACAGGTGTTGCCCTCCAGTGCGCCGGAGCCTAGACCCAGCCCGCCTCGCGCGCCTTGAGTGCGGCCTGGAAGCGGCTCTCCGCCCGCAGCGTGTCCAGCATCCAGGCGATGTGCCGCCGGCAGGTGCGCACGTTGATGTCCAGGCGTCGGGCGATCGACTCGTCGGAGAGGCCGTTGGCGAGCCCCTGGATGATGGCGCGCTGCAGGCTGCTGAGCGGGGACTCGACCCGCTCGGGGGCGAGGAAGGACTCGCTGATCTCCCAGGCGACGTCGAACAGGAGGGTAAAGATGTTGATCAGGCTGGAGTCCCTGATGACGAGGGCTGCCTTGTCGTCGCGCGTCAGCTGCCGCCCCACGAGCGCCAGCTTCTCGTCGAAGATGAGGATGCGCAGGGGGATGAACGGCAGCACGCCGAACTCGCCTCCGCCGGCCGCGATCGCCTCCACGGCCCTGCGGGTCGGCACGTGGTCGCGCAGGCTCGTGTCGTACAGCGTCCGGCGTCGTACGCCGTTCTCCAGCAGTTCGAGGTCCTTGCGGATGCTCTCCTCGTGCACGTCGGCCGTCGAGCCCTGTCCGGGCTGCGCGATGTACACCTTCTCCGTGACGTCGCGCCCGTAGTCGATGAGCACCCGGTGGATGAGGTGGGGGTCCTCGAGGGTCTCCACGGAGGTGCTGGCGAGGACGTTCTTGCGCGCCTCGAGGAAGGTCGGAAGGAGGCTGGAGAGTTCGCGCCGCTGGCTGCTGATGCGTGCCTTGAGGTCCTGCAGGGAGCGTTCGTCCGCGTCGACGAGGTCGGCGAGGGCGACGTCGGGGGAGACCGCGACGAGGCCGTCGGCCCGTCCCGCCTCCGGGCTGAGCAGCCGGCGGTCGGCGAGCTCGCCGATGGCCGCCTCGATGCGGCGCAGGGTCAGGCCGAGGGCTTCCGACGCCTCATTGCGCGTCCAGCCGGGGTGCCCGACGGCGTACCGGTACACCTCGAGCGACGTCGCATCCAGCATGAGCAGTCCTTGTCCGGGGCCACCGGTGCGGTAGCGGCATCTTCACGAGGCGAAAAACATGACATGTCCAGTTAATGACAGATCAGCGTGGGTGGCAATCTCGTGAGACCGAAGGCGCCGTCCAGGCCCGCGATTCCGCGGATTTCCCGACTGCGAAGCAGCGTATCAGCCGGGCGGGCGGCGTGTCCGAGTCCTGTTCGCGCCATGTCCACAAACGGCCACCCGTACGGCTGGACACCACCTGCCGGGCCGGACATTCTGAGTGAGCCGGCCCGCAGGGAAGCCCCCGGACAGGGTATCCCGCAGGGACACGGGGCACGGTGGCCCGGCACCCCCGAGAGACGGACTAGGAAGGATCGCCATGAAGAAGATACTCGGCGCGACTGCAGGCCTGTTGATCGTGGTGGGAGCCGTCGTGCCGGCAGGACAGTCGATCAGTGCAGGAAGCTGGGACTGGCCCAAGGGCCAGCTCACGGCAGGAAGCTGGGACTGGCCGAAGTAAAGCGGGGTCCCCGGATCAGAGCCCGGGAACCCCACCCAGAGCCCGCCCCAGCGGGGGTGATCACAGACCCTGAAGGAGAGAGCCATGAGCCAGGTGACCGCCGTTCGAACCGCCTCACGAACGGTCGTCAGCACTCGATGGTGGCACCTCTCCCTCTCGACGGGTGGCTTCGATGTCGCGGACGGCATCATCGAAGAGCTGGTCACCCCGCTGGTGGCGCAGGCCCAGGCGCTCGGCGCCAAACGGTGGTACTTCAGCCGGTGCGAGAACCCGTCGACAGGGGTCGTCAGTGAGATCCGGCTCAGCATCCACGCCCATCCCCGCGTCCTCGACCGGCTCCAGGCCTTCTCCCGGGTGCTCCGGACGCGCAGCGCGCGCGCCCTGCCCCTGCTCGCGGTGCGCCAGCAGATCACCGCTCCGGCCGGCAACACCTACTACTCGGGAGGCCAGGAGCCGGCCGATCCACAGCTCGAGGCCAACCTCGTGAAGTACGGCGGTGTGGAGGGCCTCCACCTCGCCGAAGAGGTCTTCGAACTCAGCTCAGAACTCGCCGTCTGGGCCAATCAGCGCTTCCCCCGCATGCAGAGCCGCTCGGCACTGGGAGCCCTGGTGCTGTTCGATGCGGCGCAGAGCATGATGCGCGGCCCCCGGTCCGCGGGTTGGCCGGACCGCCGCCGTCTCTCCTGGGACTTCTACTGGGACAGCCACCTGCGCACGTGCACGGCCGACGTCGGCCCGCGCGCCCCGGGCGTCCGCGAGGCGATGACGGCGCAGGTCGCGTCCAAGGCGACCGGGTTCCACGCCCTGATGGCGGCCACCGCCTCGGAATCCGCGGTGCAGAACTGGCGACGACGCTGGTACCGCGCCCTCGACACCTACCTGTACCGCGCGGACAAGGTCCGCGTCAGCCGCAGCGCGCAGCACCTCACGGTGTACCAGGCGCACATGGCCCTCAACCGCCTCGGGTTCGTCGCCCGCGAGGAGGCGGCCCTGGGCCTGTACGCGCGGTCCTGGAACCCCAGGCCCACCTCATGAGGAGTGCCCCGGATCCCTTGTAGCCGGCTCGCCCCACCCACCGAGCGAAGGACCGCATCATGAACGCAAGGAACACGATCGTGCTGGCCGTCGACGACACGGACCTCTCTGAGGCCCTCGGCTGCTCGTCGGAGGACATCGAGTCCATGCAGAACGACGGCGTGCTGGAATCGCAGGGCCAGCTCTGGGAGATCGGACCGGCGCGGGACTACCTGCGGGACGCCGTGTGGGCGGACAGTCTCTGGCGCTGACGGCCCGGGAACCGACGAGCCCCGGCGGGCTTCCGCCGGCAGCCCTGGTGCGTCCTCGTCGGACCGGACGCGGGACGACGGGCAGGCACGAACAGCACGACGCCGGCGCGGAAGGCGCCGGCGTCGTGCTGTTCAGGTCGTGCCGTGTCCTCGGGCCGGACGGCCCTGGGGTATCAGGCGGCGACGGGTACCACCGCTCCCGCGAGGGCGGACAGCACGCCGGTGACAGCGCCTGCCACCTCGGCGTCGTCCTTCGGGTGCACCTCGGCGAAGCGCGTGATCGAACCACCGATGGACAGCTTCGCATCGTCGACCACCGAGGCACCGGCGACGCCGAGCGCCCGGCGGGCCTCGTCGTGCGCCCAGACCCCGCCGTACTGCCCGAAGGCGGAGCCGATGACGGCGGCGGGCTTGCTCGAGATGGCACCGGCGCCGTAGGGGCGGGACAGCCAGTCGATGGCGTTCTTGAGCACGGCGGGCATGGTGCCGTTGTACTCGGGCGAGACGAGGAGCACGGCGTCCGCCTCGGCGGCGGCGGCCCGGAGGTCGTCTGCGGCCTTCGGCCGGTCCGTGTCGTTGTCGATGTCCTCGTTGTAGAACGGGATGTCGCTCAGCGCGTCGAAGGTGACGACGTCGACGGCGTCCGGTGCGTGCTCCGCGGCGGCTTCGGCGAGCTGTCGGTTGATGGAGCCCTCCCGCAGGCTGCCGACGAGGGTGAGGATCGTGGTGGACATGTGTGCTCCCGGGGTTCGTACGGATCAGGCTGACAGGGAACGCGGCGACCGCGTCTGCATTCCCTAAGCGGACCACGGTCCGTTTTATTCCGCGACTATAGTTGCGGCATGCAGAGCGAGGGATTGCTCCGGGTCACGGGCGACGACGGAGAGCGCACCGACGCGGCACGCAACCGGCGCCTCCTGCTCGATGCCGCGGCCGAGATCGTCGCCTCGTGCGGGCCGGACAAGCTGACCACGGACGCCGTCGCGCGTCGTGCAGGGGTCGGCAAGGGGACCGTCTTCCGCCGGTTCGGCAGCCGTGCAGGCCTGCTGCACGCCCTCGCCGACGAGGCCGGGCGGTCCTTCCAGCAGGCGTTCATGGCCGGTCCGCCCCCGCTCGGGCCGGGGGCGGCTCCGCTCGAGCGGCTCATCGCGTTCGGGGAGGCGAGCATCGGAAGAATGCTCCTCGACGGGCAGATCCTGCGTGCCGCGGAGCAGCGGGGCGGACCTGACCCCGAGCACCCCACGCAGCAGCTCGTCCGGCTGCACCTGGGCATGCTGCTGCGTGAACTGGACGTGCAGGATCCCGAGCTCGCCTCCTACCAGCTGGCGGCGTTCCTGAACGCCGGGCTCCTGCTCCACCTCCAGGAGCACCGGGGCATGTCCGACGCGCGCCTCGCTGCGTCCTGGCGCGTGCTGGTCGTGGCCCTCGCGACGGCGGAGAACCACGCCTAGCGCCCCGGGCGAGGCTTGTACACTGGCAAAAAACACCGGCATCCCCGCGCGGTGTCGACGTGAGGCTGATATCCGCATGGAAGAGATTCCCGACGAGATGTCCGGCGCCCTCGGGACGGCCGGCGTCTCCCTGCCGGCGCCGCGCCTGCACGTCGTCGCGCAGGAGGTGCGCGCCCTTCCGCCCGCGGAAGCCGCAGCACGCCTCCAGGACCTCCTGGTCGACCACCCCGACGTGCAGGCCTTCCTCCAGGAGCTCGCCGAGTTCGCCGCGGAGACCCTCGGCACCGACGGCGACACCTACTGCGGCATCACCCTGCAGCGCTCACCCCACGAACAGGCGACCGTCGGCAGCAGCGATGCGAAGGCCCGGTCGATGGACGAGGTGCAGTACGAGCACGACGACGGCCCGTGCCTGCACGCGCTGCGCGTGCACGAGGAGGTGTTCATCGCCGACGTCCGCTCCGAGGACCGCTGGCGCGGGTTCATGGAGCACATCGCCGGCCGTGGGGTCGGTGCCATGTTCTGCCTGCCGCTGGACCTCGAAGGCTCGGCGCGCGCCGCCCTCAACCTGTACGCCGAGGATGCCTCGGTGTTCAGCGACGGCTACCGGCGCGTGGCCCGCGCGTTCTCCCGGCAGGCCTCGCAGGCGCTCAAGCTCTCCGTGCGCGTGGCCCAGCACGCCGCGACGGCGGAGGACCTCCATTCCGTGCTGCAGACGCGGACCGAGATAGACCTCGCCGTGGGGATCATCATGGGCCAGGACCGCAGCTCGCAGAAGGAGGCCTTCGACAAGCTGCGCCGGGCGTCCAACACACGCAACGTGAAGGTCCGCGAGCTCGCCGCCGGGATGGTGGCCGGATTCAACGGCTCCGTCCCGCGCGCCCACTTCGACCCCTCCTGACGGCATGGGGTCGACACCTCGCGCCGTCGGGACGGTACTGATCGGTTTCGGCCATGGCGGCCGCGTCTTCCACGCCCCGCTCATCGCCCAGGATCCAGGCCTCGACCTCGCTGCAGTCGTCACCCGCAGCCCCGCCCGCCAGGCGGAGGCCCGCGCGGCCTACCCGGCCGCCGTCGTCGTGGCGACGCTGGAGGAGGCGCTGCAGGCGGTGCCGGGCGTGGAGCTCGCGGTGATCTCCACGCCGCCGGCCACGCACGCCGCGCTGGCCGCCGCAGCAATCGGCCGGGGACTGCACGTCGTCGTCGACAAGCCCTTCGTGGTGCGTGCGGCGGACGGTGAGCGCCTGGTCGAGGCGGCACGGGCGGCACGCCGGCTGCTCCTCCCGTTCTCCAACCGGCGCTGGGACGGCGACTTCCTGACGGTGCAGGCGCTGGTGGCGTCGGGCGCCCTGGGCGACGTACGGACCTTCGAGTCCGCCATGGAATCCTGGAAGGCGTCCATCACGAAGCCGTGGAAGCGGGACGCGGCGGCGGACGGCGGCGGGGGCGTCCTCTACGACCTCGGTCCGCACCTCATCGACCAGGCGCTGGTGCTCTTCGGCCCGGCGGTCCCGGTGTTCGCCGAGTTGCGGGCGGATCGCGACGGCGCCGCCGCGGAGGACTCGATGTTCCTCGTCCTGGACCACGAGGGCGGCGTCAGGAGCCATCTCCACGCGGGGACGCTCGTCCCCCTGGCGCGGCCCCGCTTCTCCGTCACGGGCTCGACGGCCGGCGCGACGATCACCGGCACCGATCCGCAGGAGGAGCAGCTGGCCGCCGGGATCCTCCCGGGCGGTCCGGCCGGCACCGGTCCGGGCGACGGCGACGCCCGGGGGCTGCTCGGGCATCCCGGCCGGACCGAGCCGCTGGCGATCCGGCGCGGCAGCTATGCGTCCTTCTACGCCGGCGTCACCGCCGCGATCAGGGACGACGGTCCTCCGCCGGTGCGGGCGGAGGACGCGCTCGCCGTCGCGCGCCTCATCGAGCAGGTCCATGCGTCCTTCCCGGCCCGGAAGGGAGCCCGGTAGGGCGCCATCCCGGTGGGCGGGGCCGGGGACTAGACGAGCGCCGCCCAGTCCGCAGCGAGCTCGAGGCCGTGCGCCTGCGATACGGAGTGGTGCGCCACCTCGCCGGCGGCGACATTGAGCCCGCGGGCGAGCGCAGGGTCGGCGGCGAAGGCGCCCCGGACGCCCCGGTCCGCGAGCGCCACGGCGTAGCGGAGGGTCACGTTGGTGAGGGCGTAGGTCGACGTGTGGGGGACGGCGCCGGGCATGTTGCCCACGCAGTAGAAGAGCGAGCCGTGCACGGTGAACGTGGGGTCCTCGTGGGTGGTGACGCGGGAGTCCTCGAAGCACCCGCCCTGGTCCACGGCGATGTCGACGAGGACGCTGCCGGGCTTCATCCGGGCGACGAGGGCGTTGGTGACGAGCTTGGGAGCACGGGCACCGGGGATGAGGACGGACCCGATGACGAGGTCGGCCTCCAGCACCGACTTCTCGATCTCGAGGGAGTTGGAGGCGACCGTCTTCACGCGGCCGGCGTACAGCGCGTCGAGCTCGCGCAGCCGGGCGATATCGATGTCGAGGATGGTCACCTCGGCGCCGGTGCCGACGGCCATCGCCGTAGCATTGGTGCCCGCGACGCCCGCGCCGAGCACCGCGACCTTGGCGGGTCGGACCCCTGCGACACCGCCGAGCAGTAGGCCCGGGCCCCCGGCGGGAGCGGTCATGACCTGCGCGCCCACCTGGACGGAGAGCCGGCCGGCCACCTCGGACATCGGTGCGAGCAGGGGCAGGGCACGCCCGTCCTGCACGGTCTCGTAGGCGATGGCGGTGACGCCCGCGTCGAGGAGTGCCCGCGTCAGCTCGGGTTCTGCGGCGAGGTGCAGGTAGGTGAAGAGGATGAGCCCCTTGCGGAACCGGTGGTACTCGGCGGCGACCGGCTCCTTGACCTTCAGGACCATGTCCGCGCGTGCCCACACGTCGTCGGCGGCGTCGACCAGCTCCGCGCCCGCAGCCCCGTACTCGGCGTCCGTGATGCTCGAGCCCACGCCCGCGCCGCGTTCCACGAGGACGGTGTGCCCGTGGGCACGGAACTCGTGGACGCCGGAGGCGGTGATGGCCACGCGGAACTCGTTGTTCTTCACTTCTTTGGGGACGCCGATGATCATGGGGTTCTCCAGGCTGCGATCGGGCGGACGGGGGTGCTTCCAGAATAAGGACACGCCCCGCGGCGCTCCGGTCCGGTTCTCGCTGGAGCACCGGAGCCGGCGCCGTCGACAGCGGCGGCTCCGGACGCGGATGCGCGCCGTGGCGGGTCCGTCCCCGGCTGTGAGCTGGACCACTAGCAGGCGTGAAGGCATACTGCCATCGACAGATGTCGAGTTCCAGAGCGGCAATTGTCGTCCCTCGCACGTCCTCCGCCTAGGGTGGAAGGGTGCAGAACCAGGCCATCGACGACGTCGTCGAGTCGATCGCGCGGTCGCTGGGACGCGGACTCTCCCTCGAGGACCCGGACGGCGTGCTCCTCGCCTACAGCAGCCACCAGGCCACGGCGGACCGCGTCCGGGTGAACTTCCTCCTGAGCAAGAGGGTTCCGGCGGACGTCAGTGAATGGCAGCTCCGGCACGGCATCGCACAGGCGGTCCGCGCGGTCGCCGTGCCCGCGAACGAGGATCTCGGGATGCTCGCGCGGGTCTGCGTGCCCCTGCTCGTCCGGGGTTTCCGGGTGGGGTACCTCTGGGTGCAGCAGCAGTCGAGCGAGGATCCGGCCTCGGGCATCCTGGCCGCGCTGCCCACGGTCCGGCCGCTGATCGACCGCCTCGCCGAGCTCCTCCTCGAGACGGACACGGCCTCCTCCGAGCGCCGGACGCAGCGGGAGGCCACCTTCCTCGCCGCCTGCCGGGGAGCCGCGGCCGCGGTGGAGGAACTGCGCGGCTGGCGCGAGCTCGGCGGGGACGGACCCTGGCGCCTCGCGGTGGTGCACGAGCCCCTGCCCGCGCCCGACGAGGGCGGCGATCCGCACGAGGCAGCACTCCTGCAGCGCACGCTCGCGCTCCAGGCGACGGTCGGCGTCGCCCCCGTGCTGTTCAGCGCCGGCGCCTCCGGCTTCTCGGTGCTCCTGTGCGCCTCGGGTGTCGGCCGGGCCGCGCTGCAGCAGGTCCTCGAGAGGTACGGGGCGGGGACTGCCAAGCGGGCGGGCCGACCTGCCGGCCGCATGCTGCTCGGCCTGAGCGAACCCGCGGCCGACCCCCGGGATCTCGCCGAGGCCTTCCACCAGGCCCGGCACGCCGTCCAGGCCGCGGCGGTCGATCCGCAGCTCGGCGATGTGGCCTCCTACGCCGACATCGGCGTGTACCAGTTCCTCGGGACGGTGGGCTGGCAGGCGCCGGCGCACGGCAGCATCCACTTCGCGGAACTGAGCGAGGCGGACCGCGTGGACGAGCTGCTGCCGGTCCTGGAACTGCTGTACGACAAGAACGGCTCCGTGCAGGACGTCGCGGCCCAACTCCACCTGCACCGCAGCAGCGTCTACAACCGGCTGTCGAGGATCCGGTCGGTGATCGGCGCGGATCCGCTCGCAGGGATGGTGCGGCTGGAGCTGCATCTCGCCCTCAAGGCGCGCCGGTGGCGGTCCCGGCCGCGGTTCGAGCTCGGGTAGGGACGCGGGCGCTTCAGCGCGCGTCGACCTCGGGGACGTCGCCGGTTACGGGGCCGGACGGCGCGTCCCTGCGGCGCAGCTGGCTGCGGAGCCACTCCTCGACGTCGGACCTCCGGAGGCGCCGATGGGACCCGCGGTACTCCACCGGAAGGGTGCCGGCGTCCGTCAGCTTGCGGAGGTAGCTGTGCGAGATCCCGGCGAGCTCGGCCGCCTGTGAGGTGGTCAGCAGTTCGGCCACGGAGGTGACCTGGACGGAGTCGCCGTCGGACAGGCGGGCGAGGAGGTCGACGACGGCTGCCTGTGCCTCGTCCGGGAGCCGGTACGCGGTCCCGTCCACGAAGACCGTCACGTCCCGGCTGTCGGTGAGTGCGCGCCTGAGGAGCGCCCCCTGCTCGGGTGGGAGCGCAGCTGCGGATCGTGGAGCCCTGGCCGTCATGGGGCCATTGTGCCAGTCGGAGTACTCGGCCAGTAGCCGTGCGGGGATCCCTGCGGAACCTGCCCTTCCGCTATGAGTACTGCGGGTCTACTGTGTGCGTATAAATACCCTTACTACTTGCAACCAGCGTCGGTTGCGAGACGGAAACGGTGAATCCCATGACAACACTTGATCACGGGCGGAGCCTGCGTCTGGGCGACTTCCCCTCCACGCTCGGCGAGAAGGGTGAATCCCCTTTCTGCCCCACCTGCCGCACCGACGACTACCTGATCTTCGAGGAGTTCGTGCCCGCACGCCAGGCCGACCACTCGACCGACCTCCTCCCCGCCAGCACGAGCTACAGCTGTTCCGAATGCGGCACCTTCAACGCCCACGCGGTCCCGCCGTCCTGGCGTCCGCCGCAGTGGTTCTGGTACAGCTGACCGTCAGCGCCCTCCTGCTCCCCCTGCGTGGCCGACGCCACGCTCGGGTGACCGCGCGCTCATGAAACGAGCCTCCGCCTCTTGACCTTGACGCTGCGTCAATTTCTAGAGTGGGACAGTGCCGACGCCATCGCCGGCACGAGGAGGGACGAGTGGACCACCCGATCAGCATGGTCGCCCGACTGGCCGGCACCACGAGCCGGACGCTGCGCCATTACGGCGACATCGGCCTGCTTCCACCGTCGCGCGTGGGTACCAACGGATACCGCTACTACGACCCGGATGCGCTCGTGCGTCTCCAGCGCATCCTGCTGCTGAGGTCGCTGGGCATGCCGTTGTCCGCCATCGGCGAGGTCCTGGACGACACGCGGGCAGAGGCGCCCGCGTCGGCCCTGCGGGTGCACCTCGACTCCCTCCGCCGCGAGCAGGAACGGCTCGACCGGCAGATCACAGCGGTCCTCACCACGGTGGAGGCCCTCGAACGAGGAGAAGAACCCATGCCGCAGGACATGTTCGACGGATTCGACCACACGCGCTATCGGGAGGAAGTGGAGGAACGGTGGGGCCGCGAGGCCTACGCCGACGGGGATGCCTGGTGGCGCAGCAGGACGCGGGAGGAGCAGGACGCGTTCGGCGAGGAGGTCGCGGACCTCAACGCGCGGTGGACCGACGCCGCGTCGAGGAACATCGCCCCGGCGAACGAGGAGGCGCTGGGACTCGCCGGGCGCCATGTCGCCTGGCTCGCAGGGATCCCGGGGACGCCGCGGAGCCCCGACGGTTCCCCGTCCACCGAGTACCTCCGCGGGCTGGGGGAGATGTACGTCGGTGATCCGCGCTTCGCAGCGAACTACGGCGGCCCGCACGGCGCCGAACTCGTGCGGGCCGCGCTCGGCGAATGGCTGACGCGCCACGGGTGAACGGCCGTGGAGGGCGACGTCACCGCACCGGCGTCACCGCGGAGCGGCTGCGTCGACGGTCGGCGGCCCGTGGAGCGGGGGCGGACGTGTACTACCAGGAACCGACTGCGCGGTCCCGGCCTGCATGCTTCGCCTGGTAGAGGTGTCGGTCGGCTTCGCGGAGGAGGGCGGCCGCCGTCGTGCCCGGCTCGCAGACCGCGAAGCCGACGCTCGCGGTGAGGCGCAGTCCGTCATGGATGTGCGGCCACCGGAGCTCCCGGATCGCGGACAGCACGCATTCCGCCACCCGCTCCTGGTCGGCGTCGCGCTGCAGGACCATAAGGAATTCCTCCCCGCCGATGCGGGCCACGTGCCGCACCCCGGAGCACCCCTGCAGGCAGGAGGCGACGGCGACCAGGACGTCGTCGCCCGCGGGGTGCCCGAAGCGGTCGTTCACCTGCTTGAAGTGGTCGAGATCGAGGATGGCCAGCGAGCCGGAGAAGGGGCCGTCGGTCTGCCAGGCACGGACGACGTCCGGCAGTGAGTCCTCCACCCAGCGCCGGTTGCGCACCTTGGTCAGCGGGTCGACCGCGACGGCGGCTTCCGCCTGCTCGGCCCGGGCGAGTGCCTCGGTGACGTTCTGCTCCGCGAAGAGGTGGTCCACCTGCGATCGGCGGGCCTCGATCCATCGCGCCCGCGCCGCCTGGTGGAACTGCCGGTGGAGTTCGTAGGCGAGGCGGAAGTCGGCGCCGGACGCCGCGACGGCAGCGCGCTCCTCGAGGATCAGGGAGGCGACCTCCTCGAGCGCATGACGCGCGGTGATGCGGTCCGCACTGTCGAGCGCGGCGCGCGCTGCGGCCAGATCACCGACTCCGTGGTGCGCCGTCGCGAGGAGCAGCATCCGGATGGCCCGCGTCTCGGGCTGCGAGTTCGCGGCATCGCACTCCCCGGACCTCTCCAGCACGTCGAGCGCGTCCCAGGGACGGTTGTCGGCGAGGTGGCCGCGGGCGAGGACGTCCCCCAGCTCGGGCTCCAGGTCGGGGGACGCGACGATCGCGGCTTCGAGCCGCCGCATCCAGAAGCGCGCCTCGTCGGGCATGGCCTCGTCCAGCGCGGCATGGAAGGCATTGGAGGCCAGCTGGGCGAGGAGCTCGTGATCGGCCAGCTGGTCGGCCAGCGTGAGCGCCTGGCGGGACACGTCGAAGCCGTGCTGCAGGAGGCCCGCGCCCAGGAGGCCGAGGGCCTGGCGCGTCAGGAGCTTCGCCCGGAGGCGCGGCAGCTCGGCGCCGTCCAGCAGCGAGACGGCGATCGTGGCCTGCTCGGCCCCGGATCCGGAGTGGCCCGCGAGGAGGTCCATCATGGCGATCAGGGCGTGGCAGCGGCTGGCCAGCCGCCCATCGCCCTGATCCCGCGCCCAGTCGAGGATCTCCTGGCCGCGGGCCCGTGCGCCGGGGGCACCCTCGGTGCGGGCCAGCGCGTCGAGCCCCGTCACTTCCGCCCAGAACGCGACGTCGAGCCGGCCGAGGTCTTCGGCGACGATGCGGATCTCGGTGGCCTCGGCCGCGGCGCGGGGGAGGTCGGTGCTGATCTCCACCGCCTCCAGGAGGGTGATGAGGTCCCGTTCCTGGGCGAGGCGCAGCGAACCGCCTTCGATCACGACGTCGTCGTTGGTCATGGGTGCTCCTGGTCGTCGAGGCAGCGCTGTAGAACCGACCTTGGAGGAATGGTGAGACCATGGTGTGCGCTGACGTGCCGGGTGGGACTGGCGAGTCCAGTCTGCCGTGTCGGGACCTCCGCCTCAAGGCTTTCGGACGTCACGTTCGCACCGGAACGGCAACGGTTCGGTACCGCGCGGCACTCCCGGCACGGATCAGGGGCACCGCCTCTGCTCCTATGCTGGAGGAACCACCAGGGAGCCCTTGCCTGCGCGAGGGCTCCGCACGACGCCGGGAGAACGGGTGAGCACGGACAGCAGCACGGACAGCAGCGCGGAGCAGGGATTGGCCGGACGGGCCGCTGATGCCGTCGAGCAGGCGACCGACACCCGCGCACTGGATGTCACCGCGCGTCTCGGCTTCGCGGCGCTCGCCGTGGTGCACGTCCTCATCGGGTTCATCGCGCTGCGGCTCGCCTTCGGTGGGAACGGCGAGGCCGAGCCGACCGGGGCCCTGGAGGAAGTGGCCGAAGGGCACCTCGGCCCCGTCCTGTGGATCTGCGCGTTGGGCTGTGCCGGCCTGGCCCTGTGGCAGCTGAGCGAGGCGACCCTGCGTGCACGGCACCTGCTCACCGGCAAGCGCATCGGCAAGCACATCTCGTCCGGCGCGCTCGCCGTCATCTACGGATCCATGGCAGGGACCTTCGCGCGTTTCGCCCTCGGGGACGGACCCGATTCCTCCGAGTCGACCGTGGATTTCACGCGGACCCTCCTGGGAACGGGCGTCGGCGTCCTCCTCGTGTTCGTCACCGCGGCGGTCGTCCTCGGCATCGGCCTGCACTTCGTCGTCAAGGGACTCCGCCGCGGGTTCCGGCCGGAACTCCGGACGTTCGAGGACACAGCGAGGGGGCGCGTGATCGAGGTGTTCGGGGTCGTCGGGCACGTCGCCAAGGGACTGGCGCTGCTCCTCGTCGGCGGCCTGTTCGTCCTCGCGGGCCTGCATCGCAACCCGCAGGAATCCACCGGACTGGACGGCAGCCTGAAGGCCCTCCAGCACCACCCGCTGGGCGTGTACGTCCTGACGATCATCGCCGTGGGTCTCATCTGCTACGGGATCTTCGCCGTTCTCCGCGCCATGTTCGGCCGCATGTGAGCGGCCCGGCGCGGCGCGAGCCGAAGGCGTGCCGCTCCTGCGGTCGCCGCATCGAGTGGCGGAAGAAGTGGGAACGGAACTGGGACGCCATCGTCTACTGCAGCGACTCCTGCCGGGCGCGGAAGGTGAGGCCGATCGACGCCGAGCTCGAGGAGTGGCTCCTGGCACGGCTGGAGGAAGCGTCCCGCCGGGCGACGGTCGATCCGGCGGACGCCGCGGCGGCCCTCGGCGTCGACGGCGCGGATCTCGGTGAACCAGCCCGCAGTGCCGCCCGGCGGCTCGTCAACCGTGGCCTGGCCGAGATGGTGCAGCGCGGCGCCGTCGTCGATCCGTCGACGGCGAAGGGCCCGGTGGCCCTACGGCTGATCCGGTGAGGGGGGCGCGATCCGCTCCGCCCGGCCCGATGCGCCGTCCCGGATCGCGTCGGCCACCTGGCCCGTCGCGGCCAGGAAGGATGCCCGCGATACAGCTGACGGTCCTCGAGGGTGAAGCGCGGGTCGAAGCCCTCCTGGGCGAGGTGGGCAACCTCAGGTGCTTGCTCCCCGAGCGGTTCACGGAGGCGCCGGGCCGTGTGGTGGGTGAGGGGATCAGGGTCCGGGTGTGCCGTGACGACGAGCGTACTCACGGCCTCTCCGCCATGGGGTTCCCGCGGGATGGCCTGGGTGGTCGGGGCCGCCTCACGCGATGACGGCCGTGACCTCGGCCTCCACGAGGATGCCGGGCTCGAAGAGGATCTCGACGCCGATGAGTGCGGCCGGTGCCGTAGGGATGCGGAACTCCGTCCGGGCCTGCTCGACTCCGGCGTTGAAGGCGTCGTACATGTCCCTCTTCCACCCGGCGGCATACCAGGTGAAGCGGACGACGTCGTCGAAGGTCGCCCCCGCGGCGGTGAGTGCCTTCGCCACGTTGCGGTAGACCTGCACCACCTGGCCGGTGAGGTCTCCGGGCGCGACGAGGTGCCCTTCGTGGTCCCAGGCCACCTGCCCCGCGATGTGGACCTGCCTGCTTCCCGTCGCGACGGCGACGTGGTGGTACAGCGGGACGGCGACGTGGTCATCGGGGTTGATCAGCGTTACGGGCATGGGGGTCCTTGTCGGGAGATGGCTCGTCATGGTCCCCGGCGGACCGTGAGTTCACGCGTGAAGTCAGCGTAGCAGATTGACTTCACGCGTGAAGTCATTCGGACCTCGATAGGATGACGTGATGGCTTCCTCCCCCGGTCCGCTCCCTCCCGACGCTGCTGCGGGTCCCGTCCAGTGGCTGTCGCCCGACGAGAAGGAAGCCTGGACCGGCCTGGTGTCACTGGTGCTTCTGATGCCGGGGCGGTTGGAGTCACCGCTGCAGCAGGAAGCGGGCCTGACGCTCTTCGACTACCTGACCCTCAGCCACATCTCCGAGTCACCCGATCACGAGATCAGGATGAGTGAGCTCGCCTACCTCGCCAACGGATCGCTCTCCCGCCTGTCGAACGTGGTGAAGCGCTTCGAACAGCGAGGCTGGGTGAGGCGTTCCCCTGATCCGTCGGACGGGCGCTACACCCTCGTGGGCCTGACCCCCGCCGGCTTCGACGTCGTCGTGGCGGCTGCGCCGGCCCATGTGCGGTCGGTGCGGCAGTGCGTCCTCGACCCGCTGGACGAGGACGACCAGAGGGCCCTCGCCGTGATCGCCCGGAAACTGCGCACACGCCCCGAAGACCTCGCGTGAGTCGCTCAGCCGTTCGGTGGTGTCCCGCCGGGGGCTCCCATCCCACCGCCCATGCCGGCGGCTTCTGCCTGGGCGGCGCTGCCGGCGTAGTCGTCGGTGGGGTCGCGGTAGATGGTGTGGATGTGTCCCCAGCCGCCGGTGACGACACCGGTGACGTCGGCACCGGCGGACCCTTGCTGGTTGGCGAACTCGATGTAGACGCCGGGTCCGGAGATCTGGAAGTAGATGCCGTCGCCCTGCGTCATGTCGTAGTCGGTGGCGCCGGACCAGTTGATGTACGTCTCGTCGAGGGTGGCCTCGATCTCCGCGAGGGCATCGGCGGTGGTCTCCTCGTCCGCGAGGCCCATCCAGTTCGCGATGACGTCGAGCAGCAGCTGCTTCTGCTCGTCCGTCAGGTCTGATCCGAGGATCCCGGTCCCGGTCGGGTAGTCGCAGGTGCCGCCCGGTGCGCAGGTGAGGTTCGAGACCTCCGTCCCCTGGTAGAGGGCGGCCTGCTGTCCGGCATCGAGGCTGTCGTAGAAGGCGAAGGCGGTCTCGTACATGCCTGCCAGGGGCTGGACCTCGGTACCGTCCGCGGCGGTGTAGACGGCGGGCTGGGAGCCGAGGTGGGTGGGGGCGAAGGTGATGGCGTCCGCGGTGCCGTCCGTGCTGCCGTCGAGGGTGGCGTTGATGCCGAGGTGGTGGCCGCCGAACTGGACCTCCCATGCGTCGGTGTCCGAGGGGTCCCCGAAGAACGCGATGTAGTACTGGCCGAGGGAAGACTCCGTGCTCGTGCTGTTCTCGAGGAGGTACTGGTCGCCGTCCATGATGGCGGTGACTTCCGCGTAGGCCTCGTCGCTGAGCAGGGACTCCAGGACCGCCGATGCTGCGGTCTGCTGCTCCTCGGTGAGGTCGGTCAGGTTCAGGCCCGCCCGTTCGACGAACGTCACGGGGAAGTTGGACCACGACGTGGTCTTCGTCGCGTCGTCGTAGGAGTAGAGCACCTGCTCCTGCTGCTCCGCGGTCAGCGTCGCGAGGAAAGCGTCCGCCGCTACTGCCGTCTCGGTGATCGTTCCGGCCGTGGTCCCCGCACCGTCCGTCGAGGCGTCCGTCGAGGTGCTGTCGGCGGTACTGGTCCCGGACGCCGTGGCGCTCGACGACGTCGTGGCATCGGTCGTGGCTTCGACCGTGGCTGATGAGGTGGCGCCCGTGCCCATGGCGGACGGATCCGCCGTCGTGCTGCACGCGGCCATCGAGCCCGCGAGCGTGAGGGCGGCGATGGACGAGGCGAAGCGCACCCGGAACCGACGGGTGGAAGAAGGGTGAGTAGTCATGGAACGAGTACAGCTGCCGATTCTTTCGACAGTTCCGGTCCAGGCTGTGAGCGCGCTGTGAGCGGGCTCGATGGCGAGGTATGCCCGGCCGCGACTCCTGCCTCGCACACCTTCGGGCTGCAGTTAGGCCAGGGCGCGGCGCAGCTCCTGGCACAGCTCGCCGAGAGCCTGCGGGACGGCCCTGCTGATCCTGGGGAACGCCATGAAGCCGTGGGGCATCCCGAAGTAGGTCGTCGTGCGCACGGCGGACCCTGCGTCCTGCAGGGCGGCAGCGTAGCGGAGGCCGTCGTCCCGGAGCGGGTCGTGTTCCGCCACCTGCACCAGGGCCGGCGGCAGTCCGCTCAGGTCATCGGCCAGCAGGGGGGACGCATACGGGTGTCGCGGGTCCTGGTCCTCGAGGTAGTGCCCGCGGAAGGCCAGCATGTCCGCCTTCGTGAGGATCGGGGCGTCCGCGTTCTCCTCGATCGACGGGCTCCCCATGGTCATGTCCGTCGCCGGGTACACCAGCCCCTGGAATGCGATGGCGGGGCCGGATCGGTCCCGTGCCATGAGGGCGACGACGGCGGCCAGGTTCCCTCCCGCGCTGTCGCCCACGACGGCGACCCGGGACGTGTCGGCCCCGAGCTCCGACCCGCGGCCGATCAGGTCGACGGTCGCCGCATACGCGTCCTCCGCTGCGGCCGGCCACCGGTGGCGGGGTGCCAGCCGGTAGTCCAGGGACGCGACGACGGCGCGTGCGTCGCGGGCGATGCTGCTCGCGAACCAGTCGTACGTGTCCAGGGTCCCGGAGGTCCAGCCTCCGCCGTGGATGAACACGACCAGTGGGTGAGCCCCGCTCTGCGTCGGTGTCGGCGGGTGGTAGGTGCGCACCCGGATGACCCCGTCCGCCCCGGCGGCGGTGGTGTCCCGTCGCCGTACGCCTCTGGCCGGCCCGCCGAGCAGGAGATCGGTCAGCGGGTTGTGGCTGATCACCCGCCGCTGGTCGGCGAGGATCTGTGCCTCGGACCGCCTCGTCACGGACGCCAGGCCGATGAGCCGCCCCAGAAGCCTCGTCCGCAGGTCGATCGTCGTCATTCCTTCACCTTTCCCGTCGTGGGACAGCGCCGTATGCAGGCAGCCGGCACGGGTTCCGTCCGCCCTCCGTCCGATCAGACGGCGGACCAGCCGCCGTCGGAGGGCAGGATGGCGCCGTTGATGTTCACGCCGTCGTCGCTGAGCAGGAACGAGATCGTCGCCGCGAGGTGGGCGGGGTCGGCGATGCTGGGGATGTTGACGCGGGCGCCCTCGAGGCGGGAGGAGCCGTACGCCGAGGGCGTGGCCTGCATCGGGATGCCGGTGGCGACGCCACCCGGTGCGACGGCGTTGATACGCAGGCCCTCCTTCGCGTACATGAAGGCGGCGCTGCGGGTGATGCCCACGACGGCGTGCTTCGACGCCGTGTAGGCGACGCCCGATGCGGAGCCGCGCAGGCCTGCCTCGGAGGCGACATTGACGATCGACCCGCGGCCGGCATCGAGCATGACGGGCAGGACCGCCCGGGAGAGGCGCACGAGAGCCTCGACGTTGACCGCGAAGACGCGCGACCACATCGCGTCGGAGACCTCGTGCAGCGGGCTGAAGTCGTCGTTGATGCCTGCCACGTTGGCGAGGGCGTCGATACGGCCGTCGGCGGCGGCGACGATCCGCGCCACTGCCTCCGTGTCCGTGAGGTCGGCCGCGACGGGGACCACCTGGTGACCCTCGAGCGTTGCGGCGAGATCGTCGAGGCGGTCCGCGGCGATGTCGACGGCGAGGACGCGCCCGCCCTCGCGGGCTACCCGCGATGCCGTGGCACGGCCGATGCCGGATCCCGCTCCCGTGACGATCACGGTGCGTCCCTCGAAGCGGCCCGGAACGACGCGTTCCTGCCAGACCGAGGGATCGGCCTCGGGGATCACGCCTCCGTTGACCTGCCTCACCAGCCCGTCGACCGCGCTCTGCGGCAGGGCGCCCTGACTCAGGGCCACGAGCTGCTGCAGAGGCATGGACCGGGCCGGACCGAGAGCGGCTTCGTCGGTACCGGCCTGCACCAGGAAGCCCCGCAGGACCGGCCCTCCCTCGGGGTGGCCCAGCCACTGCTCGATCGTGCTGGAAGCGGTCAGGGTGACAGGTGTCTGCGTCATTGCTGGTCCTTCTGCTGGTCCGCCGGGAGAGGTGGTCGTTCCAGCAGGCTACATTCAACAGCGTTGAATAACCAGACCCTTGAAGGCTGGAGGCCAGCGGGTCCAACGGATCCCCGGCGGCACCGCGCAGCCTGGAGTTAGGGTTGGAGCATGATCGAGGGCAGGGCCGAGACGCGGGCGGCGATCCTGGATGCCGCACGCGCCCTCTTCCTCGAGAAGGGCTACGCAGGTGCATCGGTGAGATCGGTGGCGTCCGCCGCCGGCGTGGACGGCGCACTCCCCATCCATTACTTCGGCACGAAGGAGGCGCTGTTCCTCCAGGCCTTGCCGTCGATGCCCGACTACCAGCCCCTGCTCGAAGGAGATCCGGACAACCTGGGTGAGCGCTTCGTCCGGTACGTCCTCGAGGAGGACGGGCACCTGCGTCCCCTCTACCTCACGCTCCTGCGCGCGAGTGACACCGGAGCCGTCGGCGAGCAGCTGCGGCACCTCCACGAGACGACCTTCGTCGCGCCACTGGAGAGCCGCCTGACCGGTCCGGACGCGAACCTCCGTGCCCGGCTGGCGGCAGCCCTCGTCGGCGGGCTCATGTATGCGCTGTGGGTCGTGGGGGACGAGCAGCTGCTCGCGGACGGCGAGGACGTCGTCATCCGCCGGTACGGAGCCCTTCTGCAGCAGCTGATCGACCCGGCGTAGGTCGTCCTCGACCGGGCTCCGGGACGGGCGACTCGATCTCCACCCGCGCGAGTTCCAGTGCCGCATCGTCGGCACCGGCCGTCTCCAACGCCAGCAATGCTGCCCCCAGGATCGGGGGAGCGGTGACGAGGCGTGTCCATGCGTCGGGTGCCGCTTCCTTCAGCATCGTCCCGATCCGGGACATGAGGCGGCTGTGGTCGGCAGCCAGGACACTTCCTCCGAGGACCACGGGGACCGCCGCTTCGAGGAGGTCGAGCCGACGGAGCGCGGTGACCGCCATGACGACGATCTCCTCCGCCTGACGGTCGACGACCGACGTGGCGACCGGGTCTCCCAGGGCCGACGCCTCGAAGAGTACCGGCGCGAGGTCGATGACCGACCGGGCGGGTACCCGTTCGAAGTGGAGGTCCTCGATGACGTCCATGACCGTGGCGACGTCGTAGCTCCTGGGGATCAGGTCCTGCAGGAGTGTCTTCTCCCCGCGTCCGTCCTCGGATCGCGCCGCGTGCCAGAGTGCCCAGGCGCCGAGGTGCCCCCCGCCGCCCCAGTCCCCGGAGATCATGCCCAGGGCGGGGAACCTCGCGGTCCTGCCGTCCGCACGCACCCCGATGGCGTTGATCCCGGTCCCGCAGACGACGGCGACAGCATCCGGGTGGTCGGTGCCGGCACGGAGCAGGGCGAGGAGGTCGTTCTCGACCACCGGTTGCCGCCCGTCCACACCGGTGGCCCAGGCCTCACCCGAGATGGCGGACGTGAAGTCCTCGATCTCGGCGGGCAGGTCCATGCCGGAGAGGTAGAGACTCGTCTGCAGGAGGGGTCGTCCGTCGACGGCGGCCAGAGCGTCGGCTGCCAGGCCACGGACGGTCGCCAAGGATCGGTCGAGGCCGAGAATCTGGGGATTGGACCCGCCGCCGCGGGACCGGAAGAGGACCCTGCCCTCGAGGGTCACGGCGACGATGTCGGTCTTGGAACCGCCTCCGTCGATGGCCAGTACGACAGGGCCTCCGCTGCTGCCGTGCCGTTGGCCGGACACTGGTCCGGATCCCGGTCCGGGTCCTGATCCTGACCGGCTCATGTCGCCCAGGCCAGGTGCTTGCCGTTGGCGGCCAGCAGGAGATCCGTGAGCTTCTCGGCCTTGTCGTGCTGGCCGACGAGGGGATGGGCGAGCATCGCCTTCACGACCCGGTTCCGACCGCCATGCAGTGCGGCCTCCAGGGCGAGACGCTCGTAGGACGCCACGTGGCTGATGAGCCCGATCATCTCGTCCGGCAGTGCACCGACCGCGGGTACCGTGATGCCGGCGGACCCGATGACGGCGGGAACCTCGATGACGTGATCGTCGGGAAGGAACGGCAGGGTGCCTTCATTGAGCACATTGACGACCTGGGTGTCCCCCCGGTCGGAGGTCAGGGACGCCATCAGGTCGACTGCCGCCTCCGAGTAGTAGGCACCTCCCCTGAGCGACAGTTCTGCGGGTTTCACGTCCAGCGCGG
This sequence comes from Arthrobacter sorbitolis, assembly GCF_054510995.1. Classification (NCBI taxonomy): domain Bacteria; kingdom Bacillati; phylum Actinomycetota; class Actinomycetes; order Micrococcales; family Micrococcaceae; genus Arthrobacter; species Arthrobacter sorbitolis. The sequence goes on from NZ_JBTNDM010000008.1 coordinate 65,963, forward strand.
GGTCCGCATACTTCTCCAGGAGCGCCCTCTCGACCTCCATGACCGCCTCCGCCCGGGTCGGTTGTGTGCGCTGTTCACGCAGGACCTGGTCGTGGGCGTAGAAGTATCGCAGGTAGTAGGAGGGGACCGCCCGCTGCAGGGAGATCAGTGACGCCGGAAGCTGCACCTCCTGCGCTATCTCCTCGAGGTGGTGATCGAGAAGGCGCGGCAGGACGTCGAGCGAGGTTCCGCCGGTCCTCAGGCCGACCCCGAGTTCCCAGGTCAAGTGGTTCAGCCCGACGTGCAGGAGCGAGACGTCGTGGTGCTCCACGTCGAGCAGGGCGGCGAACCTGCGCTGGAATCCGATGGCGACGTTGCAGAGCCCGACGGCCCGATGCCCCGCCTGCAGGAGTGCACGGGTCACGATCCCCACGGGGTTGGTGAAGTCGATGATCCAGGCGTCCGGCCTGGCACGTTCACGGATCACCTCGGCGATCCCGAGAACCACGGGTACGGTTCTGAGCGCCTTCGCGAGACCGCCGGGACCAGTGGTCTCCTGCCCGACACAGCAGGCCTCGAGCGGGAACGTCTCGTCCCCCTGCCGCGCCGCCTGTCCGCCGACCCGCAACTGCAGGAGGACGACGTCCGCGTCGCTGACGCCCTCCTCGATGCTCCGGGTCGTCATGATCCTGCCGGTGTGTCCGGCCTTCGAGAAGATCCGGCGGGAGAGCCCCGCGACGAGATCGAGCCTCGACGCATCCGGGTCCACGAGCCAGAGTTCCTCGATGGGCAGGAGGCGGCGGAGCCGGGCGAAGCCGTCGACCAGTTCCGGAGTGTAGGTGGATCCTCCACCGACCACGGCGACCTTCATTTCTCATCCCTACTACTCCCGGGAACCCGACGCGCTCGACGAATTCTTCTGGCGGTGCGCTGTGCGCCGTGCAGTGCGCCCAGGGCCAGCCGATCGCGTTCCGCCCCGTTGCGCAGACCACAGAGTATGGCCGGGTCCCGTCAGGGTCGCGGACCGACACGTCGCGCGCGATGAGCAGGACGCCGACCGGGTGGCGTCCTGCGACGTCGTGTCCGCGCAGCTGGGAGCTAGGGGCCGTTCCCGATGAGGCTTCGCGTCGTCTCATCCATGTGCTCTTCGACGGCGTGGATGGCGTGCGCCGTGTTCCCGGTCTTGATGGCCTCGACGATGCCCGCATGCCGGTCGGCGCTCATGTTGCTCATCGCCTGGTCGACGCCTGCGTACATGATGCTCATCCGGATGGATCCTTCGAGCGACTTCCAGGAGTGCACCAGCGTCCTGTTCCCGGTCAGCGTGCAGAGGGCGTGATGGAAGTCCAGGTCCGCCTGGATCCGCTCATCAAGGGTTCCCTCGCTTGCTTCCTCCATGAGCCGGATGTGCTGCTCGAGTTCCCTGACCGCCGTGTCCCGGTCGTCCCGGCCCGCCAGCGTGCGGGCAGCGAGCGATTCGAGCGCGGACCGCACTTCGAAGATGTCCCGGACATCGGCCGTGTCGAGGTGTCGCACAGCGAGCCGGCCCCTGGCTCCCGCCGCGATGAGGCCTTCCTGCTGAAGCTGTCGCATGGCTTCCCGGAGCGTGCCACGGCTGATCTGCAGTCGGTCCGACAGGTCGGTCTCGACGAGGTGCACGCCGGGAGCCAGTTCGCCGGTGGTGATGGCGCGGCGAAGTGCGGCGAGGGCCTGCTGGCGCAGATTGGTCTTCTCCAGCCCGCCCAGCAGTGACGATGGTGGTGCCGTCATGTCGATTCGTGTCCTTCGTCGCAATGTCGACAGTGGATTGTCGACAGCATCGATCTTACGGAACCCGACCACGCATGGGCCGTCCGACCATCAGGACAGCTCGGACAGGACTTTCTGCACGATGCGGCCGGTGGACAGCCCGTACTTCTCGTGCAGGGTCGGCAGGGCGCCTGCGTCGAGGAACCGATCCGGGAGGGCGATCGGGATGATGCGCCGCCCGCTGCCGTGTCGTACTGCGACACCGGCCACTGCCTCGAAGAGGCCGCCGACCTCCGTGTGGTTTTCGAGAGTGATGACGAGCCGATCCGGCGCGAGTTCACCGAGGATCGTCGCCGTGTCGAAGGGCTTGATCGTCGGTGAGTGGACCACCGCGACGTCGACGTGGTGGGCGGCGAGTTGTCCGGCTGCCTGCAGCGCCCTCATGGTCATCAGTCCGCTCGAGATGAACAGGACGTCGGTGCCCGGGCGGAGTTGCTTGGCCTTGCCGAGTTCGAACGTGTAGTCGTACTCGTCGAGCACCGTGGGCACGTGGCCCCTCAGCAGGCGCAGGTAGCTCGGTCTGGGGGAGGCTGCCAGCTGGGGTACGGCCTGCTCGATGTCGACCGAGTCGCACGGATCGATGATGGTCAGGTTGGGCATGCCGCGGAAGATCGCCATGTCCTCGGTGGCCTGGTGGCTGGGCCCGTACCCGGTGGTCAGACCCGGCAGGCCCCCGATGACGTTGACGTTGAGGTTGGGCTCCGCGATGTCCAGGCACAGGAAGTCGTAGGCGCGACGGGCGGCGAAGACGGCGTAGGTCGAGGCGAAGGGGACGAGCCCTGTCTCGGCCATCCCGGCGGCCGCTCCGAGGAGGAGCTGTTCGGCCATGCCCATCTGGAAGAACCTGTCAGGGAAGGCCTTCGCGAAGATGTGCATGTCGGTGTACTTGCCGAGGTCCGCCGTCAGCCCGACGATGCGCGGGTCCGTTTCGGCTGCTTTCACGAGTGCATGACCGAAGGGTGCCGGAGCGGTCTTCTGGCCGGGATCGGCGAAGGACGCGATCATCGCCGAGGTCTTCAACTTCGGTTTCGTGGCCGTCGTGGTGTCCGGCGCCTCGCTGGTGGTGCTCATGCTGAAGCCTTTCCTTCGTGTCCTGCGGTCAACTGGTCCCGGCAGATCTGCCATTCGTGTTCCTCGATGCGCATGAAGTGCGCCTTCTCCCTCTGTTCCAGAAGGGGTACGCCCTTGCCGACCTTCGTGTCGCACAGGATGACCGACGGTTCACCGGTGGCGCCGGTACGGTCGGTGATGTTGTCCAGTGCGGTCAGGAGGGCCTGGGCGCTGTTGCCGTCGACCCGCTGCGTGTACCAGCCGAAGGACGCCCACTTCTCCTCGGCCGGTTCGATGCCGAGCACGGTCTCGGTGGCACCGTCGGCCTGGAGGGCGTTCATGTCGACCAGGGCGGTGAGGTTGCCCAGCCGGTGGTGATGCGATCCCATCGCCGCCTCCCAGGTCGATCCCTCGTCGAGTTCGCCGTCCGACAGGAAGTTGAAGATGCGGGCCGAGGAGCCCTGCAGCCGCATCCCCAGCGCCATGCCCACCGCAACCGTCAGGCCATGTCCGAGCGAGCCGCCCGAGATCTCCATGCCGGGCGTATAGGACGCCATGCCGGACATTGGGAGCCGCGAGTCGTCCGAACCGTAGGTGTCGAGCTCGGTGACGGGGACGATGCCGGCTTCGGCCAGGGCCGCGTAGTGGCCGATCGCGTAGTGGCCGGTGGACAGCAGGAAGCGGTCCCGTGCAGCCCAGTGGGGGTCCTCCGGGCGGAAGCGCAGTTGGTCGCGGTACACCGCCGCGAAGATGTCCGCGGATCCGAGAGCCTGGCCGACGTATCCCTGGCCCTGCACCTCGCCCATGTCCAGGGCGTAGTGGCGGGCTCGATAGGCGGATTCCTCGACGTCCGCCACCCGGGCGGTGAAGTCGGGTGACGGCGCGACCGTCGTTGCTGGTGTGAGGGTCATGGCTGACTCCTTCTCGGGAGGGTCGAATTAGACGTGCTGGGGGAGCGGGGTGGCTTCGGCCGCCGCAGCGGCGAGCCGGCGTTCCGTCGGGCCCCAGGTCTCGCGGGTCATGAGTGCCGCTATGAGACCGATCAGGGCGTATGTGGAGAACAGGAGGGCAGGGCCGAGCCAGCCGAGCTGGCTGTACAGCAGGGTGGTGATGAACGGGGTGAACCCGGAGACCATGGCGGAGATCTGGTAGGACAGGGAGGCACCGGAGGCGCGGGTCTTGGCCTGGAACAGCTCGGGGAACCAGGCTCCCTGCGCGCCGGCCAGCGAGTTCTGGCAGACGGCGTAGGAGATGACGATGGTGATCATCACGCAGATGAACAGGCCCGTGTTGGCGAGCAGGAACATGGGGATGCCGAAGAGGACGGCGAAGGCGCAGGACCAGATGTAGACAGGACGCCGTCCCACCCGATCCGTCAGGCGGGCCCATGCCATCGTGGCGAAGATGCCGATGCCGGACGCGACGCAGAGGGAGGTCAGGGTCTCCGTCCGGGTGGCGAGCTCCGTGGTGTTGAGGTAGGAGATCATGTAGGTGACCGCGACGGCGTACCCGGCCGTCTCGGCAACGCGGAGGCAGATGCCGCGGACGATGCTGCGCCAGTCCTGGCGGATGACCTGCACGATGGGATTCTTGACGATCTCGCCGTGGTCCTTCACGTCCTCGAAGACCGGGGACTCGGGGACCTTCGATCGGATGATCAGCCCGACGATGACCAGCACGATGCTGGCCAGGAACGGAATGCGCCAGGCCCAGTCGCCGATCAGGTTGGCGCTGGCGAGGAACACCAGGTTCGCCAGGAGGAGTCCGACGGGGAATCCGGCCTGCACGATGCCGGTGTACTTCCCCTTCGACTTCCATGGCGCGTGCTCGTAGCTCATGAGGATGGCGCCGCCCCATTCCGCGCCGAAGGCCAGCCCCTGGATGATGCGCACGATCACCAGGAGGATGGGGGCGAGGATGCCCACGGTGGCGTACGTGGGCAGGAGCCCGATGGCGAAGGTCGCGAGCCCCATGATGATCAGCGAGGCGACGAGCACGGGTTTGCGGCCCACCTTGTCCCCGAGGTGACCGCCGATGATGCCGCCCAGCGGTCGAGCCGCGAAACCGACACCCAGGGTTGCGAACGAAGCCAGGGTCGCCGTGACCGGGTCTGCACCCGGGAAGAAGGCCGGTCCGAAGTGCAGCGCCGCAGCCGTGCCGAAACCGATGAAGTCGTAGGTCTCGATGACTGCTCCGACACCCGACCCGACAGCTACCTTGCGAGCGTCCTTCGTCCCATGGACGTGGCCTCGCATCTGGAGAGCTTCATTGCTCATGGGATTCCTTACTCGATGGGGGACTTTACTGTTGACAGTCAACAGACTGCTTCAGCTAGTGTGATCCAGTGCACACTTTGCTGTCAACAGTCGACAAAGCGTTCGCAGAAGACACAGACCGCGGATCGGTTCCGCACCCGCCGCAGATTCGAAGGAGCATCATGCCTGTCACACAGCGCACCGCCGTCATCACCGGAGCGACGTCCAAGAAGGGCATCGGCATCACGACAGCCCGCCGATACGCCGGACAGGGCTGGGCGATCGTCATCCTCGATCTCGACGGCGACAGGTCGGCTGCCACGGCGGCAGGGGTCGGCGGTGAGTACGGGGTGCCGGCCTTCGGGCACGCCATCGACGTCGCTGACGAGGACTCGGTGAGCCGCGCGGAACGAGCCGTCGCCGAGCAGGTTTCCGCGGGATTCCTGCCTCCGGTCGGCGCTCTCGCCAACATCGCCGGTATCACCTCGCCCGTCCCGTTCCTCGAGACCACCCTGGACCTGTGGAACAAGGTGATGGCCGTCAACGCGACGGGCACGTATCTCGTCACGAAGGCCTTCCTGCCCGGGATGCTGGAGAACAAGTGGGGGCGGATCATCAACATGTCGTCCGTCTCCGCCCAGCGGGGAGGCGGCGTTTTCGGGAAGGTCCCCTATTCCGCCGCCAAGGCGGCCATCCTGGGCTTCACGAAGGCATTGGCCCGGGAACTCGGCGACAGCGGAGTGACGGTCAACGCCGTGACGCCCGGCGCCGTCGACACGAACATCAGGGTCGGCAGCACCGACGAGCAGGAAGCCGCACTCGCGAGGGACATCCCCCTCGGCCGCACCGCGACGACCGAGGAAGTCGCCGCCGTCATCACGTTCCTCTCGTCCGACGATGCGGCCTACCTCACCGGGACGACGATCGATATCAATGGCGGAAGCCACCTGCACTAGCCTCCGGCCGTCTCCGTGTGAGCCGGTGGTCCAAGCGTGAGGCGTGCCCACCCCGATCACCCTGCTCCCGAGGCGACCGGTGAGGGGGGCGTAAGGTCGACTGGTGGATTATTCGGGAAAGCGGGCGCTCGTGCGCCGTCGTACGGCCGGCCGGCTGCCTGCCCTCGCGCTCGCGGGTGTCCTCGCAGTGGCGGGTTGCACCGCAGGAGATCCCGAGCAGCCGGCCGCGACGGAGGAGGCGCCGGCGGTCCTTCTGTCGGACCTCGCTGCCGGACAGCGGGAGGTGCTCGCGGGATCCAGGAGCGAGACGTCGGTTGCGATGAGCCGTGCCCTGTTCGAACGGAGCCCGGTAGCCGTCGTGTTCGCGCGTCACGACGATGAGGGCTATGCCCGCACCGACGCCGGGCTGGGACCCGCCGCGAGCGCTGCGGCCGGACTGCACGTCCCCCTCCTGGTCCTCGGGCCCGAGGGTGCGGGGCTCGCCGAGGTGACGGCCGAACTGGACCGGCTCGGCGTGGAGACAGTGGTCGGCTACGGCGATCCCGCCGCCGACTGGCCGGTGCTCCGCGGGGAGCGCGAGATGCTCGCGGGTCCGACGACGGTCGCGGACTTCTCCTCGGCGCTGCGACTGCCGGCGACGGCGGTCGAGGTCGAACCCCACGCGATCGCAGCGTCGGTCGGCGCACTCGAGAGCGAAGCCCTTCAGGTGCTGGGCGTGACACAGCCGGAATCACCGGCCGCGCCGTCGTCGGGCCCACCCGGGGACCTGACCGGCCCCGCGACGACGGACGTCCTCCCGGAGTTCCGCGCCCCGGAGCAGCCGTCGCCCGCATTGGTGCTGGCGACTGCCACGTCGGCGCCCGCATCCCTGGCCACGGCCCGAGCCGCCGGCGCCGAGGTGCAGGTCCTTCCGGACGGCGATCCGCGCTCGACGCCGACGGCCGTCCAGGCAGTCCACGCCCATGCGCAGGCCCCCGTTCTGGCGGTGGGCGACGGATTCGGTCCTGCCGGCCAGTTCGCCGCCCGCGTCGATGTCGCGGCGACGGGCGTCGAGCTACCCGGAGGCGGGCAGACCGTCTTCCCCGGGCGGCGGATGGTCGCCCTCTACGGTCATCCGAGTGGCCCCTCTCTCGGAGCATTGGGCGAGCAGGGCATCGAGGCGACCATGGCGAGGGCTCGGGAGCTCGCAGCCCAGTACCAGCCCTTCAGCGACGAACCCGTGGTGCCCGCGCTCGACCTCATCGCAAGCGTCGCGAGCAGCGACCCCGGGCCCGACGGCGACTACTCGAACGAGACGCCCATCGACGTGCTCGAACCCTGGATCGAGGCGGCCGATGAAGCGGGCGTCTATGTCATCCTCGACTTCCAGTCCGGCCGCACCGACTTCCTCTCCCAGGTGCGCCGCTACGAGGACCTCCTGGCACGCCCTTCGGTGGGCCTCGCTCTGGACCCCGAGTGGAGACTCGCCCCCGATCAGGTGCCTCTCGAGCAGATCGGTACCGTCGGTGCGGCGGAGATCAATGCGACATCGACCTGGCTCGCCGACCTGACGCGGGACAGGGCACTGCCGCAGAAGCTCTTCATGGTCCACCAGTTCCGGGTGGACATGATCAGCGGGCGGGAGGACCTCGACGTCTCCCGGAGCGAACTCTCCATGACCCTGCACGCCGACGGACACGGCACGCCGGGGGAGAAGCTCGAGACCTGGGGAGCCCTTCAGGGCGTGATGCCACGCGGGATCTGGCCGTCCTGGAAGAACTTCTACGACGAGGACAAGCCGATGCTGACGCCCGCACAGACGTACTCGCTCATCGAGCCGAAACCATGGCTGGTGACCTACCAGTAGGTCCCGACCGGAAGAATGCGCCCGCCAGGAAGGGAGCCGCTGCTAGTCTGGCGCCACCTTCGACCAAGGAGTGCCGTGGCACCGGAGATCGACCCGCATGACCTGACGCCCGGGCAGATCGAGCTGATCAACGAGGGCCGGAAGCTCGAAGGCGTCCATCTGACGCTGTTCGGTTATTTCGGAGGTCCCGAGCTGCAGGGCGCATGCATCGGGCGCATGCAGCTCGACGAGGACGGCGAGCTCCCGGCGGCGAACTACGAGTCGCCCGAGGCCCGGCTGCGGGCGCTGGTGATCGCGCAGCTCCTGCGCGGGGCGTTGCGGCAGTCCATCCCGATCGTCCTGGCCGGGATCTTCGAGGACATCTTCGCCCTCCGCACCCTGGAGGCAGCCGGCGGAGACGCGCAGGCCTACATCACCTCGGCCGGGGCGCGGATCGTCGACGGCCTGCCGCCGGCATACCGACGCCACTACACCTCCGATTTCCTGCAGCGCTTCGCCGTCGTCGTCGCCGAGGTGGCCTCGGACTTCGAGCTCGGCTGGGAGGAGCCGCGCACCTTCGCGCACGAGCTCGCCGCCTACTGCTTCGCGAAGAAGGGTGTCCGGAACGCCGACACCGAGTACGGCGCGGGCCTTGGAGCGGTGAACCTCGACCGGATCATGGTCGGCCTGCTCGAGGACACCGGCGTGCTGGAGGAGGCCTATCGGCCGGTACCGGACGGCGTCGATCCTGGGGCGCCCGCCTGGTTCGTGCCCTACAACCCGGCGTCCCGTGTGAACTCCTACCTGTACCCGGAGGGGATGCCGAGCACGGAGCAGGTCGACCTGCTCGAGCATCAGATCGCCCACGAGGTCCCGGAGAGGCATCCGGGCCCGTCCCGGCAGAAGGCCTTGGCCGAAGGCGCCCTGATCGACGTCAGCCCCTACGCCTCCAACCGGTACTTCCTCTGTCCTGTCGCCGTCGAGCACACCGTCGTCGCCGGCCTCGGCCTCGACGGTCTGCCGTCCGACTCCGAATGGGAGGACCTGCTGCTGCACCCCGCCTGGCACGGAGCCGCGGAACACCCGACCTGGAAAAGCTTGGACTACGTCGCCACCGGCTTCGACGGCCAACTCCTGTATGTGGCTTTGGTCGCAGGCACCGACGAGATGGACTCCCCGGTCCTCACGATCCAGTACATCGGCGAGGTCCTCGGCGAGGGCACCGACGAGTCGTAGCCTCGTGCCGGGGCCGTGCGTCGGGTCGCCATGATGTCACCTGAACTTCTGCCGGTGGAACCGAATCATCCCGCCCGTACCCTTGACCTTCCCCTACCCCTCCATGGTCAACTAGTCAGTAGGCTTAGCAGTTGGTCAAGAAGCCGGCTGACACTCAAGCCTCTCGGGCAGGAGTCGGGATCGTTCGTTGCTTCAGTCCGACTCCTGCCCCCGCCCCGCGCTCCGCAGCCTCCGGGCCCGACCGACGGGGCTCACATCAGGACGGCGTCGAGCAGGACGTGCGTGGATCCTGCGGTGGGCCCCTTACACGGGAGCCGCAAGCCAGAGATCGGGTCCGAAGACTTCGTACTGGATCTCGCGTGCCGGGATGCCGGCGGCGATGAGGGTGGAGCGGATCTTCTGCATGAAGGGCAGGGGCCCGCAGAGGTGGTACCGAGCCCCTGTCGGCAGGTCGACGCCCGTGAAATCCATGGGTCCGGTCCGCTCGGCGGTCGTCTCCGGGCGTTCGGGGTCGTGTTCGGTGTACCAGGTGGTCAGGCTGGCCTGCGGTAGCTGTTCGAGGTTGGCGTGGATCTGCAGCCGGAGCGCGAAGAGCTCAGGGTTCCGGGCGGCGTGCAGCACGGTGACCTGCCGGGTGGATCCGGTATGGGCGAGGTGGGAGAGCATTCCGGCGATGGGGGTTACACCGATGCCGGCACTGATGAGCACGACCGGCCGGTTCGAGTCGGTGAGGACGACGTCGCCGAAGGGCTCGGACAGGACCAGCTCGTCACCGATCTGGGCGGTGTCGTGCAGGTGATTGGAGACCTCGCCGTCGGGGCTGGTGGCGTGATGAACCCGTTTGACGGAGAACTGGCGACGGTCCCCGTCATCGGCGCGGGTGAGGCTGTACTGGCGGGGCTGATGCGTGCCGTCGGGCAGGAGCGCCTGCAGGGTGACGTACTGTCCCGGCAACGACGGCGCCGCCTCCTGATGGGGAGCCCGGTCATCGACCCGAGCGACGACGAACGTGACGACCTCCGGTGTCTCCTGGATCCGTTCGACGACCCGCCAGGGAGCCCAGACCGTGTCCGGGGTGACGCCGGCCGCGGCGTAGAGGGTGCGTTCCTGATTGATGAGGGCGTTGGCCATGAGCCAGTACACCTCGTCCCACGCCGCTGCGACCTCTGGGCTGACGGCGGCGCCGAGGACGTCGACGATCGCCCACATCAGGTGCTCGTGGACGACGTCGTACTGTTCCGGGCGGAGGCCGAGGGACGCGTGTTTGTGCGAGATGCGTCGCAGCAGGTGATCAGGGAGCTGGTCCGGGGTGTGGATGAGGAAGTCGGCGAACTCCGCGACGGCCCCGGCGAGGGCCTGCTGCTGGCGTCCCTGCGCCTGGTTGCCGCGGTTGAACACCCCGTCGAGCAGTTCCGGCTGTGCGGCGAACATGTGCTCGTAGAACCGGCGGGCGATGTCCTGGATGGAGGCTCCCACGACGGGGAGGGTCGCCTCGATGACGGGTCTGGAGGTATCGGACAGCATGGAAGAAGAGCTCCTTCGACGACAGGCAGGCGCCCGTCGAGTGGGGGGTGGGAGTCAGTCGGTGGGATTCAGGGCGTCGATGGTGGATGTGCGGCTGGTGTCCTGAGACGGGTCAGGACGGCGGTAGCCGCGGCGCAGGCGACGACGGCTGCGCCGAGGAGCAAAGCGGCCGAGTAGCCGCTGGTCAGAAGCGGTGCGGCGAGGAGGGGGCCCGCGACCTGGCCGATGCTGAACACGATGGTGAGGATCGACACGGCGTGCGGGACGCCGCTGGTGGCTCCGATGGTCATCGCCAGGGTCGTGATGCCCTGGAACGTCGCCCCGAAGCAGGCGCCGGCGATCAGCGCCGGCAGGGCGCCCGGAAGTATAGCAGGCAATGCCATGCCGACTGCCTGCAGTGCCAGGGCGGACGCGAGCAGGGTGGGTGCGGAGACGCGGTGGGACAGTGCACCGTACAGGGCCGAGGACGGGGCGGCGGCCAGACCGACGAGGATCCAGGTGCTGTTGCCGACCCAGCCGGGCGAGCCGGCCGCGACGGCCGTGACGAGGAAGGTGCCGGCGATGATGTACCCGACGCCCTCGAGGAAGTAGCTGACGACCAGCGGACTGAACCCCGGGACCAGCCGACCGCGTGACCTACGCCGTTCTCGCCCCTGTGACAGCGCCTGCTCCCCGCTGACGGGGGCCGTCTTCCGTGGGGTTGCGGGGTGGAGAGGCAGGAACCACGCCGGTGCGGTGAGGATCAGGGAGGCCAGGGCTACGACCCACCAGGCGTGCTGCCAACTGCCGCCTGTACCGAGGGCGAGGATCAGCAGCCCGGACAGGGCGATCCCGACGCCGATGCCTCCGTAGATCCAGCCGACGACGTGCCGGGCCGCGGCTCGGCAGTGGTAGGCGGCGCTGCTGGCGATCAGAACGAACATCAGGGCGGACGCCACGCCAGCCAGGAACCGCAGGATCAACCAGAGGGGTTCGCTGGTTGTCAGGCTCATCCCGAGCAGGGAGACCACGATCACCACGAGGCTCGCACGGTACAGGAGGCGGGAGGACACCAGTCGGGGCAGGATCAGGGTGAGGACCGGCCCGACGAGGTAGCCGAGGTAGTTCGCGGTCGCCAGGTGTGCTCCCGTCGCGGAGGACAGGTGGGCCTGATCGATCATCAGGGGCAGGATCGGTGTGAACGCGAACCGGCCCAGGCCCATCGCGACCGCGAAACCGGCGGCGGCCATCACCGCGATTCGCGGGATGCTGAGGCTGGTGCGCACTGTCCGGCTCGACCTTCTCCTCGTTCGGCAGGCCTTCGTTCCGTTCGGGACTGCCCTTGCCCATCACCGTAGGCGCCGGCATCTGGCCCTGAAAAATGCCTTGAACCGGGTGTCTATGCTTGGGAAGCATGGATGTGGAAGTGCGGCACCTGAGGGCTTTCGTCGCGGTGGCCGAGGAGGAGTCCTTCACCTACGCCGCGCTGAGGCTGCGCATCACGCAGCCCGCCCTCTCCCGGACGGTGCAGCAACTCGAGTCCGTCCTCGGCGTCCAGCTGATCCGGCGGACCTCGAAGAGCTTCGAGCTCACCGACCCCGGAGCCCTCTTCCTGGACCATGCCACGTCCACACTGCTGAGCCTCGACCGGGCGGTGGCCGCTGCCCGGGGGAATACCACGATCACCCTCGGGTTCAGCTGGCTCCTTCCTACTCCGTGGGCGCAGGACATGGCCCGGCACCTGCAGGAGAGTGCCGGGATCGAGGTGTCCTTCACCCGGGTCGACGCACCGGCTCAGCCCCTCCTCCGCGGCGACGTCGACGCAGCCGTCCTCCGTGCACCGGTGCTGAAGGAACTTCTCAGGAAAACTCGGGCGATCAAGCTCTTCGAGGAATCCCGCGTCCTCGTCTGCTCCATCCGCTCACCCCTGGCGGTCGGCACACCCATCCCCTGGCAGGACGTACCGAACCGGCCACTGGTGATCAACACCGTCAATGGGACGACGACCCCCGACCTCTGGCCGGGTACGACACCGGATGTCGTCGAGACGCAGAACTACGACGAGTGGATCGAAACGGTTGCCGCCGACCGTGGCATCGGAGTCGTCCCCGAGATCGCCCGCACCAGAAGTACCCACCCCGGCATCGTCTTCGTCCCCCTCATCGGTGCACCACCGGTCACTGTCTGGCTCAGCATCGCCGACCATGTCCCGGAAAGCCTCGCCCGAACCCTTTTCGACGCGTCCCGGCGAAGCCTCGCACCGTAGGTCCACTGTCTCTCGAGGTGCCCGGGGATCTATGTGTGCTCGACATGAACCATGCACCATCGGCAATACCGCTGACCGGGCACCGTCCCTACAGTGGGAGACGGACCCATCACCACCGACCCTGTCATCCCTTCTGCATGAAGAGGGCGGGCAGGCTCCGGTGCTTCAGAGAGGCAGCCCGTGAACCGACCGAATTCCTCACCCCTGCCGTTCGGGCTTGTCCGGCCGATCGTGGGGGCGCCGATGGCCGGAGGTCCCTCCACCCCCGCCCTCGTCGCTGCCGTCACGAACGCGGGCGGGATGGGATTCCTCGCCGGCGGGTACAAGACCCCTCATCAGCTCGCCGACCAGATCACCGCCACCCGGGCCCTCACCCAGGGCCCGATCGGGGTGAATCTCTTCGTCGTGTCCGCCAACGACATCGACGAGGACGAGCTCGAGGCCTACCGGCAGGAACTGAAGTACGACGCCGACCGGTACGGCATCGAGGTCGGCACCCACAAGTGGGACGACGACGCCCTCCAGGCCAAGCTCGACGTCATCCGGGACCTGACACCCGAGGTGGTGTCCTTCACCTTCGACTGCCCCGACGCCGGCGTCCTGCACGAACTGAACACACTCGGCATCCACACCGCCGTCACCGTCACCACCACGGGCGAAGCGCGGATTGCCGCTGACCGCGGCGCCCGGATCCTCATCGTGCAGGGCCCCGACGCCGGCGGCCACCGGGCCACGTTCGACCCCGCCGCGGAACCCGGCACGGAACCGCTCACCGAGCTGATCACGGCCATCCGAAACATCGTCGACCTGCCCCTCATCGCCGGAGGCGGCCTCGGCACCCGCGAGCAGGTCCGGGCGATCCTCGACACCGGAGCCGCCGCCGCCCAGATCGGGACCGCCCTGCTGCTGGCCGACGAGGCAGGAACGAATCCCGCCCACCGCGCCGCCCTGCAGGATCCGTCGTTCACCGAGACCAAAGTGACCCGGGCCTTCACCGGCAGGCCCGCCCGGGGCCTGCGCAACAGGTTCATGGACGACCACGACCGCCCCGGGCACGGCTACCCGCAGATCCACTACATCACCGCGCCCCTGCGTGCGGCGGCCGCGAAGAACAACGACCTGCAGGCCCTGCACCTCTGGGCCGGCACCGGCTACCGCGACACCCGCACCGGGCCCGCCGCCGACATCATCGCCGACCTCACCCCCTGACCCCGGCGCACCCCCCCCCCCCCCCGACCCCGGCATCTGAAGGACACCCGCCGTACCGCTCATACGCATCGACCTCGGCCCCGGTGGCAGCATGGGTGCCGCTCCTGGGAGGGCAAGCGTCCGGCGGCGAGCCGGACGGCGGTCGAATCCGCTCCGACCCGTACTTTCCGGGAGGCGGATCGGCCTGTCAGTCGAAGTGGGTGTCCGGGACCTCTTCGGTGACGTTGGCCACCATCTCGGTGGCCAGTGCACGCAGCTTGATCTGCCGGTGGCTGGAGGCGGTCTTGAGGATCGCAATGGCGTCCGCCTGACTGCACTTGTTCTGTCCCATGACAATTCCTGCCGCGAGGTCGATGACGGTCCGTGATTCCAGCGCGGCGCTCAAGTTCTCGGCCTTGTCCGAGAGCTGGGCGATGCGCACGGCCAGGCGCAGGGATCGCGAGGCCTCCCGGGCCAGGGCCTCGGCTGCTTCGATCGCCTCGGGTGGGAAGCCGTCGATAGTGGTGGAGTAGAGGTTCAGCGCGCAGTCGGCCTCACCTTCGAGCGGGATGGGGACGCCGATGATCGACCGCATGCCCTGGTAGGCGATCGCCGTGAAGTACTGGGGCCAACGGCCATCCGTCTGCGTGTCGCGGACGTGGACGAGTTCGTGGGTGCGGGCGGCCGTGAGGCAGGGCCCGTCGCCGTACGCGTACTGGATCTCGTCGAGCTTCAACGCGGCCGGGCTGCTACTGGCCAGAGTCTCTGCCTGTCGCGGGCGCAGCAGTGTCACCCCGCAGAACACCTCATGGTCCGGTCGGGACATATGCTCGGCGGCGACTCGTGCAAGGTTGTGGAGGAAGTGATCCACGTCCTGGCCGTCCAGAACCAGGTCCTGCAGGAAGATCGCCGTGTGTTCAGGCGATCCGGGAACAGGACTGCTGTGGGCGGTCACCGGGAGGCCCTGAACCGGGTTCTCGGGTGCGAAGGAAGACGGGGAAGGGTCGTTCATGGTGATTCTCCAAGTCAGGAGATCGGCGTTCATGATGCAGCAACGCTCGGAGATCCCGGGACGCGGCATTGAGAAGTTGTACACCGCTTTACCTAAACGACACTCCCCACACTACGCGGGGTACCTGATGAGGCACTCCGTAGGGCCGCTTGTCCCTAGAATGGAGAGTTGAGTTTTCCGGCTGGTCTCACGATGCTGATGCGTCGAGTTGGTACACCCACGCTGCCCAGGCAGTGCTGCGCCCATCCGACCCAGGAAGACCCGTGATCAACGCCTACACTTTCGACGACCGCTTCGAGATCGTCCGCTTCGAGCGCTGCGCTGTCTCCGTCCGCGCGAAGAGGAGCGTCTCCATCTCGAAGGTGGACGCGCTCATGATCCTGAGGCGCAGCTTCGAGGTGACGGACCATCGCCAGTACGTCGTCCTGCTCGTGGTCGACAACATCTCGGATATCACCGCCGAAGCCCGCTACGCGTTGTCGTCGTCCCGGAATGTCCTCGCCGCGGCGATGCTGGGTCGGGGCGCGATGGATGAGATTCTCGCGGCTCCCTATCTGCATGCGGTGTATCCGGGCGAGTACTTCACGGAGGAAGCCGTGGCCATGCGGTGGCTGGCCGTGATGCACGACCTCGTGTGCGCGGACCCTGTTCCGCATGCCCTGAGCCTCACCGTCGACCTCGACCCGTTCCGCCCCAGAAAACCGCGCGCGGCTTCACCGGGTCCTGATTCTGCCTCCCCTGAGGACCGGCCCTCGATGTCATCCCCGGATCTCGAGCGGACCGGGTGACTGGTTCCTCGCATAGGACCTGCAGCTTCTCGTCAGCGAGGAGGCCTGGGGTGAGTAAGGGTGAGTAGTTGGCGACCACCACGTAGTGGAGCGCCGGAATGCCGGCGACGCGGTGGAGATGAAAGGTGTCCCCTTTACCGGCGGGCGCGGAGTCGGTATGCGTGATGCCGAGCTGTCCTCGTGAACCACGTTCTTCCCGTGAAGAGTGCGCTCAAGCGCCTGCTGATTGCCGATCTTCAGGGGTGATGGGTGAAGTGAGGTTCCCGGTAAGGGTGAGTTCAGCGGCGATGTCGACGAGTTTGCTGTTCGTGGTCGTACTGGCGGTGGTCAGGACCACGAACGCCTGCTGGGCAGAGAGTTTGTGGCGTTCCATCAGGATGCCTTTGGCCTGACCGATCAGGTCCCGGCTCACCAGAGCATCGTTGAGGTCCCGGATCTCCTTCGCGTCCGCCAGCGCGACCGCGGCGTGGGTGGCTACCAGCACACCGATCTGTTCGTGCTCAGCGCTGAAATCGCCGGTCTCCGACCCATAAAGGTTCAGGGCCCCGAGGTTGTCGCCGTCGACGAACAGCGGGATCGCGAGCATACTGCGCGCACCCGCGTCCCAGGCTCTGCCCGCGAACTTCGGCCACCTCGACTCGTGGCTGATATCCGGGACGCGCACGATCCGCTTCCGGAACGCTGCGTCCATGCAGGGACCCTGTCCCGTTCTGGTCTGAATCTCGTCGACGATACGCGGCAAGGCGCCCGACGCGGCCCGTGATTCGACGCGCCGCCTTGCCCGCACCATGCTGATCGATGCCTCCGATGCCCGGGGGATGAGCGTCAACGCGGTTTGGACAGCCTCTGTCAGAGTGTCCTCGACACTGGACTGAGCACGCAGGGAACGTGCCAACCCGCCCAGCCGGGCAGCCAACCCACCCATGCCTGGGTCCTCGTTCGACCCCATCTGCACCGGGGCACGTGTTCCTGACGATTGTGCATCCTCGCGCTTCATCACGTCACTTCGCCCCTATATCGTCCAGAAGCCCCCAGCCTTCCACCAACACAGGCCATTGACCAGAGCAACGGAACGACAGTCCCCGTAACCCGATGTCGGGCCGCCGGGCACTCCCCGCCGGTCCTGCGTCAAGGCCTTCGGACGCCGGTAGCGGTCGTTTACCGGCGCTTGTGCCGGCATTACTTTGGGACCATCCGGGTGAGGCCGACTTCTCCTCAGCACCGCGAACGGGCTTCCCCGGTACCTGTCCGAACCGGCCACAGCGCCCACCCCTGGTGGGTTGTGCAAGGAAGGAACCACCATGGCACAGAACCTGAATCAGCCCGTTACCGATGACAGCATCAAGGTCCGTCAGCTCAGCCACTACCAGTTCAGCTGGATCGCCGGCGACCCGGGCCAGCCCGGCTCGTGGACCCTGCAACTGGTCCTGGACCAGGGGGCGTGGGAGGAAGTCCTGACCATCGACGCCGATGACGCCGACAACCTCCAGGACCTGCTGTCGTCTGCGGAGACCGTGTACTACGACGTCCAACGCCGGACCCTGATGTTCGGCACGACGGCAGCAGGTCACCACTGAACCCGAGCCCGCAGCGTCCCAGAAGCTGACGACGACCAGGCGCTCCGACGAAGCGCGCCGACCGTGTCAGCTGGTGCTTTTGCGCGGGATGACCGTCGGCTTGAGTACGATGCGGCGGTGCTGGTGGGTTGCGGGGTTCTCGATCTCGTCGATGAGCAGACGCAGGGCCTCGGCACCCATCTCATGGCCGGACTGGCTGATCGTTGACATCGGGATGGCAGCTTCGGAGGCGAACTGGTTGTTGTCGTAACCGATGACCGCTACCTCCCGCGGGACGTCCACTCCTGCAGTGGTCAGCTCATGGATGAGGCCCGCAGCGAGCTGGTCGGCCGGGGCGAGGATGCCGTCGGGGAGGGTTGCGTCGTCGAGCAGCCGTCGGGCGATGGAGCGCCCGCTCGAGCTGTTCAGGTTGTGGCTGCTGACGACGTCCAGGGTTGCATCGCCGTGTCGTTCTCTCACCGCACGCTGGGCCCCCTCCCGGCGTGCCCTGACAGCATGGAGATCCTCCGGGCCACCGGCGAAGAGGAGCCGTGTACGGCCGAGGTCCATCAGGTGCGTTGCCGCGAGGTACCCGCCGTGTTCCTCGTCGGCGACGACGCTGCAGCAATCGAGGCGATCCCCGGCGTAGTTGACCAGGACGATGTTGCGGCCGTGGCGTCGTACCCGATCCACGCCGTCGAGCGCGGCGTCGAGGGGGGCGAGGATGATCCCGGCGACGCGTGCCTCGTCGAAGATGTCGAGGTAGGACTCCTGCTTCTCGAAACTGACGTCACTGTTGGCCAGGAGGAGCGACCGTCCCGCCGCAGTGGCTGCGCCTTCCGCGCCGCGGGCGATGTCCACGAAGAGTGAGTTCCCGACGTCGGTCAGGATCAGCCCCACCGTGTTGCTCCTCCCCGCAGCGAGTGAGCGCGCCGCGTCGTTGCGCACGAACCCGAGCTCGTCGATGGCGGCCGTTACCCGGGCGATGGTCTTCGCCGAGACGATCTGCGGCTTGTTCAGCACATGGGAGACCGTCCCGAGCGAGACACCGGCAACGCGGGCGACGTCGTTCATGCTGGGGGCGACCCCTGCCTTGTCGCCGGGTGTGCTGACGGCTGTCACTGCGCCTCCATCAGGGATCGGAGCTCGATGCTGCTTCGCATCGGGAGGCAGCGGGGAAAGTTCCTTTCATGCTAGGCGAAACGCTAGGAGGTTGCCGTCACCGGAGTGAAGGTGTGGGTGCCGGAACCGACCGATACCGGGGCCCGCTGGGGCAGGTCGACGACGGCCGTGCATCCTGTCGGAACCCGGACCGTGACGGTCAGCCCTTCGGCTTCCAGGGCCCAGGAGACAGTGGCCGTTCCGTAGGGTGTCTCGTGCCGGGCGCTCGCGGAGGTGATCCCGCCGCCGGGACGAGGGCGGAACAGGATCGTCCGGTAGCCCGGAGCCGTAGGGGTCATGCCGGCCACGACGCGGTGCATCCAGTCGGCGACGGCGCCGAGTGCATAGTGATTGAAGGAGGTCATGTTGCCGGGGTTGATCGAGCCATCGGGCAGCATGCTGTCCCAACGCTCCCAGATGGTCGTCGCGCCCTGCCCCACGGCGTAGAGCCAGGACGGGCACTCCTTCTCCAGCAGCAGGTCGTACGCGGTCTCGATCTCGCCGACGTCGGTGAGCGCATCCGTCACGAGCGGGGTTCCCGCGAAGCCGGTGGCGATCCGGTTGCCCGCCTGTCGCACCAGTTCGGCGAGTCGCTCCCCTCCGCGTCGCCTCTGATCCTCCGTGGGGGCGAGATCGAAGGCGAGCACGAGCGCGTACGCCGTCTGGGCATCGCTCACGACGCGACCCGAAGGGGAGATGAACTCGCGGGCGAAGGCATCACGGACCTTCCGGGCCAGCTCGCGGTAGTGGAGCTCGTCCGCCGAGTGGCCGAGGACGCTCGCCATCTCGGCGAGGTGCTGCGTGGACCACGCGAAGTACGCCGTCGAGACGAGGTAGCGATCGGTGGTCGCGTCGGCCGGGTCATGCGGCGGCGCTGCGGGATCGAGCCAGTCGCCGAGCTGCATGCCCGTGTTCCAGAGGTACGATTCCCCCGCACGATCCGCCATCAGGTCGACCCAGCCCTTGGCACTGGTGTACTGCGCCGCGAGTACGCCGGTGTCACCGAAGCGCTGGTAGAGGGTCCAGGGCGTCAGGACGGCGACGTCCCCCCAGACGGCGCCGGGCTGGATCGGGGTCCATTCCTCACCCCCGGGGATGACGGGCACGTACCAGGGCACGGTGCCGTCGTCGAGCTGCTCGGCG
Source organism: Arthrobacter sorbitolis (assembly GCF_054510995.1). Lineage (NCBI taxonomy): Bacteria > Bacillati > Actinomycetota > Actinomycetes > Micrococcales > Micrococcaceae > Arthrobacter > Arthrobacter sorbitolis. Next base: position 85,690 of record NZ_JBTNDM010000008.1, read on the forward strand.
GCGACGTCCTTGAGCCAGGAACCGAGCATCCCGGAGCAGTCGTAGAGGAAGGTGGCGGTCGGCGCGAAGACCTGCAGGTCGCCGGTCCAGCCTAGCCGCTCGTCACGCTGCGGGCAGTCCGTGGGGATGTCGACGAAGTTCCCGCGCATGCTCCAGCGCACGTTCTCGTGAAGCTGGTTGACGTCCTCGTTCGAGCAGTCGAACCAGCCGGTCCGCTCCATGTCCGTGTGGTAGACGAGCGCCGAGATGTCGGTCATCGGATCACCCGCGGCGAGGCCCGTGACCTCCGCGTAGCGGAAGCCGTGGAGGGTGAAGCGCGGTTCCCACTCCACGGTCTCGGTGCCGGCGGCGATGTAGACGTCGGTTGCCGCGGCCCCGCGGAGCGGGCGTGTGCCCAGTTCGCCGTGTTCGAGGACCTCGGCGTGACGCAGCCGGACCTCCTGCCCCGCAGTCAGGCCTGCCAGGCGGAGCCGAAGCCGGCCCACGAGGTTCTGTCCGAAATCGATGATCGTCTTCCCCGATGGGGAGGTGATGATTCCTGCGGGTGCCAGTCGCTCCGTGCAGCGGACGGGCGGACCGTCGGGAGCGACCAGGGTTGCAGGGTCACGCGGGACGACCCGCACCGTGGACCAGGAGGCGTCGTCGAACCCGGGCGTCGACCATCCCGGCGCTTCCTCCCGTGCGTCGTAGACCTCCCCCTCGTAGAGGCCGGTGGTGATGACGGGCCCGAAGCCGGCGCGCCAGGTCCCGTCGGTGCCGATGACCGTGGTGGATCCGTCGTCGAGGGTGACGTGCAGCTGAGCGAGCAGGGCGATCTCGGAGCCGTAGAGATTGGGGTAACCCCCGTGGAAGCCGAGCCGTCCCCGGTACCAGCCGTCGGCCAGCCAGGCTCCGATCGCGTTCTCGCCCTCGGCGAGAGCGTCGGTGACGTCGTAGGTGAAGTACCGCAGGCGCTGCCCGTAGACGGTCCAGCCGGGAGTCAGCGCGTCGTTGCCGATCCGTCGGCCGTTGATCTCCATCTCGTAGAGCCCGTGCGCCGTGACGTAGAGCCTCGCTTCACGTACCGATCCGCCGAGGTGGAAGCCGTGTCGGAGGAGGGGAGGGCGGCGAAAGGCATCCGGGTCCTCGGCCCAGGCCGGGGCGATGGCCTGCGCCACCCAGTCGGAGGGTCCGAGGAGGCCGGTCTCGACGGTGGCAGCGGGGCTCCACTCGCTCGGGACGACGTCATCCCCACCCCAGACGCGGACACGGACGGTCACGGCCGTCCGTGATGCGAGGTCCCCTGCGGGCCACGGCACCAGGACCGAGTCGGGGGAGATGACGACGAGGGACGCGCCTTCGCCGGAGTCCGAGGTCACTTCGACCTCGTACCGTTCCTGCACCCAACCCGGTTCCGCCGTCGTCTTCCAGCTCAGCCGCGGCCGCCGCTCACCGATCCCCAGGGGTTCGCGATGGTGCTCGAACGAGACAGGAATGATGGTGACAGGCATGGACTTCCTTCGGTGGTGATTCGCCGCGATGTGGCGGAAGAGGTGCAGTGGGGTGGGGCGGAGGGTGGGCGTCAGCCCTTGACGGAGCCGGCTGCGAGGCCCTTCATGACGCGCTGGTTGAGGAAGAGGTAGATCGCGAGGGTCCCGAAGACGTTGATGCAGATGGCCGCGAACAGGGGGCCGTACTGCACGGCGCCGAACTGGCCGGTGAAGTTCAGCAGGCCCACCTGGATGGTGCTGAGGTCGCTGTTGTTCGCGAACGTCAGCGCGATCAGGAGGTCGTTCCAGATGAAGAAGAACTGCACCAGCGCCACGGTGAAGACGGCGTTGCGGACCATCGGGAAACCGACGGAGATGAACGACCGGATGATGCTGGCGCCGTCGAGGGTGGAGGCTTCGAAGACCTCACGCGGCACCGCGCGGAAGTAGGTGGCCATCATGAACACCGTCAGCGGAAGACCGGTAGCGGTATACGTGATGATCAGCGGCCAGAGCGTCCCGGTCAGGCCCGTCTTGAAATAGGCGGAGAAGAGGGGGAGCAGGATCATCTGACCGGGCACCATGATGCCGGTCAGGAAGATCAGCAGGACGCCGTTGCGCCCCTTCCACACCATGACCTCGAGCGCGAAGCCGGCAGCGACACCGAGGACGATGATCAGTGCCAGCGAGGGAAGGGTGGCCATCAGCGAGTTCGCCACGAAGACCGCGATGTTGCCGGTCGTCCAGGCCTCGATGTAGTTGTCGAAGTTGAGCGACCCTGGCAGGGACCACACGGGGTCGTTGAGGAATTCCTGCTGGGTCTTGAAGGAACCGAGCACCAGCCAGAGCAGCGGGTAGAGCTCGACGACGAGCAGGAGGGCGATCAGCAGATGGACGGGGAGCTTCGCCCAGCGCCTGCCGGCACGGGAGCGTGCGCGGCGCGGCTCCTGGCGCTGCATCGCCTCGAGGGGCGCCTTGCCGGCGGGTACCTGTGTGCTCATGGCGTCAGTCCTTGGTGAGGTCGCGGCGCGAGGACCGGAAGATGAAAATGGTCACGATCAGGCACAGCAGGGTCAGCAGCAGGGCGATCGAACTGCCGTATCCGTAGTCCCCGAAGGTGAAGGACGTGCGGAACATGTAGAGCGTCAGCGGGGTGGTCGAGGACCCGGGGCCGCCGTTGGTCAGGGCGACGATGGAGTCGAAGACCTTCAGGGTTCCGTTGATGCTGAAGATGATCGAGGACAGCAGGACGGGCAGGGACAGCGGGAGGACGATGTTCTTGATGAGCCGCCAACCCGTGGCGCCGTCGAGCCGCGCGGATTCGAGCATGTCCTCCGGGATGTCCACGAGGCCGGCGTAGAGCAGGACGGCGTAAAAGCCCATGGACCGCCAGATGTCCATGAGGACGATGACCCAGAAGGCGCTGGAGGCGTTGCCGAACCAGTCGACCGATTCGACGCCCACGCCGTTGAGCAGGCTGTTGACGAGCCCGTTCTGCGGAGCGATCTCGAACATCTTCTGGAAGAGGAGGGCGACCGCTACCGTCGGCAGGACGACCGGGAAGAACACGAGCGTGCGGATGACGTTCGAGGACTTCTTGAGGATGAACACGTACATCAGCGACAGCAGGTAGCCCATCAGGATCTGGCCCACCGTGATCACGACGGCGTACCGGATGGTGAAGGAGAGAGCTGTGCGGACCTCGGGGTCCGTGAAGAGGCGGGCGAGGTTGTCCGTGCCGACGAACGTGAATCCCGAGATGGCATTGCCGGAGAAGAAGGTGTAGCCCATCGACCAGATGATGGGCACGAGCATCACCAGGGTGTACACCAGCAGTGCCGGGCCGAGGAGGATCGCGAGGGCTTTCTTGTCGCCCAGTACTGACTGCATGGTGGTCCTTCGTCTGCATCTGACTGCCGCGTCCGACGCGGCGAGGGTATCGGTGGGAGGCGCCGGGGAGGGAGTTGTTCTTCCTCCCCGGCACGATGGGTCCCTACTTGAGAGCGGACTGGACCGTTTCCATGAACTGCTCGGGGCTCATGCTCCCGGTCACGAGCGGCGCGGCGTTGGTCTGGCTCGCAGTGGTGGCCTGGGTGTCGAAGAGGGCCTCGAACCAGAGGACGCTCTCGCTCGTCGAGGAGATGGTCTGCTGGACGGTCTGCGTGAGGGGATCGACGTCCACTTTCTCGTTCACCTTGAAACCTGAGATGGATCCCTGGTTCCCCAGCGCGGAACTGCCGTAGTTCTCGGAGATGCATTTCAGCCATTCCCCGGTTCCCTCGTTGTAGGCCTTCTGGGAGATGGCCATGGGCAGGCCGACGTTCGCTGCGTACTGGTTGTCGACCCCCGAGCCGCCCTCGACCTTCGGGAACGGCATGAAGCCGATGTTGTCGAGGCCGATCTGGTTCGCTGCCTCGTCGTTGAAGTTCGCGAGGACCCAGCTGCCCATGTAGAGCATGCCGGCCTCGCCGGTGAGGAACTGGTTGATGGCGGTGTCGTAGTCGATCGAGCCCACGCCTTCGCCGAAGTAGCCCTTCTCGCCGAGAGAGGCCACCTGGGACGCGGCCTCGACGTACTCGGGATCCGTCAGCTTCGCCTCTCCGTCGGCGACCTTCTGCAGGGCGTCCTTGCCGAGATCGCTGAAGAGGTAGCCGCTGATGAGGCGGGTCAGGGGCCAGCCCTGCTCACCCGACGCGGACAGGGGAGTGACGCCGCTCTGCTTGAGGGATTCGGAGGCGGCGACGAAGTCGTCCCAGGACTGCGGGACCTCGATGTTGTTCTCGGCGAACAGCTGCTTGTTGTACCAGACACCCTCGACGTTGTACTGGTACGGCAGGACGTTGAATCCTCCGTACAGCGCCTTGATCGTGTCGATTGCCGCCGGTTCGATCTGATCGATGACACCGAGGTCCGTCAGGGTTGCCTCGAGGTCGAGCACGTTGCCCGAGCTGGCGAGTTCCTTGGTCAGGGCGGGGGCGTTGCCGGCCGCGAACTGGACGGGGAGGGCGCCCTGCCCGGCAAGCAACTGGAGCTGCTGATCGAGGTTGGTCTGCGGCACGGTGTCCACCTTGAGCGGCATGGCATCCGCCGCGGTCTTGCACTGGTTAGAAGCCAACGTCTCCAGTTCGGTGGGGATTGTCGTGTTCTCGACGTTGGTCAGGAAGGAGAACTCGCCGGCCTCGGACTCTCCTTCACCACCCCCTGAACTTCCCGCTCCACAGCCGGTCAGGATGAGCGACGCGGTGCCGAGGCTCGCGCCCAGCAGCAGCATCCGGTTCTTCGTACGCAGAGTGGCCACGTTTTCCTCCTTGAAAGTGTGCGCCCCTTATTGAAGCGTTTCAATTCAGGATAGGGACCGGTCTCGGGTGTGTCAACCATCACACCGTGGAGCGTCCTGGACCTCGTTCGAGGCGCTCACAGCCGGGCGACAGGTTCACAACAGCACCCACCTACAGTGCCGTCACAGAGTTGGAGCAGTCCACCAACCTGGACGACACCGAGAACGATCACCCAGGCCGCACAGCGGCAGAGCGAGGACCACACACCATGTTCAATGCCAGAAAAATCGCACTCGGGGCCGGCGCAGCGACCGTCGCCCTCGGACTCAGCCTCGGCGCTACCGGAATGGCTTCCGCAGCGACCACCACCCCGGTCCCGACGGCCACATCGTCCGCAACGGCCGATGCCACCGACACCACCGATACCACCGACGCAGGCACCGGCGGGGGCAGGGGCGGGCACGGGAATCGGGGCGGCATCGATGCTGCGGGCCTCGCAACCGCACTCGGACTCGATGAAGCCGCGGTGAGCGATGCGCTCGAGACCGCCCAGGACGCCGCGCGGGACAGCGTCGGGGTCACCGAGGGGGAGAAGCCCGACCGCGAGGCGCTGGAGAGTGCCGTCATCACCTCGCTGGCGGGCACCCTCGGCGTGGAGGAGGCCGCTGTGCAATCGGCGGTCGACGAGCTCAACGCCGAGGAACAGGCCGAACGATCCGCGGCTGTCCAGGCGAAGCTCGACGCGGCAGTGGCAGACGGCGGTCTCACCCAGGCGGAAGCCGACGGCGTCACTAAGGCGCTGGATCTCGGGATCATCGGCGGCCGCGGATAGGCGCTACAGCTCTCGAAGGAGGCCCCGCTTCGGCCGGGGTCTCCTTTCGCCGTCGGATCCAGGGGTGCACGCCGATCCGGACACGGTCCGCATACATCCGACCCGATGGAGGCGCAGGACGGGATTGCCCGACAGGATCCCTCGTCGGGGGTGGGGTCAGCCAGGCGACGGGACTGTTGCTTCCGGGTCGGGAGCTGCCTCCGGGCTGGTCCGCGCGAAGGCTCGTCCGCTGATGGTCTCGGGGACCAGTCGCATGAATCGGTCCTTACGGCCGCTCTCCCACGGGTGAAGAGGCAGTTGCACGGTAGCCAGGAGCTCGGTGGTCACCGCGATGGTCGCGGCGTCCCCTTTCACGACGACGCTCCACACCATGTCCTCGCCCGTGCCGCTGTCGGTGTACGAGCCGTCCGCTTCGAGCGCCGCAGGGGCGTGTTCGGCGGCATGGGATTTCGTTCCTTCGGCGGTCCTGTACACGACGGTCCCATGGTCGACGGCGAAGTTGATGGGAAAGATCTCCGGCCGCCCTGCCTGGCAGAGGGCGAGCCGTCCGACCGGTGCAGTACGCAGGAGTGCCCAGCATTCGTGTGCCGGAAGGATCCTCGTAGGTGCGGGTTCGGGGTTCATGCCATGACACTATGAAGGTGCTACGTGAGGGGCTAGGGCACTAGGTCCTGTCGAGACGTTTCGGTCGTCGGCGCGTTCCAGCGTCGTCCGACCGTACGCATGAACCACCTCCGGGATTCCGCCCGTAGTTCCCCACGGCACGGGGAGGATGGCGCAACTAGCCGTCCCTGCCCAGGCGCGCGCAGCATGCTCGCGGTCCAGGCAGGGAGCGCTGCGCCGTCCGCACCATCACGTCGAAGCCCTCCTCGGGATTCGGCGTCCCGTGTGCGGCCCGTATCTCCGGGGCTCGCTCTCCCTTCGCAAGACTTCAACCGTAAGGACTCATCATGCTGTCCGACACTTCCCGTCCCGTGATCGAGGCGACCCTGCCGGTCGTCGGCGACAACATCAACGAGATCGCCAAGCGCTTCTACGCGCACATGTTCCAGGAGAGGCCGGAGTTGCTGGATGGCCTGTTCAACCGCGGGAACCAGGCGGACGGGCAGCAGCAGCAGGCCCTGGCCGGTTCCGTCGCAGCGTTCGCCGGCCTCCTGGTGAACCGACCCGGCGAGCTGCCCGATCACCTGATGTCGCGGATCTCCCACAAGCATGTCTCCCTGGGCTTGAAAGCCGACCAGTACCAGGTCGTGCATGACCATCTGATGTGGGCGATCGTCGACGTCCTCGGCGACGCCGTCACGCCGGAGGTCGCTTCGGCATGGGACGAGGTGTACTGGCTGATGGCCAACATGCTCATGAACCAGGAGCGCACGATGTACGCCGTCGCGGGCCTGAGTCCTGAGACGGTCTGGGACACCTGGCGGGTCACCGAGAAGATCCAGGAGACCGGCGACGTCGTGACGTTCGTCGTGGCAGCCACGGATGAACGGGTCGCCAGGCCGTCCCTGCCCGGGCAGTACGTGACGTTGAAGGCACTCATGCCCGACGGCGTGCACCAGCCCCGGCAATACAGCCTCACCCAGGCCGATGACGGCTTGCACCGCCGGTTCTCCGTCAAACGCCTCCACGGCTCACCCAGCCCCGACGGCGAAGTGTCGAACCTCCTGCACTCGAGCACGGAGGTCGGCGACGAGGTGGTCCTCTCAGCGCCCTTCGGCGATGTGCTGCTCACGCCCGGTACCCGGCCGGTCGTGTTCGCCACCGCCGGCATCGGCATCACACCCATGGCCGGCATGATCTCGCACCTCGCACGCTCATCCTCCCCACGCCCGGTGACGCTCCTGCACGCCGATGCCTCGACCGACACCTTCGCGCTTCAACGCCAGGTACGCGCCGACCTCGGCGAACTGCTCGGCGCGACACTGACCACGTGGTTCATGACCTCACCGGAACTCACGGACGCAACAGGTCAGGACCGGACGCCGGACACGGTGCCGGGTGAGCAGTTCAGCGGGTTCATGGACGTGGCCACGATAGATCTGCCGGCAGGTGCCGAGTACTACCTGTGCGGCCCGCTGCCCTTCATGCATGCGGTGCGCAGCGCACTGATCCTGCGCGGAATCCCTGCCCAGGACATCCGTTACGAGGTGTTCGGACCCGACCTCTGGCTTGCCGATTTCGAAGCGGTGGATCCACTGCTCACGGCTTCATGACAGCCGGGTCGACGCGCCGGCGGAGGTAAGCGGTTCCCGAAGGACGGGACCTTCGCCTCTGATCGTGATGGGTGCGCCACGCGAGGGTGGTGACGAGTCCGGTACCCATCACTACTTCGAGGGAATCCCCCATGACGACCAGAACCCCCTTCTCCCGCCGTGCGCCCGCAGCGGCCACCCCGAACGGCATTCCTGCCCCCGCCGACCCCGCCGACCCCGCCAGGTCGGCGGGGACAGTAAGGGGTCGAGGATCGGATGCACCGTCGAACGGTGGGAGCCGGCGCGTCCTCGCCGTCCTGCGACTGGCTACAGGGTTCATCTTCCTGTGGGCCTTCCTGGACAAGACCTTCGGGCTGGGGTTCGCGACCCCCGCCACACGGGCCTGGGTAACCGGCGGGACCCCCAGTCAGGGGTTCCTGCTCAGCGACGGTGTCACCGGTCCGCTCAAGGGCCTGTTCACGACGATCGCCAGTCCGGCCTCGGACGTCCTCTTCCAGCTGAGCATGCTCGGCGTCGGTGCCGCGGTGATGCTCGGTGTCGGGCTGCGCGTCAGCGCCGTCGTCGGCAGCTTCCTCATGGTCATGATGTATCTCGCGGAATGGCCCTTCGCAGCGAATGCCGCCTCGACGAACCCTCTCGTGGACTACCACATCGTCTACGCGCTGACCCTGATCCTCCTCGCGGCGCTCCACGCCGGAGACACCTGGGGTGCCGGCAGGCCCTGGAAGCGCCTGCCGATCGTGCGTCGCATGCCCTGGCTGGTCTAGGGCCGCCGGAACGCCCGCGTTCGGAGTCGCCACCCGCCTCCTGGCGCCTTCGAGGCCCTCTCCCCGAGAGGCTGCTGCGCGGCAGTCCACTGAGGTTCCAAGAAGCCGGCAAAGCGGCCTGCGTCCCGGTTGGCCGTGCACGCAGAGTGCTCCGTCTTTCCCGAGACCACGTCCTCGACTGCGCATCGTCACAGCAGACGCTGCTGACGCGCTGTTGGTGGAGGGGTATCGCGCTGCCCGTACCACTTCTTCAACCGCCGATAACCCTCGATTACGTCCGCAGCCGTCGGGATTAAGTGTCCGACCGGCGGTTTAGCCATAGGTAGACGGCTCCGAGCTGTGCCCCCTGGGCTCCACCCATCTACAGATGGGTAAGCCGCTGGTAAGGCGGTGATAAACAGGCATGGCGCTGAACCGGTCGGAGGTGGTGCATCTTGTGCGGCCAGGACGGCCGCCACTGATTAGCGCGAGACACTCGGCGTCCCGGATGCACAAGACTCACATTCGGAGAAGCCGGCCCCACATAACGCAGGTGTTGCAATGACCGATTGAATGCGGTTCTTGGTCTTAAGATCAACTGAGTAGCGTGGCACGTCGACAGCGCCCCTACTCTCTGCCGTCCTCGAGTGGAATGAGCATGGTCCGAAACGGGCCCGGCACGGAGTGGAGGCCCCAAATGCGCTCGGCGACGTCGTCGATACCATTGACAAGCTGAAGCTTGGGAATGCCCCCGGGGATCACGAGCTGCGCGACACGAACGCCCTCAACCTCGAGTGCGTCGTGAAGCATTTCGCCGTAGGCGCTCTCAGCCGGAAACGCAACCGATGTGCCTGCAAAGTCTGAGCGCGCCTTCACCGACGTCCCACCGTTGATCAAGATGATGCTGCCGCCTCCTGCCTGGCGCATCGCTGGTAGCACCGTGCGCACCGCATGGATGAGCCCCAAAACTGAGAACTGTAGTGCTTCAAGCGCCAGTTCAGGACTCATGTCGAGTACCGGCTTCAGATATTCACGCGAGGGGAGTGGGCTGTACTGCAACGTGGTGATAGGCCCCAGTTCTGCCGCGGCACGGGCGAGGGCATCGTCAAGCGCTGCCGGGACCAACACGTCCGCGGCGTAGCCACGCGCGGTCAGCCCGCCCGCCTCGAGTTCCGCGGCCATGACGTCAAGCTTCGACTGATTTCTTGAGATGAGGGCTATGGCGAAGCCTTCGCGCCCGAACCTTCGCGCGACTGCCTGTCCGAGCCCCGGGCCAGCTCCGATGATAGCGATGACAGGCACGTTAGGTTTCCTTCGATGAATTTGTTTCATTGAATGACCGCCGTCAGATCGAGGGGCCATTATTCGGGATCACTGTCAAACAACCTGGATTCCTGAGTTTAGTTCACGTCCTCACTCCTTGGTAGCGCGGACGGTCGGGGACGAGCCCAACTGGACCTCCCTGGAACCACGGCTGTGGAGCAGATCGTCGCCCCCGACGCCATTAGCGGTTGTAGCTGGGCATTGGTCCGCGGAGTGCCGTTCCGACGGTGTCACATGCCTCCAGGATGTCCGGGCTCAGTGGTCCACGTTCGAGTATCTTGAGGTTGCCGGCAAGTTGAGCCGGGTTGGAGCCACCCAAGAGGATGGACCCGGTGACAGGCCGGGAGAGGAGCCAGCGGAAGGATAGTTCTACGAGGCTCATCTCGGCAGAGTCCGCGAGGCTCGACAGTTCTGAGACTGCATCGAACAATCTCCGGTCCCAGTAGCGTTGACGGTACATTCCCGCGAGACGGGAACTGCTGAATCGGCCGTTGTCCGGGGTGGAGTCGAAGCTGTGGCGACCGGTGAGCAACCCGCCACCCAGAGGGTTGTACACCATGGTGTGAAGACCAGTCACGTGGGCAAACTCGGTGTATTCCTCGTCGATGCGGCGCGCAATGAGGTTGTAGAGCTGTTGCGCGACGATAGGGCGGGGCGCTCCGGCGCGATCCGCAGCGATGTTGAGCTCGCTGATCTGCCACGAGGCGTAATTCGACACACCGAGTGCCCTGATTTTTCCCTCAGCCACAAGTTCCGCCACGGTTCCCAGCGTTTCAGACAACGAAACAGCTCGATCCGGTTGATGAAGGTAAAAAAGGTCGATACGGTCGGTGCCGAGCCGGCGCAAGCTGCCTTCCAGGGAGCTTCGTAGTCCCGGGGACGACAGTGGCGAGTGTTGGCCAGCGTCGGGATGAGGGATTCCAGCTTTCGTCGCAAGAAGGACATCGTCGAACCGAGTGCGCAGCACCCGGCCGAGGATCTCTTCACTGGCGCCGCCTGCATACCCGTTAGCGGTATCAACCGTGGTAATCCTGCGTCCAGTGCCGCCTCCAGCATTGCTGCTGATTCAGCTTCGTCAGCTGTGTCACCAAATGTCATGGTGCCGAGCACCGCGACCGACAGGCGCTTGTCCAATCCCTTGAGCGTTTCCGTCTTCATGTGGGCCTTTCTGGTTGACCGGGTTATTAGCTTCCTGACCGCGAGCATGCCTGCGACGTGCGACACCATCCATGCCGACCGTCGTGACTTGCGAGAGCGAAGCCCTGGTCGCCGAGCCATGGATCGCCGCGGGATAGGTCGAAGAGCGTTCGCGCTGCAGGACGGCTATCGAGCGAATGCATGCCGAGGATTCGGGCAATGATCAGTGGAGGCCTTGCGACGAGGAGGTCGACCGCTCGGTAGCTGCTCCCACGAGCAGCCAGGGGCAGGATGCACCTTGTGCCTGAGCGGGCCTTCTCCACTAGCCTCGCTTCAGCACATAGGTTTTGAGGTCGCGCATCGTCTGCTCCATGTGGCTGTCCATGGCAAGGCGGGCCGATTCGGCGCTACCTGAAGCGAGTGCGGTGATGATCCCCGCGTGTTCGCGGATGGCATTGGCTTGAATTTGCGGCACACGAGATGTCTCTTCTCGTCGGGCTGCAATAACCCGGGAGAGGGGCTCGAACATCACTGCGAGGAAGACATTGCCGGAGGCATGCAGGATGACGTTGTGAAACGCCAGGTCAGCTTCAACGAAGCGGGGCAGATCGGCCGTGTCGTGAGATTCCTGCATGGACGTCAGATGGTGGTGCAGGGTTTCGAGCTCGTTCGAAGTGATGTGGGTAGCGGCAAGCTCAGCCGCGCCGGTTTCGAGCATCCTGCGCACCTCGATGAGCTGGATCGATGCGTCTGCGTTATCGCCCGCTTCCGTGGCTGCACGAAGGACCATATCCATCGATTCCCAACGGCTGACCGGATTGACGAAGGTTCCCCGTCCGCGCTCTATCCGAACGACGCTTTGAGCCTCGAGGGTTTTCACCGCTTCACGGACGGTAAGACGGCTGACCTCATGCTCTGCGGTCAGCTCCAATTCCCCGGGCAGCGTCGCATCAGGAGGAAACTCTCCGGCGATAATCCGGTCCAGGAGGTTGTCGGAAACCATACTCACTAGGGATTGACGGGCCATCACACGGTCCTAACTGATCGAGTTGCTGCTCAAAACCATCGAGGGCTGCTGACACTCAGCAAGTATCTTCGTCAAGTGTATGACGTCAGACAATCCGATCAAGCGTTACGCCAAGATCGAGGGCATCACTCCAGGGACGTGCGTCGGAACCACCTAGCTCGAGCGACTATTCCGCGTCTGCGAATCCCGTAGGCCGAGACCTCTTGGCGCTTCGGTGAGGACTATCGCGATCGCACCCGATCCCGGGCTCTGAGCGCCTCAGAGTACAAAGCCCGGCACGGCGGTTGGAGCTGGGGGAGTCGTCAGCCCTGAGGAAAATCGAAGGTGGCAGGATCTCCACCGGAAGCCGACTTGAGTGGTGCCAACACCTTCGCAGAGGGTGATCGTGGGCGTAGTCATGGCGATTTTTCTCTCTCTGAGGGGCCGAAAAAAGATGTCTGATGTCCTCTTGACAGCGTAGAAACCGTCGCGAACAATAAGACATCAGATGTCAAGCATCTTATGTCAAAGGAGACATCGTGCCGCAAAAAATCGCCATCCTCCACACGAGCTTCGTTTTCGTGTCGGTTGAACCCGTCATCACCAACCTGATTGCCGAACTGATTCCTGACGCGGAGATCCTGCACTTCGTGGATTCCGATGTCCTGGCCACGGTCGTGCGGGAGCAGGGGATCTCCACGAAGAGCGAAGAACGGATGACGCACCTTGCTCAGGCAGCTGAAGCTGCCGGCGCCGACCTGATCTTCTCCGCTTGCTCATCGCTTGGACCCGCTCTTGATGTGGCCGCCCGTGCCGTTGGTGTCCCGGTCATCAAGATTGATGATGCGATGGCCCTCCGCGCCGCGTCGGAGGGAGTTCGCATCGGTGTGCTTGCGACAGTACCGACGACGCTTGGGCCTACTTCGGATCTCATCCAGGCGAAGGCCGATGGCCTGAACCGTCAGATTCAGATCGAGCAACGGCTCTGCGAGGGGGCTTTCGACGTCCTGATGGCGGGGGACCGGGACAAACACGATTCGATGATCACCGCGCAGGCCGTCGACCTCGCGAAGAGGGTGGACATGATCGTGCTCGCCCAGGCTTCGATGTCCCGATTGGCTGAATCTCTGACTGAAACCACGGGTTTGGTAGTTCTTGCCAGCCCCCGGATGGGTGTCGAGTATCTTGCCGATCGCGCACACGAGCTCTCCGTATGAACCGTCGAGCACCACTCGTAGCGTCCAGCGCTTTGAGCGAAGACCCCCGGTAGTACGGCTGTCTCAGGACACCCGCGGGGCAATGCGCCTCGCTAGTGTCCGATCCTCCGAGCGCGTCGTAATGCTTGACGACAGTGCACTCGACCGGCACGCAGTCTGTGCAGAAGATCTCCCTCCTCAGCCGTTCCCAGCTGTTGCCTCACGGCAGTAGTACGACTTAGCTCCTCCTTCGTCACCTCATGTTCTTCCTTCCTACGATCCAACGCATGTCAATAAGCACAGATTACAAAGGAGTAGTAATGCGCAAAGTTCCAATGGCAGTTGCGTTTTTCGCCACGGCCGCTCTTACCCTTACGGCATGCGGCAACGGCGGCGATTCTGGTGGTAATGCTGCGGGTGGCGCTGAAGCCGCGTCCGGCGACCAGGGTACGTTCGTCTTCCTGCCCAAGTCGCTGAACAACCCCTATTGGGTTGACGCACGCGAAGGCATGGAGGCCAAGGCTGAAGAACTCGGCGTTGAAGCCCAGTTCCTCGGACCCGACGCTGATGATGCGGCAGCGCAGGTCGCGATCTTCGATTCGATCCTGGCGACCAATCCAGCGGGAATCGCGATCTCGCCCAACGACCCTGCAAGCGTGCGTGACAACATCGCCAAGGCAACGGCCGCTGGTATCCCAGTCATTGCCTGGGACGGGCCCGTGCCCGATAGCGATGTGCTCGGCTACATCGGCACGGACAACGTGGCCGCCGGCGAGCAGGCGGGTGAGGCTTTGGCCAAGGCAATCGGTGAAAAGGGGAAGGTGGCGGTCGTCATCGGCAGCCTTAGCGCAGTGAACCTGAACCAACGCCTCGAGGGCGTCAAAAAGTCCCTCGAACAGTATCCGGACATCGAAGTGGTCGCCACCGAGGAGTCGGGTGAATCAGTAGCCACTGCCCAGACCAGTGCGGAGACCATCCTGCAGGCGAACCCCGACCTTGCCGGCTTTATCGGCATCGGAGGATCGGATCTTCCGGGAATCGCAGGCGCCCTCAAATCGGGGAACCAGTGTGGAGACGTCAAGGCCGTCGGGTTCGACGTGGTGCCCCAGGGGGTCGAGGGCATGGAGGGCGGCTGCGTGGACGCACTCATCGCTCAGAAGCCATTCGGCATGACGGCCCAGGCGCTGGAAATCCTCAAGAGCTTCGACGAGGGAACTTCCGAACTCGAGGAGGGCTTCATTGTCGACACGGGTGTCGAAACCGTCACGCCTGACACGCTCGAGGAATTCCTCAAAACCGACCACTGACCGGATAACTAGCATCGCCGGGGGATAGAAGCGGGTGGGCCTTGTCATCTCAACGGCCCCCCCCCACCACGGCGATTCACCTAAAGAGGAGCCGTCATGGCGCAACACCCGCTCGTCTCGATGCACGGCATCACCAAGAGATATCCCGGAGTCACCGCTCTGAGCGACGTGACCCTATCTGTCGAGCCGGGCGAGGTGATGGCTCTCGTCGGCGAGAACGGCGCGGGCAAAAGCACCCTTCTGAAGGTACTCGCAGGTGCTGTACGTGCAGATGAAGGAACCATCCGCGTCTCCGGCGAAACCGTCAACATCGCGACGCCCCGGGACTCCCAGAGCCACGGAATCGCCGTCATCTACCAGGAACTCAACCTCGCAAACGACCTGAGCGTCGCCGAAAACATCTACGTCGGGCGTGAACCGAAAACCCGTCTCGGTACCATCGACTTCCGTGCCATGGACCGGGGTTCCGCCGAGCTCCTAACCATTCTCGGTATCGCCAACATCTCCCCCCGAACAATCGTCGGCGATCTCAACATCGCCCACCGGCAGATGGTAGAAATTGCCAAAGCTCTCCTCATCGAAGCGCGAGTGGTGGTGATGGACGAGCCGACCTCTTCACTTACCGAGGAGGAGGTCGACACCCTCCTCAACCTCGTCCGTCGTCTTCGCGCCCAGGGTGTAAGCGTCATCTACGTATCTCATCGCATGCGGGAAATCTTCGAAATCTCGGATCGAATCACCGTGATGCGCGACGGCTCTGTGGTCGGCGTGCTCGACGCAGCAGCATCGGCTCCGGGTGATGTGGTGCGCATGATGGTCGGCAGGGAGCTCGATGACCTATATGGAGTGCGTTCCACTGCAGTGGATCGAACCACCGTTCCGACACTCGAAGTGCGGGGCCTGAGCGCGGGGAGCCTGCTCCACGACGTAAGTTTTGCAGTGTACCCAGGAGAAATCGTCGCACTCGCCGGTCTGATCGGAGCTGGTCGCAGCCACGCGGCCATGACCATCTTCGGTGCCAGGCGTCGTTCGGGCGGAGAGATCCTCATCAACGGGAGCCCTCTTGCCCTGCGCACACCGGGCGAAGCAATGGCTGCCGGCATCGGTTTCGTACCCGAAGACCGTAAAGCACAAGGCCTTTTCCTCGGTCTTCCAGTTCGCGAGAACATGTCGTCCGCTTCGCTCGCAAGCATCAGCCGCCTGTTCATGGTGTCCAAAAGCCGAGATCGAAGCATGGCTAAGGACTACGCGACAAAACTGGGCTTGCGACAATCCGCCGTCGAAGTCGGGGCAGGCACCCTAAGTGGTGGGAACCAGCAAAAGGTCGTGCTGGCACGTTGGCTGGCCCGCCATCCCCGCCTCCTCATCCTCGACGAACCCACCCGTGGTGTCGACGTTGGCGCGAAAGCGGAAATCTACGCGCTCATCCGGTCCATCGCCCAGGGAGGCGTCGCCGTGCTCGTCGTCTCCTCCGAACTGACCGAAGTCCTCGGAATCGCTGATCGTATCGTCGTCATGCGTGAAGGACATGGAGTTGGCGAACTGAACGTATCCGAAGCAAATGAGAAGAAGGTCATGTCAATGGCCACTGGAGTACAGGAAGACGCGTCATGACCATCAAGGGAGATACCGTGAACACCCAAACCGCTGGCGGCGGCGCTGCAGGGGTGACAAGCCCCGCAACATTCGGGGACCGTGTGCGTCACCATTCAATGAGGGTCATCGGAGCAAGAGAGTTCACCCTTGCAGCCGTCGTAATTCTGCTCGTCATCATTCTTTCATTCCTGTCACCATTCTTTTTCACGCCGGGCAACCTGACGGTCGTCGGCCGGCAAATCGGATTGGGCCTGATCATCAGCGTCGGAATGACCTTCGTCATCCTAATCGGCGGCATCGACCTTTCCGTCGGATCGGTGGTGGCACTGGTGAGCGTACTCACCGGCCAATTCATGGTGACCATCGGCCTCAACCCTGCAGTCTCGGTGCTCCTTGCGCTCCTCGCCGGGGTCGCAGTCGGGTACGTCAACGGAATCATCAATGCGTTCGGCGGGCTGCCCTCATTTGTCGTGACCCTTGGCATGCTTGCAGTGGCTCGCGGCCTCGCCTTAGGCATCACCAGCGGCTCAACGATCAGCGGCTTCCCGGAAAGCTTCCTGTTTCTCGGGCAAGGACAGTTGCTCGGTATCCCCATCCCGATCTACATCGCCGCAGTCGTCGCAATTGCCGCCCACATCGTCCTTTCCCGCACCATGTTCGGCCGTCACGTCTACTTCGTGGGTTCGAACGAGGAAGCTGCGAAGCTGTCAGGCATCCGCGTCCGCCGCATCAAAGTAACCGTCTTCATCATCGCCTCGACGTTGGCCGCCGTCTCCGGAATCCTCGAAACGTCCCGGTTGAGCGTCGGCCAACCCGCTGCCGGCAGTGGATACGAACTTGTCGCGATCGGCGCTGCAGTAATCGGTGGGGCAAGCCTCTTCGGAGGGGTAGGCAGCATTCTGGGCACCGCGCTCGGAACGACGCTCCTTCTGCTCATCCAGAACGCACTGATCCTGCTCGGCATCTCTCCCTACTGGCAGCAGGTATTCAGCGGAGTCATCATCGTCGCAGCCGTCGCCCTCAATATGTGGCGAAAAAAGCGCGGCTAGCGGCCGGCACAGCAATACCCACCAGCACACCAACCACCCCATGTCCCGTCGTCCGATGACTCGGCCGACGTGTACCAACCCAAGGAGACAACATGAAGGTCCTCATCACGGGCGCCCACGGAAAAGTCGGCCGCGCCGCAACACAGGCAATGATCGACGCCGGGCACGAAGTACTCACGACTGACCTGACGCGCCCTGGTTTTGAACGGAAGCCCGAAGGTACACCGAAATACACGATGGCTGATCTCACCGACGCGGGCGAGGCCTACGCGGTAGTCCGCGGAGCGGACGCGGTAGTGCACGTTGCTGCGATCCCTGAGCCAACCGGCAACCCGCCTCACGTCGTGTTTCAGACGAACCTCATGGCAACGTTCAACGTCCTCGAAGCGGCCATCCGCTTCGGCGTCAAACGCTTCGTGTACATCTCGAGCGAAACCGTCCCGGGATTCTTCTTCCCGGAGTGTGACTTCCTTCCCGACTACGCGCCGGTCGACGAGGAGCACCCCCTCCGTCCGCAGGACCCGTATGCGCTGTCCAAACACTTCGGAGAGCAGCTCATGGACGCAGCCGTCAGGCGATCGGACATCGAGTGCATCTCGATCCGCCCCAGCTGGGTGCAGTTCGAAGGCAACTACGAGGTCAACCTCGGCCCGCAGATCCGCGACAGCTCAGTCCTGAGCCCGAACCTGTGGAGCTACATCGACGCATACGACCTGGCCGACGCCATCGTACTGGCGACCGAATCCGACCTGCCCGGTCACGAGGTGTTCTACATCGCTTCCCCCGATAATGTGGGCGGCCACGACTTCGCCGAGATCCTCTCCAAGCATTATGGCGATCAGATTGAGTTGCGCGACCTGAGCCGAGCGGATGCCTCAGGTATCTCCAGCGCGCGAGCCCAGAAGATGCTGGGGTGGAAGCCGAGTCGGTCCTGGCGCGACTACCTGGACTCCGAGGGCAGGGCCCTCACCAAGTAGTCCTCATCGCGGAAGGGCTGGAGTGCACCTCCAGCCCTTCCGCAACGCCGAGAACTACTTCACTCTCAACTGTCCGCCGAACCGCTCCGGTTTGCCCGGGCGCAGCAATTCGCCGCTGGTACACCCCGTTCTGTCAGGTCGTTGGTGGACTGAAGGGAAGGCAGTTCTCGCGGCTACCTTCGTTGCCGTCGAACCGTTCAGCACTCGTGCAGGAAAGCAGGATCATGCGCGCCAATCTGCGCCAGATAACCCAGACGGCTCTCGCACATGGACGATTCGTAGCCGCCATCAGTGTCTACGATTTCATGACAGCTCAGGGG
This sequence comes from Arthrobacter sorbitolis, assembly GCF_054510995.1. Classification (NCBI taxonomy): domain Bacteria; kingdom Bacillati; phylum Actinomycetota; class Actinomycetes; order Micrococcales; family Micrococcaceae; genus Arthrobacter; species Arthrobacter sorbitolis. Next base: position 104,142 of record NZ_JBTNDM010000008.1, read on the forward strand.
GTCGTCGCAGGAAGCGAAGCCAGTGGACAACCAGTGATCCTCCTGGTGCCGCCCAAGACGGCGGCAGGTGTGCAGGGCACACGGTTCATCGCCGCGCTCCGGGTGCTCGCAAACGACGCTCAAACGCCTGTATGTGTTCAACTCGATCACGCGTCGGACTTGGATCTGATCCTGAGCGCCACCGAAGCAGGCGTAGATAGCGTTCTCGTGGACGGTTCCGCGTTACCCGATGACGAGAATTCCCTGCTCGTTCAGCAAGCCCGAACCCTAGTCGATGGCAGCATCGTCCTTGAGGCGGAACTTGGCCAGCTTCAGGGTGACGAAGACAAAGCTCATGGACACGGAGGACCCTCCCTCGATGCGGGAATCACGGATTCTCGTAAAATCGCATCCTTCCTTGAGGCCAGCGGAGCAGATCTGCTGGCTGTGTCAGTAGGCAACGTTCACGGACACTACGCAGGCGAACCAAACATCCGGTGGAAGGTACTTGAGGCGATTCATGCCGCTGCCGGGGCAGTTCCCCTAGTTCTCCACGGCGCATCAGGGCTGCCACGCGCCGATCTTCGCAGAGCCGCAACGAAAGGCATAGGCAAGGTCAATATCAACACCGAGCTCCGCGCCCTGGTCTTCGCCGTGCTGGAAGAACAAGCGGCGATACTCGCCTCGGACGGTCTGAACCTCCTGGACCTGACCCGAACATGGACGAATGCATCTCAGTCATTCACTACAGCGCTCCTTGCTGATCTTTGACTTCCGCCGGCGCAACGAACGAGTGCATAACTATTGGGCATGCCACATAGAGACCGTCCGCGCTGTCATGAAGGCGCGTGGGTAAACGGCGGAACCCTGAGCTCGTAGGTACTTGGTTCTTCCGCCTGACCTGCCTTGAGCGGTACCTACTAAAGTACGTATGATTACTTATCAGACATCTGACAACAGGGGAGCACCTGATGCTACTGAGCAAAGCACTCGAAGTCTTTCCGCGCTCCGTGGCTGTAGCTGCCCCGGATGTGCAGAAGCATCTACCTGATGCTGTCTTCGTCGTCCTCGACGACGATCCCACGGGCACCCAGTCCGTCGCCGACCTGCCAGTGCTGACGTCCTGGACGGTCGAGGACATCACCTGGGCTTTGGCTCAGGGGCATCCCGCGTTCTACATCCTGACCAATACGCGTAGCCTGCCTGCGGACGGGGCTGCCGCCCGCAATCGGGAGATCGCGGCTAACGCTCTCGCCGCTGCGCGGATGTCGGACACCGAACTTATCTTCGTGTCCAGGAGTGATTCCACGCTTCGCGGCCATTTTCCGTTGGAAACCGATGTGCTGGCGGAAACCATTCTGAACTTCACCGCACGACCGGTCGACGCCGTCGTCCTGGTCCCCGCTTTTCCTGATGCGGGGCGCGTCACCATCGATTCCGAGCACTACATGCTCGCCGCGGGGGAGCTGACACCTGTCTCCGCCACGGAATTCGCCCGTGATGCCACGTTCGGTTTTCCTTCCTCGAATCTCCGCGAGTACGTCAGCACCAAGACGGACGGCCGTATCGGTGCCGGTGATGTCCTTGCTCTCACCCTCGACATCATTCGGGGTGGCCCGGAGCAAATCGCGGACCTGCTTTCGACGGCCACCGGCAGCACGCCCGTGGTGGCCGATGCTGTCACGGAGGACGACCTCCGCCTGATCTCCCTTGGATGCCACCTGGCGCACCGTCGCGGTACGACGGTGCTTTTTCGAGTCGGCCCGCCGTTCGTCCGGGCAGCGATCGGACAGGAACCGCATCCTCCATTGCAGACCTCGGAGATTTACGCTGGCCGCGAGTCCGGCGGTACCGGAGGACTCATCGTGGTGGGCTCACATGTCGGCGTAACCAGTCGGCAGCTGCACGACCTTACTGACGCTTTCCCTCACGCTTCGACGGAGGTCATTGAGGTCGAAGCAATCATCAGCGAAGCAACGCGCGCGGACCACCTCGCGGCGGTTGTCGCACGAGCCGTCGACAGTCTTGCCCACGGAAACATCGTGATCCACACCAGCCGGACGCTCGTCACCGCGGCCAGCGGGGAGGAGAGCCTGGCAATCTCGCGCAAGGTTTCCGCAGCCGTCGTCGAAGTGGTCCGGCGGATCCTCGAATCCTCGCCACCGCGATTCGTCATCGCGAAGGGCGGAATCACCTCCTCCGATGTCGCGGTGTACGGACTCTCGATCCGACGAGCCATGGTTCGGGGTCCGATGCTGCCCGGTATTGTCTCACTCTGGGAGCCCATGGATGGACCTGCGCGCGGCATCCCCTATGTTGTCTTCGCCGGCAACGTCGGAACGGACACATCACTCACCGACGTCGTCCGCACGCTGTCCGCCCCGCCTCATGCCACCTCGAACTCTGCCAACTCCCACCCAGAGGAAACACGATGACCAGCCAGCCGTATCTTGCCGCCGTCCTGGGGCTGGGAGCGATGGGGCTTCCCATGGCAACGCGCCTCGCATCTCAACTCACCGTGCATGGCTTCGACATTGCGGCCGAGAGGCTCCGGCTCGCTGAGGAGGCCGGGATCCGCACGTTCGACACTGCAAAGTCAGCGGTGGACGGCGCCGACGCCGTGCTCTTGGCCGTCCGCAATGCCGAGCAGCTGAATGACGCGCTCTTCGGCCCCGATGGCATCGCGCCGACGTTGAAGCACGGAGCTGTTGTCATCATGACGAGCACGGTCGGTGTCGACGCGGTGGTGAATGTCGCCGAGCGCCTCGCGGGGCAGGGCGTGGATCTCGTCGACGCACCCCTCTCCGGCGGCCCGGTGCGGGCGGGCGAAGGTGACCTCCTGATCGTCGTCGGCGCGTCCGCAACGGCACAGGCGACGGCGGCCCCGGTTCTGAACTTGTTGGCCTCCACCCTGACCGTCGTGGGTGACAAGCCGGGCGACGGACAGGCCCTGAAGACCGTTAACCAGCTGCTGTGCGGGGTGCACATCGCCGCTGCCGCCGAGGCTTTGGCACTCGCGCAGTCGCTGGGCCTTGACCCCGAAAAGACGATAGTAGCGCTTCAGGCGGGCGCGGCGGCGTCCTTCATGCTGGGAAACCGCGGGCCCCGCATCCTGCAGGCATGGGACTCCGAGGGTGCGGAAGTGTTGAGCCGATTGGACATCTTCGTGAAGGATCTCGGTATTGTGACGTCGGCTGCTCGAGCGGTGTCACTGCCCACCCCCCTCGCCGCAGCGGCAGAGCAGCTGTTCCTGCAGGGCCAGGCGCAGGGACATGGTGCCAAGGACGATTCAGCTGTCATCACCGTCATCGCGCCCGCAAAGCCCGCCTCCTGCCCCTGACTTCCGTCCCGAACGACACTCGTCCGGGGTCTCGCATCTTTCGTCGCGCTGTAGGTAATGCTAACCAACGCCAACGCACCGCTTTCTCTCCACGGCGCGTTTCGAGCAAGTGCCATAGCGTGAAACGCGCAACAAGGCGACCATGAAGTCCATCTACGCTCCTAAGCAGAGCGCACCCATTAGAGCTGAGGGAGGCGGCATGGCCCACATCGTGGTGCAAGCCGATGAGCTTTCCGGCGCAGCCGAAACCGCCTCAAGCTTCGACAAGCAGGGCCTGCGGGTACGACTTGTCTTGGATGGAGGACAGGCATACCGGCGCCGAAGACCGGTGTCTGCGCCATCAACCCTCATGCGGGCGAGAACGGCCTGCTCGGCCAGGGCGAGAAAGCTGAGAAAATTTTCCCCGGCGTGCAGGCGGCCGCAGCTGACGGCATCGACGTCACAGGTCCGTTACCGGCCGATACCCTTTTCTTCCTCGCCGGGCGCGGCGACTACGATCTGGTGGTCGCGATGTACCACGACCAGGTCCACGGACCCGTGAAAGCGCTCGGCATCGAGGCCGGTGTGAATGTCGCCGTCGGATTGGAGGTCATCCGTACATCTGTCGACCACGGCACCGCGTTCGACATCGCAGGCAAAGCCATCGCCGACTCCCGCAGCACGATGGAAGCCCTCCATCGAGCCTCGGAGATGGCGACCCGGCCAAGCGTTGCTGTATGAACCAAATGGCCCGTAGCCGGGCCCGCCTCACCTTCGACACCGGGCGAGGTTCGATGCGGACCCTGCCATGGAACCAACACTCGGCCGGGCGTCAGCAGTTAGCTACAAGAGAGGTGATTCGAGGCGATCAACGGATCGTGTTACCGAGTCCAGAATCGCCGATAACCTCATTTCTGTCAGCTTGCTTGGTGCGGTCCAGGATCATCCGTTGGTCAGGATCGATTGCAGGTTCGTATTGAGGAAGGTTGCGTCGAGGGATGAGAGGCCGTACCGGCGAGGATCATTGGCGGAGGTGACGGCCGGGCGCGCGGAAGTGAGCAGCACTTGGCCGCAGTCCGTCAGTTCGAACGGTTGGCGATTACCTTGGGCCCGTGCAGGCGATCGTGCAATAAGGTGCCGGCCTTCCAGTCCCCTTAGGAGCGTCGCCATGTTCTGGGGCCGCTCAAAGGTAGTGCGCGCAAGGTCTGCTTGAGTCAGGGAGAGGGCGCCGTCGAGTTGGGCGAGCACACTGAATTGAGCGGGCGTCAGTCCGTAGTCCGCGAGGACATCAGCGAGGGCTCTCTCGATTTTTCGTGAGGCTCGAATGAGACTCCACATCGCGGTCCCATCGGGATCAGCGGGTGTCAGTTCGTGGTTCATGGTTATGCCATCGCGGATACCAGCGCCGCAGCCCCGGGACCGCGGAGTGTTCCGAGGGCTTCGAGGTAGGTATCGACGAACGCGGGCTGGTCGGCCAGATCGAGGAAGAGGTCACGTTGTTGGAGGAAAGCGAGGGGATCTGTCCGTGTGCGTGCCGCTGCTTCCATCACCTGCTCTTTGAGCCGGTCGACGACGTCGATGGGGGTCCCGGTCTCGTCGACGCCTTCGGCGTAGCGGGTCCAGGTGGCGATGATCGCCGCCCCGTAGCGGACGCTTCGTCCGGCCTCCAGGTTCTCCCGGATGACCGGGACCAGCCACTTCGGGATGCGGTCGGAACTCTCAGCACACAGGCGGGGGACGGTGTCGCGGACGGCCGCGTTGGAGAAACGCGAGATGAGCTGGCGCCGGTAGCCGTCGAGGTCGACGCCGGGCACGGGCCGCAGGGTCGGGGTGGCCTCCTGCTCCATGTAGGCGAGGAGGTAGCGGGCGAAGGCGGGGTCCTGGCAGACGTCGTGGACGAGCCGGTATCCGGCGAGGTAGCCGGGGTAGCAGAGTGCCTGGTGGCTGGCGTTGAGCAGCCGGAGCTTCATGAGCTCGTAGGGTTCGACGTCGTCCACGAGCTGCACGCCGGCGTCCTCCCAGGCGGGGCGGCCCTGCGCGAAGTGGTCCTCGAGGACCCACTGTTCGAAGTCCTCGCACACCACGGGCCAGCCGTCCTCGACGCCGAACTCTTTTACAACCTGGGCTCGGTCCTGGTCCGTCGTCGCGGGCGTGATCCTATCCACCATGGAGTTCGGGAAGGTGACGTTGTCCGCAACCCATTGAGCAAGGTCCGTGTCGCGGCGTTTCGCGAAGGCGGTAAAGACAGCACGGGCCGTGTCGCCGTTGCCCTGGATGTTGTCACACGACATCACGGTCAGGCCGGGGAGTCCGCGCCGGCGGCGTCGCGCCAAGGCCTCGGTGACGAGGCCGAAGACCGATGCTGGTACGGCGCCCGGGGCGAGGTCGGCGCGCAGGGCTGGATGATCGGCGTCAACCTCTCCAGTGACGGGGTCGATGCAGTAGCCGCCCTCGGTGATGGTCATGGAAACGATGCGGACACCGGGAGCTGCAATGGCTTCGATAACGACCTCCGGGTCCTCGGGCGCGAAGAGGTAGTCGACGATCGAGCCGATCACGCGAGCGTTCTGCGTGCCGTCAGCGGCTTTCTCGACGAGCGTGTAGAGGCCGTTCTGGCTGTCCATCACCTGTTTCATGGCTACGTCGTGGGGGAGGACACCGACGCCGAGGATCGCCCAGTCGTGGGCCTGTCCTTGGGACATGAGTCGATCCAGGTACATGGCCTGGTGGGCGCGGTGGAACCCTCCGACGCCGAAGTGCACGATGCCTACCTTGAGCCCCGAGCGATCATAGGTTGGCACCGGCAGTTGAGGAGGGAGGAAAGACAGTGTTGCGGCTGAGAGCTGGGTCATGGCGCGCCTTTGCGTGGTAGTCGGTTGTGGCCAGTGGTGTGGCTGGGTGGATCAGGTGAACTGCCAATCGGACAGGTCGAGGATGCGGTCCGTCTGGTGCCGGGAGGCGGCAACAAGCTCGGCGTTCGGCTCGTCCACGCGGCGCACCCATTCCTCTGCGGCCGCGGGGTCTTTACCGAACAGGATGTGCCGGTCAATGAGCCGTCGACGGCGAACGTCCGGATCGACGTCGAGAAACCAGACTTGGTCGAGTTGTTGCCGTGCCTCCCGCCAGCCGGGTGCGTCGAGGAGCAGGTAATTGCCTTCTGTAATCAGCAGGGATGTTGAGGGCGCAATGGGCAAAGCATTGGCTAGTGGTTGCTCCAGCCGGCGCTCGAAGGTTGGTGCGTAGACGACATGGTCGGGCCTGTCCCTGAGGCGGGACAGGAGGGCCGCGTAGCCGTGAGCATCGAACGTCTCCGGCGCACCCTTGCGCTCCAGCAGCCCGAGTCGGATGAGCGCCTGATCAGCGAGATGGAAGCCATCCATGGGCACCTGCGAGAAGGCCTTCGGACTCAACGCCTGAAGTGCGGCTGTGACGGTCGACTTGCCCGCACCGGGCGCACCGACGATGCCCAGCAAGGTGCGGCCGGCACTGGATTGGGGAAGCAGGCGTTGGAGCTCCCCGGTGTTCCTGACCCGCATCACAGGAGTTGTGGTGCCTTTGGCTGCAGAAGGAGCTTTTGCAGTCGGTGTCATGCCAGCAACGTCCACGGAACGCCCTCGACGGCTGCTACCTCGGACAGGAATGGTGGGTTGGCACCGGCTCGTGAGCAAGTGATTGCTGCTGCTGTCGCCGCGAAGGCCAGGAGTTGCTGCACGGTTACGTGATCGAGGGTTGCGATCCGTGCTCGGTCGTCAGCCCCGAGCACACCGCACCACCGTAATCCGGCTAGGAGCGCGGCCATGAAGGAGTCTCCGGCCCCGACGGTGTCGACTAGATCAACGGGTGTGGCTTCTTCACTCACCTGCACTGACGCGGTGGCTGCCAGGGACCCCTGCCCGCCACGCGTGACGACCACGAGGGCGGCCCCAAGGGCCAACCACGTATCCATCACCTCCGTCAGATCTGATCCCGGGTACAGCCAGGTGAGGTCCTCGTCGCTGGCCTTCACAATGTCGCTGAGGGCCACGAAACGTTCCACCGCCTGACGTGCCTCATCGCGGTCCGGTGTCACGGTGGGCCTGCAGTTGGGGTCGAAACTGATGGTGCTGGTGTTCCGGACCTGTTCGAGGAGGTCCAGGACGTCGTGGCAACCAGGGGCCAAACCAGTTGCTATTGAGCCCGTGTGGAAGTGCGTTGCTGCCATGGAGCGTGCAGCGTCAACCGACTCGGTGATGTTCCAGGAGATGTCGAAGGAGTAGGTAGCGGCCCCGTCGGTGCCGATGCGCGCACTGGCGGTGCTGGTGCGCGCACCCCCGGCGTTGATTACATCGACCCCGTTGGCCATGAGGTGACGCTCGATGGCCTGACCGTGTCGGTCGTTACCGAACGCGGTGATCAGGGTGGTGGGGATGCCGAGTCGGGTCGTCCCCACGGCCACGTTCATGGGGCTTCCGCCGGGATGTTCGTCCGTGGCCCGTCGGGTGTCATCGTGGACGACGTCGACGAGGGATTCGCCGATGACCACGATGCGGGGCACCTCCGGGTTCCGTTCCATCAGCGGCCGGGGTAGACAATGGCCTTGAGCTGGCCGGGCTGCTTGCCTGCCTGGAGGGCAGCTTCTGCCTCGGACAGGCCGAAGCGTCCGGTGACCAGCACGTCGAGGTCCACTTTTCCGTCCGCGACAAGTTGGATCCCCAGCGGCCACGTGTTGGCGTACCGGAAGACGCCGGAGAGCCAGATCTCCCGGTTCTGGATGAAGGAGACGGGAAGTTCGACGTCGTCCGCGCCAAGGCCGACGAGGATCACCCGTCCTGCCGGGCGAACGGCGAGGATGCCGGAGCGGACTGCCTGCGGCGCACCAGAGGCGTCGATGAAAGCATCGACGTCGAGCCCGTCCGAACTGTCGGAGCGGGCGTCGAGTGCGTGGGTGGCCCCGTGCTCCAGTGCGAACGTGAGGCGATCGGGGGAGATATCGCTGATATAGACCTCTGAGGCGCCGAAAGCCTGGGCGGTCTGCGCGGCGATGATCCCGATGGGCCCGGCGCCGGCAATCAGGACGCGGCTACCCGGACCGATCTCGGCGCGCTGGCAGGCCCAGATGCCCACCGAGAGCGGTTCGATGAGGGCCGCGGCTTCGTCGCTGACGCTGTCGGGAATGGGGAAGGCGAAGTCCGCTTGGATGGCGACGTATTCGGTGAACGCACCGTCGATCGGCGGGGTGGCGTAGAACTCGATGCTCGGGCAGAGGTTGTAGCGGCCGTGCTTGCACTGGTCGCAGATCCGGCAGGGGCGCTGGGGTTCGACGGCGACCCGCTGGCCGACCCGCGACGGGTCGACGCTCGCGCCGACGGCGACGATGCGTCCGGAGAGTTCGTGGCCGAGGATCAGGGGGTGATCGACGACGTACGGGCCGATCCGGCCGTGCTCGTAGTAGTGGACGTCGCTGCCGCAGACGCCGACGGCGGCGACCTGCACGAGGACCTGGTCCTCATCGACAGTGGGTACCGCAAGGGTTTCGAGGGCGACGTCGCCCTGCTTCTTGAGGAGGGACGCGCGCATGGTCGTGGGGACCTCGACGGCTGTGTGTTCGACTGTTGCAGTCATGGCTGGATCCTTTCGGAGAAGGTTGGTTCTACTTCACGGCGCCGAGTGACAGGCCCTGGACGAGCTTGTCCTGGGCGGCGAAGCCGGCGATGAGGACGGGAAGGGAGATGACCACGGCCGCGGTGCAGACCTTGGCGAGGAACAGGCCCTGGCTGGAGACGAAGCTGGTGAGGAACACCGGCGCCGTCCCGGCGACGACGCCGGTCAGGACCCGCGCCAGCAGGAGCTCGTTCCAGCTGAAGATGAAGCAGATCAGCGCCGTCGCCGCGATGCCGGGCATCGCGACGGGGGCGACGACCTTGCGCAGGGTCAGGATGAGGCCGGCGCCGTCGATCTGGGCTGCCTCCAGCATCTCGGCGGGCACTTCGGCGAGGAAGGACCGCATCATCCACACCGCGATCGGCAGGTTCATCGACGTATAGAGGAGGATCAAGAACCAGATGTTGTCCAGTGTCCCGGCGTTGCGTGCGAAGAGGAACAGGGGCAGCAGTGCGGCGACGATCGGCAGCATCTTCGTGGAGAGGAAGAAGAACATGACGTCCGTCCACTTCTCAACAGGCTTGATGGACAGTGCATACGCGGCAGGGATGGCCAGGGCCAGCACCAGGATGGTGGAGATGATCGAGGCGGTCGCCGAGTTGATCAGCGGCGGCCACGGGTCCAGCCCGGACGCACCGCCGAAGAAGTTCCGGTAGGAATCAAGCGTCAGCTCGGCCGCGATGGACGGCGGGTTGGTAGCGGCGTCGTTCTCAGAGTGGAAGGACGTTAGAACCATCCAGAACACGGGGATGGCGAAGATGAGCGCGGCGGCCCATGCGGCGAGGCCGGCGATGGTGCTGTTGCGTGTCGGGTCAAGGCGCGACTTCCCTTTCCGGCCCAGGAAGCGGGGGCCGGCGTTCTGCTTGTGGGGAGCCGGGGTGAGGGTAGTCATCGGGCTTCCTCCTTCTGGAAGAGTGTGAAGACGGAGCGCAGGGCGAAGGTGGCGATGATGATGGTGCCGATCACCACGACGACGCCTGTGGCCGAGGCCAGCCCGTAATCATTGGCCGTGTAAAACGTCTGGTAGATGGAGAACGGCAGGTTCGCCGTCCCGAGTCCTCCGGAAGTGAGCGTGAAAACGGCGTCGAAGTTCTGGACGATGTAAATGGTTCCGAGCAGGCCGCCCAACTCCAGGTACTGACGCAGGTGCGGCAGGGTCAGATAGCGGAAGATCTGCCACCGGGACGCGCCGTCGATTTGCGCGGCCTCGATGACGTCCATGGGACGCGACTGCAGTCCGGCGAGCAGGATCAGCATCATGAACGGCGTCCACTGCCAGATCAGGGAGGCCTCAACGGCGAACAGGGGTGCCTGGGACAGGAGCTCGGGCTGCGGCGGATTGTCGCTGCCGAACAGGGACCAGACCCAGGTGAGCGTGCCATTGACAAGTCCGTAGGACGGGTTCAGCAGTGCATGCTTCCAGATCAGGGCCGCGGCGACCGGCACGATGAGGAAGGGTGCGATGAGCATGGTGCGGACGATCCCTCGACCGATAAATTTCTTGTCCAGCAGCAGGGCCAGACCGAGCCCGAGGAGCAAGCTGACCAGCACCACCGTGACGGTGAGGACGATCGTGGTGATGATCGACGCGCGCAAATCGGTATCAGTCAGGACGCTGATGTAGTTGTCGAAGCCGGCGAAGCTCGTGTCATTGGGCCGGAGGCTGTTCCAGTTCATGAACGAGATGACCAGCGTCGCGATGAACGGCAGTTGAGTGACGACGATCAGGAAGATCAGTGCCGGTAGCAGTGGGGCGCGGCGGGCCCACCGGGTAGCACGGGCACGTGCGTTGGCTTTCGGATCCGATGTGGAGGGACGACGAGATGAACGTTGACGCTGCGGGGTTGCGGTAGCTGAACTCATGGGGGTCTCCTGCCGAACGGTGTCCGTTGCCGTGGGTGAAGCTGGGCAACGGACACCGTCCGTGCGGTAGGTATGGCTACTTGTAGTTTTCGCCGATGGCTTCGGCGGTCTCCTGCCCCTTGGCCAGGGCTTCCTCGACCGTCTGCTGTCCGGCAATCACGGCGCTGATGTCCTGCGACACCGTTGTCCCGAGGTCGGCGAACTCCGGGATACCGGCGAACTGGATGCCGATGTAGGGGCGCTCCTGCAGGCCCGGGTTCTTCGGGTCAGCGTTCTCGATCGCGAAGCGCTCCGCCTCGTAGAACGGCGCCGACGCCTGGTACTCCGGGTTCTCGTACGTGGAGATGCGCTTGCCCGAGGGGACCTTCGCCCAGCCAAGTTCCTCGGCGACGAGCTCCTCATACTCCTGCGAGCTGGCCCAGGAGATGAACTCCCAGGCTGCGTCCTGCTTCTGGGATGCGGCCTGGATGCCCCACGACCAGGTCCAGAGCCAGCCCGAGGACTCGGTCTCCTTCACCGGGGCGGCCGCGTAGCCGATCTTGCCCGCGACGGGCGAGCCTTCGGCCTCGAGGCTGCCGGCGGCGGAGGTCGCGTCGTACCACATGGCCGTCTGGCTCTGGGTCATATTGTTCAGGCATTCGGTGAAGCCGGCCTGGGCTGCTCCGGCCTCGCCATGGTTCTTCACCAGATCGGTGTAGAACGTGACGGCTTCGGTGAACTCGGGGGAGTCGACCTGCGCGTTCCAGTCCTTGTCGAACCAGGTCCCGCCGAAGGTGTTGACCACGGTGGTCAGCGGGGCGAAGACCTGGCCCCAGCCCGGCTGGCCGCGCAGGCAAATGCCTTTCATGTCCTCCTTGGCCTCGTCCACCTGCGCGGCGAGCTCCGCCACCTGGTCCCAGGTGGGGTTCTCCGGCATGGTGAGGCCGAGCTCCTGGAACACGTCGGTGCGGTACATGAGGAAGGAGGATTCACCGTAGAACGGCTCACCGTAGAGCTTGCCGTCCTCTCCCGTGAGGGACTCGGTGTAGGCCGGGAGGATGTCGTCCTGGTTGAACTCCGTGTCTTCCGCGACGAACTCGTCGAGGGGGGCGAGCCACCCGTTGGCGGAGTAGAACGGGATCTCGTAGTTGGACAGGGACGCGACGTCGTACTGTCCGGCCTGGGCGGAGAACTCCTGGCTGATGTTCGCCCGGACGTCGTTCTCCGGGAGCGAGGTGAAGTTCACGGTGATACCCGACTCCGCGGTGAAGTTGTCCGCGGTCAACCGCTGCAGGTCCTCCATCTGCGGGTTGTTGACCATGAGGACGTTGATGCTCTGGGCTTCACCGGAGGCGTCTCCGCCGCCTCCTCCGCCGCCTGCACCGGAGCAGGCAGTGAGGGTCAGGGCAAGGCAGGCCAGTCCGGCGGTGAGGGTGGCTTGTGCAGGTGGGATTCGCATAAGGACTCCTTTGTTCTTACTGATCAAGGGCGCGCCGGATCGACGCAGGTGCATCCGGGTTGAGTGGGAGGGGTATAGCCGGTCGAACCGGGTACCTGCTCCTGTCCTACAAAGATAGGGGTGTGACATAGTGCACAACTAGCGCTGCAGTTGCCTTCGACTGATACTTATTTTCCGCAGCTTGTAGACATCGAACGCAGGGGCCCTGCTATTCGGGGCCTAGCGGGCGGTGTCGGTAGATAACCTCTACGTAGGAGGAGGAGCGTGGTGGCCCAAAAAATATCGGATGCGGCTGTTCGTCTTGCTGAGCGCCTGACCGGACTTCACGCGAACCGTGAAGTGATTCCCCACGACCCCAAGCACTCCATTCGGTGGCACGAACACGACTATCCAAGCCCGATTGCGCGGTGGAACTACCACCCCGAGTACGAGATACACCTCATTCGCAAGGGCACGGGCCGCTTCATCGTCGGCGACTACCTCGGCACGTTCGAAGCAGGGCAGGTCACTCTCATCGGTTCAGGCCTCCCACATGACTGGGTCAGCGACCTCGAGCTTGGAGAGGTGATCGAGAAGCGCGATGCCGTCCTTCAGTTCGACGGCGAATGGTTGCTTCGGTGCGCTGAGCTCATGCCCGAGCTCCTGGAGGTCGAAGAGGTTCTGCAGCAATCAGCACGAGGGATCCACTTCACCGGGGCAACGGCGCTCAAGGCCGCTGATGCTATCGAGGCGGTAGGAAACGCCACCGGGATGGAACGCCTGCATCATGTGCTGAGAGTCCTCACGATCTTCGCGAGGTCACCCGAGGCCGATCGACAGTTCCTTGCCCGTGACTGGTTCGAACCCCAACTCGACGGTGAAGCAGCTGCGGTGGTCGACATCGCCCTCGAGTACATCTTCGCGAACCACTCAGGGATGGTGCGGATGGCAGAGGTAGCGGAGTTGGTAGGCATGACCGAGCCCACCTTCTCCAAATACTTCCGAAGGTCCACGGGCCAGAACTTCAGCGACATGGTGCGAAAGCTTCGCCTCGCCCACGCGTGTCGTCTGCTGGACCAGACGGACATCGCGGTCTCGTCTATCTGTTACGAGGTCGGGTTCTCGAACCTGTCCAACTTCAACCGGCACTTCCAGACAGAAATGGGCATGACTCCTCGCGCCTACCGCGCACGAGAAACCTGAGACCAGTTTGAAGAGGTCATCCCAACCATCGACGCTAGCGTGCGCGCCGCACTTGCCCTGAGGGCCGGTGAACGCTTCAGCTCAGAGGCACGCACTCCACCGGAACGAACGTGCTAACAGGTCCTCTATGTTGGATCTGATGAGCCGCAATCACCGACGACCCTTCAGTCTCGGACCTATCCAGGTCGACAACTGGGTGGTCTCGCGTATGCCTGACGTCGACAGCATCGCGGTGACTGACAGAACGCGTAACCGGTGGTGATCTCTACCGATTGACGCACCGCGGTTTTCGGAAGTCAGCTCAGCCTGGTCAACCCTTTCCGCAGTCGGAGGGCAGCATTGCGTCGGCATTCGGAGGGGAGCGAGGTTCTCGTCGGGACCGTGGTGATGTCACGTGGGGTAGAGGTTGCGAAGGAGGGCGAGGAGGGCTTGATGTCCTGCAGGTGGCTCACCCTTGTTCCATGCGGCATAGACCGGAACGGTTGGGGCGTCTCTGACCGGACGGTACACCAGGCCCGGGCGACGGTACTGGTGAGCTGTTGATTCCGCAGTCACACCCAATGTTTGACCACTGCCGATGACGGTGAGCCAGTCATCGACGTCGTCCGTCTCGATGATTGTTGCCGGCCGGTTATCGTCGGGCCAGAGGTTCAGCTGTGTGCTCCCCGTTCGTCGGTCCATGGCCAGGGGCCAGGTCGCAATCTGCGCGAGGGTGACGCTGCGTTTGCCAGCCAGCGGGTGGCCGGCGGCCATCGCGCAGAAGCGTTTCTCCTCACCGATGACGAACACCTCGAGCATGTGGGTAGCTGGAAGTCGGCGCAGGATCGCCAGGTCACTGGTTCCCTCATACAGTCCTGCGGTGGGTGTGTTCGTCCTGTTCAGGCGCAATTGGCTGTGGGGAAAGGCTGCGGCCCATTCGCGTTGGAACTCAGGGGTGTACTTGCCTAACGCTGACCAGGCGTACCCAATTCGGAAAGTCTCATGACCGGACACTGCTGCGTAACGGACGTCCTCCACAGCGGAGAGGGCACGGCGTGCGTGCCGAATGACCCGCTCTCCAGCGGCGGTAAGTTCCACGCTCCGGGTGGTGCGGTGCAGAAGCCGCATCCCCAGGGCGCGTTCAAGGGCTGCCACGTTGCGGGACACGGCCGCCTGAGAAATACCGAGCTCAATTGCAGCGTCGGTGAAACTACCGGCATCGATGACGCCGGTCAGAGACCGTAGGTGGCGCAATTCCACATCCATGCCCCCAGTGTATTAATGCGCGGAATGCATAAGTGATCGGTTGTCTGCATTGTGAGACAGCATCAGGTGCAGGGCACACTCCGACCATGGCTAGAGCAGCACGCGTCAGCAGGGGCCGGAGCGCCGGCGTCGTCATCTCCATCATCAGTGCGTCCTCGAACCAGCTGGGCGCAGCCAGTGGGTCGCTGGCCTTCCCGGTCATCGGACCTGTCGGAGTGGTCGCCGTCCGCCAGCTCGTGGCCGCCGCTGTCCTCCTGCCGCTTGTCCGCCCCAGGGTCCGCTCAATGACTCGAGCTCAGTGGTGGCCGGTCCTGCTGCTGGCTTTGGTGTTTGGAATCATGAACTTGACCTTGTATGCGGCGGTGGAGCGCGTGGGGCTCGGACTCGCAGTCACTCTGGAGTTTCTTGGTCCCCTTGCTGTTGCCCTGCTCAGTTCCCGTACCAGAATCAGCGCGGTCTGCGCCGCCATTGCTGGAACCGGTGTCGTAGCTATAGCCCGCCCTGAACCGACCACGGATTATCTCGGGATGGGCCTCGGCATAGTCGCAGCCTGCAGCTGGGCCGCGTACATCCTGCTCAATAGGACCATCGGAGCCCGCATACCGGGAGTCCAGGGCACTGCGACGGCAACGGGGGTCTCCGCAGTACTGTTCCTGCCGATCGCCGTCCTGATCTTCATCACCAAGCAACCGGATACTTCTACACTGCTGTGTGCGGTAGCCGCGGGGGTACTTGCTTCCGTCGTGCCGTTCGTTGCTGACCTGCTGGCACTCCGTCGGGTTCCGGCCGGTCTCTTCGGGATTCTGATGAGCTTAAACCCTGTCCTGGCGGCGCTGGTCGGCGTTGCTTTTCTCCACGAGGCACTCGGAGCGCTCGAATGGGCGGGTATCGCCTTGATCGTCACCGCCAACGCGGTAGCGCTGCTCTATTCTCGGAACCGCTTCGCCTCAAAGCGACGGCATGCAGGCGCGTCGGCTCTTCCACAGGTGGACGGCTTTGAGCTTTCTCCTTCGGGCTCCACCCGCTCACAGGTGGATGACCCGTCAGGTCCGGAACCGTCAAACTCATGAGCACGTCCACCTGCGGCGTGGACCGCCGAGCTGCACCAGTACAGCCCGCAGGAACTCAACGCGATCGCCCTCAAAAACGCGACTAAACCCAGAGACATCAGCGCCGATACAGGCCGGTAGACCTCGCTGACTCCGTGACGCGGCTCTACTTACCGGAGTCGGTCAGTTCTTGAGTAGCTTCATGGTCTGGTGTGAGTCGACGCGGAATACCGCAGGAAGTGCTGTGAGCTTTTGCATCTGGAACTGCTCGTACTCGTCGATGTCGCTCACGACGATGCGCAAGAAGTAGTCCGGATTGCCGAACACCTTCCGCGCTTCAACCACCTCATCGAAAGCCACTACCGCTCGCTCGAACTCGGCAATCGTCTGCGTGTCGGTGCTCCTGACCTCGACCGCGGCGGTTACTTCGAGACGACGCCCCAGTTTTCCCTGGTCAACGATCGCCCGGTAGCCGACAACCACTCCATCGGCCTCCAAGCGGCGTACCCGACGTAGGCAAGGAGCAGGAGTCAGCCCAACCCGTCGGGCTAACTCAAGGTTGCTGACACGACCATCTAGTTGCAGCTGCTCAAGAATTGCGTAGTCAAGCAGATCAAGTTCCCTCATGTTGCCTACTATGCCCTTCTGTAGCGAATACCAGCAACCATAGTTCGCTCGATTTTTCCTACGATTGCTGTGCGAACGAAGCAGCAACAAGCCGCAATGAGACGAGTGCCCCAAGCATCCCCGGGGAAGCCTTCACTGGCGTCCGGATCGCGCTTCCCGCCGGTATCGCCATGTTTCCTCTGGGGGCGGCGCTGGGCGTGCTTATCTCACAATCCACCCTGCCCTGGTGGACGGCTCCGCTGTTCACCAGCGTGATCTTCGCTGGTTCGCTCGAGTTCCTGCTCGTCGGCATGGTGATCGCAGCTGCACCGCTCACGTCGGTAGCGCTGACGGCGCTACTTGTGAACTTCCGGCATGTCTTCTACGCGCTCTCGTTTCCCCTCGGGCAGATACGCTCCCGCAGCCTCCGAGTGTTGAGCACTTACATCCTCTGCGATGAGGCGTGGGCGCTAACCGCCCAGCCCGAAGCGCGTCAGTGGAGCGGCGCGCGCATCCTCGGCATTCAGGCCGTGTTCTACCTGAACTGGGTGGTCAGCGCCACGATCGGGGTACTCGCCGGTTCCCTCATACCTCTCGGCGTGGTGGGGCTGGACTTCGCGATTACTGCGTTCTTCCTCGTGCTGGGTATCGACGCCTACCGTGTGCGCCGTGCAGTGCCGATTCCGCTGGTAGCCCTTGCCTGTGCTCTGTTCTTCCTGATCTTCGCTGGTGACGCGATGATCCTGCCCGCGATGGGGACATTCGTCAGCCTGCTCGTTGTCTCCCACATGTGGAAGGGCCGGAAGTGGCGCCGTGGATGACACTCAATACCTGCTGGCCGTGACACTCGTGGCCGCTATGGTGACGTGGGCCCTACGCGCACTCCCGTTCGCGGTCCTTGCGCCCTTGCGCAGCAGCGAACTCCTGCCCTACATTGCCGAACGCATCCCGGTCGGCGTGATGGTGATTCTCACTGTCTACACGCTCCGGCACGTCAGCGTCATTGACCCGGCAAGCTGTGTTCCCGCCATGCTCGGGGTGCTGGTCACGTCAGTGTTCCATCTTCGGAAGTCGAACATGCTGTTGAGCATCGCAGGCGGCACCGCCAGTTACGTGCTACTAACTTCTACCGTCTTCGGCGCAGGCTGATGCTCCGCCGCAGATCCCGCCAAGATGCTCCGTAAGGACCGCCCATAGAACAGCGCGCGGGTTTCACCCGGAGATGGGCAGGTTGTGTTGAGGTGCAAAATCCCCTGCCAAACACCCCAACGTCAGTCGCCGATAATTGACCTTATGTCCACGAATGTCGGGACGGACTGTGAGGCAAGCGGTTCACCCAGAGATGGACCCCTTGGGGTTCTGACCTTCGGGCTCCACCCGCTTATGGGTGAATGGCCCGTTGACTGAAAAGGGGTTCACCTCTGGTCGACGTCCTGCGCGTCTTATCGCCACGTCCGACCTACCAGGACTCTGCAGTACCGCCGTTCAGGGCAGGCCCGGTCGTGGCGCAGAATGCGCTGCACACCCGAGCTGAAGCCGAAGGCTCTGGCGCACAGTGCAGCACGCCATCGTCGGGACCGTCCGATAGCTCAGTCTCCGCGTTGCCGGATGGTGAATTCGGCCATGCCCGGGGCGGTGAACGTGATTCACCCGTATTCCGGCGAGTAAATGATGCTTTCTGAATGAGTTGCGTTGCTGAGGGGCCTGGAGTGGTCCCTGCGACGCCGAAGCGTTCGGCGACCTTGCTCGTCCTCAAGTCGGGGTCGCCAGCGGCAGTCCGGATGCTCAGATAGTTCCGTTCCCTGCGTGTTCCTCCTCCCCGCCGGGCGGTTGAGAAGTGGCGTCGAGTCGGCTCCGCCCCAGGGGGCGGCAACCTGGGCGTCCTCCGTATCCGCCGGCTTCCACCGTGGTGAGGCCGCACCCTTCGGCAGCTTCTGCACCCGAAAACACGTCGCGTCTCGGCGTTGCCCTCGAACGCTGCCAGGAGTATGTTAGGACAAACTTCAAGGAGGAAGCATGCCGCTTGTACGCATAGACATCAACCAGGGACGATCCGGGGATCAGGTCCGCCAGATCAGCGACGCGATCCATGCCGCCATCCTGGCCGAGTACCGGATACCCGAACGCGACCTGTTCCACATCCTCACGCAGCACGGCGAAGGCGAGATCCGGGCGCAGGACGCAGGACTCGGCTTCGAACGCACCGACGACGTCGTGATGATCCAGATCTTCACGCAGGGCGGACGCACGCAGGAGGCCAAGAGCGCCCTGTTCGCCCGTATCGCAGCCGCCCTCGAAGAGATCGGCGTCGAGGGCGTGAACGTCTTCATCGGCTACGTCGAGAACGGCCCCGGTGACTGGTCCTTCGGCTTCGGGCGGAGCCAGTACATGAACGGGGAACTCGTCGTCCCCAAGCGATGAAGAGGCATTCCCGCTCATCCTCAAATGTTCGGACAAACCCCAGGCGCAGTGATCCACCAGGCGCATCGAGCACGGAACTGAAAGGTCAGGGTCGATGGAGACTCACGAAGTACTGACGATGGGGCGCATCAGCGTCGACATCTACCCGAACGACATCGGCGTGGACCTGGAGGACGTCACGTCCTTCGGCAAGTACCTGGGCGGCTCGCCCACGAACGTCGCCGTTGCCGCTGCAACCCACGGTCGAAGGACCGCCGTCATCACGCGCACCGGGCCCGACCCCTTCGGCACCTACCTTCATCAGCAGCTGGACCGTTTCGGGGTGGACGACCGCTACGTGAGCGCCGTCGAGAACCTCCCGACACCCGTCACCTTCTGCGCCATCAAGCCGCCGCATGACTTCCCGCTGTACTTCTACCGCACCCCGACCGCACCGGATCTGCAGATCTCGGCCGAGGAGGTCCCGGTGACCGCCGTGCACGACGCCAGGATCTACTGGTCGACCGTCACGGGACTCTCGCAGGAGCCGAGCCGAAGCGCTCATATCGCCGCCTTCGAAGCACGCCCCGTCACGGGCCTGCAGGACGGACAGCACACGATCCTCGACCTCGATTACCGCCCCATGTTCTGGGACTCGGAGGAGAAAGCGCGTGAGCAGGTCAAGGGCATCCTCCGCCATGTCACCATCGCCATCGGGAACGATCAGGAATGCGCGGTCGCCGTCGGCGAAGGAACCCCCGATGAACAGGCCGACCGTCTTCTGGCCGCCGGCGTCAGGATCGCCGTCGTCAAGCTCGGACCCGAGGGAGTGATGGCGAAGACGGTCACGGAACGCGTCGTCTCCGCTCCCGTTCCCGTCGAGACCCTCAACGGGTTGGGTGCGGGGGACTCCTTCGGAGGCGCTTTCTGCCACGGACTGCTCGCAGGCTGGCCATTGCAGCAGATCCTCGACTTCGCCAACGCGGCCGGCGCCATCGTCGCTTCCCGCCTGTCATGCGCAGACGCCATGCCCACATCAACGGAGGTGTTCGCCCTGCTGGCCGAGCGCGGCCGTGCTCTCCCTGAAGAGGTCTCCCTGTGAACACTTTCGATGCCCCCAACCCGGCACGCTACGAGCACCTCACCGCGATACGGCTCGAGGACCCCCAGGCCATCGCCCGGGCCGCGGCTACGCGCAAGCCGCACCCGGGCCTGACCGCGGGAGCGCAGAACTTCATCGTCGCCGCCGACCATCCCGCCCGCGGGGCACTGTCGGTGCGCGGCAATGCCACCGCGATGGGGGACCGCAGGGAACTCCTCGACAGGCTCCTGATCGCGCTGGCGAATCCTGCGGTGGACGGCATCCTGGCCTCCCCCGACGTCCTCGATGATCTGCTGCTCCTGGGAGCGCTGGACGGCAAGCTCGTCTTCGGTTCGATGAACCGCGGCGGGCTGGCCGGGCTGGTCAACGAGATCGACGACCGGTTCACCGGGCACACCGCCCCGGCACTCAAGGCCCTCGGTGCCACCGGCGGGAAGATGCTGACCCGCATCTGCCTGGGCGACCCGGCGACCGCCTCCGTCCTCGAGGCGACGGCACGGGCCATCGACAGCCTCGCCGAGCACCAGCTCATCGCCATGGTCGAGCCCTTCCTCTCGGTGTGGGACGAGGGCCGTGTCCGCAACGACCTCAGTGCTGACGCAGTCATCAAGTCCGTCGTCATCGCCGAGGCCCTCGGTGGCAGCAGCGCCTACACGTGGATGAAGCTGCCCGTCGTGGACGACATGGAGCGGGTGATGGCGTCGACGACCCTCCCGACCGTGCTGCTGGGCGGCGACCCGACAGGCGCCCCCGACGACATCTTCGCCACCTGGCAGGCGGCCCTGCGTCTGCCGGGCGTTCAGGGGTTGACCGTCGGCCGCACCCTGCTCTACCCGCAGGACGGAAACGTCGAGGCGGCCGTCCGGACCGCCGCGTCACTCCTGGCCAGGCCGGTCGCCGCGCACGGGTCGGCGGGTGTCAGCTGATGCGAACGCGCAGGATGAGTGTGGCCCAGGCCGTCGTCGAGTTCCTCAGTCGCCAGTACACGGTCGACCGGGTCGGTGTAGAGGAATACCGTGAGCGACTGATTCCTGGCATGTTCGGGATCTTCGGGCATGGGAACGTCGCCGGCGTCGGGCAGGCCCTGAAGCAGGCCCAGGCGGCAGACCCGTCGATAATGCCTTACTACCAGGGCCGCAACGAGCAGGCGCAGGTCCACCAGGCCGTCGGCTACGCCCGCCACACGCGGCGCCGCGCCACGTTCGCGGTCAGTGCCTCGGTGGGCCCGGGGTCGACGAACATGCTCACGGGAGCCGCATTGGCGACAACGAACCGGCTGCCGGCATTGCTGCTGCCCAGCGATATCTTCGCGACCCGGGCCGCCGACCCGGTCCTGCAGCAGCTCGAACGCCCCGAGGCCTACGACATCTCGGTCAATGACGCCTTCCGGCCGCTGTCGAAGTACTTCGACCGCGTCTCCCGTCCCGAACAGCTGTACTCCGCCCTGCTCAACGGGCTTCGGGTCCTCACCGATCCTGCCGAAACGGGAGCGGTCACGATCGCCCTGCCGCAGGACGTGCAGGCCGAGAGCATCGATGTGCCGGTCGAATTCCTCGAGGAGCGTGAGTGGCGGATCCGCCGTCCCGAGCCCGAGGAGGAGGACATCCGACGCGCTGCGTCCGCCATCGCCGCTGCGAAGCGTCCGCTCATCATCGCCGGTGGGGGAGTGCTGTACTCCTTCGCCGCCGAGGAACTGCGCGCTTTCGCCGAGGCCACGGGCATCCCCGTCGGGTACACCCAGGCGGGCGTCGGTTCCCTCCCGTGGGATCACGCCCTGTGCCTGGGCGCTATCGGCTCCACGGGAACGACGGCGGCCAACGCCCTGGCCGCCCAGGCGGACCTGATCATCGGGATCGGCACGCGCTACGAGGACTTCACCACCGCCTCCCGTACCGCGTTCCAGAATCCGTCGGTCCGGTTCATCAACGTCAACATCGCGGCCATCGATGCCTACAAGCACGGAACCGCCCTGCCGATCGTCGCCGATGCCCGCAAAACGCTGATCAGGCTGACACAGGCCCTGGGTGGGCACCGGGTGGGCAGTGACCTCCTCGCCCAGGTCACGGCGGAGAAGAAGCGGTGGGACCGGACCGTCGATGCAGCGTTCGACGAACGCCACACACCCCGGCCGTCGCAGAACGAGATCATCGGTGCAACCAACCGGGCGATGGACGCTTCCGACGTCGTCGTCTGCGCCGCGGGTTCCCTTCCCGGGGACCTCCACAAGATGTGGCGCATCCAGGACACCCACGGCTATCACGTCGAGTACGCGTTCTCCTGCATGGGCTACGAGATCGCGGGCGGCCTGGGCGTGAAGCGAGCGACCCTCGCCGAGCGAGCGGCCGGCGGAGCGCAGCGGGACGTCGTCGTCATGGTCGGGGACGGCTCCTACCTGATGATGCACACCGAATTGGTGACGGCAGTCGCCGAGCGCATCAAACTCATCGTGGTGCTCATCCAGAACCACGGGTACGCCTCGATCGGATCGCTGTCCGAGTCCCTGGGCTCGCAGCGTTACGGGACCCAGTACCGCTACCTGGACAACGACCAGCACAGCTTCGACGAGGGCGAACGGCTACCCATCGATCTTGCGACGAATGCAGAGAGCCTGGGCGTCACGGTCTTCCGGGTTCAGCCCGGCGAAACCGTGATCGCCGATCTCGGGGACGCGGTGCGCCGGGCGAAGGCTGCTCCCGAGGACGGCGGCCCCGTACTCGTCTACGTCGAGTCGGATCCGCTGCTGGATGCCCCGTCGTCGGAGTCGTGGTGGGACGTTCCGGTCACTGCTGTCTCCGACCTGGACTCGACGCGGACCGCTTTCATCACCTATTCACACCACAAGGACCGTCAGCGACCGCTGCTCGGCTGAAACGAGGAAACACCATGAACACCATCAACCACTTCATCGACGGCGCCGAAACGGCCGGTTCCGGCGACCGCACCCAGTCCGTGTACAACCCGGCAACGGGAGCGGTCAGCGGCGAGCTACGGTTGGCCAACCGCGACGACCTGGAAGCCGCCGTAGCAGCGGCCCGTACTGCGGCTGATACCTGGGGTGACATCTCCCTGGCGAAGCGCACCGCAGTGCTGTTCAAGTTCCGCGAACTCGTCTCCTCCCATATTGACGAGCTGGCCCGGCTGATCACCGCCGAGCACGGCAAGGTCCTCTCCGACGCCAAGGGTGAGATCGGCCGCGGGCTCGAGGTCGTCGAGTTCGCGTGCGGCATCCCGCAGCTGCTCAAAGGTGACTATTCGGATCAGGTTTCCACCGGGATCGATGTGTTCTCCTTCCGGGAACCCCTCGGCGTTGTCGCAGGCATCACGCCCTTCAACTTCCCGGTCATGGTGCCCCTGTGGATGGCACCCATGGCCATCGCCACCGGTAACGCGTTCATCCTCAAGCCCTCCGAGCGAGACCCTTCTGCGTCCATGCTCCTGACCCGCCTATGGAAGGACGCGGGCCTGCCCGACGGCGTCTTCCAGGTCCTGCACGGGGACAAGGAAACCGTCACCGGGCTGCTGACGCACCCCGATGTGGACGGCATCTCCTTCGTCGGCTCCACGCCGATCGCGAAGTACGTTCACGAAACCGCGACCGCGCACGGCAAGCGGGTCCAGGCCCTGGGCGGGGCGAAGAACCACGCCATCGTGATGCCCGACGCCGACCTCGACAACGCTGCCGATCATCTGGCTGCAGCTGCTTTCGGTTCCGCCGGCGAACGATGCATGGCGATCTCGGTCGCCGTCGCCGTCGGCGATGCCGCCGACCTGCTGGTGAAGAACGTCGAAGAGCGCGCCCTGGCGGTGACGGTCGGCAACGGCACCGCCCCAGAATCGGAGATGGGCCCGGTCATCACGCCCGCCTCCAGGGACCGGATCAAGACGATCGTCACAGAAGCAGAAGCAGCGGGCGCGGCCATGGTGGTCGACGGACGCGACCTCGTCATCCCCGGTCACGAGGAAGGCTTCTGGGTCGGACCCACAGTGATCGACCATGTCCGGACCGAGATGACCGCCTACACCGAGGAGATCTTCGGACCCGTCCTCGTCGTGGTTCGGGTGGACAGCCTGGAAGACGGCATCAAGCTCATCAACGCCAACCCCTACGGCAACGGCACCGCCATCTTCACCTCATCCGGCGCCCACGCGCGTACCTTCCAGCGGTCCGTGACCGTCGGCATGATCGGTATCAACGTGCCGTTGCCCGTACCCGTTGCCTACCACTCCTTCGGCGGTTGGAAGGCCTCGCTCTTCGGTGACAAGCACATCTATGGACCTGAAGGGGTCTCGTTCTACACCCGCGGCAAGGTCATCACCTCGCGCTGGCCCGAGCCATCTGCAGCCTCCGGCGCTTCATTCAACTTCCCCTCCCACGCCGACGACCACACGGTGCGTCAGGACGGGATCGTGGAAGAACTCCCTGACCAGGTGGGGCAAGGCGACGAGGCAGTTCCGGGCCGGGCAGACGACGGCACCACGGGGCGGAGCCAGCGTGACTGACCCCATACTGCCGAGCCGAATCACTGATGCATCAGACCAGAAAGAAAGCAGTGCCGTTATGACTGACGTGGAGAACAAGATCATCATCGGTACGGCCCCCGACTCGTGGGGGGTCTGGTTCCCCGACGACCCGCAGCAGACACCGTGGCAGCGATTCCTGGACGAGGTCGTCGAAGCCGGCTATTCCTGCATCGAACTGGGCCCCTACGGGTACCTGCCCACCGACCCGATCCGCCTCGCTGACGAACTCCGGCAGCGCGACCTGACCATCTCCGCCGGGACGGTCTTCACCGGGTTCCATCGAGGACTCGATCAGTGGGACACGGCGTGGAAACCGGCCCGTGACGTGGCGGAACTGACCGCCGCGATGGGCGGCAGGCACATCGTCGTCATCCCCGCGATGTGGCGCGACGACGTCACCGGCGAACCGGTCGAATCGGGCACACTCGACGACCGGCAGTGGAGTGACCTCTTCGAGGGCCACAACCGTCTGGGGAAGGTCCTCCTGGAGGACTTCGGGCTGCACCAGCAGTTCCACTCCCATGCCGACTCCCACGTCGGCGCGCAGCACGACATCGAGAAGCTGCTCGCGAACACCGACCCCGCACTGCTGAACCTGTGCCTGGACACCGGCCATGCCGAATACTGCGGCGCCTCCAGCCTGAAACTCATCCAGGAACACCCCGACCGGATCGGGTACCTGCACCTCAAGCAGATCAACCCGGACATCCTGGCGAAGGTCAATGCGGAGAACATGACCTGGGCGGCGGCGAACCTCGCCGGCGTCATGACCGAGCCCCCTCGTGGGCTGCCGGACCTGCGCGCCGTGATCGAAGCGGTCGAGGCGCTGGACCGGCCCGTCTTCGGCATCGTCGAGCAGGACATGTACCCGGTCGCCTTCGACGTGCCGCTCCCGGTGGCCACGAGGACGCGCGACTACCTCCTCTCCTGCGGCTCCCGTACCCGCGTCCGCTGACCCCCAGAACAGAAAGCAGACCTCATCATGACCACCACACTTGGGATAGCAGTGATCGGTGCCGGGCGCATGGGCGCGGACCACATCGACCGCATCCACCGGCACATCACCGGTGCCCGCGTCGCCGCCGTCGTCGACGTCGACCTTGCACGCGCGGAGGCAGCAGTCGCAGGCATCGACGGCGCCATCGCCCTCACCAGTGCCGACGAGGCCCTGGACCACCCGAACGTCGACGCCGTCCTCATCGCCACCCCGGGCTTCCTCCACGAGGAGATCCTGCTCAAGGCCATCGCCTTGGATCTGCCGATCCTGTGCGAGAAGCCGCTCACCCCGGATGCCGAGTCGTCCTGGCGCATCATCGAGGCCGAAGTGGAGCTGGGCCACCCACGCATCCAGGTCGGTTTCATGCGCCGCTTCGACGCGCAGTACCAGCATCTCGGTGACCTCGTGCGCTCCGGCGAGCTGGGGGAGTTGCTGATGCTGCACTGTGCGCACCGCAACCCGCAGACCAATGCCGGTTTCACGAACGAGATGATCATCAACGATTCCGTCGTCCATGAGTTCGATGCCATCCGGTTCCTGACCGGGGAGGAGATCACCTCCGTGCAGGTGCGGATGGGCAAGGCGACGAGGAACGCCCCCGAGGGCCAGCACGACCCCCAGCACGTCCTCCTCGAGACGGAGTCCGGTGTCCTCGCGGATGTCGAGATCTTCGTCAACGCGAAGTTCGGGTACCAGGTCACCACGCAGGCGTCCTTCGAGGACGGCATCGTCGACATCGGCGGCGACACCGGAGCGTACGTCCGCAGCGCCGGCAGGTGGGGCGGCGCGGTCACCCCCGGCTTCGAGGAGCGCTTCGGTGCGGCCTACGACGTCGAGGTGCAGGCCTGGGTCGACGCGGCGATCACCGGTGGTCTGGGCGGGCCCTCCGCCTGGGACGGCTACGCCACGGCCGCGTGCTGCGAGGCCGGCGTCGAGGCGCAGCGGACCGGCGGCCGCGCGACCGTGAAGCTGGAGCAGAAGCCCGGCATCTACAGCTGACGTGGCGGCGGTCCCGGGCACCGCGTCCCGGGACCGCGTGCTGCGCCTGTCCATCAGACCTTGGAGACTCAATGAAGATCGCACTCGACCCCACCCCCTTCCATGCGACGCACCGGCTACTCGACTTCCCGCGCCTGGTGGCGGATCTCGGCTACGAGCACTTCCAGCTCACCCCGCACCCCGATTTCCTCCCGTTCTTCCGCCACCCCAAGGCCGACGACGGTCTCGTGGCGGACCTCAAGAAGGCCTGCGGCGACGCAGGTGTCGGCATCGCCTCGGTGCTGCCCGTGCTCCGGTGGGCCTCCCCCGATGAGGAGCAGCGCCAGGCCGCGGTCCGTAAGTGGAAGCGCGCCATCGAGCTCACCGTCGGCCTCGGGGTCGACGTCATGAACACCGAGTTCTCGGGACGCCCTGAGCAGGCCGAGAAGTCGGAGGACGCGTTCTACCGCTCCATGGAGGAGCTGCTGCCCATCATCGAACGGGAGGGCATCGACGTGCGGATCGACCCGCACCCGGACGACTTCGTGGAGGACGGGCTCGAGGCGCTGCGCGTGATCCGCGGACTGAACTCGGACAACATCGGCTTCGTCTTCGTCGCGTCCCACACCTTCCACATGGGCCACTCCACGCAGGAGATCATGCGGGCCGCCGGCGACAAACTCCGCCTGGTGCACATCTCGGACACGATGGACCACACCGCCTCTCACGGGCTGCGATACATCACCAACCCGCCCGGGAACGCCGTCAGGGTCCACCAGCATCTCCGGATCGGTGATGGCGACGTCGACTGGGACGTGTTCTTCACCGAGCTCGGCAGGACGGGCTTCTACGACCGCGACGACACCGTCGCCGTGTCGAGCGTCTTCGCCGAGAACGAGCGGGCCGAGGATGTCTCCCGCGACCAGCTCGCCACCATCGCCGCGTCGATCGAGCGGACCCGGTCATGACCGGGCTCGCCGGGGCTCCTGGACACACGACAGGGGTGACACCATGACGTCCTCGTCCGTCTCCGGGCCGGCGACTCCGGCCGCGGACGCGCCGAAGGGCAGCCAGGACAAGTTCCTGCGCCGCGTGACCTGGATCGCGACCCTGGGCGGCCTGCTCTTCGGCTTCGACACAGGTGTCATCAACGGGGCCCTGCCCTTCATGGAGGAGGATCTCGGGCTGACGCCGTTCACCGAAGGGCTGGTCGCCAGCTCGCTGGTGTTCGGTGCGGCGTTCGGCGCCGTGACCGGTGGCCGCCTCGCGGACCGCTACGGGCGCAAGCGCATGATCATCGTCCTGGCCATGATCTTCCTCGTCGGAACACTGGGTGCGTCCTTCGCCCCGAACGTGGTCGTCATGGTCGCCTCACGCCTCGTGCTGGGGTTGGCGGTCGGTGGGGCGTCGGTCATGGTCCCGATCTACCTCGCGGAACTCTCACCTGCTGCGCGACGCGGCCAGATGGTGACGCGGAACGAACTGATGATCGTCACCGGACAGCTGATCGCCTTCACCACCAATGCGGCCATCGGCAACACCTTCGGGGAATCGGACGGCGTGTGGCGGTGGATGCTGGTCATCGCCACCATCCCAGCGATCGGTTTGTGGATCGGCATGAACTTCGTGCCGGAAAGCCCGCGATGGCTCGCCTCCACCGGCAACTTCGGTGCGACGCTGTCCGTGCTGCAGCAGATCCGCGAGAGGGAAGCGGCGCGCCAGGAGTTCGAGGAAGTGCAACGCCTCGCCGTCGAGGACTACAAGGCCAAGATGGGCACGTTCAAGGACCTGAGCGAGCCGTGGCTCAAGCGTGTCTTCGTCGTGGGACTGGGTCTCGCGGTGATCCAGCAGATCACCGGCGTCAACTCGATCATGTACTACGGCACCCAGATCCTCACCGACGCGGGCTTCGGCGCCCAGGCGGCACTGACGGCGAACATCGCCAACGGTGTGATCTCCGTCGCCGCGACCTTCCTGGGCATCTGGCTCCTCGGCCGGGTGGGCCGCCGGCCCATGCTGATGGTCGGCCAGCTCGGGACGACGACGGCCCTCGCGGCCATCGGTATCTTCTCGCTGATCCTGCCCGAGGGGACCGCCCGCGGCTTCGTGATCCTCGCGTTCACGGTCACCTTCCTGGCCTTCCAGCAGGGCGCCATCTCCCCGGTGACCTGGCTGATGCTCTCGGAGATCTTCCCGCTCAGGATCCGCGGCATGGGCATGGGAATCTCCGTGTTCGTCCTCTGGATGGTCAACTTCGCCGTCAGTTTCAGCTTCCCCATCCTGGTCAGCGCCATCAGCATCTCGAACACGTTCTTCGTCTTCGCGGTACTGGGTGTCGGGGCGATCCTCTTCGCCTACAAGTTCATCCCCGAGACGCGCAACAAGTCGCTCGAGGAACTCGAGCAGGAATTCAAGGGGCAAGTCGACGCCTGATCCGCGCTTCAGCCAGAGGAAGGGCCCGTCCAGCACATTCGGACGGGCCCTTCCTCCTCCTGAAGCAGTTACGCGGTGAACGGCAACCGGGGGTCAACCGGCTGATCGTCCCAGGTGGAGCGGACCCAGCCGTGGTGAGGATCATCGCTGATCAACCATTCCCGCACCGGTCCTGGACCGGCCATCACGTTGAGGTAGTAGAGGTCGTACCCGGGCGCCGCCATGGCCGGTCCGTGCCAGCCGTAGGGCACCAGGACGACGTCGCCTGTGCGTACCTCCGCCGCGACGTCGATGGGCCGCTCGTCGGAGGCGTAGACGCGCTGGTAGCCGATCGGATCGCCTGCCCCCTCGGGACCCGGGCCGGGGGAGCGACGGGTCTCGAAATAGTAGATCTCCTCGAGGTTCGTTTCTCCGTCTTTTTCCTCGTCGTGCTTGTGAGGTGGGTAGGAGGACCAGTTCCCTGCAGGGGTGAGGACCTCGCACACGATGAAGCGGTCGGCTTCCAGCGCCGCCGGTGTCCCGAAGTTGTGGACCTGGCGGGAGCAGTTACCCGCCCCACGCAGCTCGACGGGGATGTCCGCGGCGGCGATGAGCCGTACCGGGTACTCCGCCCGCGCCGGAGCTGTCGCGACAGCCACCCGGCCGCCCGCTGCAGAGGTGATGCTGACGGGCTTCCCGACGCCCGAGTACAGGACGTCGGAGGGCCCGGCGAAGACCGTGCTGCGGCCCTCGAGCTGGTACTCCTCACCCTGCACCGTGACCTGGAAGGCGCCGCCGAGGGGCACGACGATCCGTTCCTCATCCGCCGCCGGCAGATCGATCGTCGCACCGGAGGCCAACGTGGCTACCCGGAGACCCGTGTGCTTCCAACCCTCGACGGCCGTTGAACCTGCGGTCCCCAGTGCCACATCCCATGCACCCTCTGCTGCTGTGCCCAGGGGATAAACCCATTCCGTCATGGCATGTCCTTTGCGTGTCGCCGGTAGGTGTCTAGCGGTTGACCAGTGTCATCTCGAAGCTGTAGGAATCTGCGCGGTACACGTGGTGGCCCACCTCGATGTTCCGCCCGATGTCATCGACAGCGGTGCGGTCCATCGTGACCAGGGCCGACCCCGGCTGCACGCCGAGGAGATCCGCTTCGTAGTCGTTGCAGGTCCGCGCGCCGATCCGCTGCTGCGCGAGACGGAAGTTGATCCCGGCAGCACGAAGCACCTCGTACAGCCCGCGCTCGGTCAGCGTGCGCTCGTCCAGGTCCGCCACGTCGTCACGAACCCAGTTCTCCATGAGCGCGAGGGGTTTTCCCTCCATCAGACGCAGGCGCACCAGGTGGTACACCCGGGCTCCGGGATCCAGGTTCAGCATGTCCCGTACGGCCTCATCTGCTGCGATGTGGGAGAACGAAAGGATCCTGCTGGTCGGTTTCTTGCCCGACGTCTGCAGGTCGTCGAACAGGCTCGAGAGCTCGAGGTGTCGTTTGACCTGGCTGGCGACCACCTGCGTCCCGACACCGCGTTTCCGCACGAGCAGTCCGGAGCGGACGAGTTCGTCCATGGCCTTCCGCATCGTCGGCCGGGACAGGCTCAGCTCTGCAGCGAGGGAGATCTCGTTGTCCAGCTTGCTGCCGGGCGCGAGCTTCCCACTACGGATGGCGGCTTCGATTCCCTGTGCCACCTGGTGGTACAGGGGGACCGGCGAGGACCGATCGATCTCTAGACGCAACGTACTCAGCCCCTTGTTGCTCGGCACGTCCGGTCCCTTGAAGGCCGCAGGCGCCGGACCCGAAGGTCGCGGAACCCGGTCCTTTAACCGGACAATGTCCCTCAGACGATACCCCACAGGAGGGCGCCCGCGTCAGTGCCGACCGCGCGTCGCCTCGCAGATGTGTCCCGGGTGACCGCCTCGAGAGGGCTTGCCGCCTTCAAAATGTTTGTCCTAACATTCGGTTAAACTATTGACCGAATGTCAGCCAGGAACCTACAGTGAATCGTGTGAGCTACGGCACAGTGAGGATCCACTGGCCCGTCCTCACCGCATCGCCTTGATCCGCTCCCGCTGTGGAGCACAGGCACATCGAGTCACTTCCTCCGGGATGCGGCTCCGAGCTTCTTCAGCGTGTGAGTTCCTCTCGCCGGCGCGCTTCCGGCACCTACTTCTGAAACGAGACCACAATGTCGTTGCGTCTTCCGAAACCCCCGGCCGTTGCCGACAGCGGCGCCCACCGGGGATACCTGATCCGCCTCACCGCCATCTCGACGCTGGGCGGCCTCCTCTTCGGGTACGACACCGGCGTCATCTCCGGTGCCCTGCTCTACATGAACGATTCCCTGGACATGAACGCCGTCGAAGAAGCCTCGGTCGTGAGTTCCCTCCTGTTCCCGGGCGCAGCGCTCGGCGCACTCGCCGGCGGCCGCCTCGCAGACCGGATCGGACGACGGGGAACACTGCTCGTCTGCGCCGTCCTGTTCCTCATCGGAGCGCTCGGCTGCGCCTTCGCTCCCACGGTCACCTTCATGATCGTGGCTCGCATCGTCCTGGGACTGGGTGTCGGCGCGGCAGCCGTCACCTGCCCGCTCTACCTCGCGGAGATGGCGCCGACCCACCTGCGCGGGCGGATGGTGACCATCAACGAGCTGATGATCGTCACCGGTCAGATGCTCGCCTTCGCCATCAACGCGCTCCTCGACGCGGTCCTGGACGACCCGCAGGTCTGGCGCCTCATGCTGGGCGTGGCATCCGTGCCGGCGATCGCACTGCTCGTCGGCATGCTGCTCCTGCCGGAATCCCCTCGCTGGTACGCGCTGCGCGGAAAGCTCGATGACACCCGCAGGATCCTCGACAAGAGCCGCAGCCCCCAGGAAGCCGAGCGTGAGTACCAGGAGATCGTCGACGCGTCTGCGGTCGCCCGCAGAGAGCGCGGCCAGGTATGGCGTGACTTGAAGGAGAATCCGTGGATGCGGCGTCTGCTCTGGACGGGCATCGGGCTGGCGATCATCCAGCAGGCAACAGGCATCAATACCGTCAACTACTACGCACCGACCATCCTCGAGCAGAGCGGCCTCGGCGTCCTCGCGTCACTGGTCGCAACCATCGCTGTGGGCGTGACATCCGTGATCATGACGATCGTCGGTATCTGGCTCCTCGGCTTCGTCGGCCGCCGACGCATGCTCCTCATCGGGTTCGCAGGCGTCGCCGCATCGCAGGCGATCCTGGCAGTGGTCTTCCTCCTGCCGCCCTCGGATCTTGTCAGCTACATCATCCTGGCCGCCATGATGCTGTTCGTCGCTTTCGTGCAGTGCTTCATCGGCACCTGCGTATGGCTCCTCCTCTCGGAGATCTTCCCCATGGCCATCCGCGGCTTCGCCATGGGCCTGGCAGTCTTCGCCCTCTGGACCGTCAATGCGGCCATCTCCTTCCTGTTCCCGATCGTGAACGAGAACCTCGGGTCGACGGGAACCTTCTCACTTTTCGTGGCCGTGAACATCGTCTCGCTCCTCTTCGTCCGCAAGTTCGTGCCGGAGACGAAGGGACATTCCCTGGAGGACCTCGAAACCCGGTTCCGCACCGAGGGCGAGGCCGCACGGGTGTCCTAGCACTCTCGACGCGGAGTGGGGATCAGAACCGATCCTCGGCCTTCCCATCCAGTCGTTGCGCTCCCAGCCGAAGTCGACGAGATCATTCTTTCGACTTGCTCTGGGAGCGCAGCCTCGAACGCACCTGCACCTCGATCGGACACGCCGATACCCTTCCGGTTCAATCCCGGAACCGGTAGGGCAAGGTCGACGTGGTGCCTCTGAAGTCCGGTTGCCTTCAATGACAGCCCACCATCCGAAAGACGGTTTCCCATGAAGCTCGGCGTCTACAACGCGATCCTGCATGACAGGCCACTCAGTGAGGCGCTGACTGTCATCGCCGACCTCGGCCTCACAGGAATCGAACTCAACTCCGGAGGTTTCCTCCCCCCTGTCCACATCCCCACCTTCGACCAGATTCTCCAGAGCGACACGGCCCGTGATGACTACCTCGCCATCTTCGACGGCACAGGGGTGTCCATTGCCGGCCTCAACTGCAACGGGAATCCACTCCACCCGAACCGTCTCATCGGCGACAAGCACGCTGAGGACATCCGGCGCTCCATCCGCCTGGCGCACCGGCTGGGCCAGAAGCGCGTGATCACCATGTCGGGCCTGCCGGGCGGTGAGATCGGTGCCACTGTGCCCAACTGGGTCGTGAACGCCTGGAATTCGGCCGCGCTGGATGTCCTGGACCACCAGTGGTCCATAGCCGCCCCGTTCTGGAAGGAGATCGACCACCTGGCCCGGGAGTTGGATGTCAGGGTCGCCCTGGAGCTACACCCGCAGAATCTCGTCTTCAATCCCGCCGACGTCCACAGGCTCGTGGAGCTCACCGGGGCTACCCACATCGGGGTCGAGCTCGACGCATCGCACCTGTTCTGGCAGCAGATGGATCCCGTCGCAGTCATCCGTGAGCTCGGGCCGCTGGTCTTCCAGGCTGCGGCGAAGGACGTCCGGATCAACCCCAGGGCCGCCTCGCTCTACGGCGTGCTCGACAACAGGTTCCGCCGGTTGTCGCCCGAGGAAAGCCGCACCAACCTCGGCGAGAACGAGTGGGTCAATGAATGGCCCAAGGACGCCGCCTGGGACTTCGTCGCCCTCGGAAAGGGTCATGACGTCGCCTATTGGACGGAGTTCCTGCGTGCACTCCACGAGGTGGATCCGGAGATGCTCGTCAACATCGAGCACGAGGACGTCGAGCTCGGCCGCATCGAGGGCCTGAAAGTGGCCGCCAAGGTCCTCCGTGAGGCCGACGCGGCTCTCACCATCGCCGTGTAGGACTGGCTGCGCACGGGAGGTTCGGTGCAGCCCTTGGTGGGGAAAAAGGCGAGAAGGAACCAAAAAGAAACACAAGAAGAAAAAAACCGGCGCAAAGAGCAACCAACACAACAAAAACAC
>NZ_JBTNDM010000009.1:0-131833 GCF_054510995.1 Arthrobacter sorbitolis
GGAAGGTTTTCTGCACGTTAGATCACACTAAATGCGCTTAGGATCGTACGTTTGTGAAAGTTCCTTGCGGTTATTGGGAAGGGGGATAGGTTCAAATCTCCCCGTCTCCGCGTCAAGGCCCCCGGGTACCCCGGGGGCCTTTCTGCATCCGGGCCCGTTACGCCTTGAGCGCCAGGGCGAAGGGCAGCACTCCGGACGCGCCGGCGGAACGCAGCGCCCGCCCTGCCTCGGTGATGGTCCAGCGGCTGTCCGCGACGTCGTCGACCAGCAGCACCGGCCCGGGGTTCGCGGCGAACCATGCGGCGCCGCCCTCCGGGACGGCGAAGTGGTCCCACACGGCCGCGAGGCGGAAGGCGCTGTTGCCTCCCGCGTGCCCCTGCGGGAAGCCGTGCGGGGTGGCGAGCTGCCCGAGGTAGGGGATGCGCCCCACCCGGGCCAGGGCCTGCGCGAGGGATCCGATGAGTTCCGGACGCCGCCGGGAGGGGACGCTGACCACGGCGACGGGCCGCTCGGCCCAGCCCCACTGCGCCAGCACGCGCACCACGGCTTCGATGGCCGCGTCGTCCAACGGTGCGTCGGGGGTCGCGTCGGCCATGAGCTCCCGCAGCCTGTTGCCCCAGCCGAGGTCCGTCAGGCGGGCCAGTGCCCGGCCCGGCAGGCTGACCTCGGCCGGCTTCAGCTTCCCCTTCAGGGGCACGCCGAGCTTCTCCATGCCGGACGGCCACTGGCCCCGGGGCTCGAGTTCCACCCCGACGCGGCTGAGGGCCTGGTTCGCCGAGTCGGAGGCCTCGTGTGCCACCTCGTCCGAGTACCAGGGGCCGGCGCAGTTGTCGCAGCGGCCGCACGGGGTGGCGGCCGGATCGTCGAGGGACCTCGAGAGGAACTCCATGCGGCAGCCGCCGGTGTTCTCGTAGTCGAGCATCGCCTTCTGCTCCACGACGCGGGCCTCGCTGATCCGCCGGTACCGCTCGGCGTCGTAGGTCCAGGGCGTCCCGGTGCTCTCCCATCCGCCGGTCACCTTGCGGACGGCGCCGTCGACGTCGAGCACCTTGAGGAGGAGTTCGAGGGGCGAGCGCTTCAGGTTGACGCGCGTCTCGAGTGCCGGGGTGGACAGGACGGTGCCGGGCTCGAGGGCCTCGAGCACCCGCAGGGCGGCGTCCTGGGACGGCATCGACGCGGTGGCGAAGTACTCCCAGATATCGCGGTCCTCGGCCCCGGGCAGCAGCAGGACGTCGGCGTTCGGCGTCCCGCGTCCGGCGCGGCCCACCTGCTGGTAGTAGGCGACGGGCGAGGACGGGGCCCCGAGGTGCACCACGAAGCCGAGGTCGGGCTTGTCGAAGCCCATGCCGAGTGCGCTGGTGGCCACGAGCGCCTTCACCTCGTTGTTCTTCAGGGCAGCTTCCGCGGCCTCCCGGTCGGCCGGATCGGTGCGTCCGGTGTAGGCGCGGACGGCGTGCCCGTTCTCGCGCAGGAGCCGTGCGGTGTCCTCCGCGGCGGACACGGTCAGGGCGTAGATGATGCCGCTGCCCGGCAGGTCGGAGAGGTGCGTGAGGAGCCAGGCGAGGCGGGAGCGGGGGCTCGGCAGCCGCAACACCCCGAGCCGCAGCGACTTGCGGGCGAGCTCCCCGCGCAGCGTGAAGACGTCGGTGCCGCCCGCCCCGAGCTGTTCCTCGACGTCCTTCACGACGCGGGAGTTCGCGGTCGCCGTGGTCGCCAGCACGGGGACGCCCTGCGGCAGCCCCAGGATCAGCTCGCGCAGGCGGCGGTAGTCGGGCCGGAAGTCGTGGCCCCAGTCGGAGATGCAGTGGGCCTCGTCGATCACGAGCAGGCCCGTCCGCCGCATGAGCTCCGGCAGGTAGAGCTCGCGGAACGACGGGTTGTTGAGGCGCTCCGGCGAGACGAGCAGGACGTCCACCTCGTCGGCCTGGAGCTTCGCCTCGATGTCCTGCCACTCGGTCTGGTTGGCCGAGTTGATGGCCTCGGCGCGCACCCCGGCACGGGCGGCCGCGGCCACCTGGTCCCGCATGAGCGCGAGCAGGGGCGAGACGATCAGCGTGGGGCCGGCTCCGCGGGCGCGCAGGAGCAGGCTGGCCACGAAATACACGGCGGACTTGCCCCAGCCGGTGCGCTGGACGACGAGGGCACGCCGCCCGCCCTCGACGAGTGCCTCGATGGCCTCGAACTGCCCCTCGTGGAACTGCGCGTCCGGCGACCCGACGAGGGTGTGCAGGATGGCTGTTGCTTGCTCGTTGAGCGTGGTGGTCGTCGACATCCTCCCAGTATCCCAGCCACCTCCCCCAGTCCTCGCGGGGCGGGTCCGCCATGTGCGCAACCGGCGTAGCGGCCCCACCGATACACTTTCCAACGTGACTACAACCTTCGATCTCTCACTCTCCTTCAAGGCCTACGACGTGCGCGGCATCGTCGGTGAGACCATCACGGTGGACTCGGTCCGTGCAGTCGGGGCTGCCTTCGTGGACTCCCTGGACCTGGCGGGCGAGACCATCCTGGTCGGCGGCGACATGCGCCCGTCGTCCCCCGAGTTCTCGAAGGCGTTCGCCGACGGCGCCACCCTGCGCGGCGCGAACGTGCTCTTCCTCGACCTCATCTCCACGGACGAGCTGTACTACGCCAGCGGCACCCTGGACGCGGCGGGCGTGACCTTCACCGCCAGCCACAACCCCGCCCAGTACAACGGGATGAAGATGACGCGCCCCGGCGCCGTGCCCGTGTCCTCGGAGACCGGCCTGAAGGACATCCAGGAACGTGCCGAGCGCTACCTCGCGGACGGCACGATCCCCGCCGCCGGCATCCGGGGCACCACCGGTGTCCGTGACGTCCTCGAGGAGTACTCGCGGTTCCTCCGCACCCTGGTGGACCTCTCGTCGTCGCGGCCGCTGAAGGTCGTGGTCGACGCCGGCAACGGCATGGCGGGCCTCACCACCCCGGCCGTCCTCGGGGACCGGATCCTCCCCGCCCTGCCGTTCGACATCGTGCCCCTCTACTTCGAGCTCGACGGCTCGTTCCCCAACCACCCCGCCAACCCGCTGGAACCGGAGAACCTGCTCGACCTGCAGGCCGCCGTCGTGCAGCACGGCGCGGACATCGGGATCGCGTTCGACGGCGACGCCGACCGCTGCTTCATCATCGACGAGAAGGGCGAGCCCGTCTCGCCCAGCGCGATCACCGCGATGGTCGCCCGCCGCGAGATCGCACGCGCACAGGCCGCCGGCGAGGCGGAGCCCGTCATCATCCACAACCTCATCACGTCCCGTGCAGTGCCGGAACTGATCCGGCACGACGGCGGACGGCCCTTCCGCTCGCGCGTGGGCCACTCCTTCATCAAGGCCATCATGGCCGAGGAGGGCGCGGTGTTCGGCGGCGAACACTCGGCCCACTACTACTTCCGCGACTTCTGGAACGCCGACACCGGCATGCTGGCGGCCATGCACGTCCTCGCCGCCCTCGGGGAGCAGGACGGACCGCTGTCGGAGCTCGGCCGTGAGTACGAGCCCTACTTCTCCTCGGGCGAGGTCAATTCGAAGGTGGCGGACCTGCATGCGTCCATCGCCCGGGCACGCACCGAATTCGAGCAGGAGGGTGTCGTCGTGGACGACCTCGACGGCCTGACCTTCACCCCCGGACACGGCGACTGGTGGTTCAACCTCCGCCCCTCGAACACCGAGCCGTACCTCCGGCTCAACGCCGAGGCCGTGGATCCGCAGACCCTCGAGGACCTCGTCCGGCGCGTCCTGGCCGTCATCCGCGACTGACCCCGTAGCACCACAGGCACGAGAGAGGCCCCTTCCCGTCGGGAAGGGGCCTCTCGTGTCGAAGGAGTCGGGATCCGACGGGTCAGGCGACGCTGAAGCGCTGCTTGAGCTCCTCGAGCTGTCCCTTCAGTTCCTCGGGCAGGGAGTCGCCGAAGCGCTCGTACCACTGTTCGATGCCCTCGAGTTCCTCGGCCCACTCGACGGCGTCGACATGCACTGCGGCCTCGACCTCCGCGGGGGTCATGTCGAGTCCGGTCAGGTCCAGCGCGTCGCCCGTGGGGACGAACCCGATGGGCGTCTCGACGGCGTCGGCGGTGCCCTCGAGGCGCTCGATGACCCACTTGAGCACCCGCGAGTTGTCGCCGAAGCCCGGCCAGGCGAAGCCGCCCGACGCCGTGCGGCGGAACCAGTTCACGAGGAAGATCTTCGGCAGCCGGGCCTGGTCCGCCCCGGCGCTGAGGGTGAGCCAGTGGCGGAGGTAGTCGCCGGCGTCGTACCCGATGAAGGGCAGCATGGCCATCGGGTCGCGGCGCACCCGCCCCACCTGGCCGGCGGCGGCGGCCGTCGTCTCCGACGACAGCGTCGATCCCATGAAGATGCCGTTGGCCCAGTTGCGGGACTGCGTGACGAGCGGGACGGTCGTCTTGCGGCGACCCCCGAAGAGGATCGCGGAGAGTTCGACGCCGTCGGGCCGGTTGAACTCCTCGGCGAGCATGTCGATCTGGTCGATGGGCGTGCAGAACCGGGCGTTCGGGTGCGCGGCCGTGTGGTCCATGTCCGGCGTCCAGTCCCGGCCCTGCCAGTCGGTGAGGTGCGCGGGCACCTCCTCCGTCATGCCCTCCCACCACACGCCGCCGTCGTCGGTGAGGGCGACGTTGGTGAAGACAGAGTTGCCCTTCGCGATCGCGCGCATGGCGTTCGGGTTGGTCCCCCAGCCCGTGCCGGGAGCGACGCCGAACAGGCCCGCTTCGGGGTTGACCGCACGGAGCTCGCCCTCCTTGCCGAAGCGCATCCACGTGATGTCGTCGCCCAGGGTCTCGACCTTCCACCCGTCGATCGTGGGGTCGAGCAGTGCGAGGTTGGTCTTGCCGCACGCGGAGGGGAACGCGGCGGAGAGGTAGTAGGTCTTGTCCTGCGGCGAGGTGAGCTTGAGGATCAGCATGTGCTCGGCCAGCCAGCCCTCGTCGCGGGCCATCACCGACGCGATGCGCAGCGCGTAGCACTTCTTGCCGAGCAGGGCGTTGCCACCGTAGCCGGACCCGTAGGACCAGATGGAGCGCTCCTCCGGGAAGTGGACGATCCACTTGTCCTCGTTGCACGGCCAGGGGACGTCGGCCACTCCCTCGGCGAGGGGCGCGCCCAGGGAGTGGAGCGCGGGGACGAACGGAGCCTCGAGCTCCGTCATCCGGTCGAGGACCGCGGTGCCGATGGTCGCCATGATCCGCATCGAGGTCACCACGTACGCGCTGTCCGTGATCTCGACGCCGAACTTCGGGTCCTCGGCGTCGAGGTGGCCCATGACGAACGGGATGACGTACATGGTGCGCCCGCGCATGGAGCCGGAGAAGAGGCCCGTGAGCTTGGCCTTCATCTCGTCGGGGTCCATCCAGTTGTTGGTGAAGCCGGCCTCGCGCTCCTCCCGGGAGCAGATGAAGGTCTGCTCCTCCACGCGGGCCACGTCCTTGGGGTCCGAGAACGCGGCGAAGGAGTTGGGGAACGTCTCGGGGTTCAACCGCACGAAGGTCCCACTGGCCACGAGCCCTTCCGTCAGGCGCGCGTTCTCCGCCTCCGAGCCGTCCACCCACACCACCTCGGTGGGCTGCGTGAGCTCCGTCACCTCCTGCACCCAGGCGAGGAGGGCCGGATGGGTCGTCGGCGCGGAGCCGGTGGCATCCGGCAGCGGGCTGCCGTCAGGATTTATGGGGGGTGTGCCGACCTCATCAAGCTGACGCGCAGTATGGCCCATTGGACTTCCCTTCGTTGGGTGCTCGGTGTATCGATGCTAGGGGCGGGATATTTCATGCAAGGGTCATGGGTACTCGGCACTCCCGGGGGGCCACGGACGATCCGCGCCATTCCAGCGATGTCATGCGCTTACGTCACACTCGGGTGTGACGAAGGTCACGTAGACCGGTCTAGGACTTCTTCGGGCGGCCGGTGAATTAGGCGTCCTGCAGATTCCACGCTAAAGTTGTCTACGGCCAAACGGCCAGCTTGTAGGACTCATCCGCCCGCCGGATCGAGCTCCTACGGATGCGTGCGTAGCTCAACGGATAGAGCATCTGACTACGGATCAGAAGGTTGGGGGTTCGAATCCCTTCGCGCGCACCACTGTTGCACAGAACCATCGAAAGGCCCCGGCTCCGGCCGGGGCCTTTCGCGTGAGGTTGCTCCCCCGCGGGGCGGGTGGAAGGCTCTGCCTATGAGCGAACCCCAGACCATCGATGTCATCGTGATCGGAGCCGGCGCGGTCGGCGAGAACGTCGCAGGGCGGGTGGTCCAGAAAGGTCTCTCCGCGGTCCTCGTCGAGGCGGACCTCCTCGGCGGCGAATGCTCCTACTGGGCGTGCATGCCGTCCAAGGCCCTCCTGCGCCCCGGGACCGTCCTCAACGCAGCCCGCGGCGTCGCCGGCGCGCGCGAGGCGGTGACGGGATCCCTCGATGCGCAGCAGGTCCTGGAGCGCCGCACCTCCTTCACCTCCGACTGGGACGACTCCTCGCAGGAGGAATGGGTCGCGTCGGCCGGCATCACCCTGGAACGGGGCCGGGCGCGGATATCCGGCGAGCGGGAAGTGACGATCAGCCGGGAGGACGGGTCCGGGACGGTCTACCGGGCCGACCACGCCGTCGTCCTCGCGACCGGCTCGACGCCGACGGTCCCGCCCATCGACGGGCTCGCGGACCTGGACTACTGGACCACCCGCGAGGCCACCTCGGCGAAGGAGGTACCCGCGAGTCTCGCCGTCCTCGGCGGTGGCGTGGCCGGCGTCGAACTGGCGCAGGCGTACTCACGGCTCGGCGCGGAGGTGACGGTGATCGCGCGCAGCGGCATCCTCGGCACCTTCCCGAAGGAGGCGTCCGACCTCGTGCTCGACGCGCTGCGTGCCGAAGGCGTCACCGTCCTCACGGACACCGCCACGTCGTCGGTCCGCAAGGAGGACGGCCGGTTCGTGCTCGAGGTCGGCGAAGGCCGGAGTGTCACCGCCGAGCGGCTGCTCGTCTCGACCGGCCGCCACCCGCACACCACGGGGCTCGGGCTCGAGGACCTCGGGCTGGACGTGAAGAAGATCCGGGGCGATGACACCGGCCGCGTGCCCGGCGTCGGGGGCTGGCTGTACGCCGTCGGTGACGCCGGTGGCAGGGTGCAGCTCACCCACCAGGGGAAGTACGAGGCGCGCATGACCGCCGACGCCATCGCCGCCCGCGCCACGGGCACGCT
The DNA here is from genome assembly GCF_054510995.1 of Arthrobacter sorbitolis. Lineage (NCBI taxonomy): Bacteria > Bacillati > Actinomycetota > Actinomycetes > Micrococcales > Micrococcaceae > Arthrobacter > Arthrobacter sorbitolis. Next base: position 7,212 of record NZ_JBTNDM010000009.1, read on the forward strand.
CGGGGACACGGCCGAGGACTGGAGCCCGTACACCGCGACCGCCGACCGCGGGGCCGTACCCCAGGTGGTCTTCACCGATCCCGAGATCGCGATGGTCGGGCGCAGCCTCGACCAGGCACGGAAGGACGGCATCAACGCCTCCGAGACGTCGCTGCCCATCTCCGTGGCGGGCTCGTCGCTCCACTCCGACGACTACAAGGGCTGGGCGCAGATGGTGGTCGACGAGGACCGCAGGGTACTCGTCGGGGTGACCTTCGCCGGGCCGGAGGTGTCCGAACTGCTGCACGCGGCCACCATCGCGGTCGTCGGCGAGGTACCCCTCGACCGGCTCTGGCACGCCGTCCCCGCCTACCCCACCGTCAGCGAGGTCTGGCTGCGCCTGCTCGAGCAGTACGGGCTGTGACGGGCCGCGCGGACCGACCGGGCACCCGCCGGGGGCCGGTCGGGGGTCCCCCGGGCCGGGGAGTCCGTCAGGGGAGTCCGTGAGCGGAGTTCCTCAGCGGAGCCCGTCCGCGATGACGCCGCCGAGCACTTCGACGCCGCGCAGGATCCGCTCCTCTCCGACGTTGCCGAAGCCGAGCACCAGCGCCGCCGGGACGTCCGCCTCGGCCGCCCGCGGGGCATCGACCCGATAGCGCGACAACCCGTGGACCCGGACCGCACGGTGCAGCGCCGCCTGCACGACGTCGGCCTCGGCGACGCCCGCCGGGAGTTCGAGGACCGCGTGGCAGCCGGCGTCGAGCCCCGCCAGGTGCAGTCCGGCTGCGTGCTGCGCCACCGCCCGCGCCAGGACGTCGCGGCGCCGGCGGTAGACCTCCCTCATCCGCAGCACGTGCCGGTCGTAGCGCCCCGATTCCATCAGCGCCGCGAGGGCCAGCTGGTCGAGGGCGGGGGCCCCGCGGCTGGTCAGGAGTTTCTCGCGGACCACGGGACCGACCAGGGACTGCGGCACCAGCAGCCAGCCGAGGCGGATCCCGGGCGCCATGGTCTTGCTCAGCGACCCCAGCGCCAGGACCCGGTCGGGCGCGAGTCCCTGCAGGGATCCCACCGGTTGCCGGTCGTAGCGGAACTCGGCGTCGTAGTCGTCCTCGAGGATGATCCCGTCGACCTCCGCCGCCCAGGCGACCAGGGCCTGGCGCCGTCCGGGGCCCATGACCACCCCGGTGGGGCACTGGTGGGCCGGCGTGACGAGGACGGCCCGGGCACCCGAACGGCGCAGTGCGTCGACGTCGAGGCCGGCACCGTCGACAGGGACGGCCACCGGCCGCATCCCCGCGCGCCGGACGATCTCGTCGTGCTGTCGGGGCCCGGGATCCTCGAGGCCCACCTGCTCGATGCCGGACCGTGCGAGTGCACCGAGCACGAGCACGAGTCCCTGCCGGAAGCCGTTCACGATCACCGCGTGCTCCGGCTCGGCGGTGCCGGCACGGACGCGACGGTGGTAGGCCGCCACCACTTCCCGTAGCCGGAAGCTGCCCGCGTCCCCCTCGTCGCCCATCACCGCGGTCGGCGCGGTGCGCCCGGCCTCGCGCAGGGCCCAGATCCAGTCGCGCAGCGGCGCCGACCGCAGGTCGGGCACGCCGTACTCGAAATCCACGTCGATGCGGTGCTCCGTCGTCGTGGACGGGCGGGCAGCCCGTCGCCCGGGGGTCTGCCGGCCCACCCCGGCAGCCACCCGCGTGCCCGAACCGCCCGCCCCGACCAGGTAGCCCTCGGCGATGAGTTGCTCGTAGCAGGCGACCACCAGCCCCCGGGACACCCCGAGGTCCTGGGAGAGCCGGCGCGAGGACGGCAGCCGTTCGCCGGTGCTCAGCCGTCCGTCACGCACCGCCGCGCGCAGCTGTTCCTGGAGCTGGTGCCCGAGCGGGATCCCGTCGGTCCTGTCCAGGGCGAGGAGCAGGGGCGGACCCTGTCCCGACCAGGGAATGCTCATCCGATCCTCCCGAGTGGTCCAGTGAGATGCGGCCCAGGTGGACCTTCATGCCGGACCGCATCGGGGCCATCATCGTCGCATGAGTATCGGTATCGTCCTGGCCCTGCTGGCCGCGGCCGGCTACGGGGCGGCGGATTTCCTCGGCGGGCTCGCCGCGCGCCGCGCCTCCCCGTGGGCCATCGCCCTCGCCGGCCAGCTCGCGGGAGGGTCCGCGCTGCTCGCTGCGGGCCTGTCCCTGCCGGGCCTCGCCCGCCCCGCCGACTTCGCCTGGGCGGTGCTGGCCGGCCTGGGCGGCGCGGTCGGTTCCGTCTTCCTGTACCGCGGCCTGGCGCGGGGCCGCATGGGCGTCGTCGCGCCGGTATCCGGAGTCGGCGCAGCCCTGGTGCCGGTGCTCGTCGGCGTGTCACTCGGCGAGCGCCTCGGCACGCCGACGTGGATCGGCATCGTAGTGGCGCTGCCCGGCATCTACCTCGTCTCGCGCGGGGCCAGGGACGGAACCGGCAGGCCCTGCGACGGGATCCTGGACGGGGCACTGGCCGGCGGAGGATTCGGTCTGTTGTTCGTGGCGCTCGCACGGGTCCCGGAGTCGGCCGGGATCCTGCCGCTGGCGGTCAACCAGGGCGTCGGGGCCGTGGTCACCCTGGGCGCCGCCACACTGCTGCGGCAGCCCTGGGCGCCCGACGACCGGACAGGACGCCGCGCGGTCGGCTGGGGTGCCGTCAGCGGACTGCTCGGCACGGCGGGCACGGTGGCGTTCCTGGGGGCGAGCCACAGCACGGACCTGGCCGTCATCGGCGTCCTGGCCTCCCTCTACCCTGCTGCGACCGTGCTCCTCGCGGCGACGGTGCTGCGCGAGCCGTTCCGGCTCGGCCAGGGCCTCGGGCTGCTCGTCTGCGGCGCGTCGGTCGGGCTGGTGGCCCTGGGCTGAGGCCCGAGGAACTCCCGCATCGCCGCGGGACCCCTACGAGAAGGAATGGCAGATGAACGACATGACAGGACAGACGGCAGGCACCGGGGTGCGGACGCGCTCTCCGATGTCCCGAGCGGAAGGAACCCGATGCTGACGCAGATCGCGGAGGGCGTGCTGGTCCACCAGAGTGAGCTGATCCGGAACAATACCGTCGTCGTGCAGGGCCGGGCCGGCGTGCTGCTGATCGATCCCGGGATACGAGGCTCCGAGATGGCCTGCCTCGCGAAGGATCTCCGCGAGACGGGCAGGCCGGTCGTGGCCGGCTTCTCGACGCACCCGGACTGGGACCACGTCCTCTGGCACGCCGAACTCGGCGAGGCGCCCCGCTACGGGACGGCCCGCGGCGCGGCCTTCCTGCGGGACCTGCTCGCGGACGCGGACTGGCAGGCCCGCGTCGCCGAGGGGTTGCCCCCGGAGATCGCGGGCGAGATACCGCTGGACCTGTTCGGCCTCGTCACCGGCCTGCCGCCGGATACGGCCCGGATCCCCTGGGACGGCCCCGCCGTCCGGATCATCGAGCATCCGGCGCACGCGCAGGGCCATGCGGCGCTGCTGATCGAGGAGCACCGCGTCCTCGTCGCCGGCGACATGCTGTCCGACATCCTGATCCCGTTCCCCGACCTGGACGCCGCGACCCCCCTCGCGGACTACCTCGAGGGGCTGCGGCTGCTCGAGGACGTTGCCGGCGACGTCGATGTCGTCGTCCCCGGCCACGGGTCGGTCGGTGGCCCGGGCGAGGTACGCCGACGGGTCGGCCTGGATCGCGCCTACGTACGGGCGCTGCGGGACGGCAGGACCCCCGACGATCCGCGCATCGGCCCGTCGGCCAGGTACGGCACGGAGTGGCTGCCCGGGGTGTACGCATGGCAACGACAGCAGCTCGCCGGGAGGGAGCAGGAAGGGTCGGTGGGCTAGGGCTCGGGATGCGGGCACCGGGCGGGCCGTCCCCGCGACACGGTACGGGCCCCCGGCGCAGGTACGGTCGCTAGCGCAGGGTCGCCCTAGCGCAGGGTCGGTGCCCTGCGCACCACGAAGTCGGTGACCTCGGCGTCGCGGCCGTCCAGCTCGGCCCACTCCCCGTCGTAGGTGAGGACGGTGAGCCCTGCCGTCGGGTAGTCGGTGGCCAGGTCCATGACGGCGTGCTCGCTCGACCGCACCGATGCGAGGCGCATCGCGAGCTCCTGGACGCCGGGGTTGTGCCCGATGACGAGGAGGCTCGTCACGGTCGGCGGCACGTGGTTGATGAGCGCGAGCATCTCCGACGGACGCGCCGCGTAGAGCTCGTCCTCGAGCTTGGGCGTCGGGGCCTTGTCCCCGAGCTCGGTGCAGACCCAGGTGCAGGTCTGCCGGGTACGGAGGGCCGACGAGACGAGGATGAAGTCCGGTACGGTGTCGTGCTCCACCATCCAGCGGCCCACCAGCGGGGCGTCGGCGTGGCCCCTGGAACTGAGCGACCGCTCGTGGTCCGGGACGCCCTGCTGGAACTCGGCCTTCGCATGGCGCAGGAGCATGAGTTTCTTCAGGTGGTGGGGAGCCATCCCCGCAGTCTATGGCGTCCCTGCAGCAGCCGGAGGGTTTAGATCGAGTACTCGGGAGCAGCCCAGACGATCACTTCGGGGTGGTCGTAGAACCGGTAGCCCTGCCCCCGCACGGTCCGCACGGTGTTGGCCAGGCGTCCGAGCTTGGACCGCAGGCGACGGATGTGGACGTCGATGGTCCGCTCGTTCGGCACCTCGTCCGCGTTCCGCCACAGGCCGCCGAGGAGTTCCTCGCGGCCCACGGTGCGGGTCGCGTTCTCGACCAGGTAATTCAGGAGCTCGAATTCCTTGAAGGTCAGGTTGAGCGTCTCGCCGTCGAGGTGCACCTCGCGCCTCGACAGGTCGATGAGCACGCCCGTGGGGCGTGCCTGGGCTGCGGCCGGGGCGGCATCGGGGCGCGGGCGGCGGGCTACCGTGGGATCGCCGAGGGCGGCGCGGACGACGTCGATGTCGGAGCCAGGGGCGTCCGCGGGGGCGAGCGCCACGGCCGCATGGCTCTCCGCCGTCGGCACGAGCGAGCGCACGTAGGCACGGACGTCCTGTGCGAGCTTCGAGAAGGTGGTCCCCGCCGCTGCGGCTGTCGCCTCGTCGAGCGCGACGTAGAGCACGAAGCCGCGTGCGGTCGTGTCCCCGGTGACCGCCTGGGGGCCGGGGACACCGTTGGGGGCGACGACGGGGACGGGAACGCTGAGGGGATGCGCGTCGGCGGAGACCGCCTGGAGGCGCGAGTGCGAGCGCGGCACCTGCTGCGCCTGCTGGGGGAAGGTCGGCCCGAAGGACTGCCGCGCCTGGGGGCCCTGCGGTGAGCGGAGCGAGATATGGACGTAGCCGGGATTTACTGACATGAAAACCACCTCGTGAAGTGTGCCGTCATCACGGCTCGAATGCGGGATGAGCCCGGTCGGGATGAAGAGGAATGCCCGCCGTTGGGCTCGAAGTGCGTAGGAAGAGGTTGGGTGTAACCGCTACGCGTGCATTCGGTGACAGCGCGGCTGATTCCCGGACAGGACGTCCGGGCAGCGGACCGCGGCTGCGGATGCGAGTGAGTGGGTGTTCACGCAAGGAATTATTGCACGTAACATTCGCCTACGCACAAGTAACAAAGGAACTTTGTCCGCCATGCGAGACGCGGCGGACGGCGACGTGGCGACGCCGGCGGCTCCGCTACTGCGAGACGCGCGCCTCGCGCTTCCGTCCGGCGCGGGCCGCCAGGAACAGCACCGACCCGACGACGATGTAGGCGATGGCGCCGAGCCAGACGACGCCGGTCTGCTGGGTGAGCAGCGCGATGCTGGCGATGACGGCCAGGATCGGCACGATCCGCGGGGCCGAGAAGTGGGAGTGCTCCACCTTGTCCTTCTTGAGCACGAGCACGCTGACGTTGGCCGAGATGAACACCAGGAGCAGCAGGAGCACGGTGGTCTCGGCGAGGGTGGCGAGGTCCCCGAAGAGGGTCAGCACGATGGTCAGACCGGCGACGACGACGATGGAGACCCAGGGCGTACGCCGGTTCGGCAGCACACGCGCGAAGGCCCGCGGGAGGAGTTCGGCTTCCGCCAGTCCGTAGCCCACGCGGCTGGCCATCACCATGAACAGCAGGGCGCCGTTGGCGATGGCGATCAGTGCGATCAGGCTGAACAGCCAGGACGGGATGCCCGCACCGCTGGCATTCACGACGTCGAGCAGGGGCCCGGTGGACTGGGCGAGCTCCGCGGGCGGCAGGACGATGACCGCGCCGAGAGCGATCAGGAGATAGACGACGGCCGCGGTGCCGATGGCGCCGAAGAGGGCCCGGGGGTAGGCCTTCGAGGGGTCGCGGACCTCCTCCGCCATGTTGGCGGCGGCCTCGAACCCCAGGAACGAGAAGAAGGCGATGACCGACGCCGCGAAGGCGCCCTCCAGCGGGGGCACGTCCGGCGCGAACTCGAGGAGCCGGCCCGGCTCACCGTTGCCGCTGCCGAGCACGACGGCGGCGAGGACGATGACGAGCACGAGGCCGGTCACCTCGATGATCGAGGCGACGAGGTTGGCGGTCAGGGATTCCCGGACGCCGCGGAGGTTGATCAGCGTCAGCAGGATGATGAAGACCACGGCCGCCGGAGCGGACGGTACGTCGATGAGTGCGGCCAGGTAGTCACCGGCGAAGGCGTTCGCCAGGGCCGCGGCCGTGGTGATGCCCGATGCCATCATGAGGAACCCGACGAGGAACGACAGATAGGGGATGCCGAAGGCCCGGTCGATGTACCGCGCCGCGCCACCGGCGTGCGGGTACTTGGTGATGAGCTCCGCGTAGGTCCCCGCGGTCAGCAGCGCCACGACCAGCGCGATGAGCAGCGGCAGCCAGATCACGCCCCCGACGTCGTTGGCCATGGTGCCGACCAGCGTGTAGATGCCGGCCCCGAGGGTGTCGCCGACGATGAAGGCGAAGAGGAGCGGAGCCCCGATCGCCCGCTTCAGTCCGCCCTGCGCACTCGCTTCTGTCGTGCCGCTGTCCGTCGCCATCGCACCATTGCAGTCGCTCGCACGCGCTCGCGCAACCCCTTGACGCGAGGGCGGAAGTTGTTGCCCGGGTCCCCGCCGGGGGGACCCGGGCTAGCCGACGACGCCGTAGAGGCGGTCTCCCGCGTCTCCGAGGCCCGGCACGATGTACGACTTCTCGTTGAGCTTCTCGTCGATCGAGGCGAGGACGATCGTGACGTTGCGGCCCTCGAGCTCCTCCTGCAGCGTGGCGAGTCCCTCGGGCGCGGCGAGCAGGCAGATGCAGGTGATGTCGGCGGCGCCCCGGGCGAACAGGAACTTGATGGCCTCGCGCAGCGTCCCACCGGTGGCCAGCATCGGGTCGAGCACGAAGACCTGGCGTCCCGTGAGGTCGTCCGGCAGCCGCTCCGCGTAGGTGATCGCCTCGAGGGTCTCCTCGTTGCGGGCCATGCCCAGGAAGCCGACCTCGGCCGTCGGCACGAGGCGCGTCATGCCCTCGAGCATCCCGAGGCCGGCACGGAGGATGGGGACCACGAGCGGCGTGGGCTTCACGAGCCCCGTGCCCTGGGTTGCGGTGACGGGAGTCTCGATGGACACCGGTTCGACGCGGACCTCGCGCGTGGCCTCGTACGCCAGCAGGGTGACGAGCTCCTCGGTGAGGAGGCGGAACACCGGCGACGACGTCTCCTTGTCCCGGAGAACCGTGAGTTTGTGGGCTACCAGGGGGTGGTCGACTACCAGTACTCGCATTCCTCAAAAGTACCATTGAGCCCATGAACCCCGCCCTGCAGCCCGTGGATCCCGAGCACGAGGCGTGGATGGCGCTGGCCCTGGAGGCGGCAGAACTGGCGCGCCCGAGCGCGGACGTGCCGATCGGCGCCGTCGTCGTCGGCCCCGACGGTGAGGTGCTGGGAATGGGCTGGAACCAGCGCGAGGAACTCGGGGACCCGACGGCGCATGCCGAGGTGCAGGCCATCCGCGCCGCCGCCCGCCGGCTGGGCGCGTGGAGGCTCGAGGGCTGCACGCTGGTGGTGACCCTGGAACCGTGTGCCATGTGCGCGGGGGCTTCCGTCCTCGCCCGCATCCCCCGCGTGGTGTTCGGGGCGTGGGACGAGAAGGCCGGAGCCTCGGGATCGGTGTTCGACGTCCTGCGCGAGCGGCGGCTCAATCACTGGACGGAGGTCGTCGCGGGCGTGCGCGAGGACGAGTGCGCCGCACTGCTCAGGGAGTTCTTCGCCGCGCAGCGCTCCGGTTCCGGCACCCCCTGACACTGCGTAGGCTGATGAAATACGCAGGACCCCTCGAGAAGGAGCAGACGTGGCAGACCAGCAGGACGGTTTGAAGGAAGTACAGGACATCCTCGACAAGGCCGACATCGCGATCCTCACCACGGTGAGCCTCGGCGGCCAGCTCGTGAGCCGGCCGCTCGCCCTGCAGGCGAAGGACTTCGACGGCGACCTCTGGTTCTTCACGGAGGACCCCTCCCCCAAGGCCGATGAGATCCGCGCCAACCCGCAGGTCAACGTCTCAGCGAGCACGGGCAAGGGCTACGTCTCGATCGCGGGCACGGCCACCCTGACGAAGGACCAGGCCAAGATCGACGAGCTGTGGAGCCCGTCGGTGTCCGCGTGGTTCGAGGACGGACGGGACGATCCCTCCGTGGCCCTCATCCACGTGGACGCCGACACCGCCGAGTACTGGTCCATGGACGCGCCGCGCGTGGTCTCGGCCGTGAAGATGGTCAAGGGCCTCGTCACGGGTTCCAAGCCGGACGTCGGGAAGAACGACGTCGTCGACCTCCCGTAGGCACCGGACCCGTTTTGGGTCTCGGGCGCCGGACCCGGTAACGTAGTGGCGTTGGTGACGTGTCCGAGCGGCCGAAGGTGCAACACTCGAAATGTTGTTTGGTGTAAAAGCCAACGTGGGTTCAAATCCCACCGTCACCGCCACCCAGCGAGGCCCCGGTCCCCTTCGAGCAGGGGGAACCGGGGCCTTTCGCTTTGCGCAGGAGGGGATCGCGGAGCCTGGCCCGGTCGGCTCAGGACAGCCGCGGCCTCGATGTCGACGGCGGCGAGCGCGCGGCGCGTGGAACACCTTCCTCAGGAGGTGTCCTCCGAGAAATCAGGCAGGTTCGGCCCGGACGGCCGCGCTCATGACCTCGTACCCCACGAACGTCGCTTCGTCCCCGACCCAGGCATCATGACCGGCGGGGATCGAACAGGCGGCGCCGGCGTTGATGGTGCGCGTGCCGTCTTCCAGTTCTGCTTCGGAACTCCCAGCCGGCGGACTGAGCGCTCCACTGTCAGGTGCCGGGAGACCGGTACTTGATCTGCCCGGCTGTCCGCATGGCTTCCATGGTTTCGTCGACGGTCAGGAGGACCGTCGTTTCGAACGAGCTCAGTGCGCCGCCTCCGCTGATCGCCAGCGCGACCGAGGCCATCGACACGTTGTCGGGAGCCTCCCACAGGTTGTAGCCGTCGTGGGCGCCGAAGGCGTACCAGAATCCGTGGAGTTTCCCGCCTACCGATTCGATGTACGCCTGGGCGGCCTTTCCGCGGTCCTCGGGGTTGCCGATCAGCCTCGCCCAGGTCTCCGGTGTGTAGCTGAACTTCGACAGATAGAGCGGCATCGTCTCTTCCTTTCGTGCACTGTCGGAAGTTTGATTCGCCAAGAATGGCAGCCTTCTGTCAGGCCGGCAACGGATCACATGGGATCGGAGCAGTTGAGATGCCCATCGCGGCGCGCATGCGCTGCTGGTCGAACTCCTGTACCACCCTCCATCAACAGACGGATCCTGGAACCGACGCGAGGGGAGACGCCGTTCGCCGAGGCGGTCCGCTCTCAACCAACCGGATGACTACGAGCGGGAGGCCGGCTCGACGGCGGGATGTGGCGTTGACCGAGGCTCCGACAGAGCGTGGGTGCCGCGGCCGGAGTCAGGGCGGCGAATCGTCCTTGGCGCCCTGTTCCTTCTTGAGGAGTTCGCCGGCAAGGACGCTTGCCCGAGCAAGGACGTCGAGCTGCGCCGGGTTGTACAGCGCCGTGAGCGACTCGACGACCGTGGTCCGAGTGACCTCCAGACTCTTGGAGAGGTGCTTCCCGGGCTCCGTGAGCCACGGGTAGCCCCTGATGGCATCGGCGATGGTCGGCGCGTAGCGCTCGGCGAGTTCGGCGCGTGCTGGTTCGTCGGCGTCGGGGGACAGCGCGTCGAATTCCCTGCTCGGCGACTCCGGATCCTGCCGGATCATGGTGCGTAGGTCCTGCATCGCGTCGTCGTCGTACAGCTGGGAGTAGATCAGCATCAGCGACTGGTCCGGCTCGGACAGTCGAGGCGCCACATCCTCGAATCCTGCCGGGACGCCCGTCACCGAGGACCCTTGAAGAATCGCCTGGATCTCCGCCCTGGCGCGCTGCAGCCTCTCGATGCTCACGGCGAGGTCCGCGTCGATCGCCCTCAGCGCCTCGAACGATGGGTCGCCCTCGAGGGCCACGTCGTCGATCTGGTCGAGCGGGACGCCGAGATCCCGCAGGCGGCGGATCTTCAGGAGGCGGACCAGATGCCTGACCTGGTACTGCTTGTAGCCGTTGGACATCCTGTCCGGCTGCTCCAGCAGCCCGACCTGGTGGTAATGGCGAACGGTGTTCACGGTCGTTCCCGCCAGCTCGGCGATCTCGCGGGTGCTCCACGCCATTCTCGTTCCTCCTTCCGCGTCCTCGTCCGGTGGTTCATCTGCTGTGTCTGCTGTCCGTCAACCGGCCCGTGGGAAACCCATCGTCCCACCGGCCGAAGACCCTCCGACGTCCGTCACCAGCCCAGGAATCCGACGAGTCCTGTCGCAAGAGCCGCGATACCGCCGGTCCACAGGATGATGGCGATCGCCTGCCAGAGCAGGACCCGCTCCTTCCGGACCCCGGATGCTGCGAAGAACGCGGCAGTGAGCTGCGTGGGCAGTGCAAGCGGAGCGAGGAGACTCGCGCCCGGCACGCCGAACCGGGAGAGCCAGCCCTGCAGGCGGCGCTGCCCCTTCACGCGCCGCGCCGATGGAGCGGCAGCTGCGGGACCGGGCGCCTCGCGCCCGTTCCCGCGGCCGACCACGACCTTCTCGCGGATACGCGAACTGACGGTGACGACGGCGAGCACGCTCAGGAAGTTACCGATCATGGCAGCGAGGGCCGCCACGACCGGATTGATCCCGAGGATGATGCCGATGCCTGCGGCTCCCTCGCCCTCGATATAAGGAACCATGCCGGCGACACCGACGCCGAGGGGTTGAACCAGCTCGGGCAGTTGCTGCACCCAATCCCTGATTCCTTCATACGGGTTGTCCACGCTGTTCTCCTTCGTCTCTTCCGCGACGGATGGTGATTACTCCGCCGCCATATACCACGCCTTAACTGTGGGGTCAAGAGCGCTGTGTCGGGCTGGATTATTCCAGGTGCTGACCATTGAAGAGGGTGTGCCAGGAACAGGGTCAAGGGCCCAGGAGGAGCGGTACGTCACACCGCTCGGCGAGGGGCTGCACGGCTCCCTCGTCGCTCACGACGGCGAGTGCACCTCCGCCATCCTGACGGTCCGCTGCAGCAGGCCGACGACGTGCCGGTCGCCGTGGCGACGGGAACGCGGTTCCTGCTGCTCGCAGGACAGGTGGGAGTGACGCCCGCCGGCATACCGACCGCAGAGGATCCGACGGGCCAGGTCCACTCCGCGCTGCGCAATGTCGCGACGGGCGTGAGGGGCGCAGGGGCCACGTCGGGGACATCGCCCGATTGACCCTCCACGTCGTCGGCTGGACGCCGGACACTGCTGACGACCTCCGGGCGGGTAGTGCGCGCGCCCAGGCGTCCGAAGGCTTCACCTCGCCGTTGCCGCCCATCACGGTCATCGGGGTCCAGGCGCTCCGGGTCCCCGCCCTCCTCGTCGAGACAGAGGCCACGGCTGTCCTGAGCTGATCGGACCCCGCCCGGGGATCCCCTCCCGGGCACAGCGGAAGGCCCCGGTTCCCTCTGCTTCCAGGGGAACCGGAGCCTTCCAGGGGAACACCCCGGCCGATCTCACTCAGGCCCCGAGGGCGGTCCGCCCCTCCGGCTCAACCGGAGCATGAACCCTCGTCGGGGAGCCGCGGAGCGAACGCCGCGGCTCCCCGACGAATCCGTCCGGGCTCAGCCCTCGTCGCTCGTCGCGGCAGCCTTGATCGCATCCTTCTCGGCGCGCAGGGCCTCGGTCTCGTGCTGTTCCTCGGCCTTCTCCTGATGGATGACCACCGCGAAGAGTTTCTCCATCTCCTTGGCCACGCCCGCTGCCGAGGCCGGGTTCTGGCCGGTCACGAGCCGATCGTCGACGACGACCTTCTCCTCGAAGACACCGGCGGAGACGTGCGTCGCGCCCTGTTCCTCGAGTCGGTCCGCCAGGAAGAAGGGGATGACCTTGTCCTTTCCTGCGGCGACCTCCTCGTCATTGGTGAAAGCTGCCACCTTGCGGCCCTCGACGAGGCGGAACCCGTTGTCCAGTTCCACGTTCACCAGCCCGGCGGGTCCGTGGCAGACCGCGCCCACGAGGCCGCCTGCGTTGTAGACGCCTGCCACGAGCTTCTGCAGTCCCTCGCTGTCCGGGAAGTCCCACATGGTGCCGTGGCCACCCACGAGGTAGACGGCGTCGTACTGGGCGGGATCGATGACGTCCACGCGGGCAGTGTTGTAGAGACCGGCGCGCGTGGTCTCGTCCTCCGTGAAGGCGACCTGCACGGGATCTGCCGTGTCCACCTCGTCGCGCGGGGGCTGGCCGCCCTGGATGGAGGCGAAGTCGACGAAGTGCCCGGAGTCCTTGAACACCTTCCAGGGGTGGGCGGCCTCGGCCACGTTGTAGCCGGTCTTCTCCCCCGTGTCGCCGATCTCGGAAACGCTGGTCAGAACCATGAGGATTTTCTTCATGAAGTGCTCCTTTCGTCAGCCTTCCACCCTACGCCCGGGCACCGGCACTCGGGCCGTCGTCCATGTGAAGCGGAGGTCCTGGGCTTGAGCCCCGCTCATCCCCGTGTGGGCCGGTGGCCCGGACGGATCGAACCCGCTCTACGCCAGTCCGGCATCGGGCAGGCCGTCGCTCATGTTCGCCGCGGTTGCAGGCGGCGAGGATGGGGTGCGGTTCCCCGACGGGTGCGGCGGGGCGCTCGCCGTCGACAGTTCGGGGCTCACGGTCACGGCTCTGCAAATCAGGCCGCAGTGCACGGTACGCGCCACCGTCGGGAACATCCCCGAGCTGCAGTCCCCGAGCTTCGGCATCACGTCCCGCGAGGACGCGGACCGCTGAACCCGGCCGGTCGGTGCCGCCCGCTCAGCGCCGCGTCCGGGCGTTACCCTCGGCCGCCGCCAGGCGCCGTCGGGCCTCCTCCGGCGCGATGTACTCCCCCACCGTCGGGTAGGACCCGATGGTCACCACCGACGTCACGACCGTGTGCGGGTACACGTGGACGAGGTTGAAGCTCTGCGCCCCGTCGTGCCCCCGGATGCCGCCCGCCGGCACGTTGAGGTCCTGGGTGTAACAGGTGGACGAGGCGACGGACACCGGGATCCCGGCGAACAGCGACGACGACGGGAAGTGCACGTGGCCGCCGAGGATCAGACGGATGTCCGAACCCGCCACGACCTCCGCGAGCCGGTCCTGCCGCCGCAGCTCGGTGAGCACCGCGAGGTCCTGCACCATCGGGATGGGCGGGTGGTGCAGGGCGAGGATGCTGCCCTCGGGCGCGGGCCGGGACAGTTCGTCCTCCAGCCAGGCGAGCTGGGCGTCGTCGAGCTCGCCGTGGTGGTACCCCGGCACCGACGTGTCGAGCGCGATGACGCGCAGCCCGCCCAGCAGGTAGCTCCGGTAGAGCGGGGTGTCCTCCGGCGGTTCGCCGAGCAGCGCCGCGCGGAAGGCCGACCGCTTGTCGTGGTTGCCCGTCAGCCAGATCACCGGGGCGCCCAGCCGGTCGGCGAAGGGCTCGACGAGGTCGCGCAGCACCGCGTAGGCGTCGGGGTCGCCCTTGTCCGCGAGGTCGCCCGTGAACACGAGCGCGTCCGGGCGCACACCCGACCGTCCGACCTCCGCCAGGAGCTGGGCGAGCCGTTCCCGGCCGTCCACGCCCCCGTACAGCGGCCCGTGGGCCACGAAGTGGGTGTCGCTGAAATGGAGCAGGAGATGGTCGGCGGGAGGATGCTCGCGGGACACCGGAGCATCCTCCCGCCTGTCAGGGGTCGGCATGGGTGCTAGGCGGTCGCCTCGGCGGCGACGCGCTCCGGCGCCGACCGCTCCTGGTCGAACACGGTCCTGTCCATGAGCTCGGCGATCCTGTCCCAGTCATGGCGCCTGAGCAGCTTGCGCAGCTCGGGCGACGGCGGTTCGCCGGCCCGGCCCCTCAGCGCCTCGCAGGCGGCGGCGAAGCCGTCGGCGTCGTCCTGCAGCTCGATGACGCCGGGGAAGTCCGCGACGACGTCGGGCACACGCGTGGAGACCACGGGCAGCCGGGACGCCAGGTATTCGAGCGTCTTCGTGGGGCTGATGGACTTCGTGGCCTCGTTGAGGGCGAACGGCATGAGGGCGACGTCGAACTCGGCCATGTGCCCCGGCAGGTCCTTGTAGTCCTGCTGGCCGTAGTAGGTGATGTTGGGTGCCTGCGGGAGGTCCGATTCCTCGATCTTGCAGAGAGGGCCGATCATCCGGATCTCCCACTCGGGCAGGCGCTCGGCGAGGCCCGCGACGAGGTCGAGGTCGAGCCGCTCGTCCAGCACGCCGACGTAGCCGGCGACCGGATTGCTGCGATCGGGATCCGCTGCCCGCGCCGCTGCCGCGTAGTGCTCCACGGACACGCCGCTGGGCACCAGGTGGGCGTCCTCCCGGCCCTGCTTGACGACCGACCGGTGCAGCGAGCGGCCGCCGGCGAAGACGACGTCGGCCCTCTTCAGCGCCTGGCGCTGCCGCACGAGCAGTTCGGGGGCCGCGTTCCTGAACGCCGCGAGGTCGTCCATGACATCGAACACGAGCGTGGTCGGTTCGAGGGCGAGGGCGGCCTCCAGCACCAGGGGCGTGTAGATCCACACGACGCGGTCACCCGTGGGCGGGCCGAGGAGCTGGGGCAGCTGCGCCACGTAGTCGGGCATGACCTCGTCGAAGAAGCCCACGTGCCGGCCCTGCTCCGGTATCTCCAGGTAGACGCGCGTCAGGCCGTCGATGTCCGTGGTCCCCAGCCGGTTCTCCGTCAGTTCGACGTCCGGCGGGGTGAGGGGTTCCTCGACGAACCAGGTCTTGCGTCCCGGCGCCCGGTTCAGGCGGGAGACGAGCTGCTGAGGCCGCTGCCAGACCCATTCCCACCGCAGGTGGGACAAGACGATGAGTTCACTTTGCATCGACGATCCTCAATTCCATTCGTGTTGTCGTTCGGGGAAGACGTGAGCCGAGATCGGTCCCGGGGGGCTGTTGCCAGTCCCAGTGGGACATCTGCTGTCGGTAACCCTGCAGCCAGGTGGCCACAGGTTCACCGAGGAGGTAGGCGGGGAGCTCGACGGAGCGCACTCCCCCGGCCGCGAGCGCGTACGACGTCGACATCACCGAGTCGCGCCGCTCGAGGTCCTCGTCGAGCCAGTACACGCCGACCGGGTCCACGTGGCCCTCGCATCGGAAGAGCAGCGAGTTCCAGTCCGTGGAGTCGACGACGGGGAACCAGCACACGCCCTCGAGGGCGACGCCGCGTGCCTGGGCCTCCTCGCACTGCTCGAGCACGTACTTGAGCCAGGTGGCCCGGTCCGAGGTGCGGCCGCGGACGTTGGTCTCGGTGAGCATGCACGGCAGGGCGTAGCGCTCCCAGTACTGCTCGATCTGGTCGGCCAGCGGCAGCGGGGTGGGGGTGGGCGCCGTCCCTCCCGCCACCGAGAAGTTCCACTGGCAGTGCGCGTAGTAGTCGAGGCCCAACACGTCGACCGTCCCGGCGGGCAGGGCGAGCAGGCGCTCACCGCCGACGGAGGCGAGGTCGCGTCCGAGCTGGCTGTCGACGTCGTAGCCCCGGCCCAGGAAGGCGTCGAGGGCGAGGAAGCGGCGGTCGTTGGCCATGTCCGCGTACCGCCGCCCGGATTCGTCGGAGCCCGTGTGGAACTCGCAGGTGTCCACCCAGACGTGCCGGGCGTCGGGCAGCAGTTCGCGGTAGAGGTTGCCGGCCGCGGCGACGGCCGGGAGCACGTTGACGAGGAGGTCCACGAACCCCTGCAGCCCGGAGTGGTACGGAGGCCAGATGGCCTCGTGGCCGCACAGGAAGAGCGTGGCGAACGGCTCGTTGAAGAGCGTGTACTCCTCGACCCAGGGGTAGCGGCGGGCGAAGGCCTCCGCGTAGCGGAGGTACACCTCGCCGAAGCGGGCGTCGGCGAAGCCGTCGGTCAGCCAGCGGGGGTAGCTCGTGTGGTGCACGAGGTCGATGATGGGGCGGAAGCCGTGCTCGTGCAGGTAGCCGAGCACCTCGTCCGTGGCGGACCAGTCGAAGACGCCCTCGGCCTCCTCGATGCGGTGCCACCGGACGGGGTAGCGCAGGCGCGTGATGCCCGATCTCGACAGCAGGTCCAGGTCCTCGCGCCAGCGGGTGTCGTGCTCCGTGGTCTCGAAGATGTCCCGGTCGTGCGCAGGCATGAAGGTGCTCTCGAAGCCCCCGATGATCTGCAGCGGCGGCTTCTCCCCGCCCTGGGGGCTCACGGTGCGCCCTCCGACGGGGTACGGCGAGCGCCGAGTTCCTCGTAGACGATGTCGAGCAGCTCGGCCGCGCGCAGGTTCAGGCGGCGCGACTCGTCGAGTTCGCCGTCGAGCCGGACGACGTCCGCCCGCAGTTGCTCCACTTCGGCACGGAGCGCCAGGAACTGCTCCGCGAGCCCTTCCGGTCCCGCGGACTGCAGCTCCACGTCCCGGGCCGCGGTCTGGGTCGTGTCTGTCATGCCCTCTCCCTCCTCACGAGCACGCGCCGGCTCGTCGCCGCACCTGCTCCGTCGTCGTCCTGCTCCTCGGCACTCAGCGAGTACCGGCGCAGCTGTTCTCGGAACCTCGTCCAGTCCACGGGCCCGTATTCGACCCAGCTCCCCGACCCCTCCGTACCGGCCACCCCGACCTCGAGGAACGCGGTGCTCCCGGGCGCCGCCAGCAGATGCTTGAGAAGCATCAGCGTGGTGTCCCAGCCGAGCGGGGTGAGCGCGTTGAAGAGGTGGTTGGCGTGGACGTGCACCGTCGTGTCGAGCTCCGCGCACCGCTTCCGCAGGTGCAGCGCGTGGCGGGCCATGGCCAGGTTCGCCCGTTCGAAGGTCACGGCGCCGTCGTGCGCGAGGTGCTCCTTCGCCCAGGCGAGCGCCGGCCGGCTGTAGTCGACGGCGAGGACCCGGTGGCCGCGGTCGGCCAGGTAGCGGGCGTCCGCGCCGAGGCCGCACCCGAGGTCCAGCACGGTCGACGATGCCGGCAGCTGCTCCGCGGCGGCGACGGCGAGGCCCGACGGCACCCGGCCGGGGCCCGCCTCGATCTCGGCGCGGTGGTGGTCCTCCCAGTTCTCGCGGTCGATGTCGAAGTGGTTGAGCCACCAGTAGTACCGGCGGAACGCGGCGGGCGGCGTGAGGAAGGCGAACGTCGGGTCGGGCACCTCCCAGGAGGGGCCGTAGATCGCGGCGAGGAGCTGCGCGGGCTCGGCGGGGCCCGGCAGCAGCCGGCCGTTCACGGACAGCGGCTTCAGCGGGTGGATGGTGACCGTCTCCGCCGGCTCGCGGGCGTGGAAGGTCCCGTAGAACCAGCCGTCGCACTCGAAGTAGGTGAAGATGTCGAGGTAGAAACGGTCGGACACCGTGCCGCCGGGGAACATCAGCTGCAGGTGGCCGCTCGAGTGACGCACCGTCTCGTACCCCTGCTCCGCGAGCGTCCGTTCGATGCGGAAGCTCTCGAGGACGACGTCGGACGGGTTGGTGGCGGTGCTGAGGTACGCGAGATCGGCGTCGTCGTCGTGCGGGAGGATGCGCCCGTTGCGGACGGGTCCGAGGAGCGTGCCGCCCGTGACGAACAGGTCGATGCCGACGGTCCGGTGCAGCACCTCGATGAGGCGCTCGGCCTCGTCGAGGACCTGCTCGATCAGCACGGCGTCCCGGCCCTCGAAGGACCGGGCGATGCGCCCCCACTTGTTGACGACCTGGGGGATCCCGGTGCCGGGCTCGTTCAGGCCGAAGTCCGACGGGTCGTCGTCGAAGGCCACGGTCGCCGCGGCGACCTCACGGCCCGCGTGCTCCACCGCGAGTCGCGCCCGGCCCGTGAGGCGTTCGGCGAGGGAGGGCGGCCACGGCAGGGTGAGGGCGCCGTCGTCGCCCGGTTCCGGCGCACGGACGGTCCAGATGCGGCGGCCGCCGAGCAGGACGGAGAAGGCATCCCCCGAGGGGATGCGGGCATCGGGGATCACCAGCCGCCGTGCGTCGGCTGTGAGGGGCCCCGCCCTCACCGGACGCTTTCGAACTGGGTGGGCAGCGGATCGACGTGCAGCAGGCGGACGTCGAACACCTGCCCCGTGATGTCGGAGGCGAGGACCGAGGCGCAGACGCGGGCGACGTCCCCGGCCTGCACGAGGGTGGTCTCGTCCTCGCGGCCGAACGCCTTCTCGCGCATGGGCGTCGCCGTGCGGCTCGGGCTGATGCAGTTGACCCGGATGGCGTCGCTGCTCCATTCGTCGGCGAGCGCCTGGGTCAGGTTGACGAGCGCCGCCTTCGTGGCCGAGTACACCGTGTACTGGGCGCGGCCGCGGGTGTAGGAGCTGGACGAGAACAGCAGCAGCGAGCCCCGGGAGGACGCCAGGTAGGAGTGGGACTCCTGCGCGACGACGAACGCGGCCATGAGGTTGACGCCGACGTCGTGCTGGAGCTGCTCGTCGCTGAGGTCCACGAGGTCGCCGATGGTCAGGACGCCCGCGGTGAGCACCACATGGTCGATCCGCCCGTACTCGGCCGCGGCACCGGCCAGGGCGCGCGAGACGGAGTCGCGGTCCTCCACGAAGGTGCCGCTGCCGGTCCTGCTGTGGGAGACGACATGCGCGCCCTCGTCCTCGAGCTGCCGTCCGAGTTCGCCGCCGATGCCGGAGCTGCCGCCGAACACGACGACGACGGCGCCGCGGAGCGAGGACGCGGCGAACGGCACCGGGTCGGAGTGCTGGTGCTTGAGCTGGAACAGCTTGTCGGCCAGGTGGATGTCGATGGGGTGCGTGATCTTGATGTTGGCCTCGTGGCCCGGCACCACGATGATCGGGACGTCCGGGCTGTACTTCAGGACCACCGAGCAGTCGTCCGTCGCGGCGAAGTCCGGATCGGCGTGCGCGTGCCCGTAGGCCTCCATCAGGGTGTCCCACCGGAAGGCCTGCGGCGTCTGGCCGCGGCGGAGGGACGCCCGCGGCGGGACGGCGCGGATGATGTCGTGCTCGTCCACCTCGATGATGGTGTCCGCGGAGGGGATGCCGGTGTCGACGGCGTCGTAGGTGTCCAGGGCATCGACGCAGGCCCGGATGATGGAGGGGTCCACGAGCGGACGGACGGCGTCGTGGAAGACCACCTTGGAACCCGGGGTCGCGATCTCGCGCAGCGCGAGGTACGAGGTCTCGTTGCGGTCGCGCCCGCCGGGCAGCAGTCCCGAGAGCTTGGGGAAACGGTCGCTCGTCACGAGGCGCTCGGCGCGGTCCATGGTCCCCGGGTCCATCATCACGATGATCTCGTCGATGAAGGGGCACTGCTGGAAGATGTCGACGGTGTGCTCGAGGCTCGTGCGGCCCGCCACGGGGACGAGCTGCTTGGGGATCTCGAGGCCCATGCGCGTGCCGATGCCACCGGCGAGGATGACGCCGACGGTTCGTCGTCGGGGGCGTGCCTCATTGCCCGCTGTGCTCGGTGCGTCCATTCGGTCGGTGATGGTCGACATTGCCGCCTCCTTCGTACGATTCGTGGTTCTTCGGGGGATTCCGTCAGCGTACTGATGGTTTCCGGGGGCCGGGCAGGAAAACTTCGGCCGGCGAACTCCTTGTGCAAGCGCTTGTTCTTTGCCTCGTGTTCGTCCGGCGTTCACCTGGACGGGGCCTTTCACGGGCTTTCCCGGGCCCTCCCCGTGCCTTTCTCCCGGCCTTCCCGTACCTTCCTCCCGCACTGGCCTCCTGGCCCGCCGCTACCGCGCCGGCCCTGCCGCGGGACGATAACCTGAGGCCATGGCAATCCGGGTGCTCGCTGTGGGCCGCAAGCACGAGGGCTGGGTGTCCGACGGCATAGAGCGCTACGGGAAACGCCTGAAGAAGCCGTTCGACCTCTCCTGGCAGCTCATCAACCACTCGGCGCGTGAGCACGACGCCGCCCGCCGCGAAGAGTCCGAGCGGCTGCTCGCCCGGCTCGGCACCGACTACGTGATCCTCCTCGACGAGCGCGGACGGGCCATCGATTCGCCCACGCTCTCCCGCACCCTCCTGGGACCGCTCGAGGCTTCGCGCAGCGTCACCGTGATCATCGGCGGCGCCTACGGCGTGGACCCCCGGGTGCACCAGCGCGCCGACTTCGTCTGGTCCCTCTCGCCGCTGGTCTTCCCCCACCAGCTCGTCCGCCTCATCCTCACCGAGCAGGTGTACCGCGCCCAGGAGATCGCCGGCGGGCGCGCGTACCACCACGAGTAGGGCCGGGCCCGCAGAGGACGACGGCGCAGGTAACGATCGCGGTACGGCCGTGCCCACCTACTGGCGCTCCGGGATCGCGGACGTAGGGTGAGGGCATGACAAGTCTGCTGGGGAGCAAGCGTTGGACCATGGCCGCTGCGGCTGCCGGAACACTACTGGCCGTGAGCGGCTGCACGTCGTCCGGGACCGATGCCGGAGGGGCTGCACCGTCGTCCGCGGCCCCGTCCGCAGCCCCGTCCGCTTCGGCGTCGGAGGCCCCGTCCGCATCGGCGTCGGCAGCTCCATCCGCTTCGGAGTCGGCTCCGGCCGCTCCGTCGGCGGCTCCGTCCGCGGCTCCGTCCGCTTCCGCATCGCCCTCGGCGTCGACGGCTCCGACGGCGGACGCGCCCTCGCCCACCGCTTCGGCCGCGCCGCCCGCCGCGATCGGCACCTGCACGGCAGCGCAGCTGACCGGGAGCATCCAGGAGCAGCCCGGCGGCGGCGCCGCGGGCAGCATCTACCGCACGCTCGTGCTGACCAACGCCTCCGGGCAGGAGTGCACGGTGGACGGCTTCCCGGGGGTGTCCTACGTGGACGTGGCCGGAGCCCAGATCGGGGCACCCGCTGACCGCGACGGCTCGGCGTCGACCCTCGTGTCCCTCGCCCCGGGCGCCTCGACGACCACGACCCTGCGGCAGACCAACGCGCAGAACTACGGCGCGGAGTGCCTCCTCGTCCCGGCTGTCGGGCTGCGCGTGTACCCGCCCGGAGCCACCGACTCGCTCGTCCTGCCGCAGGAGATCCCGGCCTGCTCCGCGGCCTCCGTGGTGCTGATGACCGTCGGGACGCTGCAGCCCGCGTCCTAGCGGCCCGTCGGAGCGGATCCGGCGAGCGACCCGCTCAAGCGGCCCGCCCCGACGACCCGACCCGGCGGCCGGTGCTGCCGGCTGCAGCGACGGCCGGGCTCGACCCCAGCAGCCGGAGCCGCCAGGCGGCGAACACGAGCAGGGCGGCGGTGGCCAGCGTGAGCACCAGGGTCAGCCACGGCCGCTTCGCGGCGACGGCGACACCGCCCAGCAGTGCGGTCCCCGCCCCGGCGGTGACCAGGACGCGGCCCCGCTCGAGGTGTCCGTACACCGCGAGGCCGATCCCCAGCACCACCCAGGCTCCGAGCCCCCGGAAGGCCTCCACGGCCCCGCCCAGGAGCGCCCCGAGTTCGACGACGACGGCGAGCACCAGGTAGGAGCCCGCCGTGGCATTCATCGCGGGCGGATGGCGGACGAGCCACGGCGTGGTCAGCACGACGAGGACGAGCGTGCCCGCGAGGAAGTAGACGGCCATGCGGCCCGTGTCGCCGTCGAAGGCGAGCCCCGCCGCCCCGCCGCCGAGGAAGAGGGACCCCACGCCCGCCACGGGCAGCCAGTTGTTGGACACGTGCCCGCGCCGGGGATCCGGCGCCGCGGCTGTCATGACCGCTCCTCCCCGGCCGCACGGCGCAGCCCTCCCTGAAACCTACTCCCCGACGGCCCGTCGCGGGAGCAGGCCTGCGGTGCGGCGGCCTCCTCCGAGTGTCGGTGGGCTGGGGCATGATGAGGAGGTGACGCAGGTACTGACGAGGTTCACCCCGGCCACGCACGAGTGGTTCGCCGGGGCCTTCTCCGAGCCCACGCCCGCCCAGGAGGGCGCCTGGGCCGCCATCTCCGCAGGGTCGAACGCCCTCGTCGTCGCACCCACCGGCTCGGGCAAGACGCTCGCGGCCTTCCTCTGGGCGCTGGACCGGCTGATCGCCTCGGGTGAGGGCGGCGGTGATCCCGAGCCCGACGCTCCGGCGCCGGCCAAGGGCCGGAAGGCCCCGGCGAAACCGAAGCGCAGCACCCGCGTGCTCTACATCTCACCCCTGAAGGCCCTCGGCGTCGACGTCGAGCGGAACCTGCGGGCCCCGCTCATCGGGATCACGCAGACGGCCAAGCGCCTCGGACTGCCCGCGCCCAGCATCACCGTCGGCGTCCGGTCCGGCGACACCCCGCAGGCCGAGCGGCGCGCGATGCTCACGCGGCCGCCGGACATCCTCATCACCACGCCCGAGTCGCTGTTCCTCATGCTGACCTCGAAGGCGCGGGAGACCCTGATGGAGGTGGACACCGTCATCATCGACGAGGTCCACGCCGTCGCGGGCACCAAGCGCGGCGCGCACCTCGCGGTGTCCCTGGCCCGCCTCGACGCACTGCTGGACAAGCCCGTGCAGCGCATCGGCCTCTCCGCCACGGTGGAGCCCAAGGAGACGGTGGCCCGCTTCCTGTCCGGGAACGCGCCCGTGGAGATCGTCGCGCCGCCGTCGAAGAAGCAGTGGGACCTCACCGTCACCGTGCCCGTCGAGGACATGACGGAACTCGGCGGGGCGGCAGCCAACACCGACGACGACGGCGACGCCGTGCCGCAGGCGAGCATCTGGCCGCACGTCGAGGAGAAGATCGTCGACCTCATCGAGCAGAACCGCGCCACGATCGTGTTCGCGAACTCGCGGCGGCTCGCCGAACGCCTGACCGCACGCCTCAACGAGATCCATGCGGAACGCCGCGAGCGCGACGCCGTGTGGGCCGCGGGCGGCGACCCGGCCGCCGTCGAGCCCGCCGCGCCGTCGTTCGCGCACACCACGGCGACCCCGGCCCAGATGATGGCGCAGGCGGGGCAGAGCAACGGTGCCGAGCCGCTCCTCGCCCGCGCCCACCACGGGTCGGTGTCGAAGGACCAGCGCGCGCTCATCGAGGACGACCTCAAGTCGGGGCGCCTGCGCTGCGTGGTGGCGACGAGTTCGCTCGAGCTCGGCATCGACATGGGCGCGGTGGACCTCGTGGTGCAGGTCGAGTCCCCGCACTCGGTGGCGAGCGGCCTGCAGCGCGTGGGCCGCGCCGGCCACCAGGTGGGCGAGGTCTCGCAGGGCGTCCTGTTCCCCAAGCACCGCGGGGACCTCATCAACACGACGGTCACCGTGGAACGCATGCTCGCCGGGCAGATCGAACCCCTCTACATCCCCACCAACCCGCTGGACATCCTGGCGCAGCAGACCGTCGCCGCCGCGGCGCTCGGCACCATCGACGTCGAGGAGTGGTTCGACGTCGTCCGGGCCTCCGCGCCGTTCGCCACCCTCCCGCGGTCCGCGTTCGACGCGACCCTCGACCTCCTCGCCGGCCTGTACCCGTCCGACGAGTTCGCCGAACTGCGCCCGCGCATCATCTGGGACCGCGTGGAGGGCACCATCACCGGCCGGCCCGGGGCGCAGCGCCTGGCCGTCACGTCCGGCGGCACCATCCCCGACCGCGGGCTCTTCGGGGTGTTCCTCGTCGGGTCCGAGGGCGAGGGGCCGCGCGCGGGCGGGCGCCGCGTCGGCGAGCTCGACGAGGAGATGGTGTACGAGTCGCGCGTGGGCGACGTCTTCGCCCTCGGGGCCACCAGCTGGCGGATCGAGGAGATCACGCACGACCGCGTCCTGGTCTCCCCCGCCTTCGGGCAGCCGGGCAAGCTCCCGTTCTGGAAGGGCGACTCCCTCGGCCGGCCCGTGGAGCTCGGCCGCGCCCTCGGCGCCTTCAACCGGGAGATGTCGGGGTCCACGCCGGAGAAGGCGCAGGAGAGGTGCGAGAGGATCGGCCTCGACGCGTGGGCGTCCGGCAACCTCATCACCTATCTGACGGAGCAGCGCGAGGCCACCGAGGTGGTCCCCAGCGACCGCACGCTCGTCGTCGAGCGGTTCCACGACGAGCTCGGCGACTGGCGCGTGGTGCTGCACAGCCCCTTCGGCATGCCCGTGCACGCGCCCTGGGCGCTCGCCGTCGGAGCCCGGCTCGAGCAGCGCTACGGCATGGACGGCGCCGCGATGGCCTCCGACGACGGCATCGTGCTGCGGGTCCCGCTCATGGAGGACGAACCGCCCGGCGCCGACCTCTTCCTGTTCGACCCCGAGGAGCTCGACGACATCGTCACCGCCGAGGTGGGCGGCTCGGCGCTCTTCGCCTCGCGGTTCCGGGAGTGCGCCGCCCGCGCCCTCCTGCTGCCGCGGCAGAACCCGGGCAAGCGCTCGCCGCTGTGGCAGCAGCGGCAGCGGTCGGCGCAGCTGCTCGACGTCGCCAAGAAGTACCCGACGTTCCCGATCGTCCTCGAGACCGTGCGCGAATGCCTGCAGGACGTCTACGACCTGCCCGCGCTCAAGGAGCTCGCGGCCTCGATCGAGCGCCGGGAGCTGCGCATCGTCGAGGTCACCACGCAGCAGCCCTCGCCCTTCGCACGGTCCATGCTGTTCGGCTACGTGGCGTCCTTCCTCTACGAGGGCGACTCCCCCCTGGCCGAACGCCGGGCGGCGGCGCTCTCCCTCGACCCCACGCTCCTCAACGAATTGCTCGGCCGGGCGGAGCTGCGGGAACTGCTCGACGCGCGGGTCATCGCCGAGACGGAACTCGAACTGCAGCGCCTCCGGCCGGACCGCCTGGCGCGGGGGCTCGAGGGCGTCGCGGACCTCCTGCGCCTGCTCGGACCGCTCACCGTCGAGGAGATCGCCGAGCGGCTCGAGGCCCCCGCGGACGACCGGCCCGCACTCGCGGCCGTCCCCGACCCGTCCGCTGCCGGCACGTCGCCCGTAATCGCATCCGCCGATGTGTCCGCCGACGAGGACCCCTCGGACGAGATGCTGATGGCCGCCGCCCCGGCCCCCGCGCCCGGCCGCGCGTCGGTCGAGATCGTCGCCCGGCACGTCGCAGCCCTGGTGAAGACGAACCGTGCACTGACCGTGCACATCGCCGGCATCGAGCGGATCTCCGCCGTCGAGGACGCCGCACGCCTGCGCGACGCCCTCGGCGTCCCGCTGCCCATGGGCATCCCGCTGGCGTTCATCGAGCCGGTCACCGACCCGCTCGGCGATCTCGTGGGCCGCTACGCCCGCACGCACGGGCCGTTCACCGCGGCCGAGGCCGCGGCCCGCCTGGGTCTCGGCGTCGCCGTCGTCGCCGGCTCCCTGCAGCGTCTCGCCGGCGCCGGGCGCGTGGTGGAGGGCGAGTTCCGCCCCACGGAGTCGGTGCCCGTCCTCGACATCTCGGCGGCCTCGGGTGCCGCGCCCGGGACCATCACCGTCCACCCACCCGCCGCGAGCGAATGGTGCGACGCCGAGGTGCTCCGCCGCCTGCGCCGCCGCTCGCTCGCCGCCCTCCGGCAGGAGGTGGAGCCGGTCGACCCGGCCGCCTACGGCCGGTTCCTGCCCACCTGGCAGCACATCGGCTCCGGCCTGCGCGGACTCGACGGCGTGATCACCGTCATCGACCAGCTCTCGGGTGTACCGATCCCCGCCTCGGCGTGGGAGCCGCTCATCCTGGCGCAGCGCGTGGCGAACTACGCGCCCGCCATGCTCGACGAGCTGACGGCGAGCGGCGAGGTGCTGTGGTCCGGAGCAGGATCGCTCGCCGGCAACGACGGCTGGATCGCCCTGCACCTCGCGGAGAACGCTCCGCTGACGCTGCGGCCGGATCCCGCCTTCGAGCCGAACACCCTCCACACGGCACTGCTCGACCTGCTGGCGGGCGGTGGCGGGTTCTTCCTGCGGCAGCTCACCAACCTGCTCGACGTGCAGGAGGCCACGCCGGACACCGCCGTCGTGACCGCGCTGTGGGACCTCGTCTGGGCGGGCCGGATCAGCAACGACACCTTCACGCCGGTGCGCGCGCTCCTGGCCCACGGCAAGACGGCCCACAAGCAGAAGCCCGTCCCGGCGCGCGCCCGGACGTCACGGGCGGGGCGGCTCGGCCGGGCGCCGGGCAAGTCACTCACCGGGGCCTCGATGCGCCTGGCCGCGGCCACGGACGACGGCGGCAGCTACCAGCGGCCCACCCCTCCCCTGGCGGGCGGCCGGTGGAACATGCTGCCCGGGGTGGAGGCGGAGACGACGCTGCACGCCCATGCCACGGCGGAGCTGCTGCTGGACCGGTACGGGGTGGTCACGCGCGGCGCCGTCGGCCAGGAGGGCATCCCCGGAGGCTTCGGCCTCATGTACAAGGTGCTGGCGCGCCTCGAAGAGATGGGCCGGTGCCGGCGCGGCTACTTCATCGAGCACCTCGGCGCCGCCCAGTTCGCCGTTCCTGCCACGGTGGACCGCCTGCGCACGTTCAGCGCGGACAACCAGCTGCCCACCGCGCAGGACGTCCTCGGCGGCGAAACCCCTCCCCTGAAGGCCGTGGCGCTCGCGGCCACCGATCCCGCCAACCCCTACGGCGCCGCGCTGAGCTGGCCGCAGGCCGACGGCGGCCACCGCGCCGGGCGGAAGGCGGGCGCCCTCGTGGTCCTGGTCGACGGCGCGCTCGCCCTCTACGTGGAGCGCGGCGGGAAGACCCTGCTGACCTTCACCGAGGACGCCGCGGTGCTGCGAGCGGCCGCCCTGGCGCTGGTCACGATCATCCGTCGGGGTGCCGCCGACAAGATGGCCCTCGAGAAGGTGAACGGCGGGGAGATCCTCGACACCGACATCGGCCGCGCCCTCGCCGACGCGGGCTTCCACTCCACGCCGAAGGGGCTGAGGATCCGTGCCTGAGGGGGATACCGTCTGGCGGGCCGCCCGCGAGCTGCACCGCGCCCTCGCCGGGAAGGTCCTCACGCGGTGCGACATCCGCGTCCCCCGCTTCGCCACCGTGGACTTCACCGGGGACACCGTGCAGGAGGCCGTCGCGCGTGGCAAGCACCTGCTCATCCGCGGCGGGGGCGACGACGGCTGGGACATCCACTCGCACCTCAAGATGGAGGGCCTCTGGCACGTCTACGCCCACGGGGAGAAGTGGCGCCGGCCCGCCTTCAAGGCCCGGTGCATCCTGGAGACTGAGGACGCCGTCGTCGTGGGGTTCGAGCTCGGGTTGCTCCGCGTGATCGCGCGCGCCGAGGAGGAGGAGGCCGTCGGGTTCCTCGGACCCGACCTGCTCGGGCCCGACTGGGATCCGGACGAGGCGCTGCGCCGGCTGCTCGACCAGCCCGAGCGGCCCATCGGCCTGGCCCTGCTGGACCAGCGGAACCTCGCAGGAATCGGCAACGTCTACCGGTGCGAGCTGTGCTTCCTGGCCGGCGTCCACCCGCTCACGCCGACCGGCGAGGTGCCGAACCTGCCGCGCATGGTCGAACTGTCGAAGAAGCTCCTCGAGGCGAACAAGGCTCGCAGCACCCGGGCCACCACCGGACAGCTGCGCGGCAACACGCTCTGGGTGTACGGACGGTCGCGGCGGGGGTGCCTGCGGTGCGGGACACCCGTGGCCCTCGAGCAGCTGGGCGACCGGGACACCGAACTGCGCGAGCTCTACTACTGCCCGCACTGCCAGCCGCGATTGGGAACGCCGGCTGGAGCGGCACTACCCTGACCAGGTGGACGGCGACGGGCGGGTGATGCGGTGATGGCGATGCGCTCACCCCTGCCCGTGCGGAACGGGGTCAACGCGACGCGGCTGCGGCTGCCCGCGGAGGGGCCCTGGGAGACGGCGCTCGACTACATCCTCGACCGGTTCGACCACGTGGACCCCGAGGGCATCGGCCTGCGGTTCGACCGCGGCGAAGTGGTGGCGCTGGGCGGCGAGGTCCTGACGCGGTCGACGCCGCTGGGCGAGCACACCTTCGTCTGGTACTACAGGGAACTCCCGGTCGAGGAGCGGCTCCCCGTCGAGCTGTCCGTGCTGCACCGGGACGAGCACCTGCTCGTCGTCGACAAGCCGCACTTCCTGCCCACCACCCCCGGCGGGATGTACGTCGCGGAGTCCGCCCTGGTCCGGCTGCGGGTGGAGCTCGGCATCCCGGACCTCATCCCCATGCACCGCCTCGACCGTATGACGGCGGGCATCCTCATGTTCTCCGTCGAGCCGGGGACCCGGGGCGCGTACCAGCTGCTCTTCGAGAACCGGCGCATCAGCAAGGAGTACCGCGCGGTGGCGCCCGTACGCCCCGAGCTGCACCTGGACACCGAGCCGCTCGACGTCCGGAGCCGGATCGTGAAGTCCCGCACCTACCTCCTGGCGCAGGAGGTGGAGGGGCCCGCGAACACGCACACCACGGTCAGCCTGCTCGAGCAGCGCGGGGACCGCGGACTGTACCGGCTGCAGCCCCACACCGGGAAGACGCACCAGTTGAGGCTGCACATGGCGTCGCTCGGGCTCGGCATCGTCGACGACCCGTTCTACCCGGTCCTGCACCCGCAGGCTCCGGACGACTACACCCGCCCGTTGCAGCTCCTCGCGCACAGCATCGCCTTCCGCGACCCGGTCACGGGCGCCGACCGGCGGTTCGAGTCCGGTCTCGCCCTGGGCGGATTCGCCTGAGCCACCGCCGCTCCCCCGACCGCCCGGGGCCGGGGCTTCCGCCCGGACTGTAGATTTGCAGGGTGGACCTGCCCGGAACGGACATCCCAGCACCGCTCTACCTCCTCGTCATGTTCGCCGTCGTCTTCGTCGACGTCGTCCTTCCCGTGGTGCCGTCCGAACTCCTCGTGATCGGCGCCGGCACCATGTCGTCCGACAGCAGGTTCCTGCTCCCCTTCGCCGTCCTCACGGCGTTCGCCGGGAGCTGGCTCGGCGACATCGCGATCTTCCTGCTGTTCCGGCGCCGGCTCACCCACTTCCTCGACCGTTTCCGGTGGGGCCGCTCCATCCACCGCGGCCTGCGTAGCGCCATCGAGAAGGCCGGGACCTCGCCCACCTACGCCGCCGTCGTCGCGGTCCGCTTCCTCCCCGGCGGGCGGACCGCGAGCGTGGCCGCCGCCGGGATCGCCGAACTCCCCTTCCGGCCGTTCATGCTCGCCGCGGCGGGCGGCGGGGTGCTGTGGACCGCATGGCTCATGGGCCTCGGTTTCGTCGCAGGAGCCTCCACCGGGCTGCCCGCGGGCGTCAGCGCCCTGCTCGGGATGGCGGTCGGTACGCTGGTGGGAGCCATCACGGCGGCAACCATCGCCGTGAAGAAACACCGGAAGGCCCCCAAAGCGCATGAGCACCCCGAAGACCCCGGGACCCAGGCTTCCTGACAAGCCGGTCCGGCCGCCGAGGATCGCCCGCCAGAGTCCTGCCGCCGAGCCGTCCTCCGACACGAGGAGCGTCCTCGAACGCCTCCGTGCGGCGCAGCCGCGCTCAGCGGCGGTGCGCGACGACGAGCCGGCGGGGACGCAGCCCCGACCCGCGGAACCGGCGCCCCGACGGGAGTCGGCGCCGGGCGGGCCGGGACCTGCCCCCGGCCGCACCCGCGGATGGGTCCCCGCGGGCGTGGGGGCGGCAGGCGCCACGGCCGGACCGGCAGGCGCCCGCCCCGGCCAGAGTTCAGGCACCGGCCCAGGCACCGGTTCAGGCACCGGTTCAGGCACGGGCTCAGGCACCGGTTCAGGCACCGGCTCAGGGGGCAGCTCGGGCCTCGAGGGCGCCGGCCGGGCCTCCGCGGACACGCTCCGCATCGCCGCCGGGAAGGCGAGGGTCGCCGCGGATGCCACCTACCGGGCCGCCCGTCGCGGCAGCAGCGTCGCGGCACGCCACGTGGGGACCTGGGACCCGGACCTGGTCCGGCAGACCGTCGTCACCCTCTCCGCCGTGGCCTGCGTCCTGGGCTCCGCGGCGGGCGTCGGGGCCTTCGGCGGACCGTCGATCAGGGACGCCGCGGGCGGCCTGTTCGCCCCGGACGCGACGCTGCTCGCGCCGTCGTCGTCGGCCTTCTCCATCTGGAGTGTCATCTATGTCGGGCTCGTGGCCTTCACGGTGTTCCAGTGGCTGCCGTCGCAGCGCCGGAGCGGACGCCAGCGGCGCCTGGGCTGGATCGTCGCCGCGTCGATGCTCCTGAACCTCGCCTGGATCCTCAGCGCCCAGGCGGGACTGGCCGCCCTGAGCCTCGTCGTGATCATGCTGCTCTTCTTCGCCCTGCTCGCGGCCGTCAGCGCGATGAACGACCATCCCGACCGGACACGGCTCGAGGGCGCGCTCGTGGACGTCCCGATCGGCCTCTACCTCGGGTGGGTGCTCGTGGCCGCGGCGGCGAACGCGGCCGCGGTACTCACCGGCGGCGGCGTGGACCTGTTCGGCTGGGGAGGCAGGGCGTGGGCGGTCCTCGGCATCATCGCGGTCCTGATGACCGCCGCCGTGGTCTGCTCCACGGACCGCGGACGCCTCTCCGTCGCCGCGGCCACGTCGTGGGGCCTGCTGTGGATCGCCGTCGAGCGTGTGCTCGGGCAGCCGTTCGCGGTGAACGTCGCGTTCGTGGCCGCCCTCGCGATCTTCCTGCTGCTCATCACGGCCGGATCACGCCGGCACCGGGTGGACCACGCCTACCGGCGCTGGCTGCGCGCCCAGGAGGACGCCGAACGGGATCCGATCGACCTCACCGGGGACGACTACGAGGAGTCGCGCTACTAGGGTGCCGCCTCCGGCCGGGCCCGGCCCGTCGTTCGCGACGGGCAGGGCGTCGGGCGGATCGCCGTTCAGCCCGTGTTGCGCATCCCCGCCGCGACGCCGTTGATCGTGATCAGCATGGCGCGCTGGAGCTGCTCGTCGGGCTGCCCGCCGTCGGACCCGGCGCGGACCCGGCGCAGCAGTTCGACCTGGAGGTAGGAGATCGGGTCGAGGTACTGGTCGCGCACCGCCAGGGACCGCTTGAGCACGGGCTGGTTGTCGAGCAGTTCGTGCTCGCCCGTGAGCCGGCGGATCTCGGCGAGGGTCAGTTCGTATTCCTCGCGGATCACCCCGAACAGGTGCTGCAGCTCGACGGGCACCAGGGCCTCGACGTAGTGCGCGGCGATGTCGAGGTCCGTCTTGGCGAGCGTCATCTCGACGTTCGACACGACGGTGCGGAAGAAGTGCCAGCGGTCGAGCATCTCCGCGAGCAGCCCCCCGTGGCCCGCCTCCCGTGCGGCCCGCAGACCGGAGCCGACGCCGAACCAGCCCGGGACGATCTGCCGCGACTGCGTCCACCCGAAGACCCACGGGATCGCCCGGAGCCCTCCGAGCCCCGTTCCGGAGTCGGGGCGCTTCGACGGGCGGGAGCCGATGTTGAGGGACCCGAGCTGCTCGACCGGCGTCGATGCGAGGAAGTATGCGGGCAGGTCCTCGTGGTCGATCAGGGAGCGGTACCGGGCGAAGGCGGCGTCGGAGACCGTCTCCATGACCTCGGCCCAGCGCCCGCGGTCGTCGTCGGAGGTGCGGGGCGTACGGTGCAGTGCGGAGCCCTGCATGACGGCGGCGAGCGAGAGCTCGAGGTTCTCGCGGGCCAGGGCCGGCAGCGAGTACTTGTCGCTGATGACCTCGCCCTGCTCGGTGAACTTGATCTCGCCCTCGAGGACGCCGTTGGGCTGCGCGAGGATGGCGTCGTAGGTGGGGCCGCCACCGCGCCCCACCGATCCGCCGCGGCCGTGGAAGAGGCGGAGGCGGACGCCGTGCTTCGCCGCGACGTCGCGCAGGCGGCGCTGGGTCTTGTGGATCTCCCACAGGCTCGTGAGCACGCCCGACTCCTTGTTGGAGTCGGAGTACCCGAGCATGACCTCCTGGAGGTCCCCGCGCAGCCGCACCACCTCGCGGTACGTCGGGTCGGAGAGGAGGGCGTCCACGATCTCGGCGGAGACGCGGAGCTCGTCCACCGTCTCGAGGAGCGGGGCGAAGCCGATCTTCGCGAACGCCCCGGACTCCGGGCCGCCGGAGCCGTCGCCGACGACGTCGACCAGTCCGGCCTCGCGCGCCAGCACCACGGGGGCGAGGACGTCGTCAGCCCCGCGGGTCATGGACACGATGTAGGTCTCGACGACGTCGGGCCCGTAGGTCTCCAGGGCCGAGGCGATCTCGCGGAAGACGTCGAACGTGCGCCGCGCTCCGTCGTCGAGCGGCGGGTTGACTGTGGCGAGCGGACGCCGGGACGCGAGCTCGCGGGACAGCACCCGGAGCCGGTCCTCGCGGGCCAGTTCGAGGTAGGGCAGGTGCAGCTCGCCGAGCCGGTCGGCCAGCTGGGCGATGACGTCGTGGTGCATGTCCGCGTGCTCGCGGACGTCGAGCGTCGCGAGGTGCAGACCGAAGGAGGAGATGACGCGGGAGGCCGTGGCGAGGGCCCCGTCCGCCGCGAGGCCCGCCGCGTGCTGCCGGAGGGAGTCGCCGACGAGCCGGAGGTCCGCCAGTACCCCGGCGGTGGTGTTGTAGTCCCGGCCGGGTTCGTGGGCCGTCTGGTTCTGCACACGGGACGCCGTGTTGAGCAGCTTCGCCTTCACGCACGTGAGCTTGAGCCGGTAGGGCTCCTGGGCGTTGAGTTCGAGGACCCGCCTGTCGAGGCGCGGCAGGCTCGCGAGGTCCCGTTCGATGGACGCCGTGAGCTCCTCCGACGCCGCGACGATCGCCGTCGACGAGGACAGCGACGAGATGAGGCGGTCGACGAAGTGGATGGCGATCCGGACGGCCTGCTGGTTCTGGATCTGCAGGATCTCGCGGGTGACGGCCGCGGTGACGTTCGGGTTGCCGTCGCGGTCCCCGCCGATCCATGAACCGAACCTCAGCGGCGCACCCTCGGCCGGCAGGGCGACACCGTGCTCGGCCAGGAGGTCGGAGAGGTCCTCGAGGAGCTCGGGCAGGGAGGTGGTGAGGATGTCGCCGAGGTAGTAGATGGCGTTGCGGGCCTCGTCGATGGGCGTGGGCCGCACCTGGCGCAGCTCGTCCGTCTGCCAGATCAGGTCGATGACCTCGGCGAGCCTCCGGTCCTGGCGGCGCCGCTGCTGCGAGCCCTCCGCCGTCGTGTCCGCGAGGATGTCGGAGAGTCGCCGCAGCTTGTCCAGCACCGAGCGGCGCGAGGCCTCGGTGGGGTGTGCCGTGAACACGGGCCGGACGTCCAGGGCCCGCACGACGTCCGCGAGCGCCTCGGGGCCCGCGTCGGCCGCGATGCGGGACACCGTCTGCGCGAGCCAGCCGTCCTCCTCCGACCGCGACCGCAGCCCCCGCACGCGGTGCACCTGCTCGGCGGCGTTCGCGAGGTGGAAGTAGGCGGCGAAGGCCCGCACGAGCTCGGTGGCCCTGTCGACGGGGAGGGCGGCGAGCAGTTCCCGCACCTGCTCCGTGAGGGCCGCCCGCTCGTCGGCGTCGGCGCCGCTGCCGGATTCCTTGGACTGCTTGGTCAGCCGGCGGACGCGCTCCACGAGGTCGAGCAGTTCCTGGCCGTGCTGCCGGACGAGCGATTCGCCGAGCAGCGTGCTCACGCGGCGCACGTCGGCGCGGAGGTCGGAGCTGATGTCCGCGGCACCGCCGAACGGGTCGGCGTGCAGGGGGGACACTTCGAGGGGCACTGTCACAACGGCCTGCTTTCAGGGCATGAAGAACGGGCGTATGCGGCACTGGATACGACGGATTGCTGTTGGGATCCTACCCAGTAATGTGGCGTGCGCCTCACCCCGCCCGTCATGTGAACGGCCGCCGTCGTTCCCGGCTTTCATCGACCGGACGACCATGACGGGGCGTGTCGGCGCTCGGCACGCGGTAGGTGGCATGGAAAGCATGAACGACGACGACGACCGGCACCGGCCCGGGGGCCGGATCAGGCGAAGGCCGAGATACCCGTCAGGGCCCGGCCCACGATGAGGCTGTTGATCTCGTACGACCCTTCGTAGGTGTAGACGGCCTCGGCGTCCGCGAAGATCTTCGCCATGCCGTACTCCGTCACGATCCCGTTCCCGCCCAGGATCCCCCTACCCAGGGCGACCGTCTCGCGCATGCGCGCCGTCGTGAAGGATTTCGCGAAGGCGGCCTGGGGCATGTCGGAGGCGCCCTGCTCCTGCAGCTGGGCGACGCGCGCCATGACGGCCAGGCTCGCCGTCGTGTTGCCCATCATGGTGACGAGCTGGTCCTGGACGAGCTGGAAGCCGGCGATCGGCCTGCCGAACTGGTGGCGCTCCACGGCGTACTGCCGGGCGACGTCGAAGGCCGCCAGTTGCTGGCCGACGGCCTGCCAGCCCACGAGGATCCGGGAGCCGAGCAGGAGCTGCCGGGTGTCCTCGAAGGACTCGATGCCGGCGAAGCGGTCGGCCTCGGCGACGCGCACCCCGGTGAGGACGACGTCGGCGTTCTGCACGGTCCGCAGCGCGATCTTGTTCCCGATGGCGGTGCGGGTCACGCCGGGCAGGGTGGCGTCGAGGATGAACCCGCGCACTCCCCCGGTCTGGGTGTCCCGCGC
Organism: Arthrobacter sorbitolis; assembly: GCF_054510995.1. Lineage (NCBI taxonomy): Bacteria > Bacillati > Actinomycetota > Actinomycetes > Micrococcales > Micrococcaceae > Arthrobacter > Arthrobacter sorbitolis. The sequence continues at coordinate 41,952 of NZ_JBTNDM010000009.1, forward strand.
CCACAGGAGCATGTAGTCGCAGAAGGTCCCGTTGCCGATCCACCGCTTCGCGCCGTCGAGGATCCAGGTGTCGCCGTCGCGCGTGGCCGTGGTCGTCATGCCGCCGGCGACGTCGGAGCCGTGCAGGGGCTCCGTGAGCGCGAAGGCACCCGTGATCCTCAGGTCCATGGCGTCCTGCAGCAGGCGCGCCTTCTGGTCCTCGCTGCCGAAGGTGTGCAGGGCCTCGACGAAGAGGTCGTGGTGGACCATGAAGAACGTGGCGATCGACGTGTCGGCCCGGGTCAGCTCGGCGATCACCATCCCGCTGAACAGGTGGCTGTAGCCCTGCTGCACGGGCGTGCTGAGGTTCAGCCCGGCGAGCTTCGGCAGGAGCTCGTGGGGGAACTCGGCGCGGTTCCACCATTCGACGGCGCGCGGCGAGACCTCCTTCGCGAGGAAGTCACGGACGTCCTGCAGTTTCTCCCGCTCGTGGGTGGTGAGGAGGGATTCGAAGCCGAGGAAGTCGGCGGTGGGCAGTTGGCTCTCCATCGAGCCGTCCTTTCGATCGGACTGAGACCTGGCTGTGCTCTACTTCGGCGCCATGCGGATGGCGCCGTCGAGGCGGATCGTCTCGCCGTTGAGCATCTGGTTCTCGACGATGTGCGCGGCGAGCGCCGCGTATTCGGCGGGTTTGCCGAGGCGTGACGGGTGGGGGACCTGGGCACCCAGGGAGTCCTGCGCCTCCTGCGGCAGTCCGGCCATCATGGGCGTCTCGAAGATGCCCGGGGCGATCGTGACCACGCGGATCAGCGACCGCGCGAGTTCGCGGGCGATGGGGAGGGTCATGGCTGCAACGCCGCCCTTGGACGCCGAGTACGCGGGCTGGCCGATCTGCCCGTCGAACGCGGCGACGGAGGCGGTGTTGATGATGACGCCCCGCTCGTCCGAGCCGCCGAGGCCGGTGACCGTGGCGGTGGCCGCCATGGCTTCGGCGGCGAGCCTGATGACGTTGAACGTGCCCACGAGGTTGACGCTGATGACGCGGGCGAACTGCTCGAGAGGAAGGACGCCGTCCCGCCCGAGGACCTTGCCGGGCGTGGCGATCCCCGCGCAGTTCACGACGATGCGCAGCGGACCGAGCCCGGCGGCGGCAGCGACGGCGGCCTGCACCTGCGCCGGGTCGGCGACGTCGGCGGCGACGAAGCGCACGCGGCTGCCGGAGGGGTCGAGGTCCGCCGCGACGTCCGCACCGGCGGACTGCGGGAGATCGACGAGCACCACGGACGCGCCGTCGTCGAACAGTCTGCGGGCGGTGGCGAGACCGAGTCCCGACGCGCCTCCGGTGACGAGCGCTACCGCTCCCCTGATGTCCATGCCTGACCCTTCCGCAGCGGGAGGACCGCCGTTGGTCCGTCCCGCGCCCAGCGTACTGTGACGTGGCCCACTGCGCACCCGGCGGGTATCGGACTGCGCATCCTGCGCAATTCCCGGCGGAGCGGGCATGACTAGGGTGGTCATATGCCCATCCCCGACGACGCCGCCTCCCTGGCCGCGGACAGCGTCCGGCGCCTCTTCGCACGCCGGAGCCTGCGCCTCCCCGGAACGAGGCTCGGTGCCATCGCCTACCCGGCGCCGACCAGCCGGAGGAGCCACTGGCACTACTGGTGGCAGGCCCACTACCTCGACTGCCTCCTGGACGAACACCTCCGCCACCCCGGCGGCGGCGCGCTGACCGAGGCGCGGAAGCTCGCCCGGGGCATCTGGCTGCGCAACGGCGGCCGGTGGCGCAACGCCTACTACGACGACATGGCCTGGCTGGCCCTGTCCCTCCAGCGCCTCGACGCGGTGGAGGGGCGACGGCGGCCACGGCGCCGCGTCCGGGTCCTCGGGCGAGCCCTCGCGTCGGCCCATACGCCGGACCTCGGCGGCGGCGTCTTCTGGAACACGACGCGGGACTACAAGAACACTCCCAGCACGGCTCCCGCTGCGCTCTTCTTCGCGCGCGCCGGGGACCCGGCACGCGCACAGGAGCTCCTGGACTGGCTGCACGCACGCCTGCACGACCCTGCCGTCGGGCTGTACCTCGACGGCGTGAAGGCCGACGGCACCGCGGAGGGCTCGGTGGAGCGCACCGTCCACACTTACAACCAGGGCACGGTGCTCGGCGCGCTCGTGGCGACGGGCGGGCAGGGGAACCTCGAGCAGGCTTCGGACCTCGTCCGCGCGATCGCGGACCGCCTGGCCGACGACGACGGCGTGCTGCCCCTCGCCTCCGGGGGCGACGCCGGCCTGTTCACCGGGATCCTCGCACGCTACCTGTCCCTCGCCGTCCTCACGCCGGGGATCGACGGACGGGCCGCAGCGACCGCCCGGTCCCTCCTGGAGGCGACGGCGGAGCGACTCTGGGCGGGCCGGACGGAGATCGACGGCCCGCAGCCGGGCGGCATCCCGGGAGGCAGGACGCTCGTGTTCCCGCCGCGGCAGGACGGGCCCGTCAGCCTGTCCTCGCAGCTCCAGGCCTGGATGGTCCTGGAGGCCGCGGGGAGTGCCCGTGCACGGGAGATTCCCGAGCAGGCCGATCGCCCGGGATGACAGACTGCTCGCATGGAGAACCTGCCCCGCGATCATGACCTCGTCCTCTACGGGGCGACGGGCTTCGTCGGCGAACTGATCGCCGCCTACCTCGCGGCACACGCCCCGGTCGGCCTGCGCATCGGGCTCGCGGGCCGGTCGGCGGCCAGGCTCGCGGCGGTGCGCTCGCGGTTGCCGGCCGCCGCGCACGAGTGGTCCCTCCTCGAGGCCGACTCGGAGGACGCGGACTCGATCGCCGCCCTGGCCGGGAGCACGAGGGTGCTCTTCACCACCGTCGGCCCCTACGCGAAGTACGGACTGCCCGTCGTCGAGGCCTGCGCACGGGCGGGCACCCACTACGGCGACCTGACGGGTGAGGTGTCCTTCGTCCGCGAGGCGATCGACCGCTGCGACCTCCCGGCCCGGTCGAGCGGTGCCCGGATCGTCCATGCGTGCGGCTACGACTCCGTGCCCTCCGATCTCGCCGTACTCCTGCTCCACCAGGCAGCGGAGGCCGACGGTGCCGGCGCGCTGACCGAGGTCCAGCTCGTCGCCACGGCGAAGGGCGGCATCAGCGGAGGCACTCTCGAGTCGATGCGCGGGCAGCTCGACGGGATGCGGGCGAGTGCCGCCCTGCGTTCGCTCGCCGCCGACCCCTACTCGCTCAGCCCGGACCGCGCCCGCGAGCCGGCGACACCGCAGCCGGCGGATACCGCTCCGGTGGGCCGCTCCGGTGACGGTACGTGGACCGCACCCTTCGTCATGGCCGCGGCCAACACGCGGATCGTGCGCCGCAGCAACGCCCTGCAGGGCTGGGCGTACGGCCGTTCCCTCCGGTACGGCGAGGTGATGGGGGTCGCCCGCGGACCGGCGGGGGCGGTCATCGCCGGGGCGACCGCCCTCGGCCTCCGCGCGTTCGCCGGTGCCATGGTGCTCCCGGCGACCCGGAGCCTGCTCGACCGCGTGCTCCCGGCGCCCGGGACGGGTCCGAGTGCCGGCACGCAGCGCAGGGGCTGGTTCCGTTCCCGGGTGACCGCCCGCACCGAGGACGGGCGCCGGTACCAGGCGGTCGCCGCCGGCCCCGGTGATCCGGGCTACGCCGCCACCGCCGTCATGGCGGGTGAGACGGCGCTGGCCCTGGCACTGGACGGTGACCGGCTACCGCCCCGGAGCGGATCGCTGACGCCTGCCACCGCGCTCGGGACGGTGCTCGTGCAGCGGCTCCGTGCCGCCGGGCACACCTACGAGGTGACCCGGCTGGACTGACGGCGGAGCGGCGTTCGGCTAGTCGCTCCTCGCCGGGCCCTTCCCCTGCGGGTAGAAGGTCTCGCCGCGGGACAGCATCGCGACGAACTTCGCGATGTTCCGCTCCTTCGCCGCGTCCGTCTTGAGCTGGGACAGGCGGAAGATCATGGCGTACCGGTTCTGGGACGACAGCGTGCGGTACGTGGCGAGCGCGGCGGCGTCGGCCTCGATCGCGGCCAGGAGGTCGGGCGGCATCTCGGCCGTCGCGGGCCCGGCGTAGGCCCGCTCCCATCGGCCGTCCGCCTGCGCCGCGGCGACCGCCCGCTCCCCGGCGTCCCGCATGCGGCCCTCGGCGCGGAGCCTGTCCACATAGGTCCGGTTGCGGACCGACCAGATGCTCCGCGGGCCACGCGGCGTGAAGCGCTGCAGGTAGCTGCCCTCGTCGCGGGACTTCGCCTGGCCGTCGATCCAGCCGAAGCAGAGCGCCTCGTCGAGGGCCTGCGCGTAGGTGAGCGCCGTCGTCGTGCCTCCCTTCTTGTGCTCGATCAGCCAGACGCCGGGCGAGGACGCGTGGTTCTCCTCCAGCCAGCGCCGCCAGGCCGTCGCGTCGGGCAGCAGGAGTTCGGGGAGTTCGGCTTTCATGCTCATACCCTAGGACCCCCCTTCCCGACTGCCTACCGGATCGCTGGCATCCTTGACGGGTCCGTCGGACCCGACGGGCGGTCCACCACCTCCGCGGAACAGTGGTTCCGCGCCTACCCCAGGGAGAACCGATGCTCCGCGTCCGCCCCCTCGTCGCCACCTCCGATCTCCCCGCGGCGGCCGGGTTCCTCCGGGCCCTCGGGCTCCATCCGGCGCAGGAGCCCGTCGCCGACGGTTCCCGCGCCGTGTTCGACGCCGGCAGCGGCCGGGTGGCCCTGCGCACCTGTGCGCCGGGCAGCAGGGAGGAGGGACGGGCGGCCCTCGCGTTCGACGTCGGCGACGTCCGGGAGTTCGCCCGCCGGACCGTCGAGGCCGGCACCGCCGTGGGGCTGTCCGGGGAGGGCTCCGGCCTCACCGCGCGGATCACCGCGCCGGACGGCACCTCCTTCCCCGTGGAGGCGGGTCCCCGCGAGACCGGTGCGCCGGCGTCGCCCCTCGCGGTCCTCGCGGTCTGGTCCACGCCCGACGTCGACCGCGCCGCGAGAGTGCTGGGCGACATGGGCGCGAGGCCGAGGGCCGGCGCCCGTGCCGGCACCCGGCGCGACTTCCGGGCGAAGAACGGTGGCCTCGTGGCCGTCCGTGCCGCCGCACGCGGCGGAGTGGGTCTGGCCTTCGAGTACGACGGCGACGTGCGGGACCTGCTCGGGAACCTCACGGCCGGTGGCTCGGGGCCCGTGGTGAGCGACGGAAGCGACGGACGGTCGCTCCGGGTCCGCGCTCCCTGGGGTGCCGGGATCCGGGTCGACGAGCGGCGAGGGGACCTCTCCGGGCACCCGACCTCCTGACGGGGCGGCGTCGCGGCACCGTCGGGTATTCAGCCACGGGCCGAAGAACCGCGCGCCGCAGGTGCCCCGGAGGGTGTCTGCTATAGAACTGGGGGTATGAACGTACGCACCCCTGACCCCAACCCGGGCTGGCTCTCCGAAGATGACCTGTACGAGGCCCGCCGCCGCCTGCCGATGGTCTACGTCGAGGCGATCCCCGTGCGCTGTGACGCCCTCGGCTACGTCAACGAGGTGGGCCTGCTCCTCCAGGCGAACGAGCAGGGCGAGATGCTGCGCACCTTCGTCTCCGGCCGCGTGATGTACCGGGAGACCATCCGGGCCGCGCTGCTGCGCCACCTCGAGAAGGACCTGGGGCCGCTCGCCCTCCCGCAGCTGGCGCCGTCGCCCCTGCCCTTCACGATCGCCGAGTACTTCCCGTCCCCCTCGGAGACCGGCCTGACCGACGACCGCCAGCACGCCGTCGCCCTCGCGTACATCATCCCCGTGACCGGTGAATGCGCCCCACGGCAGGACGCCCTCGAGCTGTCCTGGCTGACCCCGGCCGAGGCGCTGGGCCCCGCCATCCAGGCGGAGCTCTCGGGCGGGCGTGGAGATCTGCTGCGCCAGGCGCTCGCGCATGCCGGATGGGGCCGCTAGCCGGCCCACGAGCACCCGTCGGCGCCCGCGTTACCGTATCGTGAAACGGGCGCGCTGGGGCGCTACAGGACATCCGGGGCGCTACTGGCAGAGGTTGGCACGACGTACATGAACAGATCAGACAGGACAGGACTGCGTGCGGTCCCGGCAGAGGCGCTCACGGCGGGCGACGTCCTGGCACTCCCCGACGGCGACCTGGCGGAGGTCACCGCCATCGCCGTCGAGAACGACGATTTCGGGGTGCCCGCCCTCGTCGTCGCGACCGTCGGCGGAGCGGGGCGCGTCACGATCGCCACGGGCTCGATGGTCTACCTCGAGCCGTCCGACGCCGAGATCGGCGTGTCCGCCGTCGCCGCGGACCACGGCTCACCCGAGGCGCTCGTGGCGCAGATCGCGCTGGGCCATCCCGACAGCGCCGCGATCCAGGAGGTGGCCGGGCGGCTGGCCCGGGGCATCAACCTCAAGTCGGGCAGCAACCTGCAGGACCTGCACCAGCTCGCGCTGGCCCTGCTCATCGACGAGGGTGACACGGCGTCGGCCCTGACCGTCGCCGACCTGCTGGCCGAGCTGCCCTTCGACGGGAACTTCGGGCGGTGGAAGTGGATCGAGGGAGGCCTCGCGATCGCCGCCTACCTCACACGGCACGACGGTGCCCGCTCGGCCCGGTACGCGGCGGCGATCCGGGCGGCCGACGACGCCGAGACGGACCCGCTGCGCGCCAAGACGGCGGCGATGTACCGGCAGCGCCAGCTCAACGAGCCGAACGTCTACGACCCCGAGATCCTGCGCGCCTCCTCGGCGGGGAAGATCGACGTCGAACGCGACTGGCGGGTGCTGCGCATCGGCGTGCTGCTCTACCTCCGCGCGCACGGCGGGTCCGAGACCCTGAGCCGCGACGTCCTCGAACGCCGGATCGCCGCGGAGCTCACCGCCGTCGGTGCGCTCAACGACCGGCTCGCCGCGGACTGACGGCCCCGGCCTCCGGGTGCGGACTTCCGGCCCGCCCCGTGCTGGCAAAATAGGGTGGTGCATCCACAGTCCCAGCAGTCCTCGTTCTCCTTCTCCGTCCACAGCCGCCTCGAGGACACGACGCCGGGAGCCGGGAGCGGCGGGCGCCGGCACGGGCGGACCGGGACGATCACCACACCGCACGGCGAGATCCGCACACCGGCGTTCATCCCCGTGGGCACGAAGGCGTCGGTGAAGGCCGTCCTCCCGGGGTCGATGGCCGAGCTCGGCGCCCAGGCGCTGCTCGCCAATGCCTACCACCTGTACCTGCAGCCCGGCGCGGACATCCTGGACGAGGCCGGAGGACTCGGTGCCTTCATGAACTGGCCCGGTCCAACCTTCACCGACTCGGGCGGGTTCCAGGTCATGAGCCTCGGCTCGGGCTTCAAGAAGGTCATCACCATGGACGTGCCGGTGGACGCCGATCAGGCCGGCGCCGACGACCGCGTGGCCGCCGGCAAGGAGCGTCTGGCCCACATCGACGACGACGGTGTCTGGTTCAAGAGCCACCTGAACGGGGACCGCCACCGGTTCACGCCCGAGATCTCGATGCAGGTGCAGCACCAGCTCGGCGCGGACGTCATGTTCGCCTTCGACGAGCTCACCACGCTGATGAACTCGCGCGGCTACCAGGAGGAGTCGCTCGAGCGGACCCGGCTGTGGGCGTTGCGCTGCATCGCGGAGCACGAGCGGCTCACGGCGGAGCGCAGCCACCGCCCCTACCAGGCCCTGTTCGGCGTCATCCAGGGGGCGCAGTACGAGGACCTGCGCAGGAAGGCCTCCGTCGACCTCGGGGGCCTGGACTTCGACGGCTTCGGCATCGGCGGCGCCCTCGAGAAGGAGAACCTCGGCACGATCCTCGGCTGGTGCAGCGACGAGCTGCCCGAGGACAAGCCCCGCCACCTGCTCGGGATCTCCGAGCCGGACGACCTGTTCACGGGCATCGAGAACGGTGCCGACACCTTCGACTGCGTCTCCCCCACGCGCGTCGCCAGGAACTCCGCGTTCTACACGCCGGACGGCCGCTGGAACCTCTCGAATGCCCGCTTCCGGCGCGACTTCACGCCCCTGGTCGAGGGCTGCGACTGCTACACGTGCACCCACTACACCCGTGCCTACATCCACCACCTGTACAAGGCGAAGGAGATGGTCTCGGCCACGCTGATCTCGATCCACAACGAGCGCTTCGTGGTGCGCATGGTCGACGACGCGCGGGACGCCATCGACGACGGGACCTTCTACGACCTGAAGGCGGAGGTGCTGGGGAGGTACTACGCCTAGCGGCGCCGTCGTCCGCCTGTATCTCTCCGCCGCCCCGCCATACCTTCCCCCTTGGGGCCGCCGCGCCGGGTGCCCAGACCCGTTGGTTCTTGCCCCCGGCCCTGAGACGGCGCCACGGGTTTCCCCGCCGCCCTTCCGCCTTCCCTTGGGGCCGCCGCGCCGGGTGCCCAGACCCGTTGGTTCTTGCCCCCGGCCCTGAGACGGCGCCACGGGTTTCCCCGCCGCCCTTCCGCGTCCCCTCGAGGCCGCCGGCGGCCGCCGCCGCCGTCGTTGTCGTTGTCGTCGTCGTCGTCGTCGTCGGACGACTTGTCCACATTCCGCGCATCCGCCGTGAATCGCGGCGCCCACTTCCCCAAGGTAGGGCCATGACCCCCTCGACGGACGCCCTCGGAGCACGGACCCTCTGGCGCTACCAGGAGCTCCTCGATGAGGGGCTGAGCCGTCAGCGCATCCAGCGACTCGTTGCCGGCGGCGAGCTCCGCCGACTGCGCAAGAACTGCTACGTCCCGGATGAATACTGGGCGGCCCTCACCCCGCTGCAGCGCCTTGCTTTTCGCGCGGAAGCCCACCACCACTCGCTCGTCGGGCTCGTCACGACTCAGCATGTCTACAGTCACGAGACCGCCGCAGCCCTGCACGGGCTCAGTCTGTGGAGGCCCGCCCCGGACGTCCACGTGACGCAGCCGACGCGTACCTCGAACGCGAGTCACGGCGCCGATGTGCGGAACCACAGCGCCAGTCTGGGCGAGGACGACGTCGTCATTCTGCGGGGGCTGCCCTCGACGTCACTGCGCCGCACGATGCTGGACTGCGCGAGGACCTTGCCCTTCGACCAGGCGTTGATCATCGCCGACCAGTGCCTCGCCCGAGGTGTTCCGAGGGATTCCTCCCTCGAAGCCCTCGACCTGCTCGGTCCGGTCACGGGAATCACCCGGGCCCGGTTGGTCGTCGTGGCAGCGGACCCCCTCTCGGAGTCGCCGGGCGAGACACTCACCCGCAGCAGGTTGCTCCGCTTCCGTCTTCCTCCTGCTCGGTCGCAGGTCGAGGTCGACACTCGCTACGGGCTGTACCGGTTGGACTTCGCCTGGCCGGAACTGCTGGTCGGTCTCGAGTTCGACGGTCGGGTGAAGTACTTCGAAACCGCCACGGACGAGGTGCTGTACCAGGAGCGGCGCCGGGAGAAGGCTCTGACGGAGCAGGGCTGGACCATCGTGCGCATCGAGTGGTCGGACCTGTTCAGGGAAGCGGAACTCGAAGCCCGCATCCGTCGGGCCCTCGACGCCGCCCTTCGAAAAGCCGCCGCCTGACCAGGACGCCGCATCCGGGCGTTCCGCATCTTCGGCGGGGAATGCAGGGCAGAGCGCCCTTCTCAGTGCTTGCGGACGCCGAGGGCACAAAGCCGGGCCGTAGTCACAGACCCGGGGGCAAGAACCAACGGGTCTGGGCACCCGGCGCGGCGACAACGCCAGGGTGGACGACGACGGCACGAACCACGGCAGACATCGGCAACTCTTTTGAACGTGTTCAATTCAGGGCTATACTCCGAATTGAACACGTTCAGAAAGAGAGCCCGATGCCCGCCGCCACAGCCAAGAGCGAAGCCACGAGGGAGCTGCTGGTGTCCACCGCGCTCCGGCTCTTCCGCGAGGTCGGCTACGAGAAGACCACCATGCGCGCCATCGCGTCGGCCGCGAACGTCTCCACGGGGAGTGCGTACTACTACTTCGCCTCGAAGGACGATCTCGTGCACGAGCTGTACCGCAGCCTGCAGGAGGAGCACCGTGCCCGCGCACTGCCACTGCTGCGCGAGGGCCAGAACCTCGGTGAACTCCTGCGGATCGTGCTGAACACGGGGATCGACGTCATGGAGCCGTACCACGACTTCGGCTCGAACTTCATCGGCATCGCGATCAAGCCCTCGGCGACGACGAGCCCTTTCGGCAGCGAATCCGCCGTCGCCCGCGCCCGGGCCATCGCCCTGTTCCGGCAGGCCGTGGCCGTGTCGAGGCCTCAACCGCCGCTCGCCATCCGCGACGACCTGCCCGAACTCCTCTGGTTCGCCTACATGGCCGTGACGCTCTTCTGGGTGTACGACTCCTCCCCCTCCCAGGCCCGCACACGCCGGCTCATCCACCAGGTGGCGCCGCTGATCTCGAAACTCGTGATCCTCTCCCGGCTACCGGTGGTCCGGAAGATCGTCGAGGACATCGTGCAGCTGATCCGGGGGACACGGGAATGAGCGCGGACGGCGGGACACCCGACGGCGGGACACCCGACGGCGCATCACCCGACGACAGGCCCCCGGAACGCCGGCGCTTGACCTTCGGCCCGGGCGCCGTCGCCGTCGGATTCCTCGTGGGGGTCGCCGTCCTCGCGCTGGCCTTCGCCTCCTCGTGGGGAGCCGACGCGCCACGGGTCTTCCTGCTGGCGCTCTGGTACGGCCTCGGGATCGGCCTGGTCACGGGGTTGCCCCTCGGCATCGTGCTCGGACTCCTCCTGCGCCCGGTACGCAACCAGTGGGTCCACGTCGGGATCTTCTTCGCGGCGTTCGCGGTGACGGCCTTCCTCGTCACCGCCCTGCTCTCCCCCTCGACACTGCCCCGGGACAGCCTGCCCACCGCCCTCGTCATCGGAGGCGCGGCCGCGGTGGCCCGCGCCAGTATTTGGAAGCTGGTCCGCGTGCAATGAACATCCCGTCGAGCATCAGCACGGTCGTCATCGCGGGAGCCTCGGGCTTCATCGGCACGCACTTCGTCCGCCGATTCACCGAGGCCGGCGTCGAGGTGAGGACCATCGGTCGCGCAGGCCCCACCGTCTGGGGTGACACGAGGGGCATCGCCGCCGCGCTCGACGGCGCCGACCTGCTCGTCAACCTCGCCGGCCGGAGCGTGAACTGCCGCTACAACAAGCGGAACGCGGACGCGATCTTCTCCTCCCGCGTGGACACCACCGAGGAACTCGGCCGGGCCCTCGCCCTGTGCCGTGCCGGCGGAGGCGCGCCGCCTCCGGTGTGGATCAATTCCAGCACCGGCACCATCTACCGCCACGCCACGGACAGGCCCCAGACGGAGGACGACGGCGAACTCGGCACGGGCTTCTCGGTCTCGGTGGCCCGGGCGTGGGAGAGGGCACAGGCCGACGCCGACGCCCCGGGAGTGCGCAAGGTCGCCCTGCGCCTCTCGATCGTGCTCGGCCGCGGCAGTGTGATGACGCCGTTGACAGTTCTCGCCCGGACCGGCCTCGGCGGCCCCATGGGCACGGGCGCCCAGAAGTTCAGCTGGGTGCACCTCGACGACCTCTTCCGCGCCGTGGTGTTCATCGCCGGGTCGCCGTCCCTCTCCGGACCCGTCAACGTCGCCGCGCCGGACGTGGTGACGAACGCCGAACTCATGGCAGCCGTCCGGCAGCACCTGTGCGTCCCCGCGGGCCTGCCGACACCCGCCTGGCTCCTGCACCTCGGCGGGAGGCTCATCCGCACCGAGGCCGAACTCGTCCTGAAGAGCCGCTGGGTGAGCTCCCGCAGACTGCTCGATGAGGGCTTCCGCTTCACCTATTCCACGCTCGGGCCGGCGCTCGACGACATCCTCGCCGGCGCACGGGTGGCCGCCCCCGAGCCGGTTCGGGCAGACTAGGGAGATGGCCGAGACCCAGACCCCCGTAACCCCCGCCGTCACCCTGACCATCGCCGGATCCGAGGCGACGGGCGGCGCAGGCGCGCAGGCGGACCTCAAGACGTTCCAGGAGCTCGGGGTCTACGGCATCGTGGCGCTGACCTGCATCGTCTCCTTCGACCCGAAGAACGCGTGGCAGCACCGCTTCGTACCCGTGGACCAGCAGGTCATCGCCGACCAGCTCGAGGCCATCCAGTCCTGCTATCCCCTGCGCACGGTCAAGCTCGGCATGCTCGGCACGCCGGCGACCATCGACACCGTGGCCACGGCACTGAAGAGCCAGGAGTGGGACAACGTGGTCCTCGACCCCGTGCTGATCTGCAAGGGACAGGAGCCCGGCGAGGCCCTCGACACCGACCAGGCCCTGAAGGCGAACATCCTGCCGCTGGCCACCTTCGTGACACCCAACCATTTCGAGGCGGAGTCCCTCTCGGGGATCACCATCGAGTCCCTCGAGGACCTCGAAGAGGCCGCCCGCATCATCCACCGCCAGAGCGGCGCCGTCGTCCTCGCCAAGGGCGGTGTGCGTCTCGAGGGCCCCGACGCCGTGGACGTCTACTTCGACGGCGAGACCCTCGAGGTGCTGTCCGCCCCGAAGGTCGGCGAGGTCGCCGTCAGCGGCGCCGGCTGCACCCTGGCCGCGGCGATCGCCGCCGAACTCGCCAAGGGCGCGGCACCGCTCGACGCCGCCCGCACCGCCAAGGACTTCGTCACGGAGGGCATCCGCAACCGTGTCGCGTCCAACGCCCCGTTCGACGCCGTCTGGCAGGGCGGCGCGCGCTCCTAGCGGCAGGCGGAGGCGCATCGTGAGCACCGCGACGAACCCGCTCGAGGAGGAGCCCGCCGCGTCCGACGACGTCGCGGACGGATCGGTGCCGGACGACGGACGCGGCGAGAGCAGCAACCAGCGCCTCGACCGGAACTGGCAGGAGATGCTGCAGGAGCTGCGCGTCATGCAGACCGGCATCCAGATCCTGACCGGATTCCTGCTGACCCTGCCGTTCCAGAGCCGCTTCGACGAGCTCGACGACACCCAGGTGATGGTCTACCTGGGTCTCGTCTGCCTGTCGGCGCTGATCACGGCCCTGGTGCTGTCGTCGGTCAACCTGCACCGCGTCCTGTTCGGCCTGCGCGTGAAGGCGACGCTCGTCCGGCACACCGCCGTCATCATCCAGGCGACGATCGCCCTCGTGGGACTCGTCCTCGCGGGTACCGCCTGGCTGATCTTCGACCTCGTGGTCGGCCGATTCGCGGGCCTCGTCGTGGCGGGGTCGGTCCTGCTCCTGGTGCTGCTGCTGTGGATCGTCTATCCGCTGGCGGTCCGTCGTCGGGCGGTGCGGAACCGCGCGGCGTCGTGACCCACCGGGACGGCGGTGTCCACCACGGCGTCGGGCTCACGGCCCAGTACGTCTAAGGAGCGGTGGGGGTCGGCGTCGAGCCCTCCTCGGGCGCGCAGGTGAGCCCTGCCGGGGTGATGTCCACCTTCTCCGGCGGCACGAGGCCGGCGAAGGACGAGCCGAGGACGACGTCGACCGTCCTGTCCTCCCGCTCGTCCGGCACGTAGACCGAGTCGGGGAACGTGCGCTGCAGCGTGAACGCGTTGGCGCGTCCGCCCTCGCCCGAGACGATGAACACGGAGGCGGAGCCACCCTCCCGGTTGCCGATGTCGCGTACCGCGAACGCCCGCCCGCGGAGCTGCTCGGCAGCCGTACCGGCGAGCCCGTCGATAGTCGTGCCGTTGTAGACGTTCACGGTGATCGCGCTCGGGTCCTGGTAGTCGAACGGCCCGGCAGGGCACGTGGACGTGGGCTCCGGGACGGCCTCGGAGGAACCGATCCTGATGTCGCCACGCACGAGGCCGAGCGCCAGGACGACGCCGGCGGCGACCAGCCCGACGAGCACCACCAGCACGATCCCGTGCCGGATCCTGCGCCGGGAGATGCGCCTCCGCCGGGCGGCGTCGTCCTCCTCGAAGACGGTGCCGAGATCGGTCTCGGTGACGATGCGGTGGCCGTGCCACTCGGTCGGATCCCGCCTGGCCTTCGCCCGCTGCTGGCGCGGCGAGTCCTCCGGCCGCTGCCGCCGGGGCGACTCCTGCTCAGTCATCGAGGACGAGGACTCGCGCGTGCAGGATGCTCCGCTGGTGCAGGGCGGTCCGGACCGCGCGGTGCAGGCCGTCCTCCAGGTACATGACGTCGTTCCACAGCACCACGTGGGGGAAGAGGTCGCCGAAGAACGTCGAGTCCTCCGCGAGGAGCGCCTCGAGATCGAGGGTGGTCTTGGTGGTCACGAGTTCATCGAGCCGCACCTGCCGGGGAGGCACTTCGGCCCAGTCCTTGGGGGTCACGTGTCCGTGGTCCGGGTAGGGCCGTCCGTCGCGCACTGCTTTGAAGATCACTGCTACAGCCTAGGTCGTTGCTTCGGCCAATGGAACGTGAGGGGCACGACGGCGCCATCCCCGGGGCTCAGAGGTCGTGCCGCGGCACGTCCGCGGGCAGTGCGGGAAGCCTGTCGTCGAGCGTCGGGTAGGAGGGCTGCGCGCCCGCGTGCTGGACGGCGTAGGAACCGACCCGCACGGCGAACCGGACGGCGTCCTCGAGCGGATCACCGGCCGCGAGCCGCGCCGCGAGGGCACCGACGAAGGCATCGCCCGCACCGGTCGTGTCGACCGGGTCGACGCGGGGCGCGGCCACCGCCAGGACCGGACCGCCGTCGGACACGAGTGCGCCCGCGGCGCCGAGCGTCAGCACCACCGACGCGAAGCCGCGCCCGAGCAGTGCCTCCACCACCGCCCGGTGACCCGACGCCTCCCCGCCCCCGAGCTGTGCCAGGACCAGTGCCCCCTCGTGCTCGTTGACGACCAGCGGATCCGCGCGCAGCAGCACCGCCGGGTCGACCGGGACGACAGGCGCGAGGTTGACGATCACGCGCCCGGACGCGGCCCGGACGGCCGCCTCGGTCGCGCCGGCCGGCAGTTCGCCCTGGACGACGACGACCGCGGCCCCGCCGATGACATCGGCCGATACGGCGACGAGCTGCGGCGTCATGTGCGCGTTGGCGCCGGGCAGCACCACGATGGTGTTCTCGCCGTCGTCGGAGACCTCGACGACGGCGATACCGGTGCTGCCGTCGATCCGCCGGAGCGCGCCCAGGTCGACGCCCGCCTCGGTCAGCGCCGAGAGCGCAGTGCCCGCATACGCGTCCGTTCCCACGGCTCCGACCAGGACGACGTCGGCGCCGAGCCGCGCCGCGGCCACCGCCTGGTTCGCGCCCTTGCCGCCGGGCAGCACGGTC
The DNA here is from genome assembly GCF_054510995.1 of Arthrobacter sorbitolis. NCBI lineage: Bacteria > Bacillati > Actinomycetota > Actinomycetes > Micrococcales > Micrococcaceae > Arthrobacter > Arthrobacter sorbitolis. Next base: position 57,124 of record NZ_JBTNDM010000009.1, read on the forward strand.
ATCGTCCGGCCCAGGACGGTCTCGCCGGGTCGGGGACGGCGTTCGAGGGTGACCACGAGGTCCGCGTTGACGGACCCCACGACGACGATGCCCGGGGTGGTACTCATGCCCAGCAGTCTCCCACGGGACTCGCAGGGCGCCCGGACAGGGGCCGACTACGGGTCGGGTGCAGCTCGGGAACATAATGGGACCATGCCTACGGATGCCCCGATCGACCTGCTCCCCGACGCTCCCTCAGCCCCCGCGCCCGGCGCGGGAAGGCCTGCCCAGGGCTTGCTGCTCGACGTCGACGGGCCGGTGGCGAGCCCCGTCACGCGGACCGTGCCGGCCGGTATCATCGCCGACCTGCTGACGCTCGCCGCCGCCGGATGGCCCGTCGTCTTCAACACCGGCCGCTCGGACTCCTTCATCAGGGAACAGGTCATGGAGCCGATGCTCGCCCGGGGCATCCCGGCCGGGATCACCTTCCACGCGGTCTGCGAGAAGGGAGCCACGTGGTTCTCGTTCACCGCCGACGGCGCAGGCCAGGTCTTCGTCGACCGCGACCTCGCCCTGCCGACCAGCTTCGCCGACGACGTCCGGGACCTCGTGGAGGAGAAGTACTCGGCCCTCATGTTCTTCGACGAGACCAAGCTCGCCATGGTGTCGGTCGAGCAGTCGCTCGACGCGACGAACGCCGACTACCTCGAGGGGCAACGCGCCTTCGACAGCGACGCGCTCGACATCATGCACAGCCACGACATGGGTGCCTGCCGGCTGGACCGCGAGGAGCCGGACAGCGGCGGGGACATCCACTTCCGGGTGGATCCGACCATCATCTCCACGGACATCGAATCCGTGCGCGTCGGCAAGGATCTCGGCGCCGAGCGCGCCCTCACGCTCATCGCCCCGCTCATGGACATCCCGCGGACGTGGCGGACGGTCGGCGACTCCCGCACCGACTACGCGATGGCGGACTACCTGCACGACCAGGGGTTCGACGTCGCGCACGTGGACGTGCGACCCGCCGACGGGATCCCCGCCAAGCCCTACGAGGTGCTCACCGAGGGCACGCTGATTCACGAGGAGGCGGGCGCCGCCTTCCTCACACGCTGCGTCGCCTCCCTGGGCTGACGCGCGGCGCCCCCGCGCCTCCCCACCGCGCCCGCGTGCGCGCGGTGGGGACGCGTCAGGCGGCGGGACGCGCCAGGACGTCCTCGATCGCCGCGACGACCTCGGGGGCGTCAGGCTCCACGGTGGGGGCGAAGCGCGCGACGACGTCCCCCTCGCGGTTGACGAGGAACTTCTCGAAGTTCCATTTCACGAGCCCGGGCAGGACACCGGTCCGGAACTTCGTCAACTGCCCGTAGAGCGGGTGCTGGTCCTTCCCGCGGACGTCGCCCTTCGACAGCAGCGGGAACGTCACGCCGAACGTCGTGGAGCAGAACTCGGCGATCTCGCCGTCGTTGCCCGGCTCCTGGCCCATGAACTGGTTGCAGGGCATGCCGAGCACCACCAGCCCCTCCTCCGCGTACTTCCCGTAGAGCTCCTCGAGCCCGGCGTACTGGGGGGTGAAGCCGCACTTCGACGCCACGTTCACCACCAGGACGGGCTGCCCGCGGTAGTCGCCGAAGGACTTCCGGGTGCCGTCGTTCATGGTGAGATCGATCTGGTACAGGTCCGACGAGGACATGGCTGCTCCCTGGTGGGTGATGGTCCTCCTGCTTCGTTCCGCTCCGCCGCACGGATGGTCCCGGGTCGGCGGGCGGAGCAGGAGCAAACGGGCGCGGGGATACGTTGGAAGGTACGACGGCCGGGGAGGCCGCACGTCATCAACAGGATAGGTCGTCGCATGGGAATCATCGACACGTGGAAGTTGCAGCTCCGAACCACCTTCACGGACGGCGATCCCAGCATCCCGCAGTGGCAGTTCGAGTTCGAGAAGGGCGACGACGCCGGCTACTTCCCCGTCGGTTCGGCGGTCTGGACGGTACACAGCTCGATGACCCCCACGGTGGCGGGCATCCGCGCCCTGCTGCTGCAGGCGCTGCACCCCGGGGCGATGGCGGGTGTCCATGCGCACTCCAGCTTCCGCGAGGAGCCTCTCGGCCGCCTCGCCAACACCATCCGCTGGATCTTCACCGTCACCTACGGGTCGAAGGCCGCAGCCCAGGAGGGGTCGGCGTTCGTCCAGCGCCTCCACACCCGCGTCAAGGGCACGTACACCGACAGCCGGGGCGCGGAACGGCCCTACTCCGCCGCCGACCCCGATCTCACCCGCTGGGTGCACCTGGCCTTCACCGACGCCTTCGTCGCCGCCCACGCCGCGTACGGCGGCCCCATCCCGGGGGGCGTGGACCGGTACGTGGCGGAATGGGCCCACGCGGGGCACCTGATGGGCCTCGAGGACCCGCCCCGGTCCGAGGCGGAGCTCCGATCGCAACTCGCGGCGTTCGACGGTGAACTCACGAACAGCGACCAGGTGCAGGAGGCGCTGACCTACATCCGCCGCCCACCCCTCCCGCGCTCCCAGCGGCTCGGCTACCAGATCCTGCTCGCCGGGGCGGTGGCCACCCTCGAACCGAGGCATCGCGAGATGCTCGGCCTGCGGGTGCCGTCGCTGGGTCCGATCCCCCTGCCGATCCGCACGGCGGTGAGGATCGTCCTCGGAGTGATCCGGCTGGGGCTCGGCCCCGAGGGCCCTGCGGAGGCGGCCGCGAAGAAGCGCATCCGCCGCGTGACCGGCTCCGCCGACCCGTCGACGGCTTAACCAGCTGGACCCCGGCCATGGGGCCGGGGTCCAGCTGTGTGCTTCGAGCGGAGGATGGGGGATTTGAACCCCCGAGGGCGTGAACCCAACACGCGTTCCAGGCGTGCGCCATAGGCCGCTAGGCGAATCCTCCTCATTTGGAGCAGATACCAGAATACCCATACAAGGGCATCCTGCCGAATCGCCCCCTCGCGCAGGCCGCCCGGCCGACACCCGCCGCCGATTCGAAAGCCACGCATGCTCCTGTGTAGACTCTTTCCCGGCCCCTCATGTGGTGTCATCCTGTGAACTCCCCCAGGACCGGAAGGTAGCAAGGGTAAGCGGGCTCTGGCAGGTGCATGGGGGGTCTTCACTTTAAGCGAGCGCAGCGGGAGGTCGGACGTGGCAGGCAAGGGTGCCGGCCGGTTTGCCCCCAGCCCCTCCGGACGGCTGCACGTCGGGAACCTCCGCACCGCCGTCGTCGCCTGGCTGTTCGCCCGGTCGACGGGCCGGCGCTTCCTGATCCGGGTCGAGGACCTCGACCGCGTCCGGGCCGGGGCCGAGGCGGAGCAGCTCGCCGAACTGGCCGCACTGGGGCTTTCCTCCGACGCACCCGTCCTCCGCCAGAGCGAGCAGTCCGACCGCTACGGGCAGGCCCTCGACATGCTGCAGGCACAGGGGCTGGTGTACGAGTGCTTCTGCTCGCGCCGTGACGTCGCGGACGCGGCGAGCGCCCCGCACGGCCGCCCCGGCTTCTACCCGGGCACCTGCCGGGGACTCGGCGAGGACGAGCGGGAACGACGGCGGGCGCAACGGCGTCCGGCGCTGCGCCTCGCCTCCGCCGTCGGAACCTGGACGGTCCACGACCGGCTGGCAGGGCAGGTCACGGCCCCGGTGGACGATTTCGTGCTGCGGCGGAACGACGGCGTGATCGCCTACAACCTCGCCGTCGTCGTCGACGATGCGGCCCAGGGCATCGACCAGGTGGTGCGGGGAGCGGACCTGCTCGAGTCCGCTCCGCGGCAGGCCTACCTGGGGTCGCTGCTCGGGCTGCCGGCTCCCTCCTACGCCCACGTGCCCCTGGCGGTGACCACCCGAGGACGCCGCTTGGCAAAACGGGACGGCGCTGTGACACTGGAGGACCTCGCCGGGCTGGGCCGGTCGCCGCGTGCCGTGCTGGACACCATCCTCGCCTCGCTGGGCCTTCCCGGAGGATCGCTCGAGGCGGCCCTCGCGTCCTTCGACCCCGTCCGGTTGCCACGTGATCCCTGGATCGTGGACCCCGCAACGCTGATCCCCCCCTCCGCCGGCCCGGCATGCAAACCGTCAGCACCAACCGATAAGGTTCATCCGTGAGTACAGCCCTCTACCGTCGCTACCGTCCCGAGACCTTCGCGGATGTCATCGGCCAGGAGCATGTCACCGAACCCCTGATGGCGGCCATCGACAAGGACCGCATCAACCACGCCTATCTCTTCTCCGGGCCCCGCGGCTGCGGCAAGACCACGTCGGCCCGTATCCTCGCCCGCTGCCTCAACTGCGCCCAGGGCCCCACCTCCACGCCCTGCGGGACGTGCGACAGCTGCGTCGGCCTGGCCCGCAACGGATCCGGCAGCCTCGACGTCATCGAGATCGACGCCGCCAGCCACGGTGGCGTGGACGACGCCCGCGACCTCCGCGAACGCGCGACCTTCGCACCCGTCCGTGACCGCTACAAGATCTTCATCATCGACGAGGCCCACATGGTCACGTCGGCGGGCTTCAACGCCCTGCTGAAGATCGTCGAGGAGCCGCCGGAGCACATCCTGTTCATCTTCGCGACCACGGAGCCCGACAAGGTGATCGGCACCATCCGCTCGCGCACCCACCACTACCCCTTCCGGCTCGTCCCGCCGGAACCCCTCATGGCCTACCTGGAGCAGCTCTGCCGGCAGGAGAACGTGCCGGTGGCACCCGGCGTGCTCTCGCTCGTGATCCGCGCGGGCGGAGGGTCGGTGCGCGACTCCCTCTCCGTGCTCGACCAGCTCATGGCCGGTGCCGGCGAGAACGGGCTCGACTACGAGCTCGCCGTCTCGCTCCTCGGCTACACGCACGCCACGCTCCTCGACGACGTGGTCGAGTCCGTCGCCGCCGAGGACGCCGCCACCGTGTTCAACGCCGTCGACCGCGTGATCCAGACGGGACATGACCCCCGCCGCTTCGTCGAGGACCTGCTGGAGCGTTTCCGCGACCTCATCGTCATCAACGCCGTGCCCGAGGGAGCATCGTCGATCCTCCGCGGCGTCCCGGACGACCAGCTGAACCGCATGCGCGCCCAGGCGAACCAGCTCGGCGCCGGGGAACTCTCCCGCGCAGCCGACGTCACCAACACCGCACTCACCGAGATGACGGGCGCCACCTCGCCCCGGCTGCATCTCGAGCTGCTCTGCGCACGGCTGCTGCTCCCGGCAGCGGACGCCACCGTGCGCGGCACCCTCGCCCGGGTCGACCGCATCGAACGCCGCCTCGAGTACGCCGCCGGCACTCCCGCGGCAGAGCCCGAGGAAGCACCGAAGGCGCCCGCCCGCCCGCGTCTCGATGTCCCCAGGACGGCCGAAGAGGCTGCGGCCCGCTGGTCGTTGCCCTCGAACGACCAGGCAGCTCCGGCGGCCGGTGTCGCGGGCGGTGTCGCGGGCGCCCACTCCCCCGCCGTCCCGGCCGCGTCCCGCGGCAGCCGGCCGGGAGGGGCGGGGGCCCCTGAGGATTCGTCGCCCGACTGGGGCGGCAGCTGGGGCGTGTCCACCGACTCCGCGTTCGCCGAGCAGAAGGGCCGTCCGGCCGGACAGCCGACGACCGGCGAGCCCGCACGAACCGGGGACCCGGCGTCGCCCGCCGTACCGGCGGCTGCCGCGCCCCCCGGAGCGCCGGATCCAGAGGTACAGGCGGACGGGCGGACGAACGAGCCGGCGACCGAGCGGACCGCCGTCGCGGAGTCCGCCGCTGCCGGCCCTGCCGCTCCTGCCGCACCTCCGGCCTCTCCTGCTGCGTCGGGCCCCTCGCCGGATCGACCCTCGGCACCGGCCCCCCTGGGCGGCGGGCAGTCCGACGGCGAGCGCGGTCCTGCGGGAGACGACGCGCAGGGACAGGGCCCCTCGGCTCCCCGGCAGGCGCCTGCCGGGCACGGTCAGCGTCCCGACGTCCCCGGCGCACCGGAGGACGGGGCGCCGGCCCGTGGCGAGAGCACCGCGCCGTCGTGGGGTGCGCCTTCCCGACCGCAGGAAGCACCCCCGGCAGCGCCACAGGAACCGTCCCGCAGCACTCCGGAGCACGGTCGACCACAGTCAGAACCGGGCCAGTCAGAACCGGGCCAGTCAGGACCGGGCCAGTCAGGCCCGGGCCGGCCGCAGCAGGATGCCCGGCGCCCGGACCAGGGCCAGTCGGGTCAGCAGGGTCAGCCGGGCGCGTCCGGTGGCAGCGTCGAGATGATCCGCCGCGCCTGGCCCGAGATCATGGACGAGGTCGCACGGATCAAGCGGGCCACCTGGCTGATCGTCAACGTCTCCGCGAAGCCGCGGTCCTTCGAGGGCAACCAGCTGGTCCTCGCCTTCGCGAACCAGGGCAACGCCATCGGGTTCCAGCGGGGACCCCACATGGACAACGTGAAGCAGGCCATCCACAAGGTCCTCGGACTGACGTGTTCCATCGAGGCGGTCCACGACGCCGGCGGGGCGGGTGAGTCGGGCCCAAAAGTACCGGCCAGCCAGGCGGTTCCGGGGAGTAACCCGGGCCTCGCTCCTCCCGCGCCGGCGGCCGCCCGCACTGCTGCCGAAGGCGCCCGGCCCGGCGGAGCGCAGGCTCCTGCCGACGCAGGGAGGGTCGACGGGACGGCCGGGCGCTCCACCCCCGGTGTCGGCCGAGTGAGCGACCAGCCCTCGCCCGGCAACCCCCAGGAGCGCGTCGGCACGCAGCCTGCAGTTGCTCCGTCCCCGCCCGGCAACGCGCAGGAGCGCGGCGACACGCAGCCTGCAGTTGCTCCGTCCCCGCCCGGCAACGCGCAGGAGCGCGGCGACACGCAGCCTGCCGCACCGTCCCCGCCCGGCAACGCGCAGGAGCGCGGCGACATGCCTGTTGAAGCATCGTCGTCGCCCGGCGCTTCCGTGCCCGATGCATCAGGAGCGGCGGCATCACCACCAGCGACAACCACCCCGGCCGCTGCCGGCCCCGGCGCTGCCGTCCCGGGTGTGCCGGAATCCGTGGCCGCGCCGCGAACCGCTGCCGCTCCCGGCGCTTCCGTCCCCGGTGTACCTACACCTGTGGCAGCGGCTCCGGCAGCTGCTCCTGTGGCGTCCCCGCCCGCAGGTACCGCGTCGGGCGATGCTTCCGCGACCGGCGGACAGGCGCCCGCCATGCCATCCCGCTCCGGCAGCCATCCGGCGGTGCGGCCGGCACCCGGAGGAGCCCGGTCGGGCGGCACTCCAGGGCCACGGGACAGGACCGGGGAGAGCACAGGCCAACAGAACCGGACCAGCGGCTCGGGACCCCGCCGCGGGGACGGTCGCGGTGCAGGCCGGACCGCCTCCTCCGAGCCTCCCGCGTCCGAGGCCGTCAGCGCGTGGGATCCGTCGATGTCCGATGACTCCTGGGCGCTGGTCGAGCCGCCCGAGGAGGCCTTCGACCCGGGGGGCGACTGGGGCCCGGTGCCCGAGGATCCGTACGACCGCACGCCCAGGGAGCCGCAGGGGGCTGCACCGGCACGTCCGGCACGTCCGACAAGCACGCCGCCGGCAGCGCGTCCGGACGTCCCGGCCCAGGCCGCGCCCGCCTCCACAGGAGCTCCTGCGACCGGACCGCAGCACGCCGCTGGCGCAGCGGCTCATGCCGCCGGACCGGCGCCGTCGCGCTCTGTGGTGTGGAGCCCTCCCGGGGCCCCGACGCCACCCGCCTCCTCCGCGCCGTCGTCACCCGCACCTCCGCGAGGCCTGGCAGGCGGCGCGCCACGCGGCCCTGTCCCGGACGCGCCCACCGGACCGGCCCCGGCCACCGGACCGAACGCGACTGGTGCACCCGACCGCCCGGCTCCCGCCGAGGACATCCGGCAGAAACCGATCAGCCGATACCAGCAGCTCCTCGACGAGGCCGAACGGAAGCGGGCCGAAGAAGCCGCGGCCGCGAGGGGTGCCGCCGCCCGCCGGTTCATCGAGGACGAGCCCAGCGCGGACGACGAGACGCTCGAGGAGTCCGGACTCGTGGGCCGGACGGCGATCGAACGCATCCTCAACGGACGGCTCGTCGAGGAACGCAGCATCGACGGCCAGTGACCTGCTCCCGTACCGGCCGGACCGGGCCTGGTCGGAGGACCAGCGGCCCTCGCTCTTGAGCGATCGGGATGGGTGGGTCTAGGGTTCTGGCGAACGACCAGCACCAGGAGATGACATGTCACTCGTCCGCGTCCACAACTTCTCGATCTCCCTCGACGGATTCGGCACGGGTGAGGGCCAGCAACTCGACGCGCCGTTCGGTCACGCCGGTCCACGGCTGATGCAGTGGGCTGTCGGCACGCGCACGTTCCGCGAGATGGGCCTCCCGGGCGACGGCGCCGGATCCCTCGGCGTCGACGACGCGTTCGCGGCGTCGTGGGGGTCCGGGATCGGCGTGGAGATCATGGGGCGCAACAAGTTCGGCCCTCAACGCGGCCCCTGGGAGGACGAGGAGTGGAAGGGGTGGTGGGGCGACGACCCTGTCTTCCACACCCCCGTCGTCGTGCTCACGCACCATCCGCGGCCGGTCCTCGAGATGGACGGCGGCACGACCTTCCATTTCGTGGACGCGGATCCCGTCTCCGCGCTCGAGCAGGCCCGCGCCCTGTCCGGCGGCCTCGACATCCGCATCGGCGGCGGCGTCACCACCGTCCGGCAATTCCTCGAGGCCGATCTGATCGACTACCTGCACGTCGTCCTCGTGCCGATCGTCCTGGGCCGTGGCGAACGGCTGTGGGACGGGCTGGAGGGGCTCGAACGACGCTTCGACATCGAGGCGACCCCCTCTCCGTCCGGCGTCCTCCATCTGGTCCTCACCCGCCCGACGGACCGGGCGATGCCCACGGCGTAATCGCGCCGCAGTGACCCGACCCCGGCTCCGCAGGGCGGACAATGGAAGAGCGCTCACCCGCCCTCCGCGGGCGGGCGCGCAGCATGCCGAGGGCGTCGACGTCGCCGGCCGACCGGATCAGCAGAAGAGGGAAACACCGTGTACGAAGGCGCAGTGCAGGAGCTGATCGACGAGCTCGGACGCCTGCCCGGGGTAGGACCGAAATCGGCGCAACGACTCGCGTTCCACATCCTCGAGGCGGACAGCGAGGACATGCAGCGCCTCGTCACGGCGATCACCACCGTCAAGGAACGCGTGAAGTTCTGCACCGTGTGCGGCAACGTCGCGGAACAGGACAGGTGCGTCATCTGCCGCGACCCGCGCCGCGATCCGTCCATGATCTGCGTGGTCGAGGAATCCAAGGACGTGATCGCCGTGGAGCGCACCCGCTCGTTCCGCGGCAGGTACCACGTCCTCGGAGGCGCGATCAATCCGATCGCCGGGGTGGGCCCGGACCAGCTGCGCATCCGCGAGCTGCTCGCCCGACTCTCGGACGAGAAGGTCCAGGAGATCATCATCGCGACCGATCCCAACCTGGAGGGGGAGGCGACGGCCACCTACCTCGTGCGCATGCTCAAGACCATCGGGATCCCGGTGACCCGGCTCGCCTCCGGCCTGCCGGTGGGTGGAGACCTGGAGTACGCCGACGAGGTGACCCTCGGACGGGCGTTCGAGGGCCGCCGGGCCATGTCCTGACCCCACCCCGCATCAGGCGATGCGCGTCCCCTGCGCGAGGCGCCGGGCAGGCATCGTCAGCCTCCGACGGCCGATGAGCAGGAGCGCGCCGGCGAGGAGCAGCTGGAGTCCGAGGCCGAGGGGCCAGATCGGCACCCCCTGCGGCAGCGGCTGGCGTCCCAGCATCGACTCCTCGCAGGTGACGTCGAGGTCGGGCCCCGCCTGTGCCGAGCGCACACCCTGGCTCACCGTCTCCATGACGCCCGGCGAGTAGAAGCTGCCCGTCCCGCCCGGCCCCGGGGCCGTGGTCCCGGGCACGTCCGGGATCTTGTACGGCACGGCGTCGGCGACCACCACGAACGGATTGGCCGCGAGGATCCACGCGATGTACTGCGTGTTCGGTAGCTCGGCGGTGTAGGTCTGGGACTGGCACACCGCCTCCGCCTCCGGGTCCGGGACGCCGACGCTGTCGAGGCTGCTCTCGGGGTAGGTGTAGTACGACGACCGCACGGTGCGTTCCTCCATCACGAGCGTGGTGCTCAGGCCGAAGACGATCACGGTGCCGACCGCCAGCAGGGCGACCAGCATGTACGTGCTGACGATCGAGAACAGGGGCCGGTTGGCCAGCGCCGAGACGCCGACACCGACGGCGCAGACGACGCCCAGCTCCACCGCCAGCATGAGCAGGGAGACCAGCGCCTCCGCGGCGTCCACTCCGCCCAGCGCCAGGGCCCAGAGGATGAAGGGGCTGCTGAGGACGAGGAAGGCGAGCGATCCCACCCAGGAGGCGAGCCACTTGCCGAAGAGCAGCTGCCCGGGGGTCAGGAGGGTCACCTGCAGGATCGCGAGGGTGCCGCCCGCCCGGTCCCCGTTGACGGCGTTCGCGGACAGCCCCGGCGCGACGAGCAGGCCGAAGAGCAGCACGAAGCCGACCACCAGGTCGAAGAGGATCCCGCCCTCGTTGTCCGTCGTGGCGAGGAACGCCGTGCCGAGCACGAAGATGAACGCGATCACGACGAACCAGATGGCGAGCATCCAGTACCAGCCCTTGCCCCGCAGGCGCTGCCGCATCTCGAGCGAGAACACGGTACGGACCGCGGACCGGAAGGGCAGTGTGGTCGGGGAGTGGACAGGGTGCGGCGTCGAGGGTTCGGTCACTGTGCTCATAGTCGGTCCGTATCCAGGCTCATGTAGGTCTCCTCGAGGGCTCCCCCGGCAGGTGCGAAGGCGGTGACGACGACGTCGGCCATCACCAGGGTGCGGAGCAGCCAGGAGGCTTCCGCCGTGCTGCCGAGCTGGACGAGGAACTCCTCGCGCCTGGAGTCCCCGCGTGTCTCGAAGCGGACCCCGTAGCTCTGCAGAGCCGCGGCGAGCGCCGTCATGGGCTCCGCCTGGACGTAGTAGCGGCGTGCCTGGCTGCCGGCCTCGTCGAGCGTCTGGCTCTTGACCGACCGGCCGCGGCTGACGAAGACGGCGCGGTCGGCGATCTCGTCCAGCTCCGACAGGACGTGGCTCGACACGACGACGGTCTTGCCGGCGGCGGCCAGGGAGCGCAGGAGGGACCTCAGCTCCACCCGCGACCCGGGGTCGAGTCCGGAGGCGGGTTCGTCCAGGAGCAGCACCTGCGGGTCGTGGATCAGGGCGCGGGCGAGGCTGAGCCGCTGCTGCTGGCCCCGGGAGAGGACGCGGGCGGGCTGCCGGCCGAACTCGGTGAGGTGGACGGTGACCAGCAGTTCGTCGGCACGCCGGGCACTGTCCGCGGCGCTCATGCCGTAGAGGGCGCCGACGGTCCTCAGCACTTCGAAGGCGGTGAGGGACTCCCAGACGCCGAGGGTGTCCGGCATCCAGCCGATCCGGCTCCTGACCTCGGCGGGCTGCGTGACGGGATCGAAGCCCGCCACGCGGATGGTGCCGAGATCGGGCGCCAGGAGGCTCGCCATCATCAGCAGCAGGGTCGTCTTGCCGGAGCCGTTGGGACCGATCAGAGCGGTCACCTCCCCGGGCGGGGCCACGAAATCGATGTCGCGGATCGCCTGCACGGAGCCGAAGCTCCTGGCAACCCCCTCGACAACGATTCCCCCAAAGTCGTCAGTCATGGTATGAGCGTAGGCGACACCGCCGCGTTCGGGCCGCAGGACGGTCCGGAACCACCGTCCTGCGGCCCGTTCTTAATCGGACCCGGACTTTGAGCGCGCAAACGGCCCCCCGCTAGACTGGCACGGGCGTCGGACTCCCGTCCGCGCCCCCGAGGCGCCGGTGCTGCCGCCCCTGGATTCCCAGCCAGTACGGCGAGTTGCCGCCGTCATCCCCAGTGAGCGAGTGCATGAGCCTCATAGTCCAGAAATTCGGCGGATCGTCCGTCGCCGACGCCGAGGGCATCAAGCGGGTCGCGCAGCGGGTCGTGGAGACGCAGTCCGCAGGCCACCGCGTGGTGGTCGTCGTCTCCGCCATGGGCGACAGCACCGATGAACTGCTCGACCTCGCCGCCCAGGTGAGCCCGACGTCCGACGCCCGCGAGATGGACATGCTGCTGAGCGCGGGCGAGCGCATCTCGATGGCCCTGCTCGCCATGGCCATCCACGGGATCGGCGCCTCCGCCCAGTCCTTCACCGGCAGCCAGGCCGGCATGATCACGGATGCCATCCACGGCAAGGCCCGCATCATCGACGTCTCCCCCCACCGCATCCTGACGGCCATCGAGAAGGGCGACGTCGCGATCGTCGCCGGCTTCCAGGGCATGAGCCGTGAGAGCAACGACATCACCACCCTCGGCCGCGGCGGATCGGACACCACGGCCGTGGCGCTCGCGGCGGCCCTCGACGCGGACGTCTGCGAGATCTACACCGACGTCGACGGCGTGTACACCGCGGACCCGCGCGTCGTCCCGTCCGCGCAGAAGATCGACACCATCTCGAGCGAGGAGATGCTGGAGATGGCCGCGTCCGGCGCGAAGATCCTGCACCTGCGCTGCGTCGAGTACGCACGGCGCTTCGGGGTCCCCCTGCACGTCCGCTCCTCCTTCAGCCACAACGAGGGCACCTGGGTCCTGCCCAGCCCCGACGACCAGATCAAGATTCAAGAGGGAGAACCCTTGGAACAGCCCATCATCTCCGGCGTAGCGCACGACCGCTCCGAAGCGAAGGTCACCGTCGTCGGCGTGCCCGACATCCCGGGCAAGGCGGCCGAGATCTTCGGGATCGTCGCGGGCGCCAACACGAACATCGACATGATCGTCCAGAACGTCTCGACGCACGGCTCGGGCCGCACGGACATCTCCTTCACCCTGCCGATCGTCGACGGCGCCGAGGCCCTGGCCGCGCTCGCCGAGGCACAGGACCGCGTGGGCTTCGAGGCGGTGGAGTACAACGAGAAGATCGGCAAGCTCTCCCTCATCGGCGCGGGCATGCGATCCAACCCGGGCGTCTCGTACCGCTTCTTCCGCGCCCTCTCCGACGCCGGCGTGAACATCGACATGATCTCGACGTCGGAGATCCGTATCTCCGTGGTCACGGGAGCCGACCTGCTCGACGACGCCGTCCGCGCCGTCCACGCGGCCTTCGAGCTCGACGGCGACGCCACGGCCACCGTCTACGCCGGGACCGGCCGCTAGCCCCGTAGTCCGATCCGCCGCCGTCGGGGAGCCCGCTCTCCGTCGCGGTGGCGGTCCCCGCCGTCGGGGAGCCCGCTCTCCGTCGCGGTGGCGGTCCCCGCCGTCGTCGATCCCACCCGGTCCGCGACCCCACCCGGTCCTCGATCCCACTGTGAAGGCATTCCCGGTGGGAATGTTCGACCATTCCCACCGACCGACCCCGCTCAGTGGGAACGAAGCCTCGCTCGCACCCTCCCGCCCACGGCGTCCAGGGACCGCGGACATGGAGAAGGCCGGTGGATCGATGATCCACCGGCCTTCAGTCCGTTCCGGGCGGGTACTGCTGGGTGTCTACTTGTCGCCGGTCGGGGTGGTCGCCTCGCGAGGACCGGTCATGAGCTTGTCCGCCGGAGCAACGGTGGGCAGCGCTGCGGGCGCCGGGGCCGGGGCGGTGCCCGACCCGCCGACGGTGACCGTCACATAGGTCACGGCCGAGGACCCTTCGTAGGTCACGCGGCCCACGTAGGAGCCGGCGGCGAGGCCGGTCCAGTTGAGGGTCACGGAGCCCTTGGTGCCGTTCGCCAGGACGAGCGGGTTGGGGGTCAGCGTCGCGTTCTTCTCCGTGCCCGTCAGCACCGCCGCGTCGATGGTGCCGGCGGTCGGCGCGTTGCCGGTGCTGGCGTACAGGTTCGCGATGATGCGGTAGGTGCCGGGAGCCGGCTTCTCGAGCGTGATCGTCTCGCTCGCGTCGGCCGTGGCCACCTGGGTGACGGTGCCGGCCGGCGTGATGAGGAACATGTCGAAGTCGGCGGTCGGGTCACCGGAGAGGACGGAGAACTTGGCGACCGGGGCGCCGGCGGGGACGGTGACGTCCTTGACGGCGTTGGACGCGTTGTTCGCGTTGGCGAGGCCACCGGGGACCAGGTTGATCGCGGTGGAGTCCGCCTTGGCGAGGCCCAGCAGCGTCATCCTGATGGGGTTGTTCGTGCCCGAGGTGACCTCGAACGCGCCGCTGCCGTCGGGACCCGCGGAGGTGAAAGCGGCCTCTGCGGGAGCGTTGACGGCCTGGGGCCGGATGGCCACCGGCGAGGTGACCTTCTTGCCCTGGCCCGCCCAGGTGAGCGACCCGGCGGCGAACTTGCCGAACGGCGCGTTCTGGTTCTCGAAGGAGACCTTGAACGTGCGCGTCTCGCCGGCGGCGCTGAAGTTGAGGATCGACGGCGTGACCGTGACCTTCACTCCGGGGACACTGGCGGTGGCGCGGTAGATGCCGGGGGTGACGGCGGTGACCGTACGGGTCACCTCGGTACGGCCGGTCAGGTTGCCGAGGGCGAACGACGGGACGTTGGTGTCCTTGGCGGCGACGGGCTCGATGCCGTCGATGCCGAGGTCCACGCCGGTGCCCGCGATGAAGCGCAGGTAGTCGTCGGCGCTCTGGTCGTACACCAGTCCGGGGCTGAGGACGGAGGCCGGGTTGATGTGGCCCGCACCCACGGCGAGGACGTCCGTCTCCACGCCGCCGGTGGCGGTCTTCAGCGGGTAGGCGGTGGTCATCATGGCGGACTTCACGGTGGCCGGGGACCAGGCGGGGTTCTTGCTGAGCACCAGGGCGCCGAGACCGGCGACGTGGGGCGATGCCATGGAGGTCCCGGACAGGAAGCCGAACTGCGCGCCGTTGGAGCCGACCGTGGAGACGCCCGCGAGGACGGCCACGCCGGGAGCCGTGATGTCCGGCTTCAGGAGATCGGAATCGGTGGCGAGCAGCGGGCCGCGCGAGGAGAACCCTGCGACCTGCGGTGCGGGCGGCAGGGGCTTGCCCGTGGTGTCCGTGGGCTTCAGGGCGACCGTGAGCGACGGGTTGGCCGCGACCTTCGCCTTCAGCTCGAGGGCCTCGGGGGCGTTGACGTGCACCGTGGGGACGACGTGCTGGTCGGTGTCCGTCGAGGAATCGATGAGGTTCACGAGGATCATGCCCACACCGCCACCGCGCTTGACCTCGGCGCTCTTGGCGGTGCGGTCGACGACGCCGCGGTCGCAGACCACGATCTTGCCGGCGACCTTCGCGGGATCCAGGGTGTTGGGGCCGCACAGCTGGGGCGACGCCGCACCCGCCGCAGCGGCGTTGGCGGCGAGGACGACCGGGCTGGCGGGGACGCCGGCGCGCATGATCGAGGCACCGCGGTACTTGGTGCCGTCGGAGAACTCGGCCGTGCCCTGCAGTTCGTTGTTGAACGTGCTGGCGGCGACGGTGGTCATCCACGGGGCGCCGTGGTTGACGGTGCTGGCCGTGGGGCCGGAGTTGCCGGCCGATGCGGCGACGAAGATGCCCGCCGACGTGGCGGAGAGGAACGCCAGGGACACGGGGTCCGTCGTCGTCGTCGTGCTGCCCGAGATCGAGTAGTTGAGGACGTCGACGCCGTCGAGGATGGCCTGGTTGATGGCGTCGATGGCGGCGGAGGAGTAGCAGCCACCGGTGTCGGCGTCGTTGTCCTCCCAGCAGGTCTTGTAGACGGAGATCTTGGCCGCCGGGGCGACACCCGAGGAGACGCCGAAGTTGCGGCCGTCCACGGTCTGGGTCACGCCCGCGTTGCCGGCGGCCGTGCTGGCCGTGTGCGTGCCGTGGTTGTCGATGTCGACGGGCGAGAGGACTTCCTGGGGCGCACGGTCGGCTTCGGGCACGCTCGCGAGGAACGCGTCCGCGAAGTACTGGGCCGAGATGACCTTCGAGTTGCAGAGGGTGCCGTCGAACCCCTCGCCGACCTGGCAGTCGCCGACGAAGGTGCTGCCGTCGGACTTGAGCATGGCGATCTCGCCGGTCGCGTCGAGGTAGGGCTCACCCACCTTGGGCTGGGAGTTGCCCTTCAGCGGCTTGACGGGGCTGCCGGCGAAGAAGGGGTTGTCGGGCGCGTAGCCCGTGTCGATCACACCGACGACGGTGCCGGCGCCGGCGTTCTTCTCGCCGCCGAACTGGCTCTTCCAGATCCCCTTGTTACCGCTCAGGCCGAGGAAGTCGATGCTCGAGTAGTCCGGCGCGTTCTCGACGTCCGGTGCCACGAGGAGCACCTCGTCGCTCTTGGCCAGTTCGACGGCCTGGTCGGTGCTGAGGTCCGCGGCGAAGCCGTTGATCGCAGCCGTGTAGGTGCGCTTGATGTCGACGTTCTTCTCGGCGGCGACTTCCTGCTGCTTGGTCTCGAGGAACGCGGAGTACTGCTGCACGTTCGCTGCGGCGGCATCGAGCTTCGCGCCGCCCTGGGGCTTCGTCGGTGCCATGCCGGCCACGCCGCCCTCGTAGGTGGCGACGGGCTTGTCGGCGAGCACGACGATGTACTTGCCGTCGGGGTACTGCGCGGGGTCCAGCTCCTTGGCCGGCGCCTTCTGGGGCGTGACCGAGGTGGCCGGGACAGGTGCCGCGAAGGCGGCGGGCGCAACGGCCGTCGATGTCACCAGTAACGGCAGGCCCAGCACGATAGCCGTGGCGGCGCGCAGGGTGCTGCGCCCCTGCCCGGCTTGTCTCCGTTGTGTCATAAGAAGGTAGTGCCTCTCGTCAAGTGCGGGCCGGCCGCGGCCGGTTCCCCCGATGCCACGGTCTCCTGGATAGGACCCCCCACCTGTGATAACGCTCACAGACGCCGTGGCGAGCACAAACTTACCCGAGGCAACACACCCTGACCAGACTCATTCCGGCGCGTTTCCCAGAATTTACACAGCACATTTACCAATCCGGGCCCGGGTGATAATGGAAGAATGCCCGCCGTCGCCTCCGCCCGCCTTCCCGAGGCCGAATGGCGGGCCCGGGAACGGCAGCACCAGGACCGCGCGGAGCGCTTCGCCGGGCCCTACCTCGAACGGCGGTCCCGCGGGGCGAAGCACCCCGTGGAGGACTTCCTCTTCACCTACTACAACCAGAAGCCGGGGCAGCTCCTGCGCTGGCACCCCGGAGCAGGGACCGTCCTGACGGGGCCGGCAGCAGCGGAGCGCGCCGGCTGGAAGTACTACACCGCCGACGACGACGGGGCGCGCGTGGATGTCGGCAGGTTCACCGGAGAACGCCAGGACGCCATCGATTTCGCGCGGCTGATCCTCGGCCGCACAGCGGCACGACCGGCCCAGTTCGGCTGCTTCGGCCTCCACGAGTGGGCCATGGCCTACCGGTCGGCCGTCAACGGGGTGCGGCACGAGTACCTCGAGCTGCGCCTGGGCGCCGACGGGACGGACGAGGTCGTCGACTCCTCCCGCATCCGCTGCACGCACTTCGACGCCTTCCGTTTCTACACCCCCGAAGCCGTGCCCCTCAACGAGCACGCGCCCACCCGCGGGACCCAGCGCGACCTCGAGCAGCCGGGCTGCCTCCACGCGAACATGGACCTCTACAAGTGGGCGTACAAGCTCACCCCCCTGCTGCCGAGCGAGCTCGCCATGGACTGCTTCGAGCTGTCCTGGCGCATCCGCGTCATGGACATGCAAGCATCGCCCTACGACCTCGCCGCGTGGGGTCTCCCGCCGATCAGGATCGAGACGGCCGAGGGCAAGGCGGAGTACGTGCGCCTGCAGCGAGGCTTCGCCGAGGAGTCGCAGGCGCTCCGGAGGACGCTCCTGCAGCAGCTCGAACGCTCCCTCGCCCCCGACTGACGACGACGGCGGGACTCCCCGCCGTCGTCCTTCGTTGTGCTTTCACCAGCCGCTACGCTGGGAAGCCAGCCGAAGGGGACCCCGTGAAGACCACCGATACGACGTCGGACCGACGCCGAGCCGAGCGCGCCGCCGTGCGCCTCGCACTCCCCCTCGCAGCCCTCTCCCTCGCCCTCTCGGCCTGCACCCCGGGCGGACCGACGGCCGAACCGACAGATCAGGAGACCGCCGTGCAGTCCTCCACGCCCCAGCCCTCGTCCACCGGCTCCCCCAGCGGGGACGGCAGCCCAGCGCCCTCCGCGACCCCCTCGGCGACGCCCGTCCCGACCGGTTCCCCCACCGGTTCCCCCACCGGCTCCCCCAGTGCCGTCCCCGCGGACAACGCCCTGCTCACCATCTCCGTCCAGCAGGATGCCGGCGCGGAACCCGTGCAGTACGTCCTCGAGTGCGTCGACGGTGCACCCGGCCCCGCCTCGACCCTTCCCGACGCGGACGCGGGCTGCGCGGCCCTCGCCCGGCTCGGCACCGCGTTCTTCACGGCGCGCCCGAACAAGGACATCACCTGCACGCAGCAGTACGGCGGGCCGCAGACCGCGAGCATCACCGGCGACTTCAACGGCACGTCGGTCCTGGCGTCCTTCGCCCTGACGGACGGCTGCGAGATCTCCCGCTGGGAGAAGGCGCGGGACCTCCTCGGGACGGCCGGCGCGCAGTAGGGCCCGTCCACGGCCCGTCCCGGGAACGGGGGTGCGGCGAAACCCCGGTAGACTTGCACCGCAAGCTCGCGGAGCGCCGGTGTCGACCCAGATGGTCCAGACACGGCGTGAGACGGCACTTCCGGGCTACTGCTTACCCACTGCTCACGCACAGGAGTTGCCGGATGCCCCGGATTGTCGTCGACGTCATGCCCAAGCCCGAGATCCTCGACCCGCAGGGTAAGGCGATCGCAGGAGCGCTCCCCAGGATCGGCCTCACCGGTTTCGCCGGCGTCCGCCAGGGGAAGCGGTTCGAACTGACCGTGGACGGTGACGTCACGGACGAGGTCCTCGAGCAGGCCCGCCACGCCGCCACCACGCTGCTGTCCAACCCCGTCATCGAGGACGTCACGCGCGTGGAGGTTCTCGAGGAGGACGGCCAGTGAGCGCCTCGAGTATCGAGACCCCCCTCATCGGCGGACCCCAGCCGCTCGCCCCGGACACCGGGGACGGCCCCCTCAGCGGAGTGACGGTCGGCGTCGTCACATTCCCCGGCACCCTGGACGACCGCGACGCCGCCCGCGCCGTGCGGCTCGCCGGTGGCAGCGCCGTCCAGCTCTGGCACGGCGACCACGACCTGCAGGGCGTCGACGCCGTCATCATTCCCGGCGGGTTCTCCTACGGCGACTACCTGCGCGCCGGAGCCATCTCCCGCTTCGCGCCGCTCATGGAACAGATCACCGCCGCCGCCTCGGGCGGTGCTGATGCCCTCCCCGTGCTCGGCATCTGCAACGGGTTCCAGGTCCTGACCGAGGCCCACCTGCTGCCGGGATCCATGATCAAGAACAACTCCCTGCACTTCCTCTGCCGCGACCAGCGCCTGCGCGTGGAGAACGCCGGGACGTTCTGGACCTCGGAGTACGCGGAGGGCGAGGAGCTCGTCATCCCCCTCAAGAACCAGGACGGGCAGTTCGTCGCCGACAACCGCACCCTCGACGAGCTCGAGGGGGAGGGCCGCGTGGTCTTCCGCTACGTCGACGGCAACCCCAACGGCTCGCGCCGGGACATCGCCGGCATCTCCAATGCGGCAGGCAACGTCGTCGGGCTCATGCCGCATCCCGAGCACGCCGTCGAGGCGGGCTTCGGCCCGGACTCCTCGGCGCGCGGCGCCGTGGACATGCGCGGCGGCACGGACGGACTCGGCATCTTCACCTCGGTACTCAAGAAACTGGTGGGCTAAGTGACTGCAGGGACGACGCGCAGGTTCAACATCGATACGGTCGCCATCGCGGAGACGACCCCCGGGCAGGCACTCCCCTGGGCCGAACTCGGCCTCAAGGACAACGAGTACCGGCGCGTGGAGGAGATCCTCGGTCGCCGGCCCACAGGTGCCGAGCTCGCCATGTACTCCGTGATGTGGAGCGAGCACTGCTCCTACAAGTCCTCGAAGGTGCACCTGCGCCAGTTCGGCGAGAAGGTCACCGACGCCATGAAGGAGCACCTGCTCGTCGGCATCGGCGAGAACGCAGGCGTCGTCGACATCGGGAACGGCTGGGCCGTGACGTTCAAGGTGGAGAGCCACAACCACCCGTCGTTCGTGGAGCCCTACCAGGGCGCGGCGACCGGCGTCGGCGGGATCGTCCGCGACATCATCTCGATGGGCGCCCGCCCCGTCGCCGTCATGGATCCGCTGCGCTTCGGCGCGATCGACCACCCCGACACCGCGCGCCTCGTGCACGGGATCGTCGCGGGCATCGGCGGGTACGGCAACTCCCTCGGGCTGCCGAACATCGGCGGCGAGGTGGTCTTCGACTCCGTCTACCAGGGCAACCCGCTCGTCAACGCCCTCGCGGTCGGCGTGCTGCGGCACGAGGACATCCGGCTCGCGAACGCGTCCGGCGCCGGCAACAGGGTGGTCCTCTTCGGCGCCCGCACCGGCGGCGACGGCATCGGCGGCGCCTCGGTCCTCGCCTCGGAATCGTTCGACTCCTCGAAGCCCTCCAAGCGCCCCGCCGTGCAGGTCGGCGACCCGTTCGCGGAGAAGGTGCTCATCGAGTGCTGCCTGGAGCTGTTCAAGGCCTCCGTGGTCGAGGGCATCCAGGACCTCGGCGCCGCGGGCATCTCCTGCGCGACGTCGGAACTGGCCTCCAACGGCGACGGCGGCATGCATGTGGAACTCACCAACGTGCTGCTGCGCGATCCGTCCCTCACCCCCGGTGAGATCCTCATGTCGGAGTCGCAGGAACGCATGATGGCCGTCGTGACGCCGGAGAACGCGGCGGCCTTCGAGGCGATCATGGACAGGTGGGCCGTGGAGTACTCGTGGCTCGGCGAGGTCACCGACACCGGGCGCCTCATCATCGAGTGGGACGGCGAGAAGATCGTCGACGTCGACCCCCGCACCGTCGCGCACGAGGGACCCGTCTACGAGCGCCCCTACCACCGCCCCGAATGGCTCGACGGCGTCCAGGCCGACGCCTTCGCCGCCTCCTCCGCCGCCGAGCGGCCCGCCGACCTGCGCGAGGCCGTCCTCGAACTCATGGCGTCGCCCAACATGTGCGCGAAGAACTGGGTGACCGACCAGTACGACCGCTACGTCCAGGGCAACACGGCGCTCGCCATGCCCGACGACGCCGGCGTGATCCGCGTCGACGAGGAGACGGGGCTCGGCGTCGCGATCTCCACGGACGCCAACGGCCGGTACTCGTACCTCAACCCCTACGAGGGCGCGCGCCTGGCCCTCGCCGAGGCCTACCGCAACGTGGCGACGTCGGGCGCGGTACCCCTCGCCGTCACGGACTGCCTGAACTTCGGCTCCCCCGAGGACCCCGAGGTGATGTGGCAGTTCGCCGAGACCGTGCGCGGCCTCGCGGACGCCTGCCAGGAGCTCGGCGTGCCCGTGACCGGCGGCAACGTCTCCCTGTACAACCAGACGGGCGGCGTCGCCATCCACCCCACCCCGGTGGTCGGCGTGCTCGGTGTGTTCGACGACGTCTCGCGGCGCACGCCGTCGGGCTGGCGTGAGGACGGCCAGGCCATCTACCTGCTGGGCACGACGGCGGACGAGCTCGACGGTTCCGAGTGGGCGAACCTGCGCGGCCACCTGGGCGGACAGCCCCCCGCACTGGACCTCGCCGCCGAGCAGACGCTCGCTGCGATCCTCGTCAACTGCTCGCGGGACGGCATGATCGACGCCGCCCACGACCTCTCCGAGGGCGGGCTGGCCGCCGGCCTCAGTGAGATGGCGCTGCGCTTCGGCGTCGGTGCACGCATCGGCATCGACGAGGTGTGCGAGCGCGACGGCATCGACGCGTTCACGGCCCTGTTCAGCGAGAGCCAGGCGCGCGCCGTCGTGAGTGTCCCCCGCTCCGAGGAGGTGCGCTTCAACGACATGTGCACGGCACGGAACTTCCCCACCAGCCGTATCGGCGTGGTCGACACGGAGAACCGGGCGCTGGACGTGCAGGGCTACTTCAACCTCCCGCTGGACATGCTGCGCGAGGCACACGAGGCGACCCTGCCGAAGTACTTCGGCTGACGCTGCGGCTTCCCTTGCTCGGACCGCCGAGCCGGGCGCCCAGACCCGGGGCGGCGTTCCCCCGGAATTGCACCGCCGCCGCGGCTCTGACAACGACGGCGTTCCGGTCAGGTGGGCCGCCGAGCCGGGTGCCCAGACCCGGGGCGGCGTTCCCCCGGGGATGCACCGCCGCCACGGCTCTGACAACGGCGGCGCACACCGCCTTCGGGCCGCCGCGCCGGGCGGCCAGACCCGGGGCGGCGTTCCCCCGGGGATGACCCCGTCCCCCGGGTATGGGATCGACAGTCAGGCGACGCCGCGAGCAGCGAGCTGTGTCAGGCGACGATGTCAGCCGCCGACGTCAGGCGACCTTCGGCATCGCCGTGACGACCACGTTCTTGCCCCAGGGGTCCTCGGTGTAGCAGCTGATGAGGACCACGCGGTTCGGCACGATGTTCCAGATCTCGCTGTCCTTCAGCGTGTCCTTGTCGTGCGTGGTCACGGAGTCGACGACGTACGTGAGGTTCCCGGTCTCGGTCGTGAGGGTGAACTCGCTCCCCAGCAGGGATTCGTCGCTCAGCCCGTTGAAGGGGGCGTCCTTGCCGTCCCAGCTGTGGCCGGCGATGTAGGTGGTGTTGTTCGAGCCCGCACCGGGCACGCCGTAGGACGTCAGCCAGTAGGCGTCGATCGTGAGCGGGGGCACCAGGGTCTGTGAGGCGAGGTCCGCGTCGCTGGGCGTCAGCGGCAGGACGGCCATGTCGATCCCGGCGGCGGGGAAGGAGAACCCGGTGGGCCGTGCGGCTGCCGGCCCGGGATCCTTCGCGGGCGCCACCGGAGCGGCGGACGGCGCCGGGAGTGTCGCAGACGGCGTCGCCACGGCGGAGGTGGACGACGACGGAGCAGCGGAGGGCACTCCGGCGGAGTCGGGCGGCAGCACCGAGACGGCGAGCGCGAGGCCCGCGGCTGCTACGAGCGGGAGCGCCAGCCATCGCCTGCCGCCGCGCTTCCGCCCCGGCTCCTGCGTGGGCGCGGGCTCCTGGGCGGCGGGGAGGTCCGGCATCGGGTGGTGGTCCATGCGTCGCGCCGTCCTGGGGTCGAAGAGAGGAGGGACGCCCCGCAGCGGAACGGCCTGCGTGCTAGCGCTGTACGCGCTCGAGGCGGCGCATGCGGGCTGCGGTCGCCACGGGAACCGCGACGCCGACGGCCAGCAGTGCCGCGAGGAGGGCGACGGCTGCGCTGTCGTCCTCGGTCACGACAGCGGTCTGCACGTTCAGGCCCTTGTTGGTGCCGGTCGGAGCAGTGGTGCCGGTCGGGGCGGGGACGACGGCGACCGGGGCGACGGGCGCCTGGCCGACGGGCGTGACGACGGCCGGGACGACGGGGACGACCGGGTCGACGCCGATGGCGCTGGCGTCACAGGCCGCGAGGAAACCCTTGAACAGCTCGAGGAGCTCGGCCGCGAGGGCCTCGTTCCCGCTGAGCTGGGCGAGCAGGGCATCGGCCTCGACAGCGGCAGCCTCCAGGGCGGCGGTTGCCGCCTGGATCTCGGGCGTGTTGACGGCAGCGTCGTAGGCGGCCGCGGCGAGTTCCGCGTTGTTCAGCGCCGTCGCCTGACCGGCCAGGGCCACCGTCAGTTCCTCCTGCGCGGCGACGACGTCCGCGTCGGCGGTGTCTCCCCCGGCAGCAGCCAGCGCGACGTCGTACTGGGTCTGCTCGGTAACGACCAGATCGAACGCGAGGTTGTAGTCCGTCTCGGCCTGTGCCAGCAGGGCGTCGGCGTCGATCGCGGCCTGCGAGGCCAGTGCGGCCTGCGTGGCCAGCTCGAGGTTCTGGCCGGCCGCGACGACGGCCGCGGTCGCCACTTCGAACTGGTTGACGAAGGTGACGTCGACGCCGGCAGCACCGAGCGCCGCGTTGAACTGGGTGGATGCCTGCAGGCAGGCGGCGTCACCGGGTGCGGCGGACGCCAGAGGAGCGCCGAGGAACAGTCCACCGGCGAGAAGGGTGGCCGTCGATCCGGCAGCAACCCACTTTTTTGCAACGATCATGATGCGCGTCTCCTGAAACACGTAGTATCCCCCGGGCCATCCCCGACGGCGCAGCTTGCGGCCCCACACGCAAGCGGCGTCCTCCGCGAAGGAGGGCGCCGCGCACACTATCCATGATCCGCTGATCGCCGCGTCCGTCCGCTCCCGATGATCCTGGGAACGGGCTGGGCGACCGCTGTACTCCTCAACCTAGGGTGATTACGTGACCTGGGCAACGAAAAGCCCGACATCCGCCGTATAACGGTTTGGTATCGTCGGCGCCCTGGATGCAGCGGTGGCTACGCCCCGACCGCCAACTCACGCGCGGCCTTCACGTACCTCGAGAGCACGTACCGCTGCGTCAGCCTGGTCACGGGCGAGGCGAGCCTGAAGAAGGGTGTGGCCGGCAGACTGTAGGCGGAGCAGACGAAGAACAGGCGGTGATCGGCGGTCAGTTCGGCGTAGAAGCCCTCCTCCCCCTTCACCGGGTGGCCGGGCAGCGTGCCGTACCCGAACCCCCCGCGCTGGCCGGGAACGGCCCGGCCGGCGCCGTCGAGCAGTGGCACCCGTGACCAGATCACCCGGCAGGGCGCCTTGATCCGGGCGGGCCCGACGCCGAAGCCCGAGACGACGCGGACGCCGGGGGCGGCCCGCTCGGCATCCGGTTCCATGGTGAGCCCCGCGCGCCGGTGCAGCTCCCACGCCAGGATGCCCTCGGTCAGGGCGACGAACGCCGCGGAGGGGTCGTCGGCCGGGATCTCACGGGACTCCACCATCACGGTGTAGCCGGAGGGCCAACCGCCCTCGAACGGCTCGGGGAACGGCCGGTCCGTGGCGCCCCGCTCCTCGTAGGTGAACCGGTCCATGCGTGCCTCTTCCCTGCAGGTACGGCGACGGCCTCCCGCCGCCCGTGTCTTTCGACCAACCTAGCCCGAAAACCGCGCGGACTCCGGCCGGCGGTGGCAGGATGGAGGTCCGGACCGGCGAGGAAGGCGGACCACGATGGCATCAGGGATGGCGTCGAACAAGCAGAACAAGGGGAACAAGCACGACAGGACGACCAGCGACCACAGGGGCGCGGGCGAGAAGGCGACGGACGCCGCCGAGGAGGCCGTGAACTCGCGGGGCTTCGAGCTCGCTGCCCGCGCCGGTTACGTGGCCGCCGGCATCCTGCACTTCATGATCGGACTCATCGCGCTCGGGCTCGCACGCGGCGGTTCCGGGAGCGCGGACCAGAGCGGCGCCATCGGGCAGCTCGCGGGGAACCCGGGTGGGACGGCGCTCCTGTGGTTCTGTTTCATCGGCTGCGTGGCGCTCGCCCTCTTCCAGCTCAGCGAGGTCTTCCTCGGTGCGAAGGGGCGGAGCGACAAGGACCGCCTCAAGGCGCGGCTGAAGAGCGGCGGCCAGGCTGCCGCGTACGGGGTGATCGGCGGGGCGTTCGGCCAGTACGCGCTGGGCGGCTCGAGCAACAGCAGCAGCAGCTCGCGGTCCCTGAGCGCGACCCTGATGTCCAACCCGGCCGGCGCGGCACTCCTCCTCGCGATCGGCGTGGGCCTCCTCGTGGTCGGCGGCTACTTCGTCTACAGCGGCGCCACCCGCCGCTTCCGCCGAGAGCTCTCGGGGCTGCCCTCCGGCAGGGCGGGCACCGCCGTCCTGGTCCTCGGGACCGTGGGCTACATCGCCAAGGGCTTCGCGCTCGGCGTCCTCGGGGTCCTCGTCGTCGTCGCCACCGCGACGAACAACCCCGAGCAGTCCGCGGGTCTCGACGGCGCCCTCAAGACGCTGCGTGACCAGCCCTTCGGGGTCTGGCTCCTCGGCGCCGTAGCGCTGGGCCTGATGGCCTACGGCGTCTTCCTGGCCGTCCGGTCGAAGTACCAGCGCCTGTAGGCACCCGCGACGGAGGCTAGAGACCGAGGGCCGGCGCCTCCATGACGGGGCACGTGTCCATGACGACGTCGAGCCCCGCCTCCGCGGCGCGGCGGGCAGCGTCCTCATCGATGACGCCGAGCTGCAGCCAGACGGCGCGCGCGCCGACGGCGATGGCCTGGTCCACCACGGCACCCACGCGGGTGGAGTTCACGAAGCAGTCGACGACGTCGATGGTCCCCGGGACGTCCGCCAGGCGGGTGTAGCCCTTCTGCCCGTGGACGTCGTCGCCCTTGAGGCTCACCGGGACCACCTGCATGCCGAGGCGGTCCAGCAGGAAACGTGAGACGCCGACGGCGGCCCGGCGCGGATTGTTCGACAACCCCACCACCGCCCACCGCCCGGGCTCGGTCAGGAGCCTCTTGATCACCTGCGGGTCGTTCGCGTGCGCCACGGCGCCTCCTGCTCCTCGTGCGGGTCCGTCGCGGCGTCGGCCACCGCGTTTTGTTACAGCCTTTGTTACACGCCCTATTTTGCTCCCGATATGCCGCGGGCGTTTCATGGGAGTGACCATCCCGAGCGGCCGAGAGACCTGGATCAGTGAAGCCGCAGCAACCCTGGTCGTCCGACGTCCCCTGACGTCGGACGATAACGAGGTCCGAGCCGCGGGAACCACCGCACGACGGTGGCGAAGGCTCGGTCCGTAGGGTGCTACCGCCAGGACCGATGGAGACACCATGACCGCAGTTCTGGCACCCGGCAGCACCCATACCTCCACCAAGCAGGCCCTCGGCGTGCACTTCGCCGGCCTCGGCCGCAGCTTCGGCTCGCCCGCGGATCGGCGCACGGTGCTGCGGGACGTGACCGTGGAGGTGAAGGCCGGCGAGATCCTCGCCATCCTCGGGACGAGCGGATGCGGGAAGTCCACGCTCCTCCGTGCGGCCGCCGGGCTCGACATCCCCGACAGCGGCGAGGTCCTGATCGACGGGACCCCTGTGACGGGCATCGACGAGCGCTGCGCCGTCGCCTTCCAGGAACCCCGGCTGCTCCCCTGGCACACCCTGCAGGCCAACGTCGCGATCGGCCTGCCGAAATCCTCCAGTGCCAGCGCCGGCAAGGCGAAGGTCCTCGAACTGCTGAAGCTCGTGGGTCTCGACACCTTCGCCAAGCACCGGCCGCGCGAGGTCTCCGGGGGCATGGCCCAGCGCACCTCCCTGGCGCGTGCACTGGCACGCAATCCCGGCGTGCTCCTGCTCGACGAACCCTTCGGCGCCCTCGACGCCCTCACGCGCATCAAGATGCAGGACCTCCTCCTCGACATCCACCGCGCACAGCCCACCACGGTGCTGCTCGTCACGCACGACGTCGACGAGGCCCTCCAGCTCGCCGACCGCATCCTCGTCCTCGGACGCAGCGACGGAGACGCGGCGGGCTCCACGGTCGCCGAGCTCGTACCCGTGCCCGGCTCCCGTCCACGGGACCGGAACTCCGCGGACCTCGGCGCGCTCCGCAGCTCGCTGCTCTCCATGCTGGGCGTCACCGGGCACTAGTCCCGGTCCCCACCCGCTTCCCCACCCGGATCCCCGTCGCCGTGCGACGGGCTCCTGCCTTCCCCTCCCCGTTCCATCCGCTCGATCGAAGGACCACCATGAACCGCCGTGCCCTCCTGCCGACCCTCGCCCTCGCGACCACCCTCTCCGTCAGCCTGACCGGTTGCCTGGCCGGCGAGAACGCCGCCGACACGCAGGCCGCGGCCGACGGCACTGCCACCGAGGGCGGTGCACTCAACATCGATTTCGCCACCTACAACCCGCTGAGCCTCGTCATCAAGGACCAGGGCTGGCTCGAGGACGAGCTCGCCGACCAGGACATCACCGTCAACTGGGTGCAGTCCGCCGGGTCGAACAAGGCCAACGAGGCCCTGCGTGCCGGGGCCATCGACGTCGGGTCCACCGCCGGCTCCGCCGCGCTGCTCGCCCGCTCGAACGGCTCACCCATCAAGGCGATCGACATCTACTCCCAGCCGGAATGGGCCGCCCTGGTGACCCTCCCCGACTCCGGCATCACGAGCGTCGAGGACCTGCGCGGCAAGTCCGTCGCGGCGACCCGCGGCACCGACCCCTACTTCTTCCTGCTGCAGGCCCTCGAGGCCGCGGGCGTGGACCAATCCGAGGTCACCATCGAGAACCTGCAGCACGCCGACGGCCGGGCGGCGCTCGCCAGCGGCGCCGTCGACGCGTGGTCCGGCCTCGATCCGATCATGGCCGCCGCCGAGCAGGACGGCGCGCAGCTGTTCTTCCGGGACATCGACTTCAACACCTACGGCTTCCTCAACGCCACGGAGGATTTCCTCGCCGAGAAGCCCGACGTCGCGCAGACCGTCGTCGACGCCTACGAGAAGGCCCGCGCCTGGGCCAAGGAGAACCCCGAGGAGACCGCGGCCATCCTCGCGGAGGTCGCGTCGATCGATCCGGCCGTCGCCGACTCGGTCATCATCGACCGCACCAACCTCGACGTCGATCCCGCGCCGGGCGACGCGCAGCGCAGCGTCCTCGAGAAGATCGGTCCCGTGTTCGTGGAGACCGGCGACGTACAGAGCCAGCAGCAGATCGACGACGCCCTCGGGTCCCTGTTCGACGCCTCCCTCGTCGAGAAGGCCGACCCGGACTCCATCGGATCCGGTTCATGAGCCAAGACGTTCCGCACCAGGTCGCCGTTCCGGTCAGCAGGCAGGGGCTGGAGGCCCAGGGTCTTCCTGTGACCGGGGACGGTGCGAAGCGGCAGGGTCGAGGCGGGGCCCGCCGGGCCGGCGTCCTCCTGCTCGGGCTCATCGTGCCCGCGCTCATCCTGCTCGCCTGGCACCTGAGCACGGTGTCGGGGTTCTTCCGTCCGTCGCAGCTCCCGTCGCCGGCGTCGGTCCTCGCGGCCGCCGTCGACCTCGTCGAGCGCGGGCAGCTGGCCACCCACATCCTGATCTCCACGCAGCGCGTGGTCCTCGGGTTCCTCATCGGGTCAGTGCTCGGCGTGCTGGCCGGGGCCCTGCTGGGTCTCTCCCGCATCGCGGACGTCCTGCTCACCCCGACGGTCGGGGCGCTCCGGGCCGTCCCGTCCCTGGCATGGGTGCCCCTGCTGGTCCTGTGGATCGGCATCAACGAGGACTCCAAGGTCACGCTGATCAGCATCGGCGCGTTCTTCCCCGTGTTCACCACGCTCTACCTGGGGCTGCGGCACGTCGACCGCAACCTCGTCGAGGCCGCGCGCGCCTTCGGCCTGAACGGCGTCCGCCTGCTGACCACGGTGCAGCTCCCCGCCGTCGTCCCCGCCCTGTTCTCCGGACTCCGGCTCGCCCTCGCACAGTCCTGGCTGTTCCTCGTCGCCGCGGAGCTCATCGCGTCGTCGATGGGGCTCGGCTTCCTGCTGACCGACTCCCAGCAGACGGGCCGCGTGGACCGCATCATCCTCGCGATCATCCTGCTCGCGGTCATCGGCAAGACCACGGACGCGCTCCTCGGCATCGCCGAGCGCTGGGCGGTGCGCCGGTGGGCGTAGGCGGTGCGGTACCGCACACCGCGGCGCCCGACGGTCCCGCGGAGCTCCAGGACGAGGCCGACCGGCTGGCGTTCTGGGCGGAGCAGGCCCTCCGGCTCGACTGGGACTCGCCGTGGGACACCCTGCACACGTTCCGCCAGGCGACCCCGCAGGAGGACGGGACGCTCAGCGTGCCCGTCATCGAGTGGTTCGCGGGTGGGACGCTGAACGTCGCCGCGAACTGCGTGGACCGGCACGTGCGCGCCGGCAACGGCGGGCGGGTGGCCCTGCACTTCGAGGGCGAGCCCGGTGACAGGCGCACCGTGACCTACGCCCAGCTGCAGGACGAGGTGTCGCGGGCCGCGAATGCGCTCCTCGCCCTCGGCATCGGGGCGGGCGACCGCGTGGTCGTCTACCTGCCGGTCCTCGTCGAGACGGTCGTCATCACCCTCGCGTGCGCCCGGATCGGGGCCGTGCACTCCCTCGTGTTCGGCGGGTTCTCGGCCGAGGCGCTCCGCTTCCGCGTCGAGGACACCGGGGCAAGGCTCCTCGTCACCACCGACGGCCAGTACCGGCGGGGCACGGCCGTCCCCGTCAAGGACAACGCCGACGCCGCGGTCGCGGGCCAGAACAGCATCGAGCACGTCCTCGTGGTCCGCCGGACGGGATCCGACGTCGCCTGGACGGAGGGCCGGGACATCTGGTGGCACGACGTCGTCGACACGGCCTCGCCACACCACGAGCCGGAGCCGTTCGATGCCGAGACGCCGCTGTTCATCATGTACACCTCGGGGACGACCGGGAAGCCGAAGGGCCTCGTGCACACCTCGGGAGGCTACCTGACGCAGGCATCGTGGAGCTTCGAGCATCTCTTCAGCCACCCCAACCCGCTGCAGCGCGGGCAGGACGTGCACTGGTGCACGGCGGACCTCGCCTGGGTCACCGCGCACACGTACGAGCTGTACGGACCGCTGTCCAACGGTGCCACGCAGGTCATCTTCGAGGGCACCCCGAACACGCCGCACCCGGGCCGCCACTTCGAGATCATCGAACGGTACGGCGTCACCAGCTACTACACCGCACCCACCCTCGTCCGCTCGCTCATGGGCTGGTTCCCCGACGGCGTGCCGCCGGGCTACGACCTCTCGAGCATCCGCGTGCTCGGCACCGTGGGCGAGGCCGTGAACCCCGAGGCGTGGCGCTGGTTCCGCAGGAACCTCGGACGGGACGAGGTGCCCGTCGTCGACACCTGGTGGCAGTCCGAGACCGGCGCCACGGTGCTCTCCCCCAGCCCTACCGACACCGACTTCAAGCCCGGCTGCGCGGCACGTGCCCTACCCGGGGTCAGCACGCGGATCGTCGACGAGGACGGCCGGGCCGTCCCGCCCGGCGAGCAGGGTCTCATCGTCGTCGACCGCCACGGACCCGCCATGGCGCGGACGGTGTGGGGGAACCCGCAGCGCTACCTCGACGCCTACTGGCGGAAGTTCGCGAGCCGGGGCTGGTTCCTCGCGGGCGACGGCGCGCGGTACGACGACGACGGCGACACCTGGATCCTGGGCCGTGTCGACGATGTCATCAACGTCTCGGGGCACCGCCTGTCCACCATCGAGATCGAATCGGCGCTCGTCGCCCACCCTCTCGTCACGGAGGCCGGCGCATGCCCGATCCCGGATCCGCTGACGGGTCACGCCATCGCGGCCTTCGTGGTCCTCACCGCCGGCGCGGACCATGGGGCCGACGTCGCTGCGACGCTGCGCGCCCATGTGGCGGAGGCGATCGGACCGATCGCGCGGCCCTCGGCCGTCGTCGTCGTGCCCGATGTCCCCAAGACGCGGTCCGGGAAGATCATGCGGCGCCTGCTGACGCAACTCTACGAGGGCAGCCCCCTCGGGGACACCACGTCCCTGCAGAACGAGGGGTGCATCCCCGGGATCCAGCACGTCCTGGCGGCGCGGGGCTGAAACCCGCCCGCCGCCCGCCCGGACGGATCCCGCTTAAAGAAGGAAGCGGCAGGCGCCCCGTCCAAGCACCTGCCGCTTCCCGCGTGTGGTTCGTTCAGGAATCAGACCCGGACGAAGGATGCTCCCGGAAGGTCCGAGAGAGGGTGCTGCATGGTGAGGTTCGACCCGTTCATGCCGCTGCTGATGACCTGGCCGCCACCGGCGTAGATGGCCACGTGGCCACCGGTGATGACGATGTCGCCGGGGGCGGGGGTCGCCACCGTCGCGCCGTACTGGAAGAACTGCGACGGGCCGAGGTCGCCCGCGGCGATCCCGGCTGCGTGCAGCGCGTTCTCGACGAGCACGGTGCAGTCCTGGACCGCTCCGGCCGCGAGCTGCGACTGGGCCGACGCCAGGAGGGTCCCACCGGCGCCGCCGGCTGCCGGGGTGACCTCGGCCGAGGCCAGGTAGACGCCCGAACCGGGGGCTTCCGACACGGCCGGGGCCGGGGCGGGAGCAGGAGCCGGGGCGACGGCCGCAGCCTGCTGGACGACCGGCGCCGGGGCGACGACCGCTGCCTGCTGCACGGGAGCCGCAGGAGCGACCGCGACAGGAACGGAGACCGTCTGCGCGGTTGCCGCTCCACCCGTGGGGATCACGATGGAGTCACCGGGGAAGATGACGGACGCGAGGGAGAGCCCGTTGGCCGCGAGGACCGCGGTCAGGTCCGCGCCGTAGCTCGCCGAGATGCCGCCGAGGGTGTCGCCGGCGACGACGGTGTGGGTCGCGTCGGCTGCAGCGGCCGGAGCCGCGGGAGCGGCCTGGACGGCGGGAGCGGCCTGGGCTGCCACGGCTGCCGGTGCCGGCGTCGCGGCCTGCTCCGTGTAGGACCCGGCGTGGGCGGTGCCGACGACGCTGAGCGCGAGGCCCGACGTGACGGCGACGACGGCAACGGGACGCCCCACCATGGTGGCGTGGGCCTTCGCGGCGCGGGACAGGCCCTGCAGTGCGAGATTGCCGTCGATTGCGGCGCGGTGGCGCGCCGAAGAGATCTTTCGTGACATGGATGTATACCTCTCCCATGCCTGCGGGGTGAGCTGTCGGGTTCGGATGGGAGTCACCCGGGCGCGTGCACCAGCTGATCAGCTGCTGCGATGCGACTTAACCCCAAGGACGTCGGCAGGTGTTGCTGCGCGCCCACTGGAACTGTGGTTCCCCCGTCCCCGCCGTGATGTGTGCGAACGTATCCGGGACGACGGCGGGGCTCGGCATTTCGTCCAGGAGCGCCTCACATAGGCGGAGGCACCCGACGAACATAGCCACTGCTCGGACGTTTTGTCACATTCACATAACGCCGCGTACCCTACCCCCCGGTACGGGCCGATCGCCGGCGACGGAACGCGAGCCCCGTGCATGCAGCACTGAGGACGAGGAGCACCGACTGCTGCAGGTAGAACCAGGCGCTCGCCGTCGGATCAGCGCCGATGGCCGCTGCCACGAGGCTGCCGGACAGCGCGGCCGTCAGCGCCGCCCCGACACAGAGGAGCGTGCTCCAGAATCCCTGCTCGTGGGTACGCTCCGCCGCCCTCCAGCTCTCCATCCCCCCACCCTATGCGGGAGGGACGGGCGCGGCATGCGGCGGGGCTCGCTCACACGGGGACACATTGTTTGGTTCCCCGGCGGCTCGGTGTCAGACTCGATCTGACCATCCCGAGCGGCTGAGAGATCTGGCTCACTGACGCCGCAGCAACCCTGGCCTCCGCATCCGACGCGGCGACAGAAGGGTGCTACTGCCAGACCGATGGAGGATCCGATGAGCGTCGCCGACCTTTCAACCCCCCTGAAATTCGCCTACTGGGTGCCGAACGTCAGCGGGGGCCTGGTCGTCTCGACGATCGAGCAGCGCACCAGCTGGGACTTCGACTACAACAGGAAGCTCGCCCGGATCGCCGAGGACGCCGGGTTCGAATACGCCCTGTCGCAGACCCGCTACGCCGCGTCGTACGGAGCGGACAAGCAGCACGAGGCGACGTCGTTCTCCCTCGCCCTCCTCGCCGCCACGGAGAAGCTGAAGGTGATCGCCGCGGTCCATCCCGGCATGTGGCACCCGGGCGTCCTGGCGAAGTTCATCATCACCGCCGACCACATCTCGAACGGCCGTGCCGCCGTCAACATCGTCTCCGGCTGGCTGAAGGACGAGTTCGTGAACTTCGGCCTGGAATGGCTCGAGCACGACGAACGCTACGTCCGCACCGAGGAGTTCATCCGGGTGCTGCGCGGCCTGTGGACCGAGGAGGGGTACAGCCAGTCGGGCAGGTACTACGACATCCGGGACTTCACGCTGAGCCCCGCCCCCGTGGACGTGCCCGGCCGCCCGCACCCCGAGGTCTTCTTCGGGGGCAACTCGACGGCGGCCCAGGCCACGGCGGGTCGGGTGGCGGACTGGTACTTCTCGAACGGCAAGGACCTCGAGG
Organism: Arthrobacter sorbitolis; assembly: GCF_054510995.1. Classification (NCBI taxonomy): domain Bacteria; kingdom Bacillati; phylum Actinomycetota; class Actinomycetes; order Micrococcales; family Micrococcaceae; genus Arthrobacter; species Arthrobacter sorbitolis. Next base: position 90,921 of record NZ_JBTNDM010000009.1, read on the forward strand.
GCTTCAAGGAGAACATCGCGGGCGTCCAGGCGTCCGCCGCCGAGGCCGGGCGGCACCCCCGGTACGGGCTCAACGGGTTCGTCATCGCCCGCGACTCCGAGAAGGAGGCCCGGGACACGCTGCGTGAGATCGTCGAGAAGGCGCATCGGCCTGCCGTCGAGGGCTTCCGCGACGCCGTGCAGGAAGCCGGAGCCTCGACGAAGGACGGCAGGGGCATGTGGGCGGACTCCACGTTCGAGGACCTCGTCCAGTACAACGACGGCTTCAAGACACAGCTCATCGGTACGCCCGAGCAGATCGCCGAGCGCATCGTCGAGTACAAGAAGATCGGCGTGAACCTCTTCCTCACCTGCTACCTGCACTTCCAGGAGGAGGTCGCGGCCTTCGGCACGGACATCCTCCCGATCGTCCGGCAGCTCGAGGCGGATGCCGCGCGCGCGGCGGGGGTCGACTTCGATCCTGAGGCCACTCTCCCAGTCCACGAACCCACCAAGGCAGGTATCTGATGGCAGAACGTTCTTTCGGCTTCCGTACGCGTGCCCTGCACGCGGGCGGCACCCCCGACGCCACGCACGGCGCGCGCGCCGTACCGATCTACCAGACGACGTCGTTCGTGTTCAAGGACACCAATGACGCCGCCAACCTCTTCGCGCTGCAGAAGTACGGCAACATCTACTCGCGCATCGGCAATCCCACCGTCGCGGCGTTCGAGGAACGCATCGCCTCCCTCGAGGGCGGCATCGGCGCGGTGGCGACGGCGTCCGGCATGAGCGCCGAGTTCATCACCTTCGCGGCGCTGTGCCAGGCGGGCGACCACATCGTCGCCGCCTCGCAGCTCTACGGCGGGACCGTCACGCAGCTGGACGTCACGCTGCGCCGCTTCGGCATCGAGACCACCTTCGTACCCGGGACCGACCCCGCGGACTACGCCGCCGCCATCCGGGAGAACACCAAGGCCGTCTACGCCGAGGTCATCGCCAATCCGTCCGGCGAGATCGCGGATCTCGCAGGGCTGGCGAAGGTGGCGCACGATGCCGGCGTCCCGTTCATCGTCGACTCCACCCTGAGCACCCCCTACCTCGTGCGGCCCATCGAGCACGGCGCGGACATCGTCATCCACTCGGCCACGAAGTTCATCGGCGGACACGGCACCACGCTCGGCGGCGTGGTCGTGGAGAGCGGCCGGTTCGACTGGGGCAACGGCAAGTTCCCCACCATGACCGAGCCCGTGCCCTCGTACGGGAACATCCAGTGGTGGGCGAACTTCGGCGAATACGGGTTCCTGACGAAGCTGCGCACCGAGCAGCTCCGTGACATCGGCCCGGCGCTCTCGCCCATGTCGGCCTTCCAGCTGCTGCAGGGCGTGGAGACCCTGGCGCAGCGCCTGGACGAGCACCTGGAGAACGCGCAGGCCGTGGCCGAATGGCTGCAGGCCGACCCCCGCGTGGAGTACGTCAACTATGCGGGCCTCCCCACGCACGTGCACCACGAACGCGCGAAGACCTACCTGCCGCAGGGCCCCGGATCGGTGTTCAGCTTCGGCATCAGGGGCGGGCGCAAGGCCGGGCAGAAATTCATCGAGTCGCTGCAGCTCGCCTCGCACCTCGCGAACGTCGGCGATGCGCGCACGCTCGTGATCCACCCCGGCTCCACGACGCACCAGCAGCTCTCGGCCGAGCAGCTCGCCGCGGCAGGCGTCCCCGAGGACCTGGTGCGCATCTCGGTGGGACTCGAGGACCTGGACGACATCCTGTGGGATCTCGACCAGGCACTCGACATCGCGGTGGACTCGCCGGACGCATCCTTCGACGACCTTCCGCAGGAAGCGGCGGGACAGGACGACGACGACGCATCGGCGTCGCGGGCAGTGGGAGTGGGAGCATGAGCGGCACAGGAACACCGGCACGGACCTGGGAGGGGCCCTCGGCACCCGAACGTCTCGCCCTACTGAGGAACGCGCGGTCGGTGGCGATCGTCGGAGCGTCGGACAAGCCCTCGCGGGCCTCCTACTTCGTGGCGACCTACCTGCAGTCCTCCTCGCCGTACCGCCTGTACTTCGTCAATCCGGTGGCGAAGGAGATCCTGGGTCAGCCTGCCTATGCGTCGCTCAAGGACCTCCCCGAGGTGCCCGACGTGGTGGACGTGTTCCGCAAGCACGACGACCTGCCGTCCGTGCTGCAGGAGACCCTCGACGTCGGCGCGAAGACGCTGTGGCTGCAGCTCGGCTCCTGGCACGAGGACGTCGCCCGGGAGGCGGAGACCTCCGGCCTGGACGTCGTCATGGACCGCTGCATCAAGATCGAGCACGCACGCTTCCACGGAGGACTCAACCTCGCCGGGTTCAACACCGGCGTCATCTCCTCGAAGCGGCAGATCACCTCGTAGCGGGCTGCGCGACGGTGGGTCCCGGCACCGCCGGCACCGTCGCTTCCGGAGCCACGTCCGCGGGCCGGACGACGGCCTCGGTGGGCGCCTCCGGGACGGCAGGTCTGGGCGGCGCGGCCGCGGGCACGACGGCCTCGTCGGGCGCCTCCGGGACGGCAGGGTCGGGTAACGCGTCCGCGGGCTGCACGACGGTGGGGTCGTCGGTCTCCGGAAGGTCCTCGGCCGGTACGTCGCCGTTCCAGGGATCGGCCGCCACGTCATCCTCCGGCAGGGCCGCAGGGTCCACGGCCGTCTCGGCGAGGAACAGGACCAGCTCCTCGGGACCCCAGGTCACCGGGGCCTCGACGAGGGCGAACGTGTCGGGCGGCCCCGCGGGCGCGCGCAGCCACGACATGCGCGGCTGCGCCGGCGGCTCCTGCTCCTGGTACTTGTCGGCGACCGTGTCGCGGTCGCCCGTCCGGACCTTCCCGTCCTGGCGCCGCCCGGTGTCCTCCGCCTCGTCCTCGCCCGTGTCCTGACCCGTCCCGTCCCGTCCGATCCTGGTCGGGCCCGTCACGTCGTGACCCGCCTCGACCGGGCCCGTCCTGTCATGACCCGCCTTGCCCGGGTCCGTCCTGTCATGACCCGCCTTGCCCGGACCGGCCTTCGGGACGTCGGTCCCCTTCGCACCGGGCACTGCCTGCCGTGCGGGTGGACCGGCCGGAACCGCGGGTCCGGGTCCCTGGGTCGGCGTCAGCACGACCGCTCCGGCAGGGTGCCTCATCTCCGAGGCGACGGGAGCCGCGGCGGGGGCAGCGGATCCCCCGACGCCGGTACCCGCCACTGCTCCGGACGATACTGCTCCGGACGACGCGGACCCGGGGATGCCGCCCGGACCGGTGGAACCACCGGGGCCCGAGGCCTCGATGGAGGGTGCGGACGCAGGACCGGGCGCGGGGCCCGGCCCAGGACCCGGCATTCCGGGCGCATCGAGCCCGCCCCTCCGGGGAGGGGCGACGACGGCCGGGACCCGCCCCGCCGGGCCGTCGGCCAGCGTGGTCGATGCGTCCCCCGCGTGGTCGGCGTCGTTGCGGACCGAGAAGCGGGTAATCGAATCGACGGCCTCGTCGAGCCCTGCGCGGAGGTGGAGCGTCCCCGCCGCGACCCCGGACATGCCCGCACCCATCGACACGGCCAGGGCACCTCCGATGAAGGTGATGCGGCGCTTGTTCCGGCGGCTCCTCGGCGCCGTGCCGCCGTCCGCCATCAGTTGTGCCAGCTCGGCGGAGGCGTCCGGTGCGTGCTGCCCACCGAGCGCGCCGATGGTCCGCACGGCATGGACGAGTGCGGGGTCCTCGGGGATGCCGGCCTCCTCGAGGAGGTGCAGCACGGAGTCCGGCGACGGGGTGTCACGTCCAGTCATAGCGCTTCCGATTCGTTGGGTCGTACGAGTTCCTTCAGCTTCAGCAGTCCCCGCCGCTGCAGCTGCTTGACCGATCCCGCGGATCTCCCGAGGATCTCCGCGACCTGCTCGATCGGCAGTTCCGCCACGATGCGCAGCAGGAGCACATCACGCTGCTCGGCGTTGAGCTGTGCCAGCATGCCGGTCGCCCCTCCGGCGTCGAGGTTCCCCAGCGCCACCGTCTCGGCCGAGTCGGTGGTCCGCAGGTCGCCGTCGGCCTCGTACCCCACGAGGACCGGCGCCCGCAGCTTCCTCCGCACCTCGTCGACGTGACGGGCGTGCGCCACGGAGAAGGTGAACGTGCGCAGCCCCCGCGGTCCGCCGGAGACGGAGTCCAGTTTCGAGAACACCGTGAGAAAGACATCCTGCGTCAGGGCCTCGGGGTCGTCCGCCCCCCGGCCCGCGAAGTAGCCGAGCACGGCAGGGCCCATCGCCTGGTAGATCTGGGAGAGGGCCGCGGGTTCGCCGGCCTGTGCGCGGTCGAGCGCATCATCAGGCAGCGGTGTGACCACGGTCTCTTCCTTGTTCGAGCGGGACGGCGACACCCATCGTAGCGGTGCGTCCACGCGCCCGACCGCGGACGCACCAGGGCCGGGGCAAGAAAAAGGCCGCACCGAGGCCCGTTGGGGGATAAGCCTCGGTGCGGCGCTTACACAGGGGTAATCGACGGGAGGGACGGAAAAGTTACGCCGATGCGTGAACTTCTTCCCGTCGTCTTCCGGGGGTCCTACTTCAGGGCGTTGGAGGCACGGCGCTTGTTGAAGACGTCGAACCCGACCGCGAGCAGGAGCACCATGCCCTTGATGAACTGCTGCACGTCGATGCCGACGCCCAGCAGGGACATCCCGTTGTTCAGCACACCCATGATGAGGCCGCCGGTGATGGCACCGATCACGGTGCCCACGCCGCCGGTCACCGCGGCGCCGCCGATGAACGCGGCAGCGATGGCATCGAGCTCGAAGAGGTTGCCCGCACCCGGGCCGGCGGAGTTGAGCCGACCCGTGAAGATGAGGCCGGCCAGCGCCGCCAGGACGCCCATGTTGACGAACAGCATGAAGTCGATGCGCTTCGTGTTGACGCCCGAGAGCTGTGCGGCCTGCAGGTTCCCGCCGCGAGCGTAGATGTGGCGGCCGAACACGCTGTTGCTCATGACCAGGCTGTAGGCGACGATCAGGATGCCGAGGACCACGAGGACGATCGGCGTCCCGCTGCGGGAGCCTGCCAGGAGGTAGGTCAGGCCCAGGATGATGGCGGCGATGAACGCGAGCTTGGTGTAGAACCAGGCCGCGGGCTCGTCCTCGAGCTTCAGGCGCGCGCGCGTGGCCCGGCCCCGGAGCTGGCTGGCGACGAGAAGGACGACGGCGACGACGCCGAGGACCACCGTGGTCCAGTCGAGGAGGTTCGTCTCCGGCGGGAAGAGCCCGGGGAAGAGAAAGCCGCCGCCGAGCTGGCGGTACTCCTCGGGGAACCCGGTGATGCGCTGGTTCTCGAGCACGATCTGCGTGAGTCCGCGGAACACGAGCATGCCCGCGAGGGTGACGATGAACGCGGGGATGCCCACGTAGGCCACCCAGAAGCCCTGCCAGGCGCCGACGAGCCCGCCGATCACGAGCGAGGCGATGAAGGCCACCCACCAGGTGAAGCCCCAGTCCTGGATCATGATGCCGGACATCGCGCCGACGAAGGCCGCCACGGACCCGACGGACAGGTCGATATGCCCGGCGACGATGATCATGACCATGCCGATGGCCAGCAGCAGGATGTAGCTGTTCTGGACGATGATGTTGGAGACGTTGTCCGGCATGAGCAGCGCGCCCCCGGTCAGCACCTGGAACAGGGCGACGATCACGATGAGCGCGACGAAGATGCCGATCTGCCGCAGCCGGCTCGTGAGGAAGGCCAGCCCGTGCTTCACGGGGGGCGGAGGTGCGGTCACTGCGGGGTCCTTGACGGTGGTAGCCATGGAATCAGTCCTTTTCCTTGGTCATGTACTGCATGAGGAGTTCCGGTGTCGCCTGCCCGATGGGCACCTCCGCAGTGATGCGGCCCTCGGCGAGGGTGTAGATGCGATCACAGATGCCGAGGAGCTCGGGCAGCTCGGACGAGATGACGATGACGGCCTTCCCCTCGGAGGCGAGGCGATTGATGATCGTGTAGATCTCGTACTTGGCGCCGACGTCGATCCCGCGGGTGGGCTCGTCGAGGATCAGGACATCGGGGTCCGAGAACATCCACTTGGAGAGCACCACCTTCTGCTGGTTCCCGCCGGAGAGCTTGCCCGTGATGGCGGTGACCGTAGGCGCCTTGATGTTCATCGACCTCCGGTAGTCGCCCGCGACGACGGCTTCCCTGCCGCTGTCCACCCAGCCGCGCTTCGAGAGCTTGCCGAGGGCGGCACCGGAGACGTTGCGCTTGATGTCGTCGATCAGGTTCAGCCCGTACCGCTTGCGGTCCTCCGTGGCGTACGCGATGCCGTGCCGGATCGCCTCGCCGACGGTGCGCGTGGTGATCGGGGTCCCGTTCTTGTAGAGGGTGCCCGTGATGTGCGAGCCGTAGCTCCGCCCGAAGATGCTCATGGCGAGCTCGGTCCGCCCGGCGCCCATGAGTCCGGCGATGCCGACCACCTCGCCCGCCCGGACGTTGAGGTTCGCCGCGTCGACGATCACCCGGGAGCTCTCCTGCGGGTGGTGCACGGTCCAGTCCTCCACCCGCAGGACCTCCTCGCCGATGGCGGGCGTGCGCTCGGGGTAGCGGCTCTCCATGTCGCGTCCCACCATGCCCCTGATGATGCGCTCCTCCGTGACCGAACCGTCGTGGAGGCTCAGCGTCTCGATGGTGCGGCCGTCGCGGAGGATCGTGACGGAGTCGGCGATCTCACGGATCTCGTTGAGCTTGTGGCTGATGATGATGCAGGTGATGCCCTCGGCACGGAGGCCCTTCACGAGCCCGAGGAGGTGCGCGGAGTCCTCGTCGTTGAGGGCGGCGGTGGGTTCGTCGAGGATCAGCAGCTTGACGTTCTTGGACAGTGCCTTCGCGATCTCCACGAGCTGCTGCTTGCCGACACCGATGTCACCGGCGCGGACCACCGGATTGAGATCCAGTCCGACGCGACGGAGCAGCTTGGCCGCCTCCACGTTGGTCTCGTTCCAGTTGATGAACCCGCGCTTCTCGCGTTCGTTGCCGAGGAAGATGTTCTCGGCGACGGACAGGAACGGTGAGAGGGCGAGTTCCTGGTGGATGATGACGATGCCGTCGTGCTCGCTGTCGCGGATGTCCTTGAACTCCACGACGGAGCCCTCGAACTCGATGTCGCCGTCGTACGTGCCGTGCGCGTAGACGCCGGACAGCACTTTCATCAGGGTCGATTTCCCGGCCCCGTTCTCCCCGCAGATCGCGTGGACTTCGCCGCGCGCGACGTCGAGGTTGACGTCCTGCAGTGCCTTCACGCCTGGGAAGGTCTTGGTGATGCGGCGCATCCTGAGGATGTTCTCCGCCATGGTCAGGCCTCGCTTAGTCGAGTGGAGGTCCCGGCAGCGGCCGGGCGAGGGCACCTGCGGCTCCGGACCAGCACGGTCCGGAGCCACAGGTGTCAGGGGTGGTGCGGGACGGCTACTTGAGGTCGTCCTCGGTGTAGTAGCCGGTGTCGACGAGTGAGGCCTCGTAGTTGTCCACCGTGACGATCTCGGACTCGAGCAGGTAGGACGGGACCACCTTGACGCCGTTGTCGTACGTCTCGGTGTCGTTGACCTCGGGCTCCTCGCCCTTCATGAGGGCGTCGACCATGGTGACGGCCTGCTTGCCGAGCTCGCGGACGTCCTTGAAGATCGTCGAGTACTGCTCGCCGGCGATGATCGACTTCACCGAGCCGACCTCGGCGTCCTGGCCGGTGACGACGGGGAGGTCGTCCGCGGAGTAGCCGCCGGAGGTCAGGGCGGAGATGATGCCGATGGACAGGCCGTCGTACGGGGAGAGGACACCCTCGAGCTGCTCGCCGCCGCCGACGGTGAGGAGGTCCTCCATGCGGTCCTGCGCCGTGTCGGGCAGCCAGCGCAGGATGGCGGCCTGCTCGAAGTCGGTCTGGCCACTGGGGACGCGCAGCACGCCGCTGTCCAGGTACGGCTGCAGGGTCTTCATGGCGCCGTCCCAGAAGAACGTGGCGTTGTTGTCGTCCGGGCTGCCGGCGAAGAGCTCGACGTCGAACGGCCCTTCCTCGCCCGTCTCCTTGCCCTCGGCGTCGAGGATCCCGAGACCGGTGAGCAGCGAGGTGGCCTGCTGCACGCCGACCTCCTCGTTGTCGAAGGTCGTGTAGTAGTCCACGGTGTCCGAGCCGTTGATGAGGCGGTCGTAGGCGATGACCGGGATGTCCTGCGACTCGGCCTGGTCGAGGACGCTCGTGAGGGTGGTGCCGTCGATCGAGGCGACGACGAGGGCCTTCACGCCGCCGTTGATCATGTTCTCGATCTGCGAGACCTGGGTGGGGATGTCGTCGTTCGCGAACTGGAGGTCCACCTCGTAGCCGAGGTCCTCGAGCTGGCTCTTGACGTTCTCGCCGTCGGCGATCCAGCGCTCGGACTGCTGCGTCGGCATGGCCACGCCGATCTTGGCGCCCTCGTTGGATCCGCCCTCGGCCGCGGCGTCGCCGCCGCCCCTGCTGCCACCGCAGGCGGTGAGGCTGAGGGTGAGGATGCTGGCGGCCGCGATGCCGGCCAGGTATTTCCGATTCATGGTGGAACTTTCTTGTGAGTGGTTTCCGGCAACGGTGCCGGCTTTCAGGAGGAGGTCCTAGAGTTTCTGCGCCAGCCGATAGTAGGCCGCGTTCCAGCGCAGTTCGCGCTGGAAGTCACGGAGTCTCGTGTCGGCGTCGATCCGCAGCAGTTCGACCTCGGCGATCACCGCGAAGTCCTCGAAGACCTCGAGGTCCACGGCGGTGGTGAGGACGGTGTGGTGTGCGGCGCCGGCACTGAGCCAGGCCGCTGCCGACGTCTCGAGGCTGGGCTCCGGCTTCCACACCGCGCGCGCGACCGGCAGGTGGGGCAGCGGGGCGTCCGGCGGGACGACCTCGACGGCGTTCGCCGTGAGGCGGAAGCGGTCCCGCATGTCCGACATCGCGACGACGACGCCGGGACCGGCGTCCGTGTCGAACACGAGGCGGACGGGGTCCTCCCTGCCGCCGATGCCGAGCGCGTGCACTTCGAGGGAGGGCTTCGAGGTGGTCAGGGTGGGGCAGATCTCGAGCATGTGCGCCCCGAGGATCTTCTCCTCCCCGGGCACGAGGTGGTACGTGTAGTCCTCCATGAGGGACGCCCCTCCCGGCAGCCCCGCGCCCATGACCTTCGCCGCCCGGACGAGGACCGCGGTCTTCCAGTCGCCCTCGGCGCCGAAGCCGTAGCCGCGGGCCATGAGCCGCTGCACGGCGAGACCCGGCAGCTGCCGGAGCCCGCCGAGGTCCTCGAAGTTGGTGGTGAAGGCGCCGAAGCCGCCGTCCTCGAGGAAGGACAGCAGCCCGAGTTCCTGGCGCGCCCCGTAGCGCAGCGACTCGTGGCGCTCCCCGCCGCGGCGCAGCTCGGGGACGACGTCGTAGGCCTCCTCGTACTCGGCCACGAGGGCGTCGACGTCGTCCTCGGACTGGGCGTCGACGGCCGCAACGAGGTCGTTGACGCCCCACGTGTTGATCGAGACGCCGAAGCGCAGCTCGGCCTCCGTCTTGTCCCCCTCCGTCACGGCGACGTTGCGCATGTTGTCGCCGAACCGGGCGACCTTCAGCTCGTGGACGGCGGCCCAGCCTGCGGAGGCCCGCTGCCAGGTCGCGACCTTCGCGCAGACGCCCGGATCGGAGACGTGCCCGACGACGGTCTTCCGCGGCACGCCGAGGCGCGTCTGGATGTACCCGAACTCGCGGTCGCCGTGGGCGGCCTGGTTGAGGTTCATGAAGTCGAAGTCGATCTCGCCCCACGGCAGCGCCACGTTGATCTGGGTGTGCAGGTGCAGCAGCGGCTTGCGGAGGGCGTCGAGGCCCGCGATCCACATCTTCGCCGGGCTGAAGGTGTGCATCCAGGCGATCACGCCGATCGCGGCGTCGGTGGCGTTGACCTCGAGCGCCATGCGCCGGATCGAGGCGGAGTCCTTCAGCGTCGGCTTCCAGACCACCTTCACGGGCAGGCCGGAGTCGCCGAGCATCCGGACGATCTCCTGGGACTGCTCCGCGACCTGCTGCAGGGTCTCCTCGCCGTAGAGGTCCTGGCTGCCGGTGAGGAACCAGACTTCGTAGGCGTCGAGGGTGGTGCTGAGGGGGCTCATGCAGGGGCTCCTGGGGTCGAGGACTGACCGTACACGTTCTGGTACCGGTCGAAAAGGGAGTCGACGTGCTCGGGCTCGATGGGCAGGGGCGCCCCGAGCTGACGGGAGATGTGGACGGTGCGCGCCACGTCCTCGAGCATCACGGCGGCCTTGACGGCGTCCTTCGCGTCCCTGCCGATGGTGAACGGCCCGTGGCTCTTCATGAGCACGCCGCGGGAGCGGTGGCCGGTGAGCGTGTCGACGATGCCGCGGCCGATCGAGTCGTCACCGATGACGGCGAAGGGTCCCACGGGGATGTCGCCGCCGAACTCGTCCGCCATGGCGGTGAGGACGCACGGGATCGGCTCGCCGCGTGCCGCCCAGGCCACGGCGTAGGTGGAGTGCGTGTGCACCACGCCCCCGACGTCGGGCATGTGGCGGTAGACGTAGGCGTGCGCGGCCGTGTCGCTCGACGGCGACCGCTCCGATCCCGGGGTGCCCTCGACGACGTTGCCGTCGAGGTCGCAGAGGATCTGGTTGTCGGGCGTCAGCTCGTCGTAGCCGACGCCGGAGGGCTTGATGACGAACAGGTCCGCGCCGGGCACCCGGCCGGAGACGTTGCCGCCCGTCCAGACCACGAGCCCGTAGCGCACGAGTTCGGCGTGCAGTGTCGCGACGTCCTGGCGGACGGTGGTGATGGCGGCCTCGACCGCGGGATCGAACGTGCTCATGCGGTCACGGCCTGCTGCGTGCGGGCCGAGCGCCGGAGCGCCTTCAGCCGGTGCATGACGTCGTTGCCGCCGCGCCCGAAGTAGTCGTGCAGTTCGGTGTATTCGCGGTACAGGGCGTCGTAGGCGGCGGCACGCTCCGGGTCGGGCGTGTAGGCGGCGCGGTCGAGGTGGCCCATCGCCGCGGCGGCGGCGTGGATGTCCTCGTAGGCACCCGCGGCGACGGCGGCGTGGATGGCCGAGCCGAGCGCCGGCCCCTGCGCGCTGCCGATCACGGAGATGGGCATGTCGAGCACGTCCGCATACACCTGAAGGAGGAACGGGTTGCGGATGAGGCCGCCCGCCGCGACGAACTCGGTCACGGGCACGTCCGAGGCGTTGAAGGTCTCGACGATCGTGCGGGTGCCGAACGCGGTCGATTCCAGCAGGGCGCGGTAGACCTCGTGCGGCTTCGTGGCGAGCGTCAGGCCCACGACGATGCCGGAGAGCTCGTGGTCCACGAGCACGGAGCGGTTGCCGGAGTGCCAGTCGAGGGCCACGAGGCCGTGCGCTCCGACGGGCTCGGCCTGGGCCTGCTCGGTCAGGTAATCGTGCACGCTCCGGCCCTGTGCCGCTGCGGCGTCGCGGATCTCCCCGGGCACCTGGTTCGCGACGAACCACGCGAAGATGTCGCCGACGCCGGACTGGCCGGCCTCGTAGCCGTAGAAGCCCTCGACGATGCCGCCGTCCACCACGCCGCACATGCCGGGCACCTCGCCCAGGCGGTCGGAGTTCATGACGTGGCAGGTCGAGGTGCCCATGATCGCGACCATCTGGCCGGGGTCCGTGGCACGGGCGGCAGGCGCGGTGACGTGGGCGTCGACGTTCCCGACGGCGACGGCGATGCCCGCCGGCAGTCCGGTCCACCCCGCGGCCTCCTCGGAGAGGGTCCCCGCCCGCGACGCGAGGGCGCCGATGGTGTGCTCCACCTTCTCGCGGGCGAACCCGGCGAAATCGGGGTTGAGGGCGGCGAGGAAGTCCTCGGACGGGTAGGCGCCGTCCTGGTAGATGCCCTTGTACCCGGCGGTGCAGGCGTTCCGGACGTACTCCCCGGTGAGCTGCCACACGATCCAGTCGGCGGCCTCGACCCAGTGCTCCATGACGTCGTACAGCTCGCGGTCCTCCTCGAGCAGCTGGAGTCCCTTGGCGAACTCCCACTCGCTCGAGATCAGTCCGCCGTAGCGGGGCAGCCACGCCTCGCCGCGCCGGGCGGCGAGCTCGTTGATACGGTTGGCCTGGCCCTGCGCGGCGTGGTGCTTCCACAGCTTCACGTACGCGTGCGGGCGGCCCTCGTAGCCCGGCACCTCGTTGAGGGGCGTCCCGTCGGCGAGGGTGGGCACCATGGTGCAGGCCGTGAAGTCGGTGGCGATGCCGATGACGTCCTGCGGGTCGATGCCGGCTTCCCGCACGGCGGCCGGAACGGCGTCGCGGAGGACGTCGACGTAGTCGGAGGGCACCTGCAGGGCCCACTCGGGTGGGAGCTGCTCACCCGTGGCCGCGAGCACCGAGTCCATGACGGCGTGCGGGTACTCGAGCGTGGCGGCGCCGAGTTCGGCCCCGTCGGAGACGCGGACCACGACGGCGCGCCCCGACAGGGTCCCGTAGTCGACGCCGATGACGTAGGTGGGCCGGCGGGCGTCGGCGGACGTTCCGGATGCGCCCGGGGTGGAGTCACTCAAGGGAAGGACCTCTTCGTTCTTCTCGAGACCGCGAAGCAGTGCTCTGGTGGATCGTCGTCGCGGTATGTGACCGTTCACATTCGCGGATCCCAGTGTGGGGTGCGGAGGTGGGGCGTGTCAACGATCCGGCGGGAGGAACCGCTCGCGGGGTGTCGCGGGCGCCGTCGAGGAGCGGATCACGAGCTCCGGGACGACGTCGGGTACGGCACCGGCGGCCGCGCGGACGCCTGCTCCGGTTCCGTCCTCGCCGATGAGGCCCAGCAGCCGCGCCACGCAGCGCCGGCCCAGTTCCGGGAAGTCCTGCCGGACCGTGGTCAGGGGCGGCCAGTAGTGGGCGGCCTCCGGGACGTCGTCGAAGCCCACCACGCTGACGTCCTCCGGCACACGCCGTCCGTGCTCGCGGAACGCGTGGAGCAGCCCGAGTGCCATCTGGTCGTTCGACGAGAAGATCGCGGTGACACCCGGATCCCCCAGCAGGACGAGCCCCGCGCGGTAGCCCGACTCGGCCGTCCAGTCCCCCGACAGCAGCACCTCCGCCTTCGACCCCCAGGCCTCCATCTCGCCCCGGTACCCCCGCACGCGCGCCTCGGTCTCGAACCAGCCGTCGGGGCCGGCGATGTGCACGATCCGCCGGTGCCCGAGCTGCAGGAGGTGGCGGGTCGCGAGCGCGGCCCCGCCCGACTGGTCGACGGAGAGCCGATGGTCGTCGTGCGCCCGCGCGGAGTGGACCGTCACGAACGGCAGCGTGATGGACAGGCGCTCGATCTCCGTGAGCGTCTGCGTCTGCGGCGCCAGGATGATCAGCCCGTCCACGTTGTGGGCCAGGAGCCGGTCGAGGGCCGCGCGGATGGAGCCGGCCTCCGCGTCGTCGAGGTGCGCGACGTCGACGGCGTACCCCGCCTCGCGCGCGGCGCTGTCGATGGCGTGCAGGCTCGCGGCCGGCCCGTACTCGAAGCCCTTGCTCACGAGCACGCCGATGGTGGTGGACCGGCTGGTGACGAGCGCGCGGGCGGCCCGGTTGGGGCGGAAGCTGAGCTCGTCCATGGCCGCCAGCACGCGGTCGCGGGTCTCGGCCCGGAGGCTCGGATGCCCGTTGATCACGCGGGAGACGGTCTGGTGGGAGACCCCCGCCCTGCGTGCGACGTCGCGGATGTTCGCGGCACGGACGGGGTCCGCCGACCGGATGCGCCGCTCCGCGGAACCGGTCGCCGCGGAGCCCGCCGCGTCAGTGGGAGTCGACAATGGTGTTGTTCTCGCCGAAGCGCCGGTTCCGCAGCACCGGCAGGAACTCACGGACGTCGTCGACCCTGCGGCGTGAGACCTCGGTGGTGACGACGCCGCGCTCCTCGTCCTCGAGGTGGACCTGCGGCACCCCCATGGGATCGATGATGGCGGAGTGGCCGATCGTGTGGCCGCTGGACGTGCCGGCGGCCGCCACCCAGAGCGTGTTCTCGATGGCCCGGGCCTTGAGCAGCGTCTCCCAGTGCTCGATCTTGTGCTCGCCCTTGAACCAGGCCGCCGGCACGCAGAGGAGGTCGGCCCCGGCGTCGGCGAGGGCGCGCGCCTGCTCGGGGAACCGGATGTCGTAGCACGTCAGGAGGCCCACCCGGACGTCGCCGAGCTGGGCGACCGTGATGCCGCCGTCGCCCGGCTTGATGCGCGTGGACTCCTGGTAGCTGAAGGCGTCGTAGAGGTGCAGCTTGCGGTAGGTGTCGACGATCCGGCCCGTCGCGTCGATGAGGACGAGGGTGTTGAAGGGCCGCTCCTCGCCGCTGGGCTCGTAGCCGCCGGCGACGATCCCGAGGGAGTGCTCGGCGGCGATGAAGGACAGCTGCTGCACGAACGAGGTCCAGTTGGCCTCGACCGCCTGCTGGAGCGGGCCCTCGACCGCGCCGATCGAGAACATGGACTCCTCGGGGAAGACGATCAGCTCCGACCCCTGGGAGGAGGCCTCGGCCGCGAGCTCCCGCATGACCGCCAGATTCGCCGGGGTGTCCCCACCCGGCCGGAACTGCCCAACGCTGACCAACATGTTCCCGCCCTCACGTGTGTGCCGTGCCTTTCGACCAGCGTACAGACTCCCCGGACGGCCTGCCGGAGTAGCCTTCTCCCCATGAGGAACCCGATGCAGCGCAAGCGGACCCCGCCCGGGCCCGGCCAGGAGTCCGTGTGGGACTACCCGAGGCCGCCGAGGGTGGAGCGGACGGCGGCGACGATCGAGGTGCGGTTCGGCGGACGGCTGATCGCCACCACGGGCGATGCGGTACGGGTGCTCGAGACGAGCCACCCGCCGGTCTACTACCTGCCGATCCCTGATTTCGCCCCGGGCGTCCTGGTCCCGGTGGAGGGCACCACGCACTGCGAGTTCAAGGGGGCGGCGAGCTACTTCGACGTCGTGGCCGGGTCAGCGCGCAGTCCGCGCGGCGCCTGGACCTACCCCTCGCCCGTGCGCGGCTACGAGGAGCTGGCGACCCGCGCCGCCATCTACCCGTCGCAGATGGACAGCTGCACCGTGGCCGGCGAGACGGTGCAGGCGCAGGAGGGCGATTTCTACGGCGGCTGGATCACGGCGGCGATCGTCGGACCGTTCAAGGGCGGCGCGGGCACCTGGGGCTGGTGAAGCCCCCCCTTCGGTGGCCGCGGGCGTCCAGCTCGCACCAAGGGCGCGGTCGGTGCACGGGCAGGTCGCGATGCTACAGTCGCAGGCTGACCATCGCACGCAACGCAAGGACGGGTCCGCATGACCATCACTCGAACTATCCAGGGACGGCGCCTGCTGGCTGCCGCCTTCATCGGCTCGATCGCGGTCCTCGGCGGCTGCAGCGCCCAGGGCGGGGATCCGGAGGGCTCGGCCGCGTCGAGCGAGGCGTCGGTCGAGTCGGCCGCTCCGGAGGAGGCAGCGCAGCCCGCACCGGATCTCGAGGGCATCCCCGAGGTCGTCGCCGTCGTGAACGGCACGGACATCGGCCGGGAGGACTTCACCACGGCCTATGAGGGGCAGTTCCAGCAGGCGGCGTCGCAGGCCGCGGCCGGCGGTGAGGAGGTCGACCAGGACCAGTTGAGGACGACCGTGGCGGACAACCTCGTCAGCAGCGAGCTGCTGCGCCAGGAAGCGGACAAGCGCGGCATCGAGGCGACGGCGGAAGCCAGGACCGCCGCGATCGACACGCTCCTCGCGTCGAGCCAGCTGGGCTCGGAGGAGGAGCTGCGGGCAGCCTTCGCCGAGCAGGGCCTCGACGATGCCGCGTTCGACACCCAGCTGGACAACCAGGTGAAGCTCGACGCGCTGCTGGCCGAGGAGGCCGGCGACACGAAGCCCACGGATCAGGAGATCCAGGAGACGTACGACGCCGCCGTCGCCCAGCAGGCGGCCAGCGGCGAGACCGCGACGCCGATCCCTCCGCTCGAGGAGGTGCGCCCGCAGATCGAGGAGCAGCTAGCGGGCGAGAAGACCTCCGAGGCGGCACAGTCCCTGATCGGGGAGCTCCGCGAGGGCGCCGACATCACGGTCAATCTGTAGGACGGCCGCCGGGCCGGGACCCCGGCTCCGACACGGCGACGGCCCCCGGATCCGGATCCGGGGGCCGTCGTCGCGGGCGGTGTCAGCCGCCGATGAGGTCGTTCACCACGATGGTCTGGTCGCGGTCCGGGCCGACACCGATGGCGGAGAAGCGGGTGCCGGAGAGCTTCTCGAGCGCCCGCACGTAGGTCTGCGCGTTGTCCGGCAGGTCCTCGATGGTCCGGGCCCCCGTGATGTCCTCGGTCCAGCCGTCGAAGTGCTCGAAGATCGGCTTGGCGTGATGGAACTCGGTCTGCGTCATGGGCATCTCGTCGTGCCGCACGCCGTCGACGTCGTACGCGACGCACACGGGGATGCTCTCGATGCCCGTCAGGACGTCGAGCTTGGTCACGAAGTAGTCGGTGAACCCGTTGACGCGCGAGGCGTGGCGCGCCAGGACGGCGTCGTACCAGCCGCAGCGGCGCGGACGGCCCGTGTTGACGCCGAACTCACCGCCCTTGGTCTGCAGGTACATGCCCATGTCGTCGAACAGTTCCGTGGGGAAGGGACCTGCACCCACGCGCGTGGTGTACGCCTTGATGATGCCGATCGAACGGGAGATGCGGGTGGGCCCGATGCCCGAGCCCACGCACGCGCCGCCCGCGGTGGGGTTCGACGACGTCACGAACGGGTAGGTGCCGTGGTCCACGTCGAGGAACGTGGCCTGGCCGCCCTCCATGAGGACCACCTTGCCGGCATCGAGCGCCTCGTTGAGCACGAAGGTGGAGTCGATGACGAGGGGCTTGAGCCGCTCCGCGAAGGACAGGAAGTACTCCACGACCTCCTCGACCTCGACGTCGCGCCGGTTGTAGACCTTCACCAGCAGCTCGTTCTTCTGCTTGAGGGAGCCCTCCACCTTCTGGCGCAGGATCGACTCGTCGAACACGTCCTGGACGCGCAGGCCGAGGCGGGCCACCTTGTCCATGTAGGCGGGACCGATGCCCCGGCCGGTGGTGCCGATGGCGCGCTTGCCGAGGAAACGCTCGGTGACCTTGTCGAGCACCTGGTGGTAGGGCGCGACGAGGTGGGCGTTCGCCGACACGCGCAGCTTCGAGGTGTCCGCGCCGCGGGCCTCGAGTCCGTCGATCTCCTCGAAGAGCGCCTCGAGGTTGATGACGCACCCGTTGCCGATGATCGGGACGGCGTTGGGGCTGAGGATGCCGGCGGGAAGGAGCTTCAGCTCGTACTTCTCGCCGTTGACGACCACGGTGTGCCCGGCGTTGTTCCCGCCGTTCGGCTTCACGACGTAGTCGACCCGGCCGCCCAGCAGGTCCGTGGCCTTGCCCTTGCCCTCGTCGCCCCATTGAGCTCCGACGATCACGATTGCTGGCATGGGATCCTCCCCCATTCGGCACGGGTTCCCGCCGCGCAACCGCGGTAAGGACGCCGTGCATCAGAACGCCCCAACCGGCCGCACGTCGTGCGACCACTGGGGCTCTTACCGTCCGAGTTTAGCCGAGCCGCCCGGGAGGCGCCGCAAAAAGCCGCGGATGGCGACCGCGGGGCCGGGGCGCTCCGGGCGGAGCGTGTGCGGCGCCCGTGGTGGGGCCTGAGGCTCCGCATGCAGAATGGGGGGATGGACCGCTTCGAAGGACACATCGCCGGCATCGGCACCACCTCGGGGACCCGCCTGGTGGTCGGCCGGTGGGCCGCCTCGCCGTTCGGGGCGTTCACGGACGTCATGCTCGAGGACGCCTCCGGCCGGCGGACGCTGCTCGCGCCCGGCAGGGAGATCTCCGACTACGTGCAGGCCACCTACGCGTTCGACGACGTCGTGCTCACGCCCGTCACCTCGACGCTCACGAGCGACCGGCTCGTCGTCGACGCCGGGGACCTGCAGCTCCGTGCCGGGATCGGGGGCGCCACGGTCCTCGGGCGGTTCCTGGGCCTCGTCCCGAAGCGCCTGGCCACACATCCCCGCTGGCTCGCGCTGATCAACCCGGTCGCGTCACGGCTCGTGAAGGGCGTCGCGACGGCCGGGTCCGCCGGGCAGGGACGTACCGAGTACTACGGCGTCACGTCGGCGCGGGCCATCTCCGGCGCGACGGCGACCTGGCGCGGCGCCGATCTCGGCACCCTGGCGCCGGTGCTCCCGCCGGTCCGGTTCGGCTTCAGTTCCGCCCCTCCGCGCCCGCAGCTGGTGTCGGTGACGACGACGATCCGCCGTCCGGGCTGACCGCCCCACCGATCGCCCGACCGATCGGCCGCCCGACAGACCGAGTGCCTGCCCGGCCGTCGGAGGCTACGCCGCCCGGCCGGCCGCCCGACCTCAGCGGTCCACCCGGCCGCCGGCCACCCGGTCCCTCGCGACGCGGTAGTGCGGCCAGTACCGGATCCTCGCCGGCAGCAGGGGGACGGCGAGCCGGGCGGCCCGGCGGGCGACGGCGAACACCACGCGTTCACGCCGTCGCCACGGGAGCGCGTAGGCATCCCGCAGGACGGCCGGCAGCACGCCCGCGGCCAGGACGGAGGGGACGCGGCGGAGTGGCCACGGTACGATCGGCGGCTCGGGCGCGAGGACCTGCCGGGCGATCTGCCTCCCCGCCGCCCCGACGTCGAGCGTGGTGCGGACCTGCTCCGCCAGGTACCGGTCGAGCCCCGCGTAGTCCGGCGGCAGGAGCGCGTCCGGGACGCCGAAGACATGCGCGAGCTGCCGCATGTCCCGGTAGTACGCCTCCCGCTCCGCCGCAGGGACCGGCCGGTGGAAGGCATCGGTCACCTCCAGGGCGGTCCACACGAGCGTCGAGAACACCCAGAGGGCCAGATCCGGATCGGTCGCGCTGTAGGGCGTCCCGACCGGGATCGACCCGCCGCGGACAGGGAGGGTGCCGCGGACGGGCCGGTGCCTGCGGGCCACGTGCCCGGCGGCGGCGCGCACCTGCGCCCGGTCGCCGAACGTGACGGTGAGGACGGCGTCGAGGGTCCCGCGCAGCCGCTGCAGCGGATCGCCCGCGAACCCGCTGTGGGCGCGCACCCCCTCGGCCACCAGCGGATGCGCCACCTGCAGCAGGAGCGCCGCCGGCCCGCCGGCGACGATCAGCCGCTCGCGGGCGATCCACCAGGCGGTCGAGTCGGGTCCGAGGAGGCCCGCGTCGCCGGCGGCACCGGGCCCGGGTGCCGCCGGGAAGAACCGGGACATGCCCTTCATGCGCCCTCCACACGGAGGGCGGCCCTGCTGTCGGTGCCGGCGTGATCCCCGCTCTCGTCCGGAGCATCGTCCGCGGCATCGTCCGCGGCACCGTCCGCGGCGTCGTCGGTCCACTCCAGGAGGTCCCCGGGCTGGCAGCCGAGCACCCGGCACATGGCCTCGAGGGTGCTGAAGCGGACGGCCTTGGCCCGCCCGTTCTTCAGGACGGCCACGTTGGCGGGCGTCAGGCCCACGCGCTCCGCGAATTCGCCCACGCTCATCTTCCGCTTCGCGAGTTCGACGTCGATACGCACCACGATCGGCATCAGATCACCTCGTCCAGTTCGGTGCGCAGCTGGCGGGCCTCGGCGTCCCGGTCCACCGCCTGCGCCAGCAGCGCCCGGAGGACGAGCACGATCAGCGCCACGGCTGCGATCGACACGGCCACTCCGCCGATGAGCAGGACGACCCCGGGTGCCACGGCCTCACCGGGTGCGAGCGCGACGCCGAGCCCGAAGGTCAGCAGGCTGGCCGCCGCGAACGCCCCGATCACCACGTTCACCAGCCGGAAGGCCCCGCCCGAGAACACGGTCTCCCGCCGCACCATGGTCAGGAGCCCCCAGACGCAGACCATCGCCACCTGCAGGGCGAGGATCACCAGCACGGTGAGCACCACGAGCGGCGTCCGGATCAGCGCCACGTCGGGGTCCGCCTGCTCCAGGTCGAGGCCCAGCAACGGCACCATGACCGCCTGGATGACGACGGACCCGGCGAACATCATGCACAGCACGATGCGCAGCGCGAGGACGGTGAGTTTTCCCATGACAGCTCCTTCTACTGATTGTCAGTACGAAGCTATCGTTAATCGACACCTTTCACAACGATGTCGATAGAGGGGTGCATCTCGGTCCGGCACGGCCACGACTCGTGACCTGCCCTGCTGCGCCGTCCTGCGCGCCTGCCGCGGGGACGTCCGCGACGCGCCGTGCAGCGATCAGATCGTGTAGTCGGACCCCGGGTTCGCCGCGTCGATGTAGTCCCGTACCGCGCTCTGCGGCACCCGGTAGGACCGGCCGAACCGGATGCTGTGGATGGTGCCCGACTGCACCATCCGGTAGACGGTCATCTTCGAGACCCGCATCATGGCGGCCACCTCCGCCACCGTGAACAACTGACCCGTACTCGCGCTCGTGGCCATCTCAGCCCCACTTCCATTCGCCTCACCACGGTCTGTGGAGCCTTTAACTCTGGTCGCGCTGGTAACAGCGGCACAAGGAGGAGGACTACTCGTTAATCACCAGCACCATCGAGTACCGTGCGCACCGTCGCTACGCGCGCCGGGCGGGAACGGACAGGCGGGAGCCGCCCGACGACGCGACGCAGTGACCGGGAAACAGGAAGAACGGGCCCGCCGCAGCGGGACCCGTTCTTGCCGCTCCCCCGGAG
Source organism: Arthrobacter sorbitolis (assembly GCF_054510995.1). Lineage (NCBI taxonomy): Bacteria > Bacillati > Actinomycetota > Actinomycetes > Micrococcales > Micrococcaceae > Arthrobacter > Arthrobacter sorbitolis. The sequence goes on from NZ_JBTNDM010000009.1 coordinate 111,601, forward strand.
CCGGGATCGGTCGGGGCCGGTCAGCCCGCGAGCTGTGCGCTCGCCTCGGGGTCGGACTCCCTGAGGAACACCGCGATCCGCTCGGCCTCCTCGATCTCGCCGATGGACGCCGCGGCCCTCCCCAGCGCGTAGAGCGCGCGGAGGAACCCGCGGTTGGGCTCGTGGGAGTACGGGATCGGTCCGGCGCCGCGCCAGCCGCTGCGCCGGAGGGAGTCCAGGCCGCGGTGGTAGCCGGTGCGGGCGTAGGCGTAGGACTCGATGGTCCGCCCCTCGGCGTAGGCCTCGTCCGCGAGGATCGCCCAGACGAGCGACGACGTCGGGTGCTTCGCCGCGAGATCGACGGCCTCGTCGCCCGCCGCGAGGCGCCCGACGACGTCGGGCTCCTCGGGCAGGAGGGTGGGCTCGGGGCCCATCAGGTTCTTGCGGAACTCGTCGGACACGGCTACAGCTTCTTCCCGGCGGACCCGAGGGACGCCGCGGCCTCGACCACCCGGGCGGCGAGGCCGGCCTCGGCGGAGGCGCCCCACACGCGGGGGTCGTAGGTCTTCTTGTTGCCGACCTCGCCGTCGATCTTCAGGACGCCGTCGTAGTTCTTCAGCATGTGGTCCGCGACGGGGCGCGTGAATGCGTACTGGGTGTCGGTGTCGATGTTCATCTTGATGACCCCGTAGGAGACGGCGTCGGCGATCTCCTGCTCCGAGGAGCCGGACCCGCCGTGGAACACGAGGTCGAACGGCTTGTCCTTGCCGATCTTCCGGCCCACCTGGTCCTGGATCTCCTTGAGGATCTCGGGACGGAGCTTCACGCCGCCGGGCTTGTACACGCCGTGGACGTTGCCGAAGGTCAGGGCCGTGATGTAGCGGCCGTGCTCGCCGGCGCCGAGGGCGTCGATGGTCGCCAGGGCGTCGTCCACCGTGGTGTACAGCTTGTCGTTGATGGCGTTCTCGACGCCGTCCTCCTCGCCGCCCACGGTGCCGATCTCGACCTCGAGGATGATCTTCGCCGCGGCGGCGCGGGGCAGGATCTCGCGGGCGATCCGCAGGTTCTCCTCCAGGGTCTCCGCGGAGCCGTCCCACATGTGCGAGTTGAAGACGGGGTCGCGGCCGTTCTTCACGGCGTCCTCCGATGCGGCCAGCAGCGGCAGGACGAAGTCGTCGAGCTTGTCCTTGGGGCAGTGGTCGGTGTGCAGGGCGATGTTGACGTCGTACTTCCTGGCCACCTCCTTGGCGAAGGCCGCGAAACCGAGCGACCCGGCAACCATGTCCTTGACGCTCGCGCCCGACCAGTAGGCGGCGCCGCCCGTGGAGACCTGCACGATGCCGTCGGAGCCTGCCTCGGCGAACCCGCGCATCGCCGCGTTGAGGGTCTGGGAGGACGTCACGTTCACGGCCGGGAACGCGAAGCCGCCCGCCTTCGCTCGGTCGATCATCTCGGCGTAGACATCAGGGGTTGCGATAGGCATACGGACTCCTTAGTGGTGGGACGTGCTGGTTTCATCCTAGCGAGCGGACCTGCCGGTCGCAGGAGGAGCCGCCCGGATGACGGCGGCGGCGGACCTGGTCAGACGTGCTGGCCGAACACGTGCCGGCGCACCCAGCCGTGCATGGCGATCGCCGCGGCCGCCGAGGCGTTGATGGAGCGCGTGGACCCGAACTGGGCGATCGAGAGCGTGGCCTCGGCCGCCTCGTGCACCTCGGGGGTGAGGCCGGGGCCCTCCTGGCCGAAGACGAACACGCAGTGCTCCGGCAGGTCGTAGGTCTCCAGCGGCACCGAGTCCGGGAAGTTGTCGATCCCGATCACCGTGAGCCCCTCTGCTTCCGCCCAGGCCGTGAAGTCGGCCACCGTGGGGTGGTGGCGTACGTGCTGGTAGCGGTCGGTGACCATCGCGCCGCGCCGGTTCCACCGCCGTCGTCCGATGATGTGCACCTCCTTGGCGAGGAAGGCGTTGGCGGTGCGCACGACGGAGCCGATGTTCAGGTCGTGCTGCCAGTTCTCGATCGCCACGTGGAACCCGTGCCGGCGCTCGTCGAGGTCCGCGACGATGGCCTCGTGCGTCCAGTACCGGTACCCGTCGGTGACGTTCCGGGTGTCGCCCGCCGCCAGCAGGCCGGAGTCCCAGTGCTCGCCCTCCGGCCAGTCGCCCTCCCACGGCCCGACGCCGACCGCCGGCGCCTCGGGAGCGGGCAGGACGGGACGGGGGTTCGGCAGGGATTGTTCCACTGTTCAAGCCTAGACGGCGCCGGAAGTGGAAGACTGGCAGCGGACGGTCAACTCCCCCGGAAGGACGCCCCATGCGCGAGAACGAACACATCGAGTGCTGGCTCACCGACATGGACGGCGTGCTGGTGCACGAGAACCATGCCATTCCCGGCGCCGCCGAACTGATCGATCGGTGGGTCGCGACGTCGAAGCGGTTCCTCGTCCTGACCAACAACTCGATCTACACGCCGCGCGACCTCGCCGCACGCCTGAAGGCGTCAGGGCTCGAGATCCCGGAGGAGAACCTCTGGACGTCGGCGCTGGCGACGGCCCAGTTCCTGAAGGACCAGCTGCCGGGAGGCAGGGCGTACGTGATCGGCGAGGCCGGGCTGACCACGGCGCTGCACGAGGCCGGGTTCGTCCTCACCGACACGAACCCGGACTACGTGGTGCTCGGCGAGACCCGCACCTACTCGTTCGAGGCGATCACGAAGGCGGTCCGCCTGATCCTGGAGGGCGCCCGGTTCATCGCCACGAACCCCGACGTGACCGGGCCGTCGAAGGAGGGCCCGCTCCCGGCGACCGGCGCCATCGCGGCGATGATCACGGCCGCGACGAGCCGCGACCCGTACATCGTGGGCAAGCCGAACCCGATGATGTTCCGCTCGGCCATGAACCGGATCGACGCGCACTCGGAGACGACGGCGATGATCGGCGACCGCATGGACACGGACATCATCGCGGGCATGGAGGCGGGGCTGCACACGGTCCTCGTGCTCAGCGGCATCACGCAGCCGGAGGACATCAACGCCTACCCGTTCCGGCCGGCGCAGATCTGCACGTCGGTGGCGGACCTGATCGACCAGGTCTGAGCGGGGCGGCCCGCCCGGTCAGAACGCCCGCTTCGTGCCGCCGCCGCGGGGCACGGGGACGTACTCGCGCTGCACCGCGGCGACGATGCCCTGGTAGATTCCGGGGTTCCACTGCGGACTGGCGTGCGCGGGCAGGGCGCCCTCCGTCACGTGGTCCACGGACACCACGTTGTCGGGCAGTTCCCGCGCCCAGCCGGCGCGGGCCGTCGCGTAGTCGACGACGCCGTCGTCCGGGTTCCCCGCGAACACCACCCTGGTGTCCCCGAGGGACAGCCGGAACCGGGTGACGTCGAAGTGGTAGATGTACGAGGACTCGGACTGGATGAGCTCGCTGCTGGGCGCCAGCGGCGAGAGCTGCTCGAGGGTCTGGTCGACGATCTGGCTCCAGGTGCGCTCGTTCTTGTGGACGATCCGCTCGCCCAGTTCGTAGGTGCCGCGCACGCTGATGGGCACCCGCACCCCGGCCTCGTAGAGCAGCACGACGCCGTCGAACATGCGCTGGTCCCGGACGTCGTAGCGGCTGGACGGGGACGAGTCGAGCAGGATCAGCTCCACGGGGATCCCGCGGTCGCGCAGGCGCGCGGCGACCTCGACGGCCACCATGCCGCCGAAGCTGTGGCCGTAGAAGTAGAGCTTCTCGAGGCGGAAGTTCTCCACGTAGCGGTTCAGGGTGGCCACGATGTTGTTGATGTCGAGGCCACGGTTGGAATACCCCAGCACGGCGAGCTGCGCCCGCCTGGAGAGCACCGGGCGCAGCGAGTTGAGGATCCAGAGGCCCTCCTCCCAGCTGGTCTTGTACCCGGGGAAGAGGATCCAGCGGTCGTCGGGGAACCGGGCCCGTGCCCCGTCGTCGTCGAGCGGGAGGATGCGCGTCTGGTCCCGCTGGGACTGGATGACCCTCGTGAACGCGAGATCGGCGGTCACCACGGCGGCTGCCGCGGAGCCGAGGAGGAAGGACCGGCGGGAGGCTTCACGGAAGTCCTGCGCACGCTGCAGGACCCGGCCGTCGTCGTCCTTCACGTGCCGGTCCCCACGGCCGCCCGGGCGCCGGTCAGGCCAGGCCGAGCTCGTCCTTGCCGAACGCGAAGAGGTACGGCACGCCGGCCTCGGCCTCGATGCGCTCCTTCGACCCGGTGGTGCGGTCCACGATGACCGCGACGGCCTGGACCGCACCGCCGGCGCGGCGCACGCCCTCGACGGCGGTGAGCGCGGAGCCGCCCGTGGTCGAGGTGTCCTCGAGCACGACGACGCGACGGCCCGACACGTCCGGTCCCTCGACCTGGCGGCCCATGCCGTGCGTCTTCTGGCTCTTGCGCACCACGAACGCGTCGATCGGCCGGCCCGCCTGCGCGGCGGCGTGCATGACGGCGGTGCCCACGGGGTCGGCGCCCATCGTCAGGCCGCCGGCCGCCTCGAAGGTGATCCCGGCGTCGTCGAGCAGCCGGAGCATGACCCGGCCCACGAGGGCGGAGGCCTCGTGGTGGAGCGTGATGCGGCGGAGGTCGATGTAGTAGTCGGCCTCGACGCCGCTGGAGAGGGTCACGCGCTCGTGCACGACGGCGAGTTCCCTGATGAGCTCGAGGAGCCGGGTGCGGTCGGTGGTCTGCGCGGGGGTCTCGGCGGTCATGCGGCCAGTCTATCGACGGGCGGGCGGCGTCCTGTCACGCGCCGGGCCCGCTGACGGACTCCCCGCCGCGGCCACGCCGTCCGTGCGCGAGCCGCGGGACCAGCGCCGGATCCCGCTCCTCCCAGCGGGGTCGGGTCGCCCCGGTCAGCCGGCCAGGCGTGCGCTGGCCGCGTCGATCGCCTCGGGCGAGAGGACGTGGGAGATGGCGAGCACGGCAGCGCCTGCGACGCCGGCGTTCTGCCCCGAGACGGAGGGGACGATGCGCAGGTGCTCGGTGGCGAGCGGGAGCGAGCGCGTGTACACGACCTCGCGGATCCCGGCGAGGAGGTGCTCGCCGGCCTGCGCGAGCGCCCCGCCGACCACGATCACGGAGGGGTTGACGAGATTGACGCACGTCGCGAGGACGTCGCCGATGTCGCGCCCCGCCTGCCGTACCGCCTGCAGCGCCTGGACGTCTCCGGACCTGACCAGTTCGACGACGTCCTGGCTGCCCGTGAGGGTCCTGTCGCCGGCCTCGCTGAGTGCCGCGGCGAGCGCCGGCCCGCCGGCGATGGCCTCGAGGCAGCCCGCGTTCCCGCAGCGGCAGATGGTCTCCCCACCGCGGGACACGCGGACGTGGCCCAGGTCGCCGGCCGTGCCCTGCGCGCCGCGCTGCAGGACCCCGCCCAGGATGATCCCGGCCCCGATACCGGTGGCCACCTTGATGAACATCAGGTCCGCCACGCCGGGCCAGCTCGCGTTCAGCTCGCCCAGGGCCATGATGTTCACGTCGTTGTCCACGAGGACCGGGACGGGGAAGTCGCGCTGGATGAAGCCTGGCACGTCGAACCGGTCCCAGCCGGGCATGATGGGCGGATTGATGGGGCGTCCGGTGTCGTGCTCGACCGGACCCGGCAGGCCGATGCCGACGGCGGCGAGCTCGTCGGCCGCCCGGCCGTCGTGCTCCAGCAGGCCCGTGATGGCGGCCGCCAGCCAGCCCAGGACCGCCTCCGGCCCGTCGCCGATCCGGATCTGCTGCTGGGCGCGCCCCAGCTCCCGCCCGGAGAGGTCCGCGAGGATCACGATCGCGTGGGTGGCGCCGAGGTCCGCGCCGATCACCACGCGGGCTCCGGGGTTCAGGGCGAACAGCGACGGGGGCCGCCCACCCGTGGACGCGGCACCGCCGAAGGGGGCCACGAACCCGAGGGACAGCAGGGCGTCGATCCTCGCGGCGACGGTGGACCGGGCGAGCCCCGTGACCTGCGCCAGCTGCGCGCGGGTGCGGGGCTGGCCGTCCCGCAGCACCTGGAACACCTCGCTGGCGCCGGACGCGGCCAGGGCCGACGGCCGCTGGGTGGAGACCCCCTCGGGCATCCGGGTCGATGACGTGAGCACCCTTTCAGTAAAGCACCCGGCACTTCCGATGGCCCCTTCCGCCGGCGATAACATTTGGAAGGCATCTTTTGATGGTCCCTCGACAAAAGTGTGGGGCCGTGTCACAGTGGCCGCGTGGACGACGAAGTCAACACCCCAGGGGCTCCGACCCCGATCCTGCGCGTGACAGGGCTCTCGAAGAGCTTCTTCGGAGTGCCCGTGCTGCAGGACGCCTCGCTCGAACTCTTCCCGGGCGAGGTCCACGGGCTGGTCGGCGAGAACGGCGCCGGCAAGTCGACGCTCATGAAGCTCCTCGCCGGCGTGTACGTCCGGGACGCCGGACGCGTCGAGCTCGACGGCGAACCGGTCGAGTTCAGCCACCCCGTGCAGGCGCACCAGGCGGGCCTGTCCACGGTGTTCCAGGAGTTCAACCTGCTGCCGGAGCGCACCGTCGCCCAGAACATCTACCTCGGACGGGAACCGCGGAAGGGCCTCCTCGTGGATCGCCGGGCCATGAACCAGGCCACCGCCGACCTGCTGGAGGAGCTCGGCATCACGAGCATCCGCCCGACGGCGTCGGTCAGCTCGCTCTCGGTCGCGCAGCAGCAGATCGTCGAGATCGCCAAGGCGGTGAGCTACGACGCCCGCATCATCTCGATGGACGAGCCCACCGCGGCGCTCGCGGGCCCCGAGGTCGACCTGCTCTACGGCATCATCGACCGGCTCCGGAGGCGCGGGACGGCCATCCTCTACGTGTCCCACCGGCTCAAGGAGATCTTCGACCTCTGCGACACGATTACGGTGCTGAAGGACGGCCGGATCGTGACCTCGTCCCCCGCGTCCGGGCTCGACGACGCCTCCCTGGTCCGCGCGATGGTGGGCAGGCCCATCTCGGCCTTCTTCCCCGAGGCCCTCCCGGGCACCACCGTGGGGGATCCGCTGCTGCGGATCAGCGGCGGCGGCAACGACCAGCTCGACGGCGTCGACCTGGTGCTCCGCGCCGGCGAGATCGTGGGGGTGGCCGGGCTGCAGGGGTCGGGGCGGACGGAGCTGGTCGAGGCGGTCTTCGGCGCCGCCGGCTTCACGCGGGGGACCATGACGCTCGGGGACCGGCCCTACCGGCCGCGCTCGCCCAGGGACGCCATCCGCCACCGGATCGCGCTCATCACCGAGGACCGCAAGGCGCAGGGCCTGAGCCTCAACCAGTCGATCCTCGACAACGCGCTCGGCGTGGTGCGCTCCGTGTACCCCCGCCGCACCGCCGCCGCCCGCAGGGAGGCCCCGGGCGTCTTCTCGTCCCTCGAGGTCGTGGCCCGCGATCTCGACCAGGAGGTGCAGTTCCTCTCGGGCGGGAACCAGCAGAAGGTCGTCCTCGCCAAGTGGCTGGCGATCGACCCGCAGGTGGTGCTGCTCGACGAACCCACCCGCGGGATCGACGTCGGCGCGAAGGTCGCCGTCTATTCGCTGATGCGCCGGCTGGCGCAGGAAGGCAAGGCCATCCTCATGGTCTCGAGCGAGCTCCCCGAAGTCCTCGGCATGTCCGACCGCGTGATCGTCATGCGGGACGGGCTCATCGCCGGTGAGATGCCGCCGACGGCCTCGGAGGAACAGGTACTGCAGCTGGCGACCGGCGCCCGGGGCGTGTCGCCGTGAACCGCCTGACCTCGACGCACATCGTCTACCTCGTCGCCCTGGTGACCATCATCGCGGGCACCGTCCTCGTCGGCACCACCGGCCGCAACTTCTTCAGCGCCGGCAACATCTCCGACATCCTGACCGGGACGAGCATCCTCGGCTTCATCGCGATCGGCCAGACGCTCGTCATCCTCGTGGGGAGCCTCGATCTCTCGGTCCCCTACGTGATCAGCCTCTCGAGCCTCGTCGGAGCCGGGATCATGGCGAACCAGGCGGGGAACATCCTGCCCGCAGTGCTCGTGGCGCTCCTCGTGTCCGCCCTGATCGGTCTGGCGAACGGAGCCGTGGTGGCAGGGCTGAAGGTGCACGGCTTCATCGCCACCCTGGGCATGGGGCTGATCGTGAGCGGCTACCTCGGCTCCACCTACCAGGGCAGCGCGGGGCAGGCGCCCCTCGCGTTCCGCCTCATCGGGGCCACGGGGATCGGCCCCGTCCCGGTGTCCACCCTCATCATGCTCGCGTGCGCCGCCGTCGTGCTGGTCATGCTGAACACCACGCGCCTGGGCCATGCCATGTACGCCGTCGGGGGTGATGCGCCGGTGGCGAGGATGTCCGGCGTCCGGACCCGGACACCGGTCATCGCCGCGCACGTCATCTGCTCCACGATGGCGGGCCTCGCCGGACTGCTGCTGGCCGCCCGCCTCGGCGTCGGCAGTCCGACCATCGGCTCCCAGGGCGGGTACGACCTGCTGTCGATCGCCGCCGTCGTCCTCGGCGGGACACTCCTCGCCGGCGGGAAGGGTTCGCTCGTGGGCACGCTCGGCGGCGTCCTCATCTTCGCCATGCTGGACAACATCATGAGCGTCCTGCAGGTCAACCCGTTCCTGAAGGACGTCGTCCGCGGCATCGTGATCGTGGTCGCCGTGGCCGTCTACGCACGGCGCAGGACGGCGCAGCGGCCGGCGCGCTTCGGCCGGGGGCCGTCCCGCCAGGGCGATGCCGCGCCGCCACCGGGGCCGGGCGTGTCCCGGCAGGGGAACAAGCCCACCCGCGGGGACGGCACCGATGCACGGAACGAGGTGCCGGCATGAGCGTCGCCACCGAACGCGCGGTCCTCCAGCAGAACCGGTCCCCCCGTGGCGAGCGCGTCCTCCGGGCCCTGCGCACCCCGAGCGGAGCGATCTTCGTCCTCGTCGCCGTCCTCTTCGTCGCCGTCCTGGCGGCGAACCCCTCCTTCGGCGAGCCGGGCTCCCTGATCCGCTTCATCGGCCGGACGGCCCCGATCGCCATCGCGGCGATCGGGCAGTACTTCGTGATCGTCTCCGGCGAGTTCGACCTGTCGATGGGATCGGTCGTGACCGCGCAGGTCATCATCGCGGGCAACCTGATCGGCCAGGACGAGTCGCGCACCCTCCCGGTCCTGGCCCTCATGATCGTGTTCGGCGCCTTCGTGGGGCTGGTGAACGGCCTCGTGACGACGCTCCTGAAGGTGCCGAGCTTCATCGTGACCCTCGGGACGATGCTGGCACTGCTCGGCCTCGTCCTGTTCTGGACGGGCGGCGCGGCCACCGGCAACCCGGCGGACAGCTTCCGGCAGATCGGCCGCGGCGGCATCCAGGACATCCCCGTCCTCGAGGTGCTGCCCTACCCCGTCATCCTGCTCGCCGTCGTCGCGGCCGCGGCCGTCTGGCTCATGCGCCGGCCCTACGGGCGCACGCTCGTGGCCGTCGGGGACAATCCCTCCGCCGCCGCCCTGACCGGCGCGCCCGTCTGGTGGATCCGCACGCGGGCCTTCATGCTCTCCTCCGTCGCCGCCACCGCGGCCGGCGTGATCCTCGTCGGTTACGCCGGCGTCCACCCGTCCGTCGGGCAGGGCTACGAGTTCACGGCGATCACCGCCGTCGTCCTGGGCGGGGTGGTGCTGGGCGGTGGGCGCGGCTGGGTCCTGTCCGCCGCCGCGGGCGCCTTCGCCCTCGAACTGCTGTTCACCCTCCTGAACTTCCTCGGCGTCGAGTCGACCTGGCGCGACAGCGTCCAGGGCGCCATCATCATCGTCGCCGTCGCCGCCGCGTCCCGGAACTGGCAGCGCAAGCGCCGCGGCGCGAGCACACAGGCCCATGACGAACACCGTCCGATAGCAGCACCGACGCCCGCACCGGGCACTGAGGGAGGAACATGATGCGTGGAAGCATCCTGGGCAAGGTCACGGTGATCGCAGCGACGTCGCTGCTCGCCCTGACGGCCTGCACCACCGATTCATCCATCGAGGACCCACCGGCCGCGGAGGGCACGGCGAGCGCGGAATCCACCGAGGCCGCGCAGCCCACCGAGGACGGCACGGAGTGGTTCGACCAGGCCGTCTACGACGAGCAGGACGGGCAGCGCTCGGCCACCTTCGAGGGTGACCCCGCGCAGCCGTACCTGCAGTACATCGACGGCGAGATGACGGACACCGCGGCCTTCGCCGCCGAGGGGCCGCAGAAGGTCTGCTTCTCCAACGCCTCGATCTCCAACCCCTGGCGCCAGACCGGCTGGATCACCATGAACCAGCAGCTCCAGGTGCTGCAGGACGCCGGCGTCATCTCGGAGATGGAGACCCGCGACGCGCAGGACGACGACAACACGCAGATCGCCGACATCGACTACTTCATCGCCGAGGGCAACTGCGACGCGTTCGTCATCTCCCCGAACTCGACGGCGGCCATGACGCCCGCCGTCGAACGCGCCTGCGAGACCGGCAAGCCGGTGGTCGTATTCGACCGCGGCGTACAGACGGACTGCGCCGTCTCGTTCATCCACCCCATCGGCGGCTTCGCCTGGGGTATCGACACCGCCGAGTTCCTCAGCGAGCGGCTCGGGGAGGGCGACAAGGTCGTGGCGCTGCGCATCCTCCCCGGGGTCGACGTCCTCGAGCAGCGGTGGGCGGCGGCCGAGCGCATCTTCGAGGAGAACGGCATCGAGGCGGTCGACTACTTCACCGGCGCCGACCCCGTGGAGATCAAGTCGATCATCTCGGACGAACTCGCCACCGGTGACGTGCAGGGCGTCTGGATGGACGCGGGCGACGGCGCCGTCGCCGCGATCGAGGCCTTCGAGGACGCCGGAGCGGACCTGCCCGTCATGACGGGCGAGGACGAGATGAGCTTCCTGCGCAAGTGGGACGAGACGGGCATCGACGCCCTGGCGCCGGTGTACTCGAACTTCCAGTGGCGCACCCCGCTGCTCGCGCTGCAGAAGATCTTCGCGGGCGAGGAGGTGCCGGCCGAGTGGGTCCTCCCCCAGTCGCCCATCACCGAGGACCAGCGCGGCGAGTTCCTGACCGCCAACGAGGGCATGCCCGACGGGCACTACGCCAAGTTCGGCGGCGAGGACCTGCCCGGCTACCCGACGGTGTGGCAGGAACGCCAGATCCCCTGACGCACGAAGGCATCGGAACGCACGGCCGAGGAAGGAGGCAGGACCATGGACGACGGCGCAACCCGCCCCCTCGGGATCAACACGTGGGTGTGGACCTCACCGCTGACGGACGCGGGCCTGCCTCCCCTCCTCACCAGGATCGCCGACCTGGGGTTCGACGGCGTGGAGCTCCCCCTCGAGAACGCGGGGGACCTCACGGCAGGAGTGGTGCGCGACGCCCTGGCCGCCACGGGCCTGGTGCCCACGGTGGTCGGAGCGATGGCGCCGGGCAGGGATCTGGTCGGCGCCTCCCCCGCCGCGACCCGCGAGACCCAGCGCTACCTGCTGGACTGCATCGACCTGGCACAGGCGATCGGGGCCGGGACGGTGTGCGGTCCCTTCTACACCGCCACGGGCCGGGTCTGGAGGATGGACGACGACGAGCGCGAGGCCGCCTGCGCGGAACTGCGGGAGAATCTCGCACCTGTCGCCGACCATGCGGTCGCCGCCGGCGTGGTCCTCGGCATCGAACCGCTCAACCGGTACGAGACGTCCTTCCTGAACACCGTGGACCAGGCCCTCACCGCGCTCGGGCCGCTGCTCGGCAGCGGCGTCGGCCTCGCGCTCGACTCGTACCACCTCAACATCGAGGAGCGCTCCTCCGCCGAGGCCATCAGGAGCGCGGGCCCGCACCTGGTCCACCTGCAGGTGTGCGGCAACGACCGTGGGGCGCCGGGAGGGGACCAGACGGACTGGCCGGCACTCTTCGCCGCGCTCGACGACGTGCGCTACGGCGGGCCGGTGAACATCGAGAGCTTCACCGCACACAACGCGAGCATCGCCGTCGCGGCGTCGATCTGGCGCCCCCTGGCCGCGAGCCAGGACCACCTGGCTCGGGACGGGCTCGCCTTCCTCCGGAGGACGGAGCCCAGCCAGACCCGCCGCGCCTCCTCGACGCTGCAGAGCCACTCCTGACGCCGGGAGGTCCCACGTCGGAGTGGAGGGATGCCGTCACGCAGTCCCGGTACGATCTTCTGCCCGACGGCCGGCAGAAGTCCGACATACTGGAAGGCGGCCCACTCCGTCGAGTAGCCGCGCCCCACCGCACCCCCTTGGAGAGAACACGATGACATCCCCTTCTGCCGGTCAGGTACCGGACGGGCCCGCGGCCCGCCCCCTCGGCGTCGCCATGATCGGCTACGCCTTCATGGGCAAGGCGCACTCGGCCGCCTGGCGCACGGTCGGCAGCCACTTCGACGTCCCCGCCACCGCGCGGCGCGTCATCGTCGGCCGGGACGCAGAGCGGACCGCGGAGGCCGCCGCGCGCTACGGCTGGGAGGAGTCCTCCACCGACTGGCGCGAGGCGATCCACCGGGACGACGTCGACATCGTGGACATCTGCACCCCCGGCTACCTCCACGCCGAGATCGCCATCGAGGCGCTGAAGGCGGGCAAGCACGTCCTCGTGGAGAAGCCGCTCGCGAACAGCATCGACGAGAGCGCCGAGATGGTCTCCGCAGCAGTCCGGGCACGCGACCACGGCATCCAGTCCATGGTCGGATTCAACTACCGGCGCGTCCCGGCCCTCGCCCACGCCCGGGACCTCATCGCGGACGGACGGCTGGGCTCCATCCGCCAGCTGCGCGTCGCCTACCTGCAGGACTGGCTGGCCGATGCCGAATCCCCCATGACCTGGCGGCTCCGCCGGGAGACCGCCGGTTCGGGGGCGCTCGGCGACATCGCCTCCCACTCCCTGGACCAGGTGCAGTTCCTCACCGGGGAGCACGTCGCCGAGGTCTCGGGCCGCCTGCGCACGTTCGTGGCGGAGCGGCCCGGCCCCGACGGGCGGGAGCCGGTCACCGTCGACGACGCCGCCTGGATCACCGCCGAACTCGCCGGAGGGGCCGTCGCCACCGTCGAGGTCTCGCGCGTGGCCACCGGGGTGAAGAACGGTCTGCGGGTCGAGGTCTTCGGCGAGCGCGGGGCGCTCCGCTTCGACCTGGAGAACCTCAACGAGCTGTGGCTGATGGAGGCGACCGGCCCGGCGACCGAGCAGGGCTTCCGCCGCATCCTCGTCACCGAGCCGGGGCACCCCTACCTCGACGCATGGTGGCCGCCGGGCCACATCATCGGCTGGGAGCACACGTTCACGCACCAGCTGCGCGACTTCCTCACCTCCATCCGGACGGGCGAGCCCACGCAGCCCTCCTTCGAGGCCGGCCTGCAGCTCCAGCGCGTGCTCGCCGCCGTCGAGGAGAGCGCAGCGGCCCGGAGCGCCGTCGTGCAGGTCGGTCCCGCAATCCCCGCCCACTCGTCCATCCCAGCCAAGGAGCCTGCATGACCCGCAACTTCACCCTGTTCACCGGCCAGTGGGCCGACCTCCCCTTCGAGAAGGTCGCCGAGCTCGCCGGCCGGTGGGGCTACGACGGCCTCGAGATCGCCGTGTCCGGCGACCACCTCGACGCCTGGCGGTGGGACGACGACGCCTACATCCAGGACCGCCTCGACATCCTCGAGCGCAACGGCCTGAAGGTCTGGGCCATCTCGAACCACCTCAAGGGCCAGGCCGTCTGCGACGACCCGATCGACTTCCGCCACCAGGCGATCGTCGGGTCGACGGTGTGGGGCGACGGCGACCCCGAGGGCGTGCGCCGGCGCGCCGCCGAGGAGATGAAACTGACGGCGCGGCTCGCGAAGAAGCTCGGCGTGGACACCGTCGTCGGCTTCACCGGTTCCTCGATCTGGCAGTACGTCGCCATGTTCCCGCCCGTCCCCGCGAGCACCATCGAGGCGGGCTACCAGGACTTCGCCGACCGCTGGAACCCCATCCTGGACGTCTTCGACGAGTGCGGCGTCCGCTTCGCCCACGAGGTCCACCCCTCCGAGATCGCCTACGACTACTGGTCCACCCAGCGCACCCTCGAGGCCATCGGCCACCGCTCCGCGTTCGGCCTCAACTGGGACCCGAGCCACTTCATGTGGCAGCAGATCGATCCCGTGGCCTTCATCTCCGACTTCAAGGACCGCATCTACCACGTGGACTGCAAGGACACGAAGATGCGCATGGGTGGGGGCCGCAACGGGATCATGTCCTCCCACCTGCCCTGGGGCGACCCGCGGCGTGGCTGGGACTTCGTCTCGACCGGGCGCGGGGACGTGCCCTGGGAGGACAGCTTCCGGGCGCTGACGGCCATCGGCTACACGGGGCCCGTCTCGGTGGAGTGGGAGGACGCCGGCATGGATCGCCTGCAGGGGGCACCCGAGGCCCTCGCCTTCCTGAAGGGCTTCGACTTCGCGCCGTCCGAGACCTCGTTCGACGCGGCGTTCAGCCAGTAACCCGCCTCCGTCGGAGGGTCGCGCCGGGTCCCAGGGGTCCGCGCACCCGGCTCGGCCGCCCAGACCCGGGGCACATCCCCACCGGGTCTGGGCACCCGGCGCGGCGGCCCCCAGAGGGCTGGAACCCACCCGGATTCGTAACCTCGTAGAAATCGAAGCGGAGTAGCCTAGGGGTCATGCGTGAACTCCAGGCACAGATCATCGAGGAAATGGGCGTCAAGCCCACCATCGACCCCGCTGCCGAGGTCCGCAGCCGGGTCGCCTTCCTGAAGGACTACGTCAGGTCCACGGGAACCCGCGGGTTCGTCCTCGGCATCAGCGGCGGACTCGACTCGACCCTCGCCGGAAAGCTCGCCCAGCTCGCCGTCGACGAACTGCGGTCCGAGGGCATCGACGCCGACTTCATCGCGATGCGCCTCCCCTACAACGTGCAGAAGGACGAGGAGGACGCCCAGGCGGCCCTCGCCTTCATCGAGCCGCGCACGTCGAGGGTGTTCAACGTGGCGCCCGCCGTCGACGGCTTCCAGGAGGAGTACGCGCACACCATCGGCGAGCGCATCTCCGACTTCACCAAGGGCAACACGAAGGCCCGCGCGCGCATGGTGGCGCAGTACGCCGTCGCCGGGCAGCACAACCTGCTCGTGGTCGGCACGGACCACGGCGCGGAATCCGTGACGGGCTTCTTCACGAAGTTCGGCGACGGCGGCGCGGACATCCTGCCGCTGTTCGGCCTCAACAAGCGCCAGAACCGCGCGCTGCTGAAGGAACTCGGGGCGCCCGCGGCCCTCTACGAGAAGATCCCGACGGCGGACCTGCTCGACGACCTGCCCGGCCGGGCCGACGAGAACGAGCTCGGGCTGACCTACGAGCAGATCGACGACTACCTCGAGGGACGCGACGTCGACCCCGACGCGGCGAAGTCGATCGAGCACCGCTACTGGATCACACGACACAAGCGCACCGTGCCCGTGAGTATCTTCGACTCGTGGTGGCGGGAGTAAACACCGCCGTTGGTAACGTAGGGTCCGTGAAGATCGCCACCTGGAACGTCAATTCCCTCCGTGCCCGCGCCGACCGCGTCGAGGCGTGGCTGAACAGGTCCGACGTCGACGTCCTGGCCATTCAGGAGACCAAGTGCAAGGACGACAACTTCCCCTGGGAGTTGTTCGAGAACAGCGGTTTCGAGGTGGCGCATTTCGGCCTGAGCCAGTGGAACGGCGTCGCCATCGCCTCGCGCGTGGGGCTCGACGACGTCGAGCGCACCTTCCCCGGTCAGCCCGCCTTCGGCAAGCCCGGGAAGGAGGCGGTCCAGGAGGCCCGCGCCATCGCCGCGACCTGCGGCGGCGTGCGCGTCTGGAGCCTGTACGTCCCGAACGGGCGGGCGCTCGACGACCCGCACATGCCGTACAAGATCGAGTGGCTCGACGTCCTCAGGGGCCACGCGCAGCGCTGGATCGACGAGGACCCGGAGGCGCAGATCGCCCTGATGGGTGACTGGAACATCGCCCCCCGGGACGAGGACGTCTGGGACATCGACCTGTTCGTCAACGGCGGCTACACGCACGTGAGCCCGCCCGAGCGTGCCGCGTTCCAGGCGTTCCTCGACTCCGGGTTCGCCGACGTCGCGCGCCCGTACACGCCTGGGCCCGGCCTCTACACGTACTGGGACTACACGCAGCTGAGGTTCCCCAAGAAGGAGGGCATGCGCATCGACTTCGTCCTCGGCTCGCCCGCCCTCGCCGCCCGTGCCACGAACGCGTTCGTGGACCGCGAGGAGCGCAAGGGCAAGGGTGCCTCCGACCACGCTCCCGTCATCGTGGAACTCAGCGGGCCGTGAGCCCGACGGGCGGTGGCAGGCCGTTCCCCTACGTCTCCTACCTCCGCGTCTACGAGCCCCTCGACGCGTTCTCCGACGCGCAGCAGCTGGTGATCCTCGAGCAGCGCGCGCGGGAGCGGACCCTGACCGAGACCCTCGAGCACGAGCAGTCGCTGCGCCGGATCCTGCGCAGCGTGTCCGATCCCTTCCCGCACCACGAGGCGGACCTCGTCCGGGTCACCCACTTCCCCGGCCTCAGCGGCACCACGGCGCCCTACTACTGCCCCAACCAGCTGGCCGTCCGCACCACCCTCGCCGCCGAGTCGCTCGACCAGAGCCTGCGCGGCCCCCTGATCGACGTCCTCGTGCCCGAGGTGGCCCGCGAGGCACACCAGGCGCGGCTGGACCCTGACACGTTCGCGGACACCGTCGCGAAGCTGCACACCCGCTCCGCGACGTGGGGGGTGCCGTTCGCCTGGTTCGTCCTGATCCACGAGGACGACCTGACGGAGGTCGTCGAGGACGACGGGCGGGTCTCGACGGTCCGGATCTCCGCGAGGATCGGCGACTGCATCGACCGCGGCAGGCGCTCGGTCGCCCAGCTCGCGATCGGCGCACCGGAGATGGACCTGCTGGACGAGCTCACGGAGATCGTCGAGTGGCTCGAGGTGTTCCGGCGCGATGCCGTGGTCGAGGTGGACTACGGCCCCGTGGCCGACCGGGTCTTCCCGGACGACTCCCCCATGGACGTGCGCCTCGGCATCGAGAGCCTCGCCGAGGCCGACATGATGGGCGCGGCCGCCTCCTACCGGCGCCTCGCCTCGCGGTGGATCCCGATCCGCCAGCTCGCCCGCGCGTCCTGACCCCGCGTCGACCAGGAGCACAGCCGGACTAGGCGCGGGGACTCAGGTGCGAAGCGGCCCGGTCGACGCCCGTTCGACGAGGAGGTGGGGGCGGGCCGGCGGGTACTCGGCCGGCTCGTTGCGCAGCAGCTCCCCCAGCAGGAGGTCCGCCGCGTAGGCGCCCTGGTCCGAGGGGTCCTGGCGGATGGTCGTCAGGCCCATGGGCTCGGCGAACTCGTGGTCGTCGATCCCGATGACGGACAGGGCGCCCGGCACGTCGATGTCGAGTTCGGCCGCCGCCCGCAGCACGCCGAACGCCATCTCGTCGGAGGAGCAGAACACCGCCGTCGGGCGGTCCGCCGGATCGGCGAGCAGGGCCAGCGCCGCGACACGGGAGGTGGCGAACTTGAAGTCGCCGAACGCCGACCAGTCCTCCCGCACGGCGAGGCCGTGGTCCGCCATGGTCTGCTGGTACGCGTGCCCACGGATGCGGGGCACCTCGAAGTCGATGTCGAACGATCCGCCGCCGCGCATGTGCGCGATCCTCGTGTGGCCGAGCCCGATCAGGTGCTCGACGGCGTCGCGCGCCGCCTGCGCGTCGTCGATCCCGACGTGGCGTACGCCCTCGACCGCGCCGCCCACGACGATGTGCGGGTACTCGAGCTGCTGCACCGCTTCCCGCTCCTCCGCCGTCAGGTGCATGCACATGACGAGGAGGGCGTCGATGCGCTTGCGCAGGATCGAGCGGTGGAACACACGGTCGCGGTTGACGCCGTCGCCGCCGAGGCTGAACACGATCAGGTCGTACCCGGCGGCGCGCAGTTGCCGGTCGACGCCCTCGAGCACCGCGGAGAAGTACCACCGGTCGATCGCGGGGAGGAGGACGCCCATGGCCATGGTGCGCCCCGACGCCAGTCCGGACGCCGCCGACGACGGCACGTACCCGAGGCTCTTGGCGGTCGCCGTGACCCGGGCGCGGGTCTCCTCGGCCACCCCCGGCAGCCCGCGCAGGGCGCGGGACACCGTGGCGGTGGACACCCCGAGGGCCGCCGCGACGTCGTCGATGCTCGTCATGCCTCAGCCCTTCAGGCCGCCTGCCAGCAGCCCTCTGACGAAGTAGCGCTGCAGCCCGAAGAACACGGCGAGGGGGACGATGATCGAGACGAAGGCGCCGGCGGTGAGCCGCTGCCACTCGCCGCCCCTCGAGCCCTGGATCTCGGCGAGGCGCTGCGTGATGGGGGCGACGTCGGCCCCGCCGCCCGAGAAGACGAGGGCGACCAGCAGGTCGTTCCACAGCCACAGGAACTGGAAGATGCCGAACGAGGCGAGGGCGGGCGTGGCGAGCGGGATGATGATCCGCCAGAAGATCGTGCTGTGGCCCGCGCCGTCGACGCGCGCGGCCTCGATGACCTCTCCCGGGATCTCGGCGATGAAGTTGTGGAGCAGGAAGATCGCCAGCGGCAGCCCGAAGATGGTGTGGGCCACCCAGAGCTGCGCGTACGTGCCGCTCGGCAGCAGCTGGACATCGCCGAACTTCAGCACCTGCGTGAAGAGCTGGAGGAGCGGGATCAGCGCCATCTGCAGGGGCACGATCTGCAGGGCGAACACGAAGATGAACAGGCTGTCCTTGCCCTTGAACCGGCCCCAGGCGAACATGTACGCGGCCATCGACCCGAGGACCAGCGTGAAGATCGTCCCCGGGATGACGATGGCCAGCGAGTTGACGAAGTAGGACAGCAGGTTCGGGGACTGGCTGCCGCCGGGGCTGAGGACGTCGGCGTAGTTCTCAAGGGTGAACTGGCGGTCGGTGATGACGTTCCACCAGCCGTTGCCCTTGATGTTGTCCTCGGGCCGGAAGGAGGAGACGAGCAGGCCGAAGGTCGGGATGGTCCAGATGACGGCGATGATGACCGCGGCCGCTGTCGCGGTACGGGACGTCAGGCGCTGCCGGACCCGCTTCTGCAGCGCGGGGCGCTCCGGCGAGCCGTCCTCCCCGGCGCCGGGCAGGAGGGGCCTGGTGTTCTCCAGGGGCACGGTACTCATCGGATCTCCTTCTGCTTGCGGAGCAACCGGGCGTTGTAGACGACCACGGGCAGCACCATCAGGAACAGGACCAGGGCCAGCGCGGCACCCCGTCCGGGTTCACCGGCCCGGAACGCCTGGGTGTACATCTCGTTGGCCACCACCGAGGTCTCGTACTGGCCCGCCGTCATCGTCCGGACGATGTCGAAGACCTTCAGCGTGCCGATCGTGATGGTGGTGACGACGACGATCAGGGAGCCCCTGATGGTCGGGATCGTGACGTTGGTGAACTGCTGCCAGGCGCTGGCACCATCGAGCCGCGCCGCCTCGACGATCTCCGTGGGGATGCCCTTGATGGCGGCCGACAGGACCACCATCGCGAAACCGGTCTGGATCCAGATCATGACCGCGATCAGGAACAGCGTGTTCTCGGGCGCATCGAGCAGGAACTGCTTCGGTTCCTGGCCGAACCACACCAGGATCTGGTTGAAGAGCCCGATCTGGTCCTGCTCGGGGCCCTTGTAGGCGTAGACGAAGCGCCAGATGACGCCCGCACCGACGAAGGAGATCGCCATGGGCATGAAGACGAGCGCCTTCAGGGCCTTCTCGCCGCGGGCACGGTCGATGAAGACCGCGTAGGCGAGGCCGATCGAGGAGGCCAGCAGCGGGACGAGGACGACCCAGATGACCGTGTTGCGCAGGGTCACCAGCGCCTCGGGCTGCGTGAACATCCAGACGAAGTTGTCGAGTCCGACGAAGTCGCCGTTCCGGTCCGTCAGGGAGAGGTACGAGGTCTGCAGCGCGGGGAACACGAGGCCGACGGCGAGCAGGACGAGGGCCGGCGCCAGGAACCCGGCGATCTGGACCTTCTCCCGGCCGCTTTTCGGCGCCCGGTCGACGACCAACATGATGAGGCCGATGATGGCGGCGAAGACGGCGAGCCCCACCACCACCTGTAGCCCTTTTTCTGCAATATCTTCCACAGCACAGCCTCCTTGGTGCGCAGCACGAACTGGTGTCGGGCGGGTCGGACAGGGCGCGGCGCGGGTGGCGTCGCGCCCTGTCCGACCGCGACCGGGAGCAGACCTTGGGGGGGAAGGGCCCCGCCGGCCATGCGTCAAGGGGTGGGTCAGCT